>WOUQ01000003.1 GCA_009772925.1 bacterium
TACGATCTTCAGGTTGAAGCTGGCGGTACGAACTTTGTGTTTGCATCCGTGCACCTTACGACATCCAAGGTGTTGCACTTCAGATTTGAGGCCGCCCTGCCATCTGTGCAAGAACAAGGCCGAACCCGAACCTGTGGATTCCGCGATATCAGCAATGCCTGGTCAGGAGAAAGCCTACTGCCGGCCTGAATCCTTTAGCAGCTTGGCGGAGTCCTGCTTCAACTGCTCCAGTTCCAGGCCCAGTTGCGCCTTGCGCTCGGCCTGCTGGTTGGTTGCGCTGTCGGTTTTCTCGATGTCGGCCAGTTCTTTCTCGAGTCCGCGCTTGCGCTTCTCCAGTTCGTCGATGCGCTTGAGCAGGCTGGCGTCCATCTTCTGGGCGCCCTCGCGCAGGGCTTTGTAGGTGTCGCCGAGCTTGTCGAGGGCGGCGTCGTATTTGCCGGCGTCGTATTTCTCCTTCTCCGACTTGGCGAGTGCGCCAACGGAGACGGCGACTTCCTTCATCTGGCCGAAGGTCTTCGCGGACTGGGCCTTCTCCTCCTCGCTGCCGAAGAAGTAGTTGTAGGCCAGCAGGCCGATGACCAGCACCACGGCGAGTTTGATGAGGAATCCGATCATGGCGAGCTCCTGTTCAGTTTCCGCCTGGGCTCAATGGGTGCCGCCCACCGTCAGCCCCTCGATCTTCAGGGTTGGCTGGCCGACGCCCACGGGCACGCTCTGGCCCTCCTTGCCGCAGGTGCCGACGCCCGGGTCCAGCTTCATGTCGTTGCCGATCATGGAGACGCGGGTGAGCACGTCGGGGCCGTTGCCGATGAGGGTGGCGCCTTTCACCGGGTAGGTGATCTTGCCGTCCTCGATCATGTACGCCTCGGCGGCGGAGAAGACGAACTTGCCGCTGGTGATGTCCACCTGGCCGCCGCCGAAGTTGACGGCGTAGAGGCCCTTTTTCACGGAGGCGATGATTTCCGCCGGATCGCGGTCTCCGGCCAGCATGTAGGTGTTGGTCATGCGCGGCATGGGCAGGTGGGCGAAGGATTCGCGCCGGGCATTGCCGGTGGGGGCCATGCCCATCAGGCGGGCGTTCATGCCGTCCTGCATGTAGCCGCGCAGGATGCCGTTTTCGATGAGCACGGTGCGCTGGGTCGGGGTGCCTTCGTCGTCCACGTTGAGGGAGCCGCGCCGGTCGGGCAGGGTGCCGTCGTCCACCACGGTGACGCCGTCGGCGGCGACCCGCTGGCCGATGCGGCCGGAGAAGGCGGAGGAACCCTTGCGGTTGAAGTCACCCTCCAGGCCGTGGCCGATGGCTTCGTGCAGCAGGATGCCGGGCCAGCCGGAGCCCAGCACCACGGTCATGGTGCCGGCCGGGGCGGGCTGGGCGTTGAGGTTGGTGAGGGCCTGGTCCACCGCCAGCTGGGCATATTCCTTGAGGCGGGCGTCGCTGAACCAGGCGTAATCAAAACGTCCGCCGCCACCGGCGCTACCCTGTTCGCGGCGGCCGTCCTGTTCGACGATGACCTGCAACGAGACCCGCACCAGGGGCCGCACGTCGGCGGCGCTGCGGCCGTCCAGGCGGGTGACGAACACCACTTCGTACTCGCCGGCCAGGCTGGCGATGACCTGGGTGACCCGGCTGTCCTGCTTGCGGGCGTAGTCTTCCAGGCGGTGCAGCAGGCTGACCTTGTCGGATTCGGTGAGGGAGGCCAGGGGGTCGATGGGGGCGTAAAGCGCGCGCCCTTGTGTGCGGCTCGGCACCCGCGTGGTGGCCGACTGCCCGGCGGCGGCGATGGCGCGCACGGTGTTGGCGGCTTCCCGGATGGCCGGCAGGCGGATGTCGTCGGAATAGGCGAAGGCGGTCTTGTCGCCCACCACGGCGCGCACGCCCACGCCCTGGTCGATGTTGAAACTGCCGGATTTCACCTGGCCCTCTTCCAGGCTCCAGGCCTCGGAGCGGGTGTACTGGAAGTAGAGGTCGGCGTCGTCCACCTGATGCGCGGCGAGTTGGCCGAAGATGCCGTCGAGCTGGGTGGGGTCCACCTCGTTGGGGGCGAGCAGGGTGGATTCGGCGGCGGTGAAGGCGTTGGTCATGTCGGGGGAGAGTAGCGAGTAGTGAGTGGTGAGTAGCGAGTAGTGAGTGCCGTGGGGGGAGTGGGTTCCCCCCGGTCCTCGTTACTCAGTCCTGAAAAGATCAAGGTTTGATCACATCCACCGGCGTGCCGGCGGCGCAATCCAGGGTGCGATGCTTGAGGGCGGGGAGACTCTTGCGCAGGCTTTCCTGGTAGGCCCGGTTGATGCCGGCCACCACCACGCCGGAGCCGCGTGGCAGGCGGTCGAGGATGTTGCCCCAGGGATCGACGATCATGGAGTCGCCATGGGTTTCCCGGCCGGAGATGTGGTAGCCGCCCTGCGCGGGGGCGATGACGTAGGCCAGGTTCTCGATGGCGCGGGCGCGCATCAGGATTTCGAAATGGGCCTTGCCGGTGGTGGCGGTGAAGGCCGCCGGCACGACGATGAGGTCGACGTTGCCCATGGCCCGGTACAGCTCGGGGAAGCGCAGGTCGTAGCAGACCGACAGGCCCAGGCGGCCGAAGGGGGTTTCCACCACCACCACGCGGTCACCGGCTTCGATGGTGGTCTGCTCCTTGTAATGCTCGTTGCCCAGGTCCAGGCCGAACAGGTGGATCTTGTCGTAGCGCGCCACCAGCTTGCCCTTGTCGTCGTAGACCAGGCAGGCGTTGCGCACTTTCTTCGGGTTGTCGCAGGCCAGCGGCACCGAACCGCCCACCAGCCAGATGCCGTGCTTCTTCGCCTGGGCGGCAAGGAATTTCTGGATCGGGCCCTTGCCCTCGACTTCCCGCACGTTGACCTTGTCGGTGTCCTTCATGCCCATGATGGCGAAGAACTCCGGCAGGGCCACCAGCTTGGCGCCGGCCGCCACGGCCATCTCGATGAGCCGTTCCGCCTCCGCCAGATTGGCGGCGACATTCGGGCCGGAAGCCATCTGCACGGCGGCCACGCGCAGGACGCCGCCGCCATCGGGGGTGGACTTGGGGGTGGCGCGGGACTTGGTTTTCGCGAAGCTGGCGGAATTGGCGCGGGTCACGGAGGGCTCCGGCTGGATTGAGCGTGTTCGAGGGTACACAAGGATTTCATGCCACCGCAATAGCGCGCGGCGGGAAATCAAGGGGGAGCGGGTTTGTCGCCGGCGCCCTCCGCCTTGCGGCGTGTGAGCTTGCTCACGTTTGGTTCCGCCCAGCTGCCGGTGACGGCGTATTCGAAGGTGGTGGCCTGGCCCACCGGGTCCTTCAGCACCTTGCCGGCGATGAAGGTGCCCAGGCCGACCGCCGGGCCGCCGAGCAATGCGCCCGCCACCGCCAGGGAATCGTCCAGCCGGGGTTGCACGCTGACGCGCAGGTTCTGGCTTTCCCGCTGCAGGTCGATGACACCGCTCATCGACACGCGCGCGGCGGCGCCGTTCATGCGCAGGTTATTGGTGTAGGCGGAGCCGCGCTCCAGGTGGATGTTGCCGGTGATGTCCTGGAAGGCGAAGCCCTCGGAAAAGACGTCGCGGAAATCCAGGGCGATGCGCCGGGGCAGGGCCTGCAGGCTGACGATGCCGAGCAGCTTGGCGACGCCGGGATCAGCTTTGAGGAACTGGCCCTGGCGGACTTTCACGTCGAGGTCGCCGAACAGCGTGGCCAGGCTGAAGTCCTCCAGGCCGCCGGTCCAGCCGAGTTGGCCGCTGACCTGCATGGGGCCGTCCTTGACCAGGCCCGGCTTGCTCAGGTTGCCGAGCAACTTGCCAAGGCTGCCGCTGTCCAGTTTCAGGTCCATGCGCGTGGTCTGGCGCGGATGCTCGGCCAGCACGCCCTTGCCTTCCAGGCGGCTCTCCGGCATCGCCACCTTGAAATGTTCCACCTGGTAACCGCCGCGCGCGGGCGCCATGCGCAGGCGCAGGTCGGACAGTTCAAGTCCTTTCCAGGTGAGCTTGCCGACCACCAGATCGAGGGCGCCGAGCGAGGCGTCGGTGCGCTCGCTGGGGGCCGGGGAGGCGCCGGGTTCCGCGTCAGGCAGGGCGAGGTGTTTGAAATTCGCCAGCACGCGGGTCTTGCCGTTTTCCGGCACGGTGGTGACTTCGCCCACCACCTCGCGGCCGGCCAGGTTCACCTGCCAGCCGTTTCCGGCGGGGCGCAGGCGCACGCTGGTGTCGTGCAGGCGGCGGCCGAGCACGCGCGCCTCGTTGAAGGTGACCTGGGCGCCGCGCAGGGGGGCATCCTCGCCGCCCTGCCCCTCGGCGCCTTCGTGCAGCCGTAGGGCGAGCCAGGCATCGAGATCGATGAAGCGCAGGTTGCCGCTGATCCACAGGCCCGGGTCGGTGGGCGCCGGCGCATCGCCGGGACCCAGCCGCACCTGGATCTTCGCGGGCACATCGCGCACCAGTTCGGCGCGCAACGCCATCTGCTCGCCATAGCGGACATGCAGGCTGGAGCGCGCGTCGTCCTCCGGCCGCCGGGTCATGCGCAGGGGAATGGTGTCGGCGGCATTCTTGCCCAGCGGCGCGGGCAGGTTGACGCGCAGGCCCGTCAGGTCGGAGGTGACGGTGAATTCCATGCGGCCGTCGGCATTCAGGCCGATGTCCGCGCGCCAGTCGGTGGCGCCGCTCAGCCGCTCGGCCAGGGCATCCGGCATTTCGGGTTTGAGCAGGTCGGCGCCGATGCGTCCGCGTGCGCCGATGCGCACCCCGCCCGTCTGGCCCGGCGCGCCGCCACCGCTGAGGTCCACCAGGGCCGGCATGCCCGCGACCTGGACGCGCACGTCCTTGGCCTGCAAGTCCTTGTCGGTGAACTGCACGGTGCCGTTGATCGCCTCGATGAGCGGCAGGCTGCCGCCGGGTTCCAGCCGGTTGTCCTGCATGCTGAAGCTGCCGCTGACGGTGGTGGCCTCCAGCCTGCGCACCGGCAGGCGCAGGCGCAGGGACAGCGCACCCCGGCCGTGCGCCTTGAACGGCGCGGTGAAGCCATCGGTATAGGCGTGTACCGGCGACTGGCGGATGAAATCCAGGAAGGACTGGGTGTCGCCCTGGACCTGTCCGTCCACCAGCACGACCTCGTCCCAGGTATGCACCAGGTCGGGAATCACCACCTTCACCGCGCCGATGCGGGTGGCCAGGATGCTGCCGGAGTTGGCCTCCAGGGTCATGGCCTTGTCGTGGAACCGCAGTTGGCCGTGGATGTTGCGGATCAGCGGCCAATCCGGCGCGTACCTGAGCACGCCGTTCACCATGTTGATGGCGATGTTGAAGGTGCCGCCGCCCTGATCGAAGGGGAAACGCTCGAGATCGCCGCGCAGGGTCAGGCGGACGTCGTCGGAATGGCCACCCAGCAGGCTGTCGCGCAGCCACGCGTAGGCGTCCTCGCCCACCGCGTGGGGCAGGTAGCGGTACACCGCAGTGGCCTGGCCATGACTCAGGCGGGCGCCGAGGTCGACCCGCGCGGAGCCGGTGCGGGGCAGCTCGATGCGGCCTTGCGCACTGCCCTCCAGGTCGGCGTTGGCGATGCGCTCGACGTCGAAATCCAGGCGCAGGCCATCCTTCCCGGCCCGCCAGTCGGCGCGGGCGTCCAGGTGGCTGAAGGCGAGGGCATGGCGGAACACCCGGGGCCAGTCCAGGTGCAGACCGGGGCTGTCCAGTTCGGCGCGGCCCTCGTCCTGGTTGGCCTGGACGCGGGCGGACAGGCCGGAGATTCCGGGCAGATTGCCGTAGGCCTGGGCGCCGGCCTCGCGCAGGCGCAGCTTCAGGCTGTAGCGACCGTCGCTTTCCCAGTGTCCCTCGCCGCTTTCCACCAGGCCGCGCGGCTTCAGGGTGTCGAGCAGGTCGCGGCCCTGGCGCGGCAGGGGCAGGGCGCTGGCGAGGGCGGTGACGGTTTCCAGGCGCAGGTTGCTGGCGGTGGCGCCTACGCGGCGGTAACCGCCCTTGCCGTCCGGCGCCAGGCTCAGCCGGAGCGAGGCGGGCTCGCTCTGGGTGATGCCGGCGCGCTGGAAACGCAGCTTCTCCACGAAATAACTCTGGCTGTCGCGGTCGCGCGACCAGCCGATGCGCCCGCCCAGGCTGTCGAAGACCATGTCCGGCAGGTCAGGGTGCAGATTGATCACCACTTCTTCCAGGCGGGCGTCGCCGAGCAGGCCGGAGGCCTCTCCATTCTTGACGTCCAGCCAGAAACGCAGGTTGCCGACGCCACCCTTCACCGATCCCTGCGCCCAGGGTACCCAGCGGCCCCACTGGTCCAGACGGGCGTCATCGACGCGGGCATAGGCCTCGCCGTTCCAGGAGGTTAAATCCTGCACGCCGCGGCCGCGGAAGTCGCCGCGCAGTTCCAGGCGGCCGGCGGCATCGCTGTCGGGCAGGGCGACGCCGCCGAAGCGATGGCGGCCGAAACGGTTTTCCAGCAGCAGCCGTACCTTCGAGAACCTCAGTTGCGGCGCCTCCAGTTTCTCGTCCAGCCAGGTGAGCTCGGCATCCTTGACCAGGATGCGCGGCTGGCGCAGCAGCCAGTCCGGGAAGGGGCTGGGCTCGCCGGCCGTGTTCAACGGGATGCCGGCCAAGGTGATGAGGCCGGCGGCATCGCGGCGCACCGCGACTTGCGGGCGGTCGATGAGCAGGTGCGCCAGGCGCATGTCGAACAGCGGCAGCGACAGCCAGGAACCCACCGCTTCCACGCGCGGCAGCAGCAGCGGCGCGCCGGCGGGCGGCTGGATGCGCACGTCGCGCAGCACCACGCGCGGATTGAGGCCGTGCCAGTCGGCTTCCAGGGCGCCGACGTCGACGGGCTGGCCCACCGCGGCGCTGGCCGCTTCTTCCAGCAGGCCTTCGTAGGCGGAAATGTTCGGCAGGATCCAGAAGCGCAGGGCCAGGGCGACCACGCACACCGCGAAGACGGCACCGCCCACGACATAGAAAGCGTAGTGGTAGGCGTGGCGCAGGAGCTTGATGACGCGGGGTGTCATGGTGGCATCAACAATGCCACGCGGCGGGCGTGGAATAAAGCCTCAAACCGCCCAGCGGGCCAGAGCGGCGCGCAGCGCGGGGCCATCCAGCGTGGCGAAGTCATCGCGGGAGGAGACCGCGAACACGCCGGCCATCTCGCTCCAGCCGAAGCCGCCGCTCCAGGCCTCGAGGGCGACCTCGCCCTGGCGCGCGCGCGGGATCAGCAGCAGGCCGTCGCCGTCGTAGATCAGGTTGTAGGCGGTGCCGGCGCGGTGCAGCGCATCAAGATGAAACCAGGCCTCGCGCGTGTCCCGGTGCCGCTGCGCGGCCAGCGGATAGGCCGCCGCGCCGGCTTGCGCGGGCAGCGGCGCGTCGCGCACGAAACTCTGGAAATGCAGGTGATTGACCGAAGCGAAGGCGCCGAAGCTGTTGTAGGCCAGGCCGAAGCCCGCTATCGCGGCGGCGGCCGCGCCGGCGACGCGCCAGGCCCAGTCGTGCATTTCCGGTGTGAGGAGCTGCGGCCGTTCCTGTTCCGGTTCCGGCACCAGCAGGCCGTGCAGCGGCGCGAAGGGAAACTTGTTGTACAGCAGCCGGGCAGGCTTGCCCGCCAGTTCACCGCGCCACAGCACTTCCTTGTCCAGGAAGGGCTTGTTGAAGTGGAAGCCGCGCGCGTCGAAGGGCCGCGCGATGCCCTCGACGCGTTCGCGGCTCATGCGCTCGGGCCGCAGGGCTCGCAGCGGATTGAACTGGAGCTCCCAGGCCGGCAGGGCTTGCATGGGGTCGGCCGGCACGCGGCGCGATTCGACGGCTGCGAGATGCGGGAAACCGATGGCCATCAGCTTCAGGAACACCGTCACGTCGTCCGCCGCCGCCGCCGGCGCGCGGCCAGTTCGCAGCGCCGCGCCGGCGCGCTCGGCATGACGCGTGTGGCTCTCCTCGAGGGCAACACGCAGGCCGTGCCAGAGCGCGGCGTCCTGTACGGCGTTGGCCAGCACGAGAATGTGCGTGCCGAGTTCGTCATGGGCGGCCAGCATGGCCTGCAGGCCGGTGTTGAAGAGCTCTTCGAGGTGGGCGCGCGAGGCGAACGGCGGGAACCTCATTCGTTCTCGCGTGCGCCGGCGGACCGGCGCCACAGCGGCAGGGCCCAGTCCGCCAGGTCGTACAGCGCGTCCTGCACGTCGAGGCGGCGGATCCAGGCCTGCGGCAGGCCTTCGATGCCGCGCAAGGCGGCGAACAACTGGCCGGCGATGCCGGCGCCGATGTCGGACAGGCCGTCCTGGTTGGCGGCGATGGCCAGCACCTCGCGGAAATCCGTGCTGCGGTTGACGGCGTAGTAGCCGATGGCCAGCGCCTCTTCGCCGCTGCGGCCGGCGCCCAGCGCCGCGGGCAGAGCGTCGCCCTGATGGCGCACGCTGGCTTCCAGGGCCGCCTCCAGGTGGCGCACCACCGGCGCGTGGCCGGGCCAGGCGCGGGCCTGGTCGCAAGCGTGGATGAGGGCGGTTTGCAGGGGTTTGCCTTCCAGCAGGCCGCACAGGGTGGCAGCCAGGATGCCGGCGGACACGAAGCCGGCCGGATGGCCATGCGTCAGGGCGGCGGCGCGCGCGGCGAGGCGGAATGCGCGCTCGGCGTTCATCTCCGGCATGCAGGCCACCGCCGCCGCGCGCAACAGGACGCCGGCCTCGCGGCTGTCGTTGGCGGGCTTCTCCGGAGTGCCGGCGGCGCCGGCGCGCAGCGACTCGATGCAGGATTTCGCGGGGGAGCGCCGCGCGTGCAGGGCGGCGTGCTTGAGCAGGCGGGTGGGGTGGTTGCCGTCGGCGGGAGACACGCCCTGGCATTCCAGCCAGTCCAGGTAGGCCAGCCGCACCTGTTCCAGCAGTTCGCGGTCCGTGATCCCGCCGGCGTGGCCGGCGCGGGTGAGGCCCTCCAGGGTGAACAGGGCGAGCTGGGTGTCGTCCGACACCTCCAGTTGCTGTTTGTGGAACTCAGGCTCGCGCAGACCGGCGGGGCCGTGGCGTTGCTGGATCGCGGCCAGGCTCTCGAAGGCCACCGGGTAGCCGAAGGCATCGCCGAGGGCGCCGCCGAGCAGGCAGCCCAGGCGCCGCGAGATGGCCTCGTCCTGCGCCGGCGCGACGCGGCGCGCCTGATGCACGTGATGCTCCTGCTCGGCGGTCTGGATGGCGCCGGGGCGGGCCTTGCGCACCAGGGAGACGGCTTCCGCCGGCGGCACGCCGAGTTCCACCAGCAGCCGCGCGGCGATGGTGCCGGCACGACCGAGACCGGCCCGGCAGTGCAGCACCACGCGCCCGCCCCGGCGCAGCAGGCGGCGCAGGCGGGCGCCGGCATAGATCCAGCGGCGCTCGAACTGCCAGCCGGGTTCGCCCATGTCGGGGATGGGCAGGTGGTACCAGTCGAGCCCGGCGGCTTCCGCCGAGTCGCCCATGCGGCCGACGTGCAGCAGGTCGAATTCGTGGTCCTCGAGCAGGGTCACCAGGGCATGCGCGCCCCAGCCGCGGATGGCGCCCAGGTCCAGCGGCAGGTCGCGCGCCCAGGCGCCGTTGTGGGCGTAGGGGTCGCACTTGCCGGGGCAGAAGGTGAGACCCAGCGTGCCCTCGCCGGTGGGAATCGGCAGCGTGGCGATCTGCAGGGGGTGGGAAGTGCTGGAACGGGTCATGCGCTCATGTCCCCGGGTTTCAATTCGTATAGGCCAGATTCGGCGCCAGCCAGTGCTCGGCGGTGGCCATGTCCCAGCCCTTGCGGCGGGCATAGTCGGCCACCTGGTCGCGATCGATGCGCGACACCGCGAAATAGCGCGCCTCGGGATGAGCGAGGTAGAAACCGGATACGGAAGCAGCGGGCCACATGGCGTAGGTTTCGGTGAGTTCCACTCCTATGCTAGGCGTAACGTCCAGCATGGCAAACAGGTCGCCTTTCGGGCTGTGTTCCGGGCAGGCCGGGTAGCCGGGAGCGGGGCGGATGCCACGATAGGCTTCGGCGATGAGCTGGCCGTTGTCCAGGTTCTCGTCCGCCGCGTACCCCCAGAACTCCGTGCGCACGCGCTGGTGCAGGCGCTCGGCGAAAGCCTCGGCGAGACGGTCGCAGAGCGACTTGAAGAGGATGGCCGAGTAGTCGTCGTGGGCGGCCTCGAAGGCCTTCGCCCGCGCGTCCTCGCCAATGCCCGCCGTGACGACGAAGGCGCCGACGTAGTCGCGGACCGGGGCGGGGGCGACGAAGTCGGCCAGGCACCAGTTCGGCTGTCCGGCCGGCCGGGCCATCTGCTGGCGCAGGTTGCGCCAGACCATCACCGTTTCCCGTTTCCCGTTTCCCGTTTCCCGGTAGATCTCGATGTCGTCCTCATTCACCCGGTTGGCGGGGAACAGGCCGAATACCGCGCGTGCCTCCACCCAGCCTTCGGCGATGAGCTTTTGCAGCATGGCCTGGGCGTCATTGAAGAGCTTGCGGGCTTCCTCGCCGACCACCTCGTCCTGGAGGATTTTCGGATAGCGGCCGTGCAGTTCCCAGGCCTGGAAAAAGGGGGTCCAGTCGATGTACCGCGCCAGTTCGGCGAGGTCGTATGCCTTGAACACGTGGATGCCGAGGGCCTTGGGGACCGCAGGCGTGTAGGTCGACCAGTCGGTCCTGAAGGCGTTGGCGCGCGCCTCGCTGAGCGTCACCCGCCTGCTCTCGCCACGCTGGGCGGCATGGCGTTCGCGCACCTCGACGTAGTCCGCCTTGGTCCTGGCGACGAAGCCGGCCGACAGGTCGTCCGACAGGAGTTGCGTGCACACTCCCACCGCGCGGCTGGCATCCTTCACGTACACCACCGGGCCGTCGTACTGGGTGTCGATCTTCACCGCCGTGTGCGCCAGGCTGGTGGTGGCGCCGCCGATCAGCAGCGGCTGCGTGTGCCCCAGGCGCTGCATCTCCTTGGCGATGTGGCTCATTTCCTCCAGCGAGGGAGTGATGAGGCCGGAAAGACCGATGATGTCGACGTTCTGCTCGCGCGCCGTATGCAGGATCTTGTCGGCCGGCACCATGACGCCGAGGTCGATGACGTCGTAGGCGTTGCAGCCCAGCACCACGCCGACGATGTTCTTGCCGATGTCGTGCACGTCGCCCTTCACCGTCGCCATCAAAATCCGGCCCTTGGGCTTGGAATCGATGGTCTTGGTGGCCTCGATGAACGGCGTCAGGTAGGCCACGGCCTGCTTCATGACGCGCGCCGATTTCACCACCTGCGGCAGGAACATCTTGCCGGCGCCGAACAGGTCGCCGACCACGTTCATGCCGTCCATCAGCGGGCCTTCGATGACCTTGACCGGGTGGTCGACGGCGGCGCGGGCCTCTTCCGTATCGACCTCGATGTACTGGGTGATGCCTTTCACCAGCGCGTGGGTGAGGCGCTGGCCCACCGGCAGTTCGCGCCAGGCCAGGTCCTCGACCTGCTCCCTGGCCGAACCTTTGACGGTGTTGGCGAACTCGACCAGACGATCGCCGGCATCCGGGCGGCGGTTGAGCACCACGTCCTCGACGCGGACGCGCAGTTCCGCCTCGATCTCGTCATAGACGCCCAGTTGCCCGGCGTTGACGATGCCCATGTCCATGCCGGCCTGGATGGCGTGATAGAGGAAGACGGTGTGGATGGCCTCGCGCACCGGCTCGTTGCCGCGGAAGGAAAACGAGACGTTGGAGACGCCGCCGGAAACGTGGGCATGCGGCAGGTTCCGGCGAATCCAGCGCGTCGCCTCGATGAAATCCACCGCGTAGTTGGCGTGTTCCTCGATGCCGGTGGCGATGGCGAAGATGTTGGGATCGAAGATGATGTCCTCGGCCGGGAAGCCGACGACCTCGGTGAGCAACTTGTAGGCGCGGCCGCAGATTTCCGTCTTGCGCGTGTAGGTGTCGGCCTGGCCGGTTTCGTCGAAGGCCATGACGATGACGGCGGCGCCGTAGCGGCGGGCCAGCTTCGCCTTTTCGATGAACTGCGCTTCGCCCTCCTTCATGGAGATCGAGTTGATGATCGGCTTGCCCTGCACGCACTTGAGGCCGGCTTCGATGATCTCCCACTTGGACGAGTCGAGCATGATCGGCGCCTTGGCGATGTCCGGCTCGCTGGCGATCAGGTTGAGGAAGCGGGTCATGGCGGCGACGCCGTCGAGCATGGCCTCGTCCATGTTGATGTCGATCACCTGGGCGCCGCTCTCCACCTGCTGGCGGGCGATGGCCAGGGCCTCGTCGTAGTTGCCGTCGATGATCAGGCGCTTGAACTTGGCCGAGCCGGTGACGTTGGTGCGCTCGCCGACGTTGCAGAACAGGTCGCCGGCACCGAGGTTGTACGGTTCCAGGCCGCTGACACGCAACTTCGGCGCGATCGTCGGCCTTGCCCGGGGCGCGCAGTCGGCCACCGCGTCATGGATGGCGCGGATGTGTTCCGGCGTGGTGCCGCAACACCCGCCGACGATGTTGAGCAGGCCGCTTTGCCCCCACTCGCGGATCTCCGCCGCCATTTGCGCGGCGGTCTCGTCGTAGCCGCCGAAGGCGTTGGGCAGGCCGGCGTTGGGATGGGCGGAGATCAGGCAGTTGGCCTTGCCGGCCATCTCCTCGATGTGCTGGCGCAATTCCTTCGCGCCCAGCGCGCAGTTGAAGCCGAACGAGAAAGGTTCGGCATGCGCCAGCGAATTCCAGAACGCCTCGGCGGTCTGCCCCGAGAGGGTGCGGCCGGAGGCGTCGGTGATGGTGCCGGAGATCATGATCGGCCGGGTGTGGCCGGTGTCGTCGAAGTACTTCTTGACCGCGAACACGGCGGCCTTGGCGTTCAGGGTGTCGAACACCGTCTCGATCAGGATCAGGTCGGCGCCGCCCTGCACCAGGCCGTCGGTGGCCTCGTAATAGGTGGCGACCAGTTCGTCCCAGGTGACGTTGCGGTAGCCCGGATCGTTGACGTCGGGCGAGATCGACAGCGTGCGCGAGGTCGGGCCCAGCACGCCGGCGACGAAGCGCGGCTTGTCGGGCGTGGAATATTGCTCGGCGACCTCGCGCGCCAGCCGGGCGCCCTCGAAGTTCAGTTCGTGGACCAGCGACTCCATGCCGTAGTCGGCCATGGAAACGCTGTTCGCGTTGAAGGTGTTGGTTTCCAGGAGGTCGGCGCCGGCCGCCAGATACTGCCCGTGAATCTCGCGGATCACCTCCGGCCTGGTCAGCAGCAGCAGATCGTTGTTGCCCTTCAGGTCGCGAGGCCAGTCCTTGAAGCGCTCGCCCCGGTAGTCGGCCTCGGCCAGGCCATAGCGCTGAATCATGGTGCCCATGGCGCCATCCAGGATGAGGATGCGGCGCGCGGAATGGGCTAGGAGTTCTGCGGTGCGGTCGGCCATGGCGGTTTGCTGAAAAAAGTGGCGGATTGTACCACCCGGACCCGTCCGGACCCGGCGTGTGGCGCCTGTTCACGACGAATAAGAAAAACTGTTGCCTATATAAATAGTGCAAATAGAATCGGCTCAAAGGATGGAGACCTTCATGCGCTTCCCGGTGGCAACCGCGGGGCGAGGGGGTGTGCCGACTCAGCGAATGGGACGGCTCCGATCCATTCCCTTGTCAACCTCGCAGGAGCCCACATTCGGGGAACACAGCGCCATGAAACATCTCACCCCCAAGGAAACCGCCGAATTCCTCCACGCCAACACGGACGCCGTGTTCATCGATTGCCGTTCGGAATGGGAGTTCCTGTTCGTCGGCCATCCCAAACACGCCCTGCTGATCCCCTGGTACGAGGGAGAGAACTGGGACATCAACCCGCGTTTCCTCGGCGAGGTACGCATCGCCGCCTCGCACCAGCGGCCGGTGGTGCTGATCTGCCGCTCCGGCAACCGCTCGCGGGAAGCCGGCGAGTTCCTCGAACAACACGGTTTCAGCGACGTGTACAACGTGCTGTATGGCTTCGAGGGGGAACTCGACGACGACCACCACCGCAGCACCCGCAACGGCTGGCGCCACGACGGCCTGCCGTGGGAGCAGTGCTAGGGTAGCGCTGAACAAATCCAATCGCGGGCAAGCCCGCTCCTACAAGTGGTTGATTGTGTAGGAGCGGGCTTGCCCGCGATAGAACCGAATTCGAATAAATCAGCGCTTCCCCAGGGCAGCGTGAACCAATACCTGTTCGTCATTCCGACGGAAGCCGGGGTGACGGATGAGAGTGATCCTTTGGCCAGAAAGAGGACCACACCAGGACCTTAACGGTTCAGTCCGTCCCGCCTGGTGTGAAAAAGCGCTCGCGCAGGCCCTCCAGGCCCAGGCTGACAAGGATCTCCTCCAGGCGACGGGCGGCGCGCCCGCCGGGCATGTGCTGCTGGCTGGCGATGATCAACTCGTTCTTCATGGAGTGCTCCCAGCCCACCAGTTCGGTGACCTTGACCTGGTAGCCGTGCGCCTCGAGTTGCAGGCAGCGCAGCACGTTGGTGACGTGGCTGCCGAATTCGCGAGTGTGGATGGGGTGACGCCAGAGCTCGGCCAAGGGAGCGCGCAGCGCCCGTCCCTTGTTCGCGCGCAGGGCCGCCGCCACCTCCGCCTGGCAGCAGGGCACCAGCACGATGAAGCGGGCCTTTTTCGCCAGGGCGAAACGGATGGCGTCGTCGGTGGCGGTGTTGCAGGCGTGCAGGGCGGTCACCACCTCCACCCGTTCCGGCAGTCGGGCTGAGGCGATCGAATCCGCCACCGACAGGTCGAGGAATTCCATGCGCTCGAAGCCCAGACGCCGGGCCAGGTCACGGGAGCGTTGCACCAGTTCATCCCGGCTTTCGATGCCGAAGACGCGGGCTTGCGGCGCCTCGCTCTTGAAGAACAGGTCATAGAGGATGAAGCCCAGGTAGGACTTGCCGGCGCCGTGGTCCACCAGGCTGAAGTCCGCGCGTTCCTGCAGCGCCTGCCGCAGCAGCGGCTCGATGAACTGGAACAGGTGGTAGACCTGCTTCAGCTTGCGCCGGCTGTCCTGGTTCATCTTCCCCTCGCGGGTGAGGATGTGCAGTGCCTTCAGCAGTTCGACCGATTGGCCGGGGCGGACTTCGTGCATGGGGGAAACGCTTTGATCGGGAGCGCCCATGCTGGCGTGTCTAATTCTCGCCCGTCAACAGCACATCGCATGCGGCCGCCTGGGCCACGTCCTTGCTGACGCTGCCGAGCAGGTATTCCTCGAGGCCGCTCTGACCGTGGCGGCCGAGGACGATGAGCTCGGCCTGCCTCGCTTGCGCCGCTTCAAGAAGGCGGGACGGCGGGTAGCCGGTCTCGACATGGCCGCTATGCTTGCCGGGCAGATCGGCCAACAGGTGATGCATCAGGCCCCCGGCGATCTCGCGCATGCCGGCATCCGCCTGCTTGCGTTCGTGCGCGGGCAGGCGGCGGTCCAGTTCCGGTTCCAGTACGTGCACCACGTCGATCTGCTCCTCGCCCGCCAGACGTCGCGCCCAGGCCAGCACCGTGCCAGAGCCGCGCGAGAAATCCACCGCCGCGACCACGTGTGCATAGGGCTGGACGTCCTCGTTGCGCACGATCAGCGTCGGGCTGCCGCGCACGCGCAGCAGCCGATTGGCTGTGGAGCCGAGCAGCAGGCGCAGCAGGGTGTTCTCGCCGCGCGCGCCCACCACGACCAGATCGGCGCCGATTTCCTCGGCGTACTCGGCGATGCGGGAATGCGCGCGACCGATGCGCCAGGCCGCGTGCGTGCGGATGCCGGCCTCCCTGGCCAGCCTCTCGGCGAGCGGCCCGAGGCGTTCGCCGGCGGCCGCCAGCGCCGCCTCGTCGAGCGGCCCCGCGTCGATTTCCTGGCCCGCATAGAGGGTCAGGGGATGCACGACGTGCAGCAGGCGCAGTTCGGCGCCGTGCTGTTTGGCGATCAGGGTGGCGCGGCGCACCGCGCGGTCGGCGGCGGGGGAGAAATCGGTGGCGGCAAGGATGCGGGTCAGGGCTTGCATTCCGGTCTCCTGATTGCAGACAGGTGTCTGAACAGACGCGCCAGCGCCTTGCGCGCCTCATCGAGGAACAGCACGCTGGAGGCCACCGCCGTGGCGAGCGCCCAGTCGGTCAGGCTCAGATCGCTGGTCCGGAACACTGCCTGCGCCGGCGCCCAGTGCACCACCAGCGCCTGCAGGGCCAGCACCGCCGCCAGCGAGAGCCACAGCCAGCGGTTGCTGAAGAACTGGCGGTTGAAAGCGCTGCCGTGCTCGTTGCGGGCGTTGAAGACGTTGAAGAACTGGAACAGCACGAAGGTCGTGAAGGCGAGCGTCAGGGCATAGGTCGCGCCCTGGGGCTGCGCGTACTGGAACAGCGCCAGGGTGCCCGCGGCCATGGTGAAACCGTAGAGAAACAGGCGGCCGAGGCGGCTGCGGGTGAGGATGCGCGCCTCGGTGGCGCGGGGCGGATCCTCCATCACCCCGCGACGCGCCGGCTCCACCCCCAGGCTCATGGCCGGCGGTCCATCCATGATGATGTTGATCCACAGAATCTGGATGGCGGTGAACGGCGTGGGCAGGCCCATGAAGCCCGCTCCCAGCACGGTCTGGATCGCACCCATGTTGGTGGACAACTGGAAGCGCACGAACTTGACGATGTTGTCGTAGATGGCGCGCCCTTCCTTCACCGCGTGCACGATGGTGGCGAAGTTGTCGTCGGTGAGCACCATGGTGGCCGCTTCCTTGGTCACCTCGCTGCCGGTGATGCCCATGGCCACGCCGATGTCGGCGTTCTTCAGGGCGGGAGCGTCGTTGACCCCGTCGCCGGTCATGGCGGCGATGTGTCCGTCGGCCTTGAGCGCCCGCACGATGCGCACCTTGTGCTCGGGCGCGACGCGGGCGAATACGGCCACACGGTTGATGCGCGCGGCGAGTTCCTGCGGGCTCATGCCGTCCAGCTCGCGGCCTTCCAGCACCTCGCCGTGCAGGCCCAGCTCGTGGGCGATGGCGGCGGCGGTGAGCTTGTGGTCGCCGGTGATCATCTTCACCTGGATGCCGGCGCGGTGGCACAGGGCGATGGCCTCGCGCGCCTCGGGCCGCGGCGGATCGATGAGGCCGACGAGGCCGATGAAGGTCAGCTCGCCCGCATGCGCCATGAGGTCACCCGCGGGGTCGAAGTCGCGCGCGGCAATGGCCTTGCCCGCCACCGCCAGCACCCGCATGGCCCGCGCGGCCAGACGCTCGTTCTCGGACCTCCAGAAACCGGCATCCAGGGCGGCTTCGCCGTTCCCGTCCGCTTCCCGCGCGGCGCGGCCGAGCAGCACGTCCGGCGCGCCTTTCACGTACATGCGCACCACTTCGCCATCATGATGGAAGGTGGCCTGGAACTTGTGCGCCGAGTCGAAGGGGATTTCGGCGATGCGCGGCCGTTGCGACGCCAGCGTTTCGGCCCGCACGCCGCCCTTGGCGGCCAGCGCCAGCAAGGCGCCTTCGGTGGGGTCGCCGATCAAGCGTCCGTCGCGGATGCGGCTGTCGTTGGCGAGCGCCGCCGGATGCAGCAACGGCGCGAAATCGGGGAGCGGGCCGCCGTCCTCGGCGACGATCTCCCCGGCCGCGCCGTACCCCTCACCCGACACCGTGAAGCGCCGGCCCCGGAACACCGCGGCGCGCGCGGTCATCTGATTCAGGGTCAGCGTGCCGGTCTTGTCCGAGCAGATCACCGTGGTGCAGCCCAGCGTCTCCACCGCGGCCAGTTTCTTGACGATGGCGCGGTGCCGGGCCATGCGGTGCATGCCGATGGCGAGCGTCACCGTCACCACCGCCGGCAGTCCCTCCGGGATGGCCGCCACCGCCAGGGCGATCGAAGTGAGCAGGAGATCGACGATGGGATCGCCGCGCGCAATGCCAAGCCCGAGGATGAGCGCGATCACCACGCCGGCGATGATCGCCAGCCGCTTGCCCAGCGCGTCGAGCTGGACCTGCAGCGGCGTGGGGCCGGGCTCGGCCTCGGCCAGCATGCCCGACAGCCGCCCCATCTCGGTGGCCACGCCGGTGCCGGTGACCAGCAGCTCGGCGCGCCCGCGGGTGACCACGGTGTTCATGAAAGCCATGTTCATGCGCTCGGCGAGCGGCGCCGTTTCGGCGACGCGGGCGGCCGCGTCCTTGCCCACCGCATGGGATTCGCCGGTGAGCGCCGCCTCGTCGATTTCCACGTTGTGGGCGACGACCAGCCGCCCGTCCGCCGGCACCCGGTCGCCTGCTTCGAGGAGCACGATGTCGCCCGGTACCAGCTCTCTGGCGGCAATCTCTTCCACCTGTCCGGCGCGGCGCACCCGCGCCAGCGGCGCGAGCATCCTCTTCAGCGCCGCCAGCGTCGCCTCGGCGCGGTGTTCCTGCCAGAAGCCGAGCAGCGCGTTGAACAGCACGACGATGAGGATCACCACCGCGTCCTTGAAGTCGCCGATTGCGGCCGCCAGCGCCGCCGCGCCGACCAGCACCAGGATCAGCAGGCTCCTGAACTGGTCGAGGAAGGCGAACCACTTGGAGCGCGGCGGCTTTTCCGGCAGGCGGTTCTCGCCGAAGCGCGACAGGCGCTCGCGCGCCGCCTCGGCGGTGAGTCCGCCGGCGGGGTCGGTGGCGTGATGGGCGCAGGCAACCGCGGCATCCAGTGCGTGCCAGTTCGGGAGGGGGGTTTCGGGGGCGGGCTGGGTCATGGTCGGTTGGCATCGTGACGAGGGCCGCGGGCGGGAAGTTCCCGCGCGGTGCCGGTCAGGCGCCGTCCGCGCGCCCGGCGGGCGGCCCTGGCTTGTCCTCCGGGGCGCCGTCATCCGCCTGCTGCAGCCATTCGCGCCAGACGGCCAGCGAGACCGCCACCAACACCGGCCCCAGGAACAGGCCGATCAGGCCGAAGGCGTTCAACCCGCCCAGCACACCCAGGAACACCAGCAGGAAGGGGATGCGCGTCGGCCCGCTGATGGCCAGCGGACGGATCAGGTTGTCCACCCAACTGACCACCAGCCCGCCCCACAGGAACAGGCCGATGGCCGCCGAGGTTTCGCCTTGCGCCAGCAGGCCGAGGCCGAGGCCGATCCAGACCACCGGCCCGACGAAGGGAATGAGCGAGACCAGCGCGGTGACCGCCCCCCAAAATGCCGGCGCCTGGATCCCGGCCACCCAGTAGCCGAGTCCGGCGAGCACACCCTGGGCCAGCGCGGTGAGGACGATGCCGAACACCACCGCGTGCACGGTGACGCCCACCGCATCGAGATAGCCGCGCGCGGCGGTGCCCAGCCAATGCGTGCTCACCCGGCCGAACTGCGCCAGGGCGGCCGCGCCATGGCGATACAGGAAGAACAGCGCGAATACCGCCAGGCCGAATTTCGCCAGGTTGCGCCCGAGGCCGCCGGCCACGCTCCTCCAGGTGGCGGGGTCGTGCAATCCCAGCGCCTCGACGCGCGCCCCTAGCCAGGCCGGATCGGCCTGGATCTCGGCGTAGCGCGCGGCCAGCCATTCCCCGCCCGGCCAGCCGCGCACGGCGGGGGGCAGCGGCGGCAGACCCTCGGCAGCGATGTGCCGCAGGGCCGCGGCGCCCTTGGCCACGTCGCCGGCCACCGCGAACATCACCCAGGCCAGCGGCGCCAGCAGCGTCACCGCCACGAACACCGTCATCAACAGGGCGGCCAGCGTTTCCCGCCCGGCCAGCCGGCGCAGCAGGCGGCGATACAACGGCCAGGTCACGTAGGCGAGGATGCCGGCCCAGGCCAGGGCCGCGAAGAACGGCGACAGCACCCAGAGGGTAAAACCGAACACGAGCACCAGAAAGAGAGCGGCGCCAAGGCGGCGTGCCAGAGGAGAGGTGAGTTTGAGCGCCACGGGTCTCACTCCTCGCGCGGCATGGCCGGGACGGCCGAAAGGCCCGGGCTTTTTGGGATGGAGGGCGATGGCATGAGCTTCTCGGATGGGATGTTCCAAGTTGGATTATGCAGATTCAAGGCGCCAGGCGGACATCGATGCGATGCAGCCTGCCGCTGCCGGCAGCCATCCACCCGCGGGTCGGGTGAGACACCGGCCATGCCTGCTGGCGCGACTGCTGGGATAATCGCACGCATGTCCCACCTTCTCATCATCCCGCGCCGCGCCGCCACCGACCTGTCGGCCGCTGTGCCGACCCTGCCGCGCCACCGGCCGGTGCCCCATCTGCCCGCCCCGGTTTACATGGGCTCGGCCTTTGCCCACTATGGCCTGGCTCACCTCGACGCACTGCGCGCACGGGCATGACTTTGACAAGACGCCCTCAGGTATGAAGATCATGCCCGTTTCCCTCACCCCCAGCCCCTCTCCCGCTTGCGGGCGAGGGGAGCTTCGAGAATCGCTCGCGCGATTTTCGCGTTGACCATCACTCCCATGATCCTCGGTATCGGTACGGACATCGTCGCGGTGGAGCGCCTGCGCGCCATGCACGCCAACCATGGCGAGCGCCTGGCCAGGCGGCTGCTGGCGCCGGCGGAGTGGGACGACTACGCACGGGTGCCGGACAAACCCCGCCTGCTGGCCAAGCGCTTCGCCGCCAAGGAGGCCCTGGGCAAGGCCCTGGGCACGGGCATCCGCGCACCGCTGACGCTGACCGCCTGCTGGGTGGCGCACGATGCCCTGGGCCGGCCGGATTTCGCCTGCGCCCCGGAACTGGCGGGCTGGCTGCGCGAGCGCGGCGCCGGCGCGCTGCATCTTTCCCTGTCCGACGAGCAGGACACCGTGGTCGCCTTCGTCGTCGTGGAGCGCCTATGACCTTTTCCACCGCGCAGCATCTGCCCCTTGGCCCGGTCATGGCCGACGTGGCCGGCCTCGCCCTCACCGACGCCGAGCGCGCCCGCCTGCTGCATCCCGGCGTGGGCGGCGTCATCCTGTTCAAGCGCAACTACGAAAGCCCGCAACAGCTCGCCGACCTGTGCCGCGAGATCCACGCTCTGCGCAGCCCGCACCTGCTCATCGGCGTCGACCACGAGGGTGGCCGCGTGCAACGCTTCCGCGAGGGCTTCACGGCGATTCCGCCGATGCGCGCCATCGGCGAGACCTGGGACAGCCATCCGCAGCGCGCCCGCCGCCTGGCCCGCGACGCCGGCTATGTCATCGGCGCCGAATTGCGCGCGGCGGGCGTCGATTTCAGCTTCGCGCCGGTGCTCGACCTGGATTACGGCAACAGCGGCGTCATCGGCGACCGCGCCTTCCACCGCAGCCCGCAGGCGGTCACCGACCTGGCCCACGCCCTCGTCCTGGGCCTGCAGGAGGCGGGCATGAACGCCGTGGGCAAGCATTTCCCCGGCCACGGTTTCGTCGCCGCCGATTCCCATCTGGCGGTACCGGTCGACGATCGCGTCCTCGCCGACCTGGAATTTGCCGACCTGCTGCCCTTCCGCCAGATGATCGACCTGGGCCTCGCCGGCATCATGCCGGCGCATGTCATCTACCCCCGCGTGGACGAACTGCCGGCGGGTTTTTCGCGCAAATGGCTGACGGAAATCCTGCGCGGCCAGTACGGCTTCGAGGGCGTGATCTTCAGCGACGACCTGACCATGGAAGGCGCTGCCGTCGCCGGCGGCATCGCCGAGCGGGCGACGGCAGCGCTCACCGCCGGCTGCGACATGGTGCTGGTATGCAACCGGCCCGATCTCGTCGACGCCTTGCTGGCCGGGCTGAAATGGCCGCTGCCGCCGGTCTCCCTCATCCGCCTCGCGCGCATGCACGGCCGCCCGCACCCGCCTTCGCGCACCGCCCTGCACGAGAGCCGGCGCTATGTCGCCGCCCTGCACCATCTGGGCGGTGTCGGCCAGGCTGACGCCGACCTGGCGCTCGCCGACCCTACCAACGTGTGCGGCCGCCAGGACGGTTTTCCGCATTCCACCCTCTGACATATCTTTTCGAGCAACAAGGACCGCATCATGAAACGCCGCCGCATCTATGGACGCCATCGCCTTTCCCGAGACGCCGAACGCCTGGCCTGGCTGGCCCAGGGCCTGGCCGATTCCGGCAGCCGCCTGGAGGACGCCTGGCTGGAAGCGGAAATCGGCGCCCTGATCGAGCGCCTGCTGCGGGCCGGCGAAGAAGACGCCCTCAACCAGGCCCTGGACCGTCTGCACGAGACCAACGCGCGCGCCTACGACGAACTCGCCGACCTCATCGAGGCGGGTTGCGAGGTGAGCCGGGTAGGCGACACCGCTCGCCTGATCATCGCCCTGCCGGTGCTGGCCTGGTCGCGTTACGCCATTCCCACGCGCAGCGTGCCCAAGGCCACTCTCGACGCCCTGCGCGCCCAGCTCGGCGCGCACGTGCTCGGCGCCGAGGCGCGCGCGCATTTCGCCGACTATCTGTTCAGCCCGGACCAGTTGCCGCAGGGCTATGCCGAGACCCGCGCCTTCGCCGACGAGCTGTGGAATGCCGCCGCCGCCGGCAAGGACCTGAAGGTGGACACCCGGCGCCTGACCGAAAGCCAGGTCTTCGTCTCCGACGTGCGCTACCTGCTCGCCTCCGTGCAGGTGCCGGTGGGCCGGCCGGTGTTCCGCTGGAACGAGGCCGAGGGCGGCCGGCCGGCGGCGCTGGCGGCCTGGCGCGAGCAGGGCGGCCCCAACTTCCAGAACCTGCTCACCGGCTGCGCCTACGAACTGCTGCTGCCCGACGCCTACTTCGCCGCCTGGCGCCAGGCCGACCGCGACACCCGGCCGTTCGCCCTGAAGGCGGCGGTGGAATACCTGAAGACCCTGTTCAACGAGCCGGCCAACCGCATCCGCGCCATCGCCGCGCCCTATTACGAGCACTGGCTGGAGGAATGGCGCATCGCCTTCACCCTGGCCAACTCCGACGACGTGGTGCACGGCGTCACCTGGCCCCTGCTCGGCCACGAGGACGAGAACGCCGACCTCGGCGCCGAGATCGAAACCCTGCTGAAGAGCACCGGCATCGGCGAGGTGCGCATCCTCGACACCCGCATGCCGCTGGAATACTGCGACGACTGCGGCGCCCCGCTGTTTCCCAACCCGGACGGCGAGAACGTGCACGCCGAACTGCCCGAGGACATGCAGGGCACGCCGGCGCAGTTGCATTGAGCGGGTTTCTTCCCCATTCCGTGTTGGCCGAGCGCTTTGGAAAGGGGGAAGTCTGTTCATGGATCCCATGACCTTCACCACCGACTGCGCCGCCTGCCCCCGCCTGGCCGCCTTCCTCGAAGCCGGCCGCGCCAGTCATGCCGGTTATTACTGCAAGCCGGTGCCGCCCTTCGGCGATGATCGGCCGAAGCTGCTCATCGTCGGCCTGGCGCCCGGCTTCCATGGCGCCAACCGCACCGGCCGGCCGTTCACCGGCGACCACGCCGGCATCCTGCTCTACGAGACCCTGCACGCCTTCGGCTATGCGGACCGGCCCGCCTCGATCTCCGCCGACGACGGACTGAGGTTGACCGGCTGCCGCATCACCAACGCGGTCAAATGTGTGCCCCCGGAAAACAAGCCGGAAACCGCCGAGATCAAGCGCTGCAATGCCTACCTGAAGGTCGAGCTGAACGACCTGCCCGCCGGCGCCGCCGTCCTGGCCCTCGGCCAGATCGCCCACAAGGCGGTGCTCATGGCCCTGGGCCTAAAGGGAAAGGCCTACCCCTTCGCCCACGCCGCCCGCCACCTCCTCCCTGTCCAGGGGGGAGAGGGAGCAAACCTGCGTCTCCACGACAGCTACCATTGCTCGCGCTACAACACACAAACCCGCCGGCTCACCCCCGAGATGTTCCGGGCCGTGTTCCGGCACATCCAGGAAGGAAACTGACATGCCTGTCGTCACCATCAAGCTCGCCGGCAGCCTGAGCCGGGACCAGAAGAAAAAGATCGCCGAGGAAATCACCGACACCCTGGAGCGCCACGCCCTCAAGCCCAAGCGCTACACCTACATCGCCTTCGAGGAACTGCCGGACGAGAACTGGGCCATCGCCGGGCAGTTGCTGGACGAGGAAGACTGACGCAGCCGTGGCGTGGGGGCTGCGCGATCGGCCTACTCCGCCAGCAGCTTCTCGATGATGCCGACGGTCTCCGGCGCGTCCCATTCGATGTGGCCGGAGAGGCTGTAGCGAATCTGTCCCTGCTTGTCGACGAGGAAGCTGGTGGGCAGCACGAAGACGCGCCAGGCCTTCATGCGCGCGCTGTCCTGGTCCAGCAGGATGGGGAAGGTGAGCGGCACCTCGGCCAGGAAAGGCCGGATCTGTTCCTGCGACTCCCCGGCGTTGGAGGCCAGGATGGTGAAGGGGCGATCCGCGAGCATCCGCGACAGCCGTTCCATGGAAGGCATTTCCTTGCGGCAGGGCGGGCACCAGACCGCCCAGAAGTTCACCAGCACCACGCGCCCGCGCAGCTCGGCCAGGTTCACGCCGCCTCCGTCCAGGCGTGGGAGGTTCAGTTCCGGCGCGGGCCGGGGCTTGGTCGGCTTGAGCTGGGCAGCGCTGGCCGGAAATCCGGCGAGGGCCACGGCGAGACTGGTGACGAGCCAGAACAGAGCACGTTTCATGGACGGGTTTCCTTCAACAGGGAGGTGATGTGCGGCGCCAGGATTTCGCCCAGGCGGGCGCCTTCGGCCTGCTCTTGGGTGACCGCGTCGCCGCGATGGTAGAAACGGTCGCGCAGACCGGGCAACACGGTCAACCGCACCCGGCTGCCGGCCGCCTCGAAAGCGGCCCGCATCGCCTCGCGCCACCAGTAGCCGGCCGAGGACATGGGCACCAGCATCGCCAGGTTGAGCTGTGTCTGGGTGACCACCGGGTTGTACTCGGGTTCCTCGCCCGGCTCCGGGTCCTGGTAGAGCAGGGGCCAGAGCAGGACGGCGCCGGCGACGGGGGAAGGCGCCTTGAATCGCGACTGCCACCCTGCCGTTGCGCGCAGCGGCAGGGTGGTGGCATGGCCGCTGGCGACCAGCACCAGGGGACGGCCGGCATGGCGCTGGCGCATCGCTTCGAGCCACTCGACCAGGTCGGCCTCCGGCACCTGCGCGATGCTCGGCGCGGCCTGTGGCAGGAAGTAGGGGGCCAGCCAGTCGGTTAGCCAGACCTCCAGCCCCAGCCCCGATAAATAGGCGGCGGCGCGGTGCTCCTCCTCCAGCCGGCCATCCTGGCCCGTGAGCCAGAGCACGACCGCGCCGCGGCTGGCCTGGCCCGCAAAGCGATGGCTGGTCACCGCGGTGCCCGAGGCCAGGTTGACGGTCTCCTCGGTGGCCGCGGCCCCTACGGTATTGGCCAGCAGGAGCAGGCACAGGCCTGCGAAAAAGGGTTTCATGCCGCCTGTTTAACCGGCATCAAGGTTCCGATCAATGCGATGTTCGTGCTAGCCGCCGAACCTCAATCCGGCGGTTTCAACCCGGCAACTAGAGTTGCCGTCATTCCGGGGCAAGCCGATGGCATGGACGCACCCTTTAAACCAATATCGGCACAATGCCGTCCGGGTATTGCGTCCCAAACAGGTTCCAGTCGGTGTGAATCAGGCCGGCATGTACGCTTATCTTGTTGATTTATCATGACATTCTCTGCTATACGGCATGCACTCCTGACCCCGCCACGCAACTGCCCGGCATGAGCGACCCCACCCCCTCCGGCCAGGCCGGCTTCGACCCGGCGCCTATCCTGAAATCCCTGCCCAGCCTGCCGGGGGTGTACCGCATGCTCGGCGAGGACGGGGCGGTGCTGTACGTGGGCAAGGCGCGGGACCTGAAGAAGCGGGTGTCGAGCTATTTCCAGAAGACCGGCCTGAGCCCGCGCATCCAGTTGATGGTGGCGCGCATCCGCGATGTGCAGACGACGGTGACGCGCACGGAAGGCGAGGCGCTGCTGCTGGAAAACAATCTGATCAAGGGGTTGGCGCCCAGGTACAACATCCTGTTCCGGGACGACAAGTCCTATCCCTACCTGCTGCTTTCCGGCCACGACTATCCGCGCCTGGGCTTCTTCCGCGGCACGCCGGAGCGGCGGCACCGGGTGTTCGGTCCCTTTCCGCATTCGCTGGCGGTGCGCGAGAGCATCCAGATCCTGCAGAAGGTATTCCGCCTGCGCACCTGCGAGGACACGGTGTTCGCCAACCGTTCGCGGCCCTGTCTGCTGTTTCAGATCAAGCGTTGCAGCGGGCCCTGCGTCGGCCGGGTGTCGGCGGTGGACTACGCGCGCGACGCGGAGAATGCCGCCCTGTTCCTGGAGGGCAAGGACAACGAGGTGGTGGCGGGGCTCACGGCGCGCATGCAGGCCGCGGCGGCGGCGCTGCGCTACGAGGAGGCGGCGCTCTACCGCGACCAGATCCAGGCGCTGGCGCAGGTGCGGGCGGTGCAGTTCGTGGAAAGCCGTTCCACCGGGGACGTCGATGTGATCGCGGCGGTGGCGCGCGGCGGGCTGGCCTGCGTGTACCTCGCCATGGTGCGCGGCGGCCGCAGCCTGGGCGGGCGCGCCTTCTTTCCCAGCCAGGCGGAGGACAGCGATCTGCCCGGCCTGCTGGAGGCCTTCGCCGGCCAGCATTACGTGGGCTACCCCATCCCCTCCGTGCTGGTGCTGGAATGCGCCGTGGAGGGACTGGCCGAGGCGCTCGCGGAGCAGGCCGGCCGGCGCGTGCAGGTGGTGGTCCACCCGCAAGGCGAACGCCGGGTGTGGCTGGAGATGGCGCGGAAGAACGCGGAACTGGCCCTGGCCACCCGGGAGGGGCTGCGCGAGAACCAGTCCAACCGCCTGGCCGCGCTGAACGAGGCGCTGGGCGAGGAGGGCATCGCCCGCATCGAGTGCTTCGACGTGAGCCACACGCTGGGCGAGGCGACGGTGGTGTCCTGCGTGGTGTTCGACCAGGGCGCCATGTGCAATGCGGAATACCGCCGCTTCAACGTCGCCAACCCGACGCCGGGTGACGATTACGCCGCGCTGCGCGAGGCGCTGTCCCGCCGCTACGGAAAGCTGGCGCAGGGCGAGGGCAAACTGCCGGACCTGCTGCTGATCGACGGCGGCAAGGGCCAGTTGCACGTGGCGGTGGACGTGCTCACGGAACTCGGCCTGGGCGACCTGCCCATGCTGGGGGTGGCCAAGGGCGTCGAACGCAAGGCGGGCCAGGAGCAGCTTTTCCTGCCCGGCGAGGTGGAGCCCCTGCGATTGCCGCCGGACCATCCCGGCCTGCACCTGATCCAGCAGGTGCGCGACGAGGCGCACCGCTTCGCCATCACCGGCCACCGCGCCCGGCGCGGCAAGGCGCGCACGCAGTCGAGCCTGGAGGACATCGCCGGTGTGGGCGCGAAAAGACGGCAGAAACTGCTGCAAGCCTTCGGCGGCCTGCGCGGCGTGATCGACGCGGGCGTGGAGGAACTGGCGCGCGTGGAGGGCATCAGCCGGGAACTGGCGGAAAGGATCTATCGGGAACTACACTGAGCCGACGCGCTAGAATTCCAGCGCCTCCCCTTTTCCCGTTTCCCTTTTCCCTTTTCCGTGCCCTTCAACCTGCCCAACGCGCTCACCTGGCTGCGCATCCTGCTCATCCCCCTGTTCGTGGCGGTGTTCTACCTGCCCGACGGCTGGGTGCCCAAGCACGCCATCAACGTTACCGCCACGGGCATCTTCCTGCTGGCTTCGGTGACCGACTGGCTGGACGGCTGGCTGGCGCGGCGCCTCAACCAGATGTCGGCTTTCGGCGCGTTTCTCGATCCGGTGGCGGACAAGCTGATGGTGGCGGCGGCGCTGATCGTGCTGGTGGACTTGCAGCGGGCGGGCATCGCCGCCTCGCTCATCATCATCGGCCGCGAGATCGCCATCAGCGCCCTGCGCGAGTGGATGGCCAAGGAAGGCCAATCCCGCAGCGTGGCGGTGTCCTACGTCGGCAAGCTGAAGACCACGGCGCAGATGCTGGCCATCACCCTGTTGCTCTACCACGATCCGTTCGCCGGCCTGAGCGCGCAATGGCTGGGACGCTGGCTGCTCGACCTGGCGGCCTTCCTCACGCTCTGGTCGATGTTCCACTACCTGTTCATGGCCTGGAAGGCGCTGAAACACTCGCCCGCCAGTTGACAGAGAGGGATTCGTCGCTAAAATGCGCGTTCACTTCGACGCGGGAATAGCTCAGTTGGTAGAGCGCAACCTTGCCAAGGTTGAGGTCGCGAGTTCGAGCCTCGTTTCCCGCTCCAGTTTTATCGGGGAAAGCCCAGGTGCTTTCCCCTTTTGGTTTCTAGGCGGCGATTTCATCGCGGCGCGTTAGCAAAGCGGTTATGCAGTGGATTGCAAATCCATCTAGGTCGGTTCGACTCCGGCACGCGCCTCCAAATAATCATAGAGTTAAGGCCAGTCCCAGAGCGGGCCTTTTGCATGCGGGCCCTCCCCTCGGAGGGGATTAAAGTCTGCCGCCCGATTGCCGTTAACGCGTACGTGGATACGTGTTTTTTACCTGATTGGGGCAAACCCGTCGAAAGGCGGGGACGCAAAATCACCGGTCTAAAGGGGTCACCCCAGGATAGCGGGATTGCCAGGTGGATCGTGAAACCGCGCGCGACGGCGGTTTCCACTGTTCATGACTTGCATATTCCGTCATCCTCAGCATGCGGTGATTCGCACGGGTATCCGTTGTGATGGGCGCGCGCGTCGAGCCGAACACGCAGGCGCGGCGGCCGCCGGAGGATAGGGCAATGCAAGACTCTCGCAAGAACAACGTTGTTGCGCTCAACCCGCTCGGCCAGGGCCGGGGCGCTTTGGGCGCGGATGCCGCGCGCATCCTCAACGAATGCGGCGAAATGGCGGCCGCGGGTTTTGCCACCGCCCTGGCGAAAGCCCTGGAACGGGCGGCGGGCGAACTCCTGGAACTGACCGACCGGGTGACGGAGTACGACTCCCGCCGGGTCTACGGCGCCGCCGCCGATTTCGCGCGGGATCAACGCGGCGCGGTGGAAACGGAATTCCGCCGCCGCTTCTACCAGCACTTCAAGCGCGCCTGCCGCCGCGACAACGCCCGGTCCGCGGGACAAAGCGAACTGGACGCTGCGGAGCTCAGCCTGGTGGCGCCGGACGACCTCGAGGAATCCCTGGCGGCCAGCACCATCGAGAACGCCCTCAACAACCACTGCGGCGAGGAGCTGTTCGGCTTGGCCAAGCGCATGGGGGTGCTGCTGGACGATCCCGAATTGCAACTGGGTGCCAATCCCGTCGGCCCGGAGACCATAGGCGCTGCGGTCATGGACACCCTGAAGGCGCAGGACCTGCCGGTCAAGGCGCAACTCGTCCTGGTCCCCCCGATCAACCGTTTCCTCTCGCGCCACGTGCGCGAGGTCTACCAGGGCCTCAACCGCTACCTCGTCGATGCCGATGTGTTGCCCACCATCCGTGTCGGTGTCAGGAAAGCCGCGCCGACGCCGCGCCCGCAAGACGCGCCCGAGAAACAGGCCGGAGTTGAAGCGCCGGCAGCCGTCGAGGAAGGCCAGGATATCTTCAACCTGTTGCGTCAGCTCATGGCCCTCGGCGGCATGGCTGGTGGCGGCGGCATCGGCGGTACTGTCGGCGGGCCGCCGGGCTTCGGTGGCATGCCGGGCATGGCGGCAACGGTTTTGCCGGGCGCGGCTGGCGGCATGGCCGGCATGCTGACCGGCCAGGCCGGCGGCGCAGTCGTTGCAGCCCCGGTGATCACCAGCCTGACCCAGCTCCAGCGCGGGCAGGCCAAGGCGGTGGCGGCGGCGGGCCTGGACGGGGCCCGCATCAGCGACGGCCAGGTCAATATCCTGCGCGAGATCCGCAACAGCCCGGTGGCGGGCGGCATGGGCCAGATGGATGCGATGACGCTGGACATCGTCGCCATGGTGTTCGACTTCATCCTCGACGACCGGCGCATTCCCGATGCCATGAAGGCCCTGATCGGTCGCCTGCAGATCCCGGTGCTGAAGGTGGCCATGCTGGACCCCGCCTTCTTCTCGCAGAAGACCCATCCCGCCCGCCGCCTGCTCGACGCGCTGGCCGAGGCCTCGATGGGCTGGAACGAGGACGAGGGCCACGAAAGCGAGCTGTATCGCAAGGTCGATGAGCTGGTCCAGCGCATCCTCAACCAGTTCGACGAGGACATGGATGTATTCGCCAGCGGGCTGGAGGATTTCCTCGGCTTCCTGGCCGAGGAAAAACAGCGCATCGATGCGCTCACCAGCCGCAGCGCGCAACTGCTGCGCCGGCGCGAACAGGGCGAACTGGGTCGCATCGTCGCCCACAACGAGGTGGAAAGCCATCTGTTCGACCAGCCCATGCCGGAGTTCATCCGCGCCTTCCTGCTGGGCCACTGGGAACAGGTGCTGGCCACCCACTGCGCGCGCGACGGGGAAGGCGGGGAAACGTGGAATCAGGCCCTGCGCAGCATGGACGATCTGATCTGGAGCGTGCAGCCGAAGACTCGGCAGGATGACCGCAAGCGCCTGGTGGCCTTGCTGCCCGACCTGCTCAAGCGCCTGGACGAGGGTTTCCAGGTCCTCGACACGCCGGCGGAAATTCGCGACCAGTTCTTCACCGGCCTGGTGAAGTGCCACGCCATGGCGGTGCGCGCGGGTCTGCGCGGTGCCGGGGATGCGCCGCTGCCGCCCGAGCCGGCGCCCATTCCGGCGCCGGCGCCGGCTGCGGCGCTGACGGGCGATGAGGATTTTGCCGAGATCCCGGTGCTGACCGAGGTGGTGGAAGTCGATCCCGATCTGATCCAGGAAATCGCGGCCGAACCCGAGGAACGCACCGTGGTCGAGGAAATCGTCATCGGCGACGTGGGCTGGCTGGCGCGTGGCGGCGACACGCCCAGGCAGGACGAGCACGATCTGCAGGTGCAGAAAATCAAGCGGGGAACCTGGATCGAATACACCCAGGACGACGGTTCCACGGTGCGCGCCAAGCTGGCCTGGGTCAGCCCGCTGAAGGGCATCTATCTGTTCACCAACCGGCTGGGCCAGCGCGCCATGTCCATCCAGGGCGCCGGCCTGGCCGCCAAGTTCCGCCAGGGCCAGGCGCGGATCATCGACGATGTGCCGCTGATGGAGCGCGCGGTCAGCAATCTCCTGGAAAAACTCCAGCAGAAGGTGTCCTAGCGCATATGTCCGCGCCCATGCCCGCCCTGTTCGTCGGCCATGGCACGCCGATGAACACGCTGGAGCGCAACGTGAACAGCCGCGCCTGGCGCGACATCGCGGCCGAACTGCCGAGACCCGGGGCGATCCTGGCGATCTCGGCGCACTGGTATGGACCCGGCCTGGCGGTCACCGCCAGCGAACAGCCCGCCACCCTGCACGATTTCAGGGGATTCCCGCGCGAGCTTTTCGAGTTCCGCTATCCGGCGCCCGGCGATCCCGCCCTCGCCGAGCGCGTCGCCGCCCTGCTGGCGCCGCTTCCCGTCGACTCCGACCTGGAGTGGGGACTGGACCACGGTACCTGGTCGGTCCTCGCCCATCTTTTTCCGGGCGCCGATATCCCGGTGGTGCATCTGCGTCTGGACAGCACCCGCCCAACCGCCTGGCATGCCGATCTGGCGCGGCGTCTGGCGCCGCTGCGCGAGGAGGGCGTATTGCTGCTGGGCAGCGGCAACGCGGTGCACAACCTGCGGCGCATGGATCTGGCTAGCGCGGAAAGCACGTTCGCCTGGGCGGATCGTTTCAACACGCGAGTGCGCGAGGCCCTGCTGGGCATGGATGTCGACGCGCTGGTGGACCTGGCGGCGGCCGACATCCCGGACGAGGACGCGCGCTTGGCCGTGCCGACGCCCGAACATTACCTGCCGCTGCTCTACATCGCCGCGCAGTGGCGCGAAGGCGAGGCCGTCCGCTTGTTCAACGACCGCATCGAGTACGGCTCCATCGGCATGCTGTGTTGCCGGGTGGGCTGATCACAGCAGGCGCCAGGCAAGCGTCTCCCCGGCCCTGAGCGGCACCACGCCGGAGGGATGATCGGCCGCCACCGGGGTGTTTTCCCGCACCAGGGTGACGGGTTCCGTGTTGCGCGGCAGGCCGTAGAAATCCGGGCCGTAATGGCTGGCGAAGGCTTCCAGCCTGTCGAGGGCGCCGGCACCGTCGAAGATTTCCGCGTACAACTCCAGGGCGGCGTGCGCCGTGTAGATGCCGGCGCAGCCGCAGGCCGATTCCTTCGCCTCCCTGGCGTGCGGGGCGCTGTCGGTGCCCAGGAAGAACTTGGCGTTGCCGCCGGTGGCGGCCTCCAGCAGGGCGAGCCGGTGGATCTCGCGCTTGAGCACGGGCAGGCAGTAATAGTGCGGGCGCATGCCGCCCTGAAACATGGCGTTGCGGTTGTAGAGGAGGTGATGCGCGGTGATGGTCGCGGCCACGTTGGCCGGCGCCGTCGCCACGAACTCGGCGGCGTGGCGGGTGGTGATGTGTTCCAGCACGATCTTGAGGCACGGCAGGCGCTGCACGAGGGGCAGCAGGATGCGTTCGATGAATACCGCTTCGCGATCGAACACGTCGACGCCGGGATCGGTGACCTCGCCATGCAGCAGGAGGGGCAGCCCGGCTTCCTGCATGGCTTCCAGCACGGCCTGCACGCGATGGATGTCGGTGACGCCGGAATCCGAGTGGGTGGTGGCGCCGGCCGGGTAGTACTTCACCGCCTTGACGAAGCCGCTGGCCACGGCCCTGGGGATTTCCGCCGGATCGGTATTGTCGGTCAGGTAGAGGGTCATCAGCGGCTCGAAGCGCATGCCGGCGGGCAGGGCGGCGAGGATGCGGTCGCGGTAGGCGGCGGCCTCGGCGACGCTGCGCACCGGCGGCTTCAGGTTGGGCATGACGATGGCGCGCGCGAAACGCCGGGCGGTGTCGGGCAGCACGGCGGCCAGCATGGCGCCGTCGCGCAGATGCAGGTGCCAGTCGTCCGGGCGGGTGAGGGTCAGGCGGTCCATGCTCATTCCTCTTTCTTCATAGACAGAGCGAGATCGTACAGCGCGTTCTTGCGCGCGCCGCTGAGCCGCGCGGCCAGATGGGCGGCCTGCCGCACCGGCAGTTCCTCCAGCAGGATACGCAGGATTTGCCGCGCCTCGACGTCGTCCTCGCTGCCGGCGGCGCGCGCGGGCGGCGAGACGACGAGGACGAATTCACCGCGCCGGTGGTGTTCGTCCTCCGCCAGCCAGGCCGGCGCGGATGCCAGCGGGCAACGATGGACCTGCTCGAAACGTTTGGTGAGCTCGCGCGCGATGAGGAGTTCGCGCTCGCCACCCAGAATTTCGAGCAGGTCGCCGATACATTCCTCGATGCGGTGAGGCGCCTCGTACAGCACCAGGGCGCAGGGCAGGGCGGCGAGATCGCGCAGGGCCTGGCGGCGGGCGGCGGATCGGGCCGGCAGGAAACCGACGAACAGCCAGGGATCTTCCATGCCCGCTACCGAAAGGGTGGCGGTGACCGCGCTGGCGCCCGGGATGGGGCTTACCGGCAGGCCCGCGGCCCGCGCCGCGGCGACCAGGCGGGCGCCGGGATCGGAGATGCCCGGCGTGCCGGCATCCGAGATGTAGGCCACGCTTTTTCCGGCCCGCAGGGCCTCCACCAAGCGCGTGGCGGCGGCGGCCTCGTTGTGCTCGTGCAGCGCGAACAGCCGCGCGCGGATGCCGTGGGCGGCGAGCAGGGTCTGGCTGGCGCGGGTGTCCTCCGCCGCGATGAGATCGGCGGTGCGCAGCACGTCCAGGGCGCGCAGGCTGATGTCGCGCAGGTTGCCGATGGGGGTGGCGACGATGTGCAGGGTGCCGGGCCTCGCCGGTTGGGGGGTGTCGAACATGGGGCTTGTGCGGGTAACCTGACGGCAGTGTAGCGAACTCGCATGGCTGGGTGGCCGTTCCGTGTCACGTAAGTTGTCGGCCAGCCATGCGTGTTCCCTCACCCCCTGCCCCTCTCCCGCTTGCGGTAGAGGGGAGCTTCGAGAAGTCGCTGCGTGACTTGCATGGGAAAGGGAGGCGGACGACATGGGCAGGGATGCTGCATCCATCGGCGCGGCTGCCGAACGGCAGGTGGCCGAGTTCCTGACACGGCATGGCCTGAAGCCGGTGGCGAGCAATTACCGCTGCCGTGGCGGTGAAGTCGATCTGGTCATGCGGGAGGGCGAAGTCCTGGTGTTCGTGGAAGTGCGCGCGCGTGCGTCTTCACGTTTCGGTGGCGCGGCGGAGAGCATCACCCCCGCCAAGCGGGCGCGCCTCATCCTGGCGGCGCGCCACTATCTGGCCCGTCATGGCGTGGACGCACCCTGCAGATTCGACGCGGTGCTGCTGGATGGTGGCGAATTGACCTGGATCAGGAACGCTTTCGAGACCTGATGGCTCGAAGCCGACGATCGTAAGGCAGTGCCCGCTATAATTTTGCGCACCCTTCACCCTTCACCCTTCACCCTTCACCCTTCACCCTTCACCCTTCACCCTTCACCCTTCACCCTTCACCCTTCACCCTTCACCCTTCACCCCCCCCATGCCCCTCACCCAGCGCATCCACGACCAGCTGCAGGCCTGCATCCAGGTGCTGAGCGATGCCGGCGGCAGCCTGGCGGAGCCGCTGGGCACGGCCGCGCGGGCGATGACCGATTGCCTGCTGGCGGAAGGCAAGATTCTGACCTGCGGCGTGGGACCCTCCGGCCTCCCCGCGAGACACCTGGCGGCCATCCTGGTGGACCGGCTGGACAAGGAGCGGCCCGGCCTGGCCGCCATCGCCCTGCATGGCGACGGCGCCGGCATGGTGGACGACGCGGAATTTTCACCGGGTTTCGCCCGCCAGATCGCCGCCCTGGGGCATCCCGGCGACCTGCTGGTGGTGTTTTCCGCCTACGGCCAGGCCCGCGCCGTGGTGGAGGCCATCCATGCCGCCCACGAACGCGACCTGCGGGTGGTGGTGCTGGCCGGGGGGGATGGCGGCCAAGCCGCCGAAATCCTGACCGAGAACGACGTGCTCATCTGCCTGCCGGCCGAGTCCGCGTCCCGCATCCACGAGGTCACGCTTTTTGCCGTCCACGCCCTGTGTGACGGCATCGATTACTTTCTGCTTGGAGCCTGAACCATGAAAAAGCTGCTGCTTGTCACCCTGCTGGGCCTGTCGACACTCCCCCTCACCGGTTGCGCCCCCCTGGTGGTGGCCGGCGCCGGAACCGGCGCCGTGATGTACGAGGATCGTCGTTCCAGCGGCGCCTTCGTGGCGGATCAGGAAATCGAACTTAGAGTGGCCAGCGAGATTCGCGAGAAATACGGCAAGAACACGCACGTCAACGTCACCAGCTTCAACCGCCGCGTCATGCTCACCGGCGAGGTGCCGGATGCCGCCACCCGCGATCAGGTCGCGGCCCTCGCGCGCGGCGTCAAGGATGTACGCGAGGTGCAGAACGAGCTGATTGTAGGCGAGACGAGCGGTTTCCTCGCCCGCAGCAAGGACGGCTACATCACCAGCAAGGTGAAAACCCGTTTCCTGGATGACAAGCGCTTCAGCACCAATCACGTGAAGGTGGTTACCGAGGCGCGCACGGTTTACCTGATGGGTGTCGTCAAGCGCGAGGAAGGCGATGCGGCCGCCGAGATCGCCGCGAGAACCAGCGACGTGGTCAAGGTGGTCAAGGTTTTCGAATACATTGACTGACCGCTGCCGCTTGTCCGCGCGCGCCGGGATGGACAGAATGCGGGCCTGTTCCCCCTTGCCTGGAGGTGAAGCATGCGCACGCGAGAGGTGTTGATCCCGCTGCTCCTGGCTGTAGCCCTGCTCGGCCCAGTCACCGCCGTCGCCGACGGCGGTGTCGGCATCACCCAGGACATCGCCGCGGTGGACGTGCGGCACCAGGGCGGCATGGTGCGCATCGAGCGCAATCCGGACACCGAGAACATGCTGGATCCGGATTTCTCCCTGACCTCGCGGCCCTGTCCGCCGTTCTGCATCCAGCCCATGACCCTGGCGCCGGGGGTGGAAACGATCGGCGAACTGGAACTGCTGGCTTACCTGAAACGGGTCGGCGACGATGCCGGCGTGCTGGTCATCGATTCACGCGACGGTGACTGGCCCCTGCGTTCCGGCATCATCCCCGGCGCGGTCATGTTGCCCTGGCAGAATCTGCACCCCGCGCATGCCGACGCGGAGAAGATCGCCGAGATCCTGGTATTCCGCTTCGGCGCCTCGCGCCAGGGCGTCCTCTGGAACTTCGAGAACGCGAGGACCCTGGTGTTCTACTGCAACGGCCCCTGGTGCGGGCAATCGCCCACCAATATCAAGCAATTGCTGGCCGTGGGTTATCCGGCCGACAAGCTCAAGTGGTATCGTGGTGGGATGCAGGACTGGAAAATGCTGGGCCTGACCACGGTGGCCCCGCCCAAGCCGCAATAATACTTCGTTCGCGTCACTGACGTTCTTACTGGAAGGAATTTGTACATGAAACGCTCGCTCGTCGCCGTTCTGGCACTCTCCCTGGCCGCGCCCGCGCTGGCCCAGCAGGCCGCCGCCCCCGCCCCCGCCAATCCCTACCTGCAGCACGTGCCGATCACCGCCGGCCCGATGGTGCTGCCCGTCTCTCCCGGTGGTCGTGGAACCCGGCCTTATGAGATGTCGCGCATCGTCCCGCCCGAGGAAAAAGACAAGCTGATGAAGCAGATGATGCCCATGATGGGCACCATGACGCGCATGGACGTGAAGGACGTGATGAATCTCATGGCCATCAAGTACAAGGCCAAGCCCGGCCTGACCTTCGACGACGTCAAGCAGTCCATGGAACTGCGCGCCAACCAGCTCAACTTCAAGAAGGTGGGCGAGAGCCCGATGTGGAAGGACATCCAGGCGGTGCTGGGCGACAAGGACGCGCCGCGCATGGAGGTGTACCACTACTGTGACATCGCCGCCGGACGCGCGGTCTTGCAGTACGCGCCGGAATCCATCGTCTACCTGCCGTGTCGCATTGCCATCATGGAGGACGCGGACAAGCAGATCTGGGTGCTGACCCTGGACTGGAACACTGCCTGGCTGGATTCCATTTCCGGCAAGATGGGCGCGCCGGACGAACTGATGAAGCAAGCCAAGGACATCCGCGACAAGATGGACGTGATCATGCGCGCCGCCGCCGACGGCGAGATCTAATCCCTGCCGGGAAGCCGTCGAAGTTCCAGTAATCGTCTGTCTATCGACCGCGCCGGCTTGTCCGGCGCGGTTGCGTTCCGCCCCGCGACCTGCCTGGAGATTGTGATGAAACGTCTCGTCCTGTTCCTGCTTGCCGGCGTTGCCGGCGCTTCCCATGCCTTCGGTCCCACTGGTGGCATGTATCCCATTCCGGGCCTGAGCCCTTATGCCGGCGTCAATCCCTTCGCACCCAGTCTGCTGGGGGGAAGCCCGTTCGGATATGGTGGGTATGGTGGATATGGCGCCAGCCCGTTCGGTATGGGTAACCCGCTGGGTCTGGGCAACCCGCTGGGTCTGGGCAACCCGCTGGGTCTGGGCAACCCGCTGGGCATGGCTGCTCCCCTGGGGCTGGGTATGGCGTCGCCCCTGGCTGGCGGTTTGCTGGGCGGCCCGATGTATCCGGCCATGCAGTTGACGCCCAACATGATGTCACACCAGCACTACAATCAAATGGCCAATCCTTATGCCGGCGGCCCGTTTGCCGGAAATCCCTACCTGCAGCGCAGCCTGCCCAACCCCTTCGCGGCTCCCGCGTTTTCGCCCTCGATGCCGACGGTGCCTTCCCTGCCGTTCGCCGCGCCGCAGCAGCAGGGTGGTTTCGCAGGTTTCATGCCGCAGCCCCAGCAGCAGGGTGGTTTCGCAGGTTTCATGCCGATGCAGCAGCAGGCTCCGTCCTATTGGCCGCCTGGAATGGCCGCGCCCGCGCCCGCGCCACAGTCGACGCCCTGGGCCACGCCGCAAGTGGCGCCCCCGGCGGCTCAGCCAGGATTGTTCCCCTTCCCGACGGCGAAACCACCCCAGGCCGCGCCGGCCCCAACTCGGCCGGCTACGCCCCAGTCCGCCGCGCCCGCTTTCCTGCCTTTCCTGCCCGCCGCCCCGCAGGCCGCACCCGCCCCGGCGCAGCCCGCGGCGCCCCAATCCGCCGCGCCGAACTTGCTGCCTTTCCTGCCCTTGGCGCCGCAGCCCGCCGCGGCGCAGCCGGTAACTCCTGCGCCTGCCGCGTCACAGCCGGCGGCCTCGGGAACGCTGCCGTTCTGGCCGATGCTGCCGCCGGCGGCGCCTCCCCAGCCGGCCGCCAAAGCGCCCGCGCAAGTCGCGGCTCCGCTGCCTCCCACGGCGGAAGCGGCCGCGCCGACGGCCCCGCCCCTGGATCCGGCGACCTTCATGCAGATGTTCATGAAGCCGGCCGAGGCGCCCAAATGAGCTTCTCGTGTGGAATGCGGGTGCGGCCGGACTAGGCCTGGGGTGGGGATTGCGCGGATAATGCCGACATGAACACGCCAGATCATCCCTCTCCACGGCAGCGCCTGAAGGCCTTGCTGTCCATACCGGACAGTCAGCGCACCGAGGCGCAGTGGGACGAAATCGTCGAGCTCGAAATCACCCTCGCTCCCGGCAACCGGGACGACGCGCCGCATCCGGCGCCGCGCGAGAAAGGGCCCATGGCGGCGGGCCCGGGCAAGCCGGCCGGGGCGCCTTCCACGGGCAGGCGATCCTCCCGCCGCTTCAAGAAGAAACCCAAGGCCGAGCCGGTCTGAGCCTGATACAGGTGCGGGTGCGGCGCCCGCCGGGCGGTCAGCCGGCGGAGGTTTTCCTCGCAGCGGTGAGTGCCCGCATGTCGGCCATGATCGGTGCTACCACCGGCTCGATCTTGCGGCGCATGAGCGAACCGATGGCGGTCGAGCGGGCGAAGATCGGCTTCACCGAATCCTCGCGGACGCCGGCCAGGCGAACCGTCGCCTCGAGCAGGGGGGCAAAGCCCTGGCAGGCCGGCGGATCGATCCCCTCGGGCCAGGCTTCGGATCCGCTGAAATAGCGGCCGATGGCATTCAGGGTGCGGGTGACCACTTCCTGCGTCTCCGGCCTTTCCAAAATTTCCACCGCGGCGGCCAGGAATGTCTGGCCCTGGCCCGACAGGGCGCGCTCCAGGGCCAGGGCGACAGGCTGGCCGGCGGCGATCTGCTCGGCCAGGGCAGCGCGGACGGCGGGCAGTTCCGCGTGATCCGGTCTGGCCAGGGGCAGACTGCCCGCCGCCATTTCCAGGAAAGCCACGTAATGGCTGTTGCTGCGCTTGCCCCGCTTCCAGGTGGCTTCCATTTGTTCGCGCGAGAGCACGCCGGAGTGCAGCAGCACCGCCACCGTGTCCATGATGGCGAGGTGGTCGTCCTGTAAGAAGGGAAGGTGTTCCACCAGGAAGTCGGCCAGCACCTTGCCCATCTCCCCCCTGGCCACCGCCTCCCGGCGCAGCATGAGGCGGGCGTTCTCGATGGTGGGCTGGGTCCACCAGGCGTGGCGGGCCAGTTCGTCGGTGAGGGCGGGGGAATACACCACCGCCACCACCGCCTCGGGTTCACCGGTGAGCAGCAGCTTGCCCAGGTTGATGCCTTCCATCTGGCCATGCCGGGTCCAGCGCGAGAGATAGACCGGATAACCGCCGGGCGAGCCCAGGGCATGGCCGGAGAGCAGTTCGCGGATCAGGCGCAGGTATTTGTCCGGCCGGCAGTTGGGCGCCAGGGGAATGCTGGCCTCGCCCTGCTCGGTGAGCGCGTGCAGCACCAGGTTGGACTCGTCGATGCGTACCGCCTTCAGGTCCTGGGCGAGCAGGACTTCCAGGCGGAAGCTGTCCTCGGGGGAGAGGTCTTCGTTCATCCCTCGAATTCAGCCGGCCAGTTTCTCGAAGCAGCGGGCGGCGGCGGCAATGGTGGCATCGATGTCGGCGTCCGAGTGGGCGGCGGAGACGAAGCCCGCCTCGAAGGCGGAGGGCGCGAGATAGACGCCTTCCAGCAGCATCAGGTGGAAGAAGCGGTTGAAGGCGTCCTTGTCGCTTTGCATGACCTCGGCGTAGGAGGTGGGCGGGGTGGCGCGGAAATACACGCCGAACATGCCGCCCACGCTGTCGGCGGAGAAGAGGATGCCGGCGTCCTTCGCGGCGGCGGACAGGCCGTCGACCAGACGCCGGGTTTTCGCGGTCAGCGCCTCGAAGAAGCCGGGGGCGGATATCTTCTCCAGGGTCTTCAGGCCCGCCGCCACGGCCACCGGGTTGCCGGACAAGGTGCCGGCCTGGTAGACCGGACCCAGGGGCGCCAGCTTGTCCATGATCTCGGCCTTGCCGCCGAAGGCGCCCACCGGCAGGCCGCCGCCGATGACCTTGCCGAGGGTGGTGAGGTCCGGGGTGATGCCGAAGAGGCCCTGCACGCAGCCGGCGCCGACGCGGAAACCGGTCATGACCTCGTCGAAGATGAGCACGGCGCCGTGTTTCGTGCAGTTCTCGCGCAGGGCTTCGAGGAAGCCCGCCTTGGGCTTGATCAGGTTCATGTTGCCGGCCACCGCCTCGACGATGACGCAGGCGATCTCATTGCCCTTCTCGGCGAAAACCTTGTTCACCTGGTCGATGTCGTTGTAGTCCAGCACCAGGGTGTGGCGGGAGGTGTCGGCGGGCACGCCGGCGGAACTGGGGGCGCCGAAGGTGAGCAGACCGGAGCCGGCCTTCACCAGCAGGCTGTCGGCGTGGCCGTGGTAACAGCCCTCGAACTTGATGAGCAGGTCGCGACCGGTAAAGCCCCGGGCCAGGCGGATGGCGCTCATGGTGGCTTCGGTGCCGGAGGAGACCAGGCGCAGCTTTTCCATGCTGGGGAGCATCGCGGCCAGTTTCTCCGCCATGACCAGTTCCATCTCGGTGGGGGCGCCGAAGGAGAGACCCAGAGCGGCGGTGTCCTGTACCGCCTTGACCACGTCCGGGTCGGCATGGCCGAGGATCAGCGGCCCCCAGGAGCCGACGTAGTCGAGGTAGGCCTTGCCGTCCGCGTCCCACACGCGTGCCCCAAGCCCTTTGGTGAAGAAGCGTGGCGTGCCGCCCACCGAGCGGAAGGCGCGCACCGGCGAGTTGACGCCGCCGGGGATGACTTTCTGGGATTTTTCGAACAGTTGGTCGTTACGGGAGCTCATGGGTTTCCTCGATGAGTGTCAGGAATTGTCGGGTGGTCTCGTAGGGGTCGGTGGCCTCGAACAGGGCGCTGATCACGGCCAGCAGGTCGGCCCCGGCGGCCACCAGTTGGCCGGCGTTGGCCGGGGTGATGCCGCCGATGGCGCACACCGGCAGGCCGGTTATCGCCTTGCCCGCCGCCAGCAGCGCCGGCTCGGCCCGCAACGCCCGTGGCTTGGTGGGCGAGGCGAAGAAGCTGCCGAAGGCGATGTAGTCGGCGCCGGCCTTCGCCGCCGCTTCCGCCAGGTCCAGGCTCTGGTAGCAGGAGGCGCCCAGGATTCTACCGGGTCCGGCGTGGTCCAGGCGGGCGCGGGCCTGGGCCAGTCCTCCGTCGGTCTCGCCCAGGTGGACGCCGTCGGCCTCGCAGAACAGGGCCAGATCCAGATCGTCATTGACGATGAGGCGGGCGCCGAATTGGCGGGTGAGACCGCGCAGGGCCACGGCCTGCTCCTGGCGATGGCGGTCGGACGCGACCTTGTTGCGGTACTGGAGCCAGCGGCAGCCGGCGGCCAGGATGGCTTCGCTGGTTTCCAGCAGACGGTGGCTGTCGGACCAGTCCGGGGTGATCGCGTACAGGCCCGCGTTACTCTTCATCGTCCCCGCGCACCCAGTACAGCCGGTCCGGGATGTATTGCCCCATGCCGGGCCGGTAGGCGTTCTTCAGGGTCTGGTAGGTATATTCCTGGGCTTCCTTCACCGCGTCGGCGATGTCCTGGCCCTGCGCCAGCAGGGCGGCGACGGCCGAGGCCAGGGTGCAGCCGGAGCCGTGGTAGGAGCCGGGCAGGCGGTCCCAGTGCAGGCGATGCACGACGCCGCGGGTGTTGTAGAGGGCGTTGCTGACCTGGGCACCCTGTTCGTGGGCGCCCGTGATGAGGACATATTCGCAGCCGAGATCCATGAGCCGGCGAGCGCATTCGTCCAGATCGGGATCGTCGTTGTCCTCGTCGACGTCTTCCGCCAGCCGCCGCGCCTCGATGCTGTTGGGCGTGAGCAGTGTGGTCTGCGGCAGCAGCAGATCGCGCACGGCTTCGAGCAGTTCCTCGTTGGCCAGGGGGTCACCGCGGCCGGAGGTGAGCACCGGGTCCAGCACCAGGGGGATGTCCGGGTAGTCGGAGACCACCTCGGCGATGGCGGCCACGGCCTCGACACTGCCAAGCATGCCGATCTTGATGGCGGCCACCGGCATGTCTTCGAGCACGCCGCGGGCCTGGTCGGCGATCCATTCGGGATCGATGGGCAGGTAGTCATCCACGCCCACGGTATCCTGCACGGTGACGGCGGTGACCACGGACAAGGCATGGCAGCCCAGGCTGGACAGGGTGAGCACGTCCGCCTGCAGGCCGGCGCCGCCGGTGGGATCGGTGCCGGCGAAGACGAGCACGGCGGGAAGGGACGGCAGAGGCATGGGGGACCCTTGGCGGGGCGGGGCGGGGTTGGCAGAATGCGATTCTATTACACAAGCAGCTTGCCCCCGATCGTTGCATGGAATACAAGACTTGGATGTGCGTGGTCTGCGGCTTCATCTATGACGAGGCCAAGGGAATACCGGACGAGGGCATCGCCCCTGGCACCCGCTGGGAGGACGTGCCCGTGAACTGGACCTGTCCCGAGTGCGGCGCGCGCAAGGAAGATTTCGAGAGGCTGGGAGTCAGCCAGACGGGAAACTGATTACAGATTCCCCCGTTTGCGCCGATAACACCGCGTATCCCCGCGATTGCGGAGGGGAATGGCAAGGAGGATGAATATGCGATGGCTCTCTGCCCTGTGCCTGACGATCCTGGCCTGGGCCGCGCACGCCAGCCCGGCTCTGGTGCTGAACGTCACCCTGGACTATGACCAGGAGCGTGACCATGCCACCACCCGCGCGGTCCTGGGCGATCTCGCCAACTTTCTCGGCGGCGAACTGAAGCAGCCGGTCAAGTTGATCATGACCCAGAATGCGGAACGCGTCGGCGAGCATATCCGCACCGGCAGTTACGCCATGCTGCTGGCCCCGGCCCAGTTGGTGGGACTGGCCATGCGCAGCGGGTATACGCCCGTGGCGAAGACCGAGCAGGGCGCCCAGGTGGTGCTGGTCGCCGGCGCCAATTCCCGCATCCGTAACCTGGATGACGCGCGTGGCAAGCGCATCGTGCTGCCGCATCAGGAGTCCCTGGTGAGCTACATGGTGCGTGGCGAGATGAATGCCCTCGGCCATTCGCCCACGCGCTTCTTCCGTCAGGTCAATTATGTGAACCAGTACGGTGCGGTGCTCTATGCCCTGGAAATCGGCCAGGCCGAACTGGCCGCCCTGAAGTCCGACGTGGCGCGCGACTGGATCGGCCGCAACCCCGGCGCGACGGTGGTGAAGACCCTGGCCAGCGTGCCGCAGGCCGGCGTGGTGGTGAGCGACAAGCTTTCCCCCGAGCTGCGCGACCGCATCCGCTCCGCCTTCACGCGCATCGACGCAAATCTGGAAGCCCGCCTCAAGCGGGCCCGCGTGGGCGGCTTCGATCCGGCCGACCGGCACGATTTCGAGTTCGTTTCCACGCGCGGTTTCTATACGCCGGAAGTGCTCGCGGGAGTGAGCATTCCCACCGCCGAGCAGGTGAAGAGTATGTTGGATCAGGGCGTGCCTCTGATCGACGTGCGGCCGCACGCGCATTTCCGGGAAGGCCATATCCCCGGCGCGGTGAACGTGACCTACGTGATGAACAGTCCGAAGGAGATCGAATACGACGATTCGGTCGACAGTTTCGACCTGAGCAAGCTGCCCAAGGACAAGAACGCCCCCCTCATCGTGCAATGCAATGGCGCCGAGTGCTGGTACAGCTACAAGGCTGCCCGCTATCTGCTGAAACGGGGATATACGAAAATCCACTGGTTCCGCACCGGGCTGCCGGCCTGGAAGGCCGCCGGCCAGCCGGTGCGGCGCGGATCCTGATACAACCTCCAGGAGGGAGCGTGGACAACTCCAACGACATGGCCGGCACCAAGGTAATGGTGATCGACGACAGCAACACCATACGCCGCAGCGCCGAGATTTTCCTGCTGCAGGCGGGATGCGAGGTGATCCTCGCGGAGGACGGTTTCGATGCCCTGGCGAAGATCGCCGACCATCAGCCCCAGGTGATCTTCGTGGACATCATGATGCCGCGCCTGGACGGTTACCAGACCTGCGCCCTGATCAAGAAGAACGCCCGCCTGCGGGAAACGCCGGTCATCATGCTGTCCAGCAAGGACGGTCTGTTCGATCGCGCGCGCGGTCGCCTGGTGGGCTCCAATGAGTACCTGACCAAGCCTTTCACCAAGGACTCCCTGCTGGAGGCGGTGCGCCGCCACCGGCCGAGGGCGGCCTGAAGCCGGGGAGTCACGCCATGACCGTAAAGAAGGTGCTGATCGTCGATGATTCTCCCACCGAGCGCTTCTTTCTCACCGATCTTCTGCGCAAGCAGGGCTACGACGTGCTGACCGCGGATAGCGGTGAACTTGGCATCGCCGTGGCGAAGACCGAAAAGCCCGACCTCATCCTCATGGATGTGGTCATGCCTGGGCTCAATGGTTTCCAGGCCACCCGCCAGTTGTCGCGCAATCCGGAAACCCAGGCCATTCCGGTGATCCTATGCACCACCAAGGGCCAGGAAACCGACCGGGTCTGGGGCATGCGCCAGGGGGCGGTGGAATATCTGGTGAAGCCGGTGGTGGCGCAGGAGTTGTTGGACAAGATCAAGGCCCTGGGCTGATGGGCATGAAAGCCATGCCCATTTCCCTCACCCCCAACCCCTCTCCCGCAAGCGGTAGAGGGGAGCTTCGAGAAGTCGCGTTGCGACTTTGGCCTTGATGGAAGCCAAGGAAAGCCTGCGCGAATTCCAGACCCGCCTGGCGGATAAGCTCAAGGCGGCGGAGGCGACCGAGGGTGCGTCCAGCAAGCTGGGCTTCACCGCTGGCGGCCGGCATTGGCTGGTCGATCTCGACCAGGTCAACGAAGTGGTGACCCTGGCCGCGTTGACCGAAGCCCCCTGGGCCAAACCATGGTTCGCCGGGGTGACCAGCGTGCGTGGCACGCTGTATGGTTGCGTCGATCTGGCCGCCTATCTTGGCCTGGCGGAACCCTTGCCGCCGGGCGAAGCCCGCCTGCTCCTGGCGCATCCGCGTTTCGGCCTGAATGTCGCGCTGCGTGTGGAGCGCGCTCTAGGCCTGCGCGGCGTGGCGGATTTGGTGCCGGAACCCGCGGCGGTGGATGCGGCATCGTGGCAGCAGGCGCGATGGCATGACTGGGAGGGGCAGCTTTGGACGGAAATCAGCGTGGAACGCCTGCTACGGGAGCCGGAAATCCTGGAAGCCGGGCTGTGATGCCGGTACGCACGGGAGTCGGACGCGGGAGCAATCGGAGAGGACAGCGCAATGGCGTCGAGTAAGGCGGGAATGGTGTTGGGCAGGGGATTCACGAAGTTCGCGGACCGCATCAGTCCGTGGGTGGGCCGGGTCATGGCACGCTGGGTCGCGGTGGATCCGGGGCGGCTGCCGATCCTCAACCGGCTTCCCGTGGAACAGCGGCAACCCGCGGTGCTGCTGATATTGCTGGTATCGCTGGCCCTGGCCATCGTGCTCAGCGCATGGAACACCGTTCAGGTGGGCAACCGGGCGGGTTACGTCGAAATCTCCACGCGCCTGCAGATGCTGTCGCAGCGCTACACCAAGTCGGCGCAGCAGGCGGTGTTGGGTAACAAGGCCGCGTTCATGCAACTGGAGGAAAGCCGCCGCGACTTCGCCGAAGGACTGAACGCCCTCATCGACGGTGGCCTCGGCGTACCCGCCTCGCCGCGCTTCATGCAGTCTGGCCTGACGGAACTCAAACAGCGCTGGGAGGTGTCGCGCAAGGACATCCAGCATCTGATCGACCAGCAAAACGTGCTGGTGGAATTGGCGCAGGGCCTGGCCGAGATCAACCAGCGCAATGCCGAACTGCTCGACCTGACCGAACAGATCATCGTCCTGATGCCGGGCGATGCCAGGAAACAGCTGGCCCTGGCCAACCAGCAGGCCCTGTGGACCCAGCGCATGGCGAAGAACGCCAACGCGTTGTTGTCCTCCGACCAGATCAATCCGGAAACCGCCTACCAGCTCGGCCAGGATTTGCTCACCTTCCGCGAGTCCCTGGACGGCCTGCTGAAGGGCAGCGCGGCTCTGGGTGTGGCGGCGGTGGGCGACGCCAGCGCGCGCGGGAAGCTGGAGGAGCTGCGCGACGTCTTCGCCCGCTTCGAGCAGCGGGCCAGTCACATCCTCAAGAACATGCCGCAGCTGGTGGAGGCGAAACGCGCGGCACGCGAGATTTTCGACGAATCGGAACAACTGCTGACCGTGACCCGCCAGCTGACTCAGGGTTACCAGGGCATCGGCACCGGATTTACCCTGGTGTTCGCCGTCTTCTTCGCCGTTGTCGCCCTGACAGCCCTGCTGGCGCTGGGCGTGATCAGCGTCGGCGAGGCGCGCCGGCGCGCCGACGAGGCGGCCCAGGAAAACCAGCGCAACCAGGACGCCATCCTGCGTTTGCTGAATGAAATGGGCGACCTGGCGGAAGGCGACCTGACCGTGCAGGCGACGGTGACCGAGGACATCACCGGCGCCATCGCCGATTCGGTGAATTACGCCATCGAGGAATTGCGCATGCTGGTGCAGGGCATCAACGGTGCCGCCGACCAGGTCAGCCAGGCCGCCGGCGAGGCGCGCGCCAGTTCCGACGAACTGCTCGCCGCCGCCGAGCGGCAGGCCGCGGAGATCGCGGAAACCACCGCGGCGGTCAACCAGATGTCCGACTCCATCGCGCAGGTGTCGCGCAATGCCGCCGAATCGGCCCGCGTGGCGGAGCAGTCGCTGGATACCGCGCGCAAGGGCGGCGACTCGGTGCGCCAGGCCATCGTCGGCATGAACGCCATCCGCGACCAGATCCAGGAAACCTCCAAACGCATCAAGCGGCTGGGCGAATCCTCACAGGAAATCGGCGAGATCGTCGATCTGATCGCCGACATCACCGACCAGACCAACGTGCTGGCGCTCAACGCCGCCATCCAGGCCGCCGCGGCGGGCGAGGCCGGGCGCGGCTTCAGCGTGGTGGCGGAGGAGGTGCAGCGCCTGGCGGAACGTTCCGCCCAGGCGACGCGGCGCATCGGCGCCATCGTCAAGACCATCCAGAGCGATACCCAGGACGCGGTCAACGCCATGGAGGGGTCCACCCAGGGCGTGGTGCAGGGCGCCGCGCGTTCCGACGCGGCGGGCCAGTCGCTGGCCGAGATCGAGACGGTTTCCGACGAGCTGGCGGGCCTCATCCAGAGCATTTCCGATACCACGCGCGCCCAGGTCGAAACCGCGGAGCGCATCGCCGGCAACATGCGGCGGATTCTCGCGGTGACCGAGCAGTCCTCCGATGGCGCGCGCCGCAGCGCGGATTCCATCGGCCAGCTGGCGGAGCTGTCCAGCGAACTGAAGGTGTCCGTGTCCGGCTTCAAGCTGTGACCCTGAAATAGGAAGGCATGCCATGAGTGTGGAATTGGAATTCGACCTGGGGCCGCTCACCTGGATCAAGGGGGAACTCGATAACGCCCTGGACGCGGCTACGGCAGCGCTCACCGCCTGGAACGGCGAGGACCTGACCCCCCTGAAGGCCGCCGCTGCGCATCTGCACCAGGTCTATGGCGCCTTGCAGATCGTCGACCTGCAGGGCGTGTCGCAACTCACCTCGGAAACCGAGCGTCTGCTGGCGGACATGGGCGAACACGCCGACAAGCGCCATCCGGAAACCGCGGATACCGTGCTGCGCGCCATCGCCGCCCTGAAAAGTTATCTCGATGGACTCGTGGCCGGGGCGCCGCACGCCGAACTCAAGCTCACCCCCATCTTTCAGGAGGTGGTGGCGCGGCGGGGCGCGGAGCCGCCGGCGCCGAGCGAGTTGTTCTACCCGGACACGGGCCTGCGCGTGGCCAGGACGGAACCCGAGATGGCCCTCGACGAGGCGGCCCTGGCGCGCGCCGTGCACACGGCGCGCAGCCAGTACCAGCGCGGCTTGCTGCTGTTCCTGCAAAACAAGAACGCCGCCGCCGGCCTGATGCAGATGGAACAGGCGGTGCAGCAGGTGGAGCGGCTGGCGCCGGGACTCGCCCAGTACACCTTCTGGTGGAGCGTCGGCGGGCTCATGGAGGTGCTGCGCCAACAGCGCATCCCCGCGGACGGTTGGCTCAAGCGCGTATGTGGCCGCGTCGACTTGCAGATGCGGCGTCTCATGGAGGGTTCCAGGCAACTGGCCGAGCGTCTGTTCCGCGACGTGCTCTATTACGTGGCGCAGGACGACAGCACGCAAGGACGCGCGGCGCAGACGCGCGAACATTTCCAGTTGCAGTACTACTTCCCGGCGGAAGTCGCCGCGCCGCTCTCGGACCAGCTCAGCCACTTGGCCCTGCTCAAGGAAAACCTCGGCATCGCCCGCGACCACTGGGTACGCTACTGCTCGGGTCGCACCGACAGCCTGGAACCTTTCCAGAATGCGGCGATGGCGGTGTTCGAGGCGTCCGTGCGCCTGCCCAACGCCGCCATGCAAAGCCTCGCGCGCATGATCCAGGCCATCGCCAAGCGGCTGCCCGGTGTCGCCGACGCCACGCAGAACGAGGCCCTGCAACTGGAAATGGCCACCGGCCTGTTGCTGGCCCTCAACGCCGCCGAGCATTTCAAGGCATTGGGCGAAGAATTCGACAAGCAGTCCGAGGTCCTCACCATGCGCCTGCAGGCGGCCATCGATCCTGCCTTCGACACCTCGCGCATCCCCGAGGTGGACCTGCTCGACGAATACTCGCGCAAGGCCCAGGAGAAGCTGGTGGTGGCCCAGGTCACGCACGAGATCCAGGCCAACCTCAATGCCGTCGAGGAACTGCTCGACCGTTTCTTCCGCGACGCCAACGAGCGCGGCGGCCTGCCCATGGTCCCCAGCCTGATGAAGCAGATCCTGGGCGCCCTCAACATCCTGCAGATGGACGTGGCCGCCGACCTGGTCAACGAGGCGATCCTGCGCATCCAGCATTTCACCGAAGCGGACGCACAGATCGCCCCGGAGAACCTCGACTGGGTGGCCGAGGCTCTGTCCACGCTGGGCATGTACATGGATGCCTTGCGCTACGGCCGCGACGACAGCCGGGCCATGGCGGGCCTGCTGGCTCGGCCCGAGGTCAGGCCGGCCGCCGAGGCTTCCGTGGAAAGCCAGATCCGCGCGGAGACCGAGCGTCTCAAGGAGTCCGTCGAGGAGTGGGCGGCGGCCGGCGCCGATGCCGAGGGCCGCGAAGCCCTGAAGACCGAATTGGGGCAACTCGCGCGGGACGCCGATCTGGTCGGGGATGCCGACCTGCGCAGCCAGGCCGATGCGGCCCTGCGCGCGCTCGGCGGCGAGGCCGCCCCCGAAGCGGTGATGCAGGCGGTCGAGGGTCTGGGCGGCTCCGGCGCCAGCGCCCCGGCGCCGAGCGCCGAGTCTGTGCGCCTGGCCGCCGAGTCGGCCGAGACCATCGACCGCGAATTGCTGGCCACCTACATCGAGGAGGCCAACGAGGTGCTCGGCGGCATCGCCGTGCAGACCGCGCGCCTCAACGTCAGTCCCTATGATTTCGACGCCTTCACCTTCGTGCGCCGCGGATTCCATACCCTCAAGGGTAGTGGCCGCATGGTGGGCATGCATGATTTGGCCGAGGTGGCCTGGGAAGTGGAGCAGACCCTGAACGCCTGGCTGCGCGACGAAAAGGCGCCGAACCCGGAGATGCTGCGCTTCATGGAGGAAGCCGCCAACGCCTTCCAGGTCTGGGTGACCGAGCTCGAGGAGCAGGGCCGCGCGCGCGTCGAGGCCGGCCCGCTGACGCGCACCGCGCGCCGCCTGCGCGGAGCCGAGGACGATAGCGGGGAGCCGCCGCCCCCAAAGCCTGAGGCCGGCGCCCCGGAGGTCGATGCCCGGGACGCCGGCCAGCGCAACCCACGGGAAGATGCGGCGCCGAGCGAGAACGAAGGGCAGGATCAGAGGGTGGCCATCGGTCCGCATGAGTTGCCGGCCGAGTTGTTCCACATCTTCACCGACGAGGCGGCGCAGCGACTGCAAGCCCTGCGCGAGGCCCTGGCAGAAATGGCGAAAGGACACCGGCCCTCAGCCTGGGAAAACTTCATCCGCGCCGCCCATACCCTGGCTGGTATCTCCCGGACCACCGGTTTCGCGCCGCTGGCCGAGGCCGCCCACGCGGTGGAACTGTGGGCCGGGCGCTGGCCGGACAAGACCCTCGCGCTGACGGCGGACGCGAACGCCCTCCTGGAAGAAATCCTCGGCCTGCTGCGGGAGAGCGTCGCGGGCATCCTGGAACGGCGCTTCCCCGAGGCGCAGCCGCGCATCGCGCAGGCTCTGGCCGAACTGGACGCCGCAGCGGCAGCGACGGAGAGCGTGCCGCTCGCCGTCGTCGAGACGCCCGCGTCGCCGCGCGCGGTGGACGAACTGGATGAGCAACTGCTGCCCGTCTTCCTGGAGGAAGCGCACGAGCTCATGCCGCGTATCGGCGAAACCCTGCGCGCCTGGCGGGCCGACCCCGCCGCGATCGCCCCGCGCGACGAGCTCAAGCGCGCCCTGCATACCCTCAAGGGTTCCTCGCGCATGGCCGGCGCCATGGTCCTGGGGGAGGCGGTACATGCCCTGGAAACGCGCATCCTCGGGCTGGGTGGGGCGCCGGCCGGCCCGGCTTTCATTGACGAAGTCGAAGCGGAATACGACCGCCACGCCGATCTCATCGAGCAACTCAGGGGCGGCGAGCTCGCCGCGAGTGCCGCCCCGCCACGCCCGCTCGAGACGCCGGAAATTGAAACTCCGCCGCCGCCGGCCGAGCCGTCAGCGGTCACGGACCAGGCACCGGCGCACCCGATTCAGTCCTTGTCCGCGTCGTCGACCGAGCCGGAGGAAACCCGGATCGCCGCGCCGATCTCCGCCGCGGCAAAGCCGACCTCGCCGTCACCCCGCGCGCCGGCCGCCGAGGAGCCGCGCGCGCGGCGTGGCGCGCGCCTGAAGGCCGATATCCTGGATACCCTGCTGAACGAGGCGGGGGAAGTGGCCATCGCCCGCGCGCGCATCGAGAACGTGCTGAATGCCTACAAGCTGACCACGCTGGAACTCGCCAGCAACGTCGAACGTCTGCGTGGCCAGTTGCGCGAGCTGGAGATCCAGGCGGAGACGCAGATGCGCTCGCGCCTGTCGCAGGTCGACGAAAGCCAGTTCGATCCCCTGGAGTTCGACCGCTTCTCGCGCCTGCAGGAACTCACCCGCCTGATGGCGGAAAGCGTCAACGACGTCTCCACCGCCCAGGACAACCTGCTGGCCGGTCTCAACGAGGCCGACAGCGCCCTGATCCAGCAATCGCGCATGTCGCGCACGCTGCAGGAAGAACTCATGCACCTGCGCATGGTGCCGTTGAGCGCCCTCACCGAACGCCTGCACCGCGTGGTTCGCCAGGCCGCCAGGGAGACCGGCAAACGTGCCCGCCTGGAACTGGACGGCGGCCAGACCGATCTCGATCGCGCCGTGCTCGACAAGATCGCCGCGCCGCTGGAACACCTGGTGCGCAATGCCGTCGCGCATGGCCTGGAGAGCCCGCAGGCACGACTGCAGGCGGGCAAGGACGAGGTCGGCGAGGTGCGCCTGAGCGCCGCCCAGGAAGGCAACGAAATCGTCCTCGCGCTGGCCGACGATGGTGCCGGCGTCAACTTCGCCGCCGTGCGCGCGCGTGCCATCGCCCACGGCTGGATAGCGCCGGAGGAGGAAATGACGGCCGAACGGCTGGAGCAGTTCCTGTTCCGTTCGGGCTTCTCCACCGCCGAAACGGTCACCGAAGTGGCGGGACGCGGCATCGGCCTGGATGTGGTGCGCAACGAGATCGCCGGCATCGGCGGCCGCGTGCGGCTGCAGACCGAAGCGGGTCGGGGTAGCCGCTTCACCATCCGCCTGCCGCTCACCCTGGCCATGACCCAGGTGGTGCTGGCCCGCGCCGGCGGCCAGACCTACGCGCTGCACGCCAACCTCATCACCCTGGTGCGCGAGGTGCGCGCCGACCAGGTGCATGCCCTGCACGAGGCGGGCGGCATGGAATTCGCCGGCGAAACCTATCCCCTGCGCACCCTGGCCGAACTGGTCGGCCGCAAGGCCCAGCCCGACGACGGCCGCTTCCGCACCATCCTGTTCCTGAAGGCGGGGGAACAGCGTGTGGCCGTGCGCGTCGACGCCATGGAAGGCAACTTCGAGGCGGTGGTGAAGAACATCGGCCCGCAACTGGCGCGCATCGCCGGCATCAGCGGCGCCACAGTGCTGGGCGACGGCCGCGTGGTCCTCATCCTCAACCCCTTCCAGTTGGCCGAGCGCGCCCCGCGCCTGAGCGTGGAGGAAGAGGCGGAGGATGCGCGCGAAGGCTCTCTGGTCCTGGTGGTGGACGACTCCCTGACGGTGCGCAAGATCACCAGCCGCCTGCTGACGCGCGAAGGCTTCCGCGTGGCGACCGCGCGCGACGGCGTGGAGGCCCTGGAAATGCTGGAAAAGGAATCGCCCGCCATCATGCTGCTGGACATCGAGATGCCGCGCATGGACGGTTTCGAGGTGGCGCGCAGCGTGCGCGGCGACACCCGGTACGGCGACCTGCCCATCATCATGATCACTTCGCGCACGGCCGAGAAGCACCGCCGGCACGCCCTCGAACTGGGCGTCGACGCCTATCTGGGCAAGCCCTACCAGGAAGAGGAGTTGCTGGCGGAAATCCGCCGTCTGACCGGCATGGCGGTGCCGGCCTGAAGCCGGCTCAGGTCGGCCAGTCGACCCAGCCTGCGTAGGCGGTCAGCAGCACCACCAGGCCGAAGACGATGCGGTAGTAGGCGAAGCCGATGAAGGTATGGTTGGAAACGAAGCCGAGAAAGGCTTTCACCGCGATCATGGCGGAAACGAAGGAGGCGACGAAGCCGACGGCGAACACCGGCAGGTCACCCAGGTTGAGCAGGGCCCAGTTCTTGTAGAGGTCGTACACCGTGGCCGCGAGCATGGTGGGGATGGCCAGGAAGAACGAGAACTCGGTGGCCGCCTTGCGCGACAGTCCGAAGACCAGGCCGCCCATGATGGTGGCGCCGGCGCGGGAAACGCCGGGAAACATGGCCACGGCCTGGGCGAAGCCCACCTTCAGGGCGACCTTCCAGTCCATTTCGTCGACGCTCTGTATGCGCGGGTGGTAGGCGCGCTTCTCGATATACAGGATGACCAGACCACCGACGATGAGGGCGCCCGCTACGGTCAAAGGGTTGAACAGGTAGGCCTTGATGGTGCCGTGGAACAGCACGCCCAGCACGGCGGCGGGCAGAAAGGCCACGAGCAGGTGGCCGACGAAGCGGCGCTGCGCCGGGTCCGTGCCCAGGCCGCCGGCGACCTGCGCGATGCGTGCGCGGTAGTCCCAGCACACCGCCAGGATGGCCGCCAATTGGATGACGATCTTGAACACCTTGCTCTGTTCGTCGGTGTAGCCCAGCAGGCTGCCGACGATGATCAGGTGGCCGGTGGACGACACCGGCAGGAACTCGGTGAGGCCTTCGACGATGCCCAGGATGAGGGCTATGAACAGCAGGGAGTAATCCAATTTTCGGGAGCGCGGGCAGCCTGGGAGCCCACATTCTAACAGGCGGTCCCGCCGGCGATGGCGGTCGCCGCCGGACGTGCATCAGGCGCGGCGGGACTTCCGCAGGTGCTGCAGGACCAGGGTGGCTACCTGCACGCGATTGTGGAAATTCAGCTTCTGCATGATGTTGGCCAAGTGGTTGCGCACCGTGTTGTCGGAGAGGTTGAGCTTGCCGCCGATCACCTTGTTGCTATGCCCCTGCGCCACGTATTCGGCGATCTCCAGTTCCCGCACCGAGAGCTTGGCGAGCGGGTCCTCACCGCTGGAGCGCGTGAGCTTCTGCACCACCTGGGGAGGAAAGGCGCCGGCATCCTGCAGGACGATGCCGATGGCGTGGGTGATCTGTTCGGTATCGGAGGACTTCAGCAGGTAGCCGTCCACGCCGGCATCCACCGCGGCGCGGATCTCTGCGTCGGCATCCTCCACCGTCAGCACGATCACCTTCATGCCCGCCGCCTTCAACAGGGGAATCACTTCGAGGCCGTCGCCGTCCGGCAGGCTGCGGTCGAGGATGACCACGTCGGCCTTGCCGCCGGCGTTCAGCCATTGCCTGACCGTGGCCAGGTCGGCGCATTCCGAGACGACCTCGAAACCCGCCTCGTTTTCCAGGGAGCGGCGCACACCGAGGCGCAACAAGGGATGGTCGTCAACCAGCAGGATGCGAATGGAGGCCATGTTGTGGAGTTCCTCGGGTTGTATTGCGTCCATCATAGCGGATGCCGCGCGCTCGTGTGGTACGGCAGGGTGAGTTGTGCCCGGCTCGAAAAAAGCACCCGAGCCGCCCCCCGTGCACCCGAAAGGGGCAGGCCGTATCTGTAATGCCGCTGAAGCGGCAACGGCTACGCTCGGGGCCAAGTCGTTCTTGGGGCGGCCCGGCGAACGACTTGAGAGCCGCGCGGCTGTGTCAATCCAGCGGCAGGTAGTCGATGGCGACGATCTCCAGGGCGCGGGCGCCGCCCGGCGCCTGAAAGCGCACGCTGTCGCCCACCCGTGCCTTGAGCAGCGCGCGCGCCAGCGGGGAGAGCCAGGAGATGCGCTGTCTGCCGGGATCGGCCTCGTCCATGCCGACGATGCTGTAGCGGATTTCCTCGCCGGATTCGTCCAGCACGGTGACCGTGGCGCCGAAATACACGGCGTCGGTGTCGGCGCGGTCGCGCGGATCCACAACCAACGCATTTTCCAGGCGCTTGCCGAGAAAGCGGATGCGGCGGTCGATCTCGCGCAGACGCTTCTTGCCGTATAGGTAATCGCCGTTCTCGGAGCGGTCGCCGTTGCTCGCGGCCCAGGCCACCACGTTGACCACCTCAGGCCGTTCCACCCTTACCAGATGCGCCAACTCCGCCTGCATGCGGGCATGGCCCGCCGGCGTCATGTAGTTGCGGGTTCCCGCCGGCAGGGCGGGGAGGCCGGCATCCTCGTCATCCTCCTCCGGCGCCTCCTCGCGCACGAAGGCCTTGCTCATTCGTCCAGGGGGGGCGGATTGCCGTCGTGCACCAAGCTGCGGCGGCGCTCCAGGTAGAGGTCACGGGTGAATTCGTAGCCGTCCAGCGCGGCGACATCCAGCGCCCGCTTCGCATCCAGCAGGTCGGCGCGGCGGCTGACCACGCGCAGTGCCATGGTGGGGTCGCGGGTGGACAGGTTGTCATAGTTGTACACCAGGTCGGTATAAGCGGTGTCGACCACCATACCGGCGGTATCTCGAACATTGCCGGGCCCGAGGAAGGGCAGGACCAGATAAGGGCCGGCTCCTACACCCCAGTAGCCCAGGGTTTGCCCGAAATCCTCGTTGTTCTTCTTCAGGCCCATCTCGCTGGCCACGTCCAGCAGGCCGAACAGTCCGAATGTGGAATTGAAGGCGAGGCGCAGGAAATCGCGCGTGCTTTGTTCCGGCTTCAGTTGCAGGATGTTGTTGGCGAGGACGGTGACATCGTTCAGATTGGAGAAGAAATTGCGCACGCCGGACTGCGCGAAATCCGGCAGCACCCAGGCATAGCCCCGGGCCACGGGCTTCAGCACATAGCGGTCGAAACTCTCATTGAAGCTGTGGATGGGCCGGTTGATGGCTTCCAGCGGGTCGCGCGGATCGCCATTGACGGCGCAGCCGGCCAGGGCCAGCGCGAGCAGCGGAGTGAGAGCGGGATAACGGCGCATGATGCTGGCGGTTTCGGTGATCGGATGGTGATGGTTAACGGTAGTACGCGAGTTTACTTTAACGCAGCCAATGCGTGACCGGTCGTCGCGCGGAAGGGGTGCGCCGGTGTTCCCGTCCGACAGGCTGCGAGTGCGCCTGCGACTGCGGGAAAGAGGTTTATCCCTGGACACAAGAAGGTTGCCGTGCGGGAGCGGGGTGGGGACAATGTCCGCCACTTCCGAACGGATCAAGACGATGAACAGCGACCCTATGAACAGCGAAGCGGAACTCAGCAAGGAACAGCAGATCCTGCGTGCCATGCGCAAGACGCTGACCTCGATCGTGCGCGATGTGGCGCCGCGCGATGGCGTGCCCAGCCCTTTCAGCCCGGAAACGGTGGAGAACATCCGCATGTGCCTGGGGCTGATTTCCGCGCGCGAGGCGGAATTGGCCGATGCGCTCGGGCTCTCCCGCAACGAAAGGCCGACCTATGCCGACGAGCCGCCCGCCACGCATGCCGTGCATTTCATGGCGCCGGAAAAGAAGCTGAACTGATGGCCGAGGCCATATCCAGTCTGATCGCCGATACCGAATCGCCACTGGTGGGCACCGGCCATGTCGTCATCTATGCGCCGAATGGCCGCAACCGGAAGCGTTACCCCGAAGGTTGCGTGCGGCTGTGCGCATCGGAGGCGGAGGCGAGCGCCGCCGCGCGACCGCACGAGGGCTACTACGCCGCCGTGGCCAGCGGCCCCTCGCGCTCTTCGGAGGGCTTCCGCCTGTATTACCTGGTGCGCTGGCTCGACTGAGGCGGAGTATGCGTCGGTCACCCCGCCGCAAAGCCGGAAAGTCAGGAAGACTCAAGTTCCGAGTAAAAATGCCGACATAGCGCCTGTGGCATAATCCACGCGCTTTTCGACCTGTAGTGGGAGAACCCGAATGAAACGCCATTTCCTGCCCGTCCTGCTGGCGGCTTTCCTGACCGCCTGTGCCAGCGATCCCCTTTACCCCCCGGCCCCGGTCAAGGCGACGCCCGTTCCGGCCAAGGCCACCGCGCCATCGGACTGGCTGTACATCCTCGGGCCCGGTGATTCCATCAACGTGTTCGTGTGGGGCAATCCCGAGGTTTCCGGCTCCTTCCCCATTCGCCCGGACGGCAAGGTCACCATGAACCTGGTGGAAGACCTGCAGGCCAGCGGCCGGACGCCCACCCTGCTGGCACGGGAAATCGAGAAAATCCTTGCCCGTTACATTCAGGATCCCGTGGTCACCGTCACCGTCGCCGGCGGCGTCGGGCCCTATGACCAGCAGATCCGCGTGCTCGGCCAAGCCACCAAGCCGCAGACACTCAGTTATCGCGAGCACATGTCCCTGGTCGATCTCATGATCATGGTGGGCGGCATCACGGATTTCGCCGATGGCAACCGCGCCAGCATCCTGCGCGTGGTGGACGGCAAGCCGCAGCAGTACGGTGTCCGGCTCGAGGATCTGCTGAAGGAAGGCGATATTTCCGCCAACGTGGATATCCTGCCCGGTGACGTGCTGCTCATCCCCGAAAGCTGGTTCTGATTCGTCCGCGTGAAGCAGCCTTTCCTGCCAGGAGACAAACGGGATGAATGAAGCCTTTGATCAGGTCATGGGGTATGCCCTGGCGGTATGGCGCAAGCGCTGGGTGGTGCTGGTCATCGCCTGGCTGGTTGCGGTAGTGGGCTGGGCGTGGGTGTATACCCTGGAGAACCGCTACGAGGCCCAGGCCCGCGTCTACGTCGACACCCAGTCGCTGCTGCGCCCGTTGATGTCGGGCATGGCGGTGCAGCCGAACGTGGAACAGCAGGTGGCCATGGTCACCCGCACGCTGGCGAGCCGCCCCAACCTGGAAAAGGTGGCGCGCATGACTGACCTGGACCTGCGTGCGAAGACGCCCAAGCAGCAGGAGGAGTTGTATACCGAGTTGGCCAAGGCCATTCAGCTCTCGGGCACCAATCGCGAGAACCTGTACACCATCGCCTACCAGCATGCCAACCCCGACCTGGCGAGAAGGGTGGTGCAGGCGCTGTTGACCATCTTCACGGAAAGCAGCCTGGGCGGCGCGCGCAAGGATATTTCCAATACCCAGAAGTTCATCGAGGACCAGCTCAAGTCCTACGAGGCCCGCCTGCTCGAAAAAGAGAAGGAAGTCGAGGAGTTCAAGCGCCGTAACGTCGGCACCATGCCGGGCCAGGGTGGGGACTTCTACTCCAAGCTCAGCCAGATCAGCGTCGCCCTGGAGCAGGCCAAGCTGGACCTTGACGAGGCGGCCAACCGCAAGAAGCAACTGCAACAGCAACTCGAAGATCAGGAAGAGGTGCTGGTCAGTCCCGGGCCCGGTCCCGCTCCCGTCACTGCGACCACCACCGCCCTGGACGGACGCATCGCGGCCCTGCAGGGCCAATTGGATAATCTGCGCCTGCGCTATACCGATGTGCACCCGGACATCGGCCGCACGAAGCAGTTGATCGCCCGACTGCAGGAGCAGAAGAAACAGGAGGAGGAGGCCTTCAAGGCCCAGGTCAAGGAACAGCCGCACAGCACGCTGAAGGCGCAGAACCCGATCTACCAGCAGTTGACCATCGCCATCGCCGAGGCGGACGGCAACCTGGCTTCGCTCAAGGCCAGGGTGGGGCAGATGGAGAGGAAACGCGCCGAGCTCTACCGGGCGGTGGACCGCATCCCGCAGATCGAGTCTGAGTACACCCAGCTGACCCGCGATCTTGGTGTTTACCAGCAGAAGTATTCCGAAATGGTGGCGCGACGGGAAACCGCGAGCTTGTCCGGCGAGGTGGAAAGCAAGACCGACATCGTCGATTTCCGCGTCGTCGACCCGCCGCGGGTACCCAACAAACCGGCCTGGCCGAATCGCCCCCTGCTGGTTTCCGTCGTGCCCCTGGGCGGTATCGGCGCCGGTCTGGCCCTGGCCTTCCTGTTGACGCAGTTGCGGCCGACGGTGGACAGCCGGCGGCAACTGCGCGATCTGTCCAACGTGCCGCTGCTGGGCATGGTGACCCTGATCGAGACGGATGCGTCCCGTCGCAAGGCGCGCCGCGCCAACCTGTTGTTCGGCGCTGGCGCCTTGGCCTTGGGCTTGGCCCTGATCGCCCAGTTGATCTACTACCTCGTGCTTTCCCCGGCGGCATAGGCAAAGGAGCGGACATGAGCATCATCGAACGCGCGGCGGGCAAACTGGGCCAGGAGGAAACGCCTCCCCCATCCGCCATCGTTTCCAACCGGCCCGCGGCGTCCAGGGAAGACAGCGGCCGCCTGATCGAGGCCGCCATCGAGCGCGCCGAAGCCTCCTTCACGAAGCCCGCCGAGCCGCCCAGGGTGGCTCCGGCTCACACCATAGAGGAGGACGAGGGTCCCGCCACCGTGATCGGCAGCCAGCGGGGCTCCGTCGATATCGCCCGATTGCACAGGATGGGCGCCCTCACCCCGGATGCGGGGCGCAGCAAGATCGCCGAGGAATACCGGCTCATCAAACGCCCTCTCATCACCAATGCCCTCGGCCATGGGGGCAATGCGCCGGTGCGCAACGGCAACCTGATCATGGTCACCAGTTCATTGCCTGGCGAAGGCAAGTCCTTCACCGCCATCAACCTGGCCATCAGCATGGCCACCGAGCTCGAAAGCACCGTGCTGCTGATCGACGCGGACGTGGCCAAATCCTCGATTCCCCGCTATCTCGGACTGGATGCCGATCTCGGGTTGCTGGACGTGCTGCGCGATCCTGCATTGGAACTCTCCGACGTGATGATCAAGACCGACATCGCCAAGCTGACCATCCTGCCCGCCGGCCGCGGTTTCGCCCATTCCACCGAACTGCTGGCGAGTTCGGCGATGCGCGATTTCGTGCAGGACATCGCCAGCCGCTATCCAGACCGCATCATCATCTTCGACTGCCCGCCGTTGCTGGCGACCAGCGAGGCGACAGTGCTGGCGTCCTACATGGGCCAGATCGTCTTCGTCGTCGAGGCCTCGCGCACGCCGCAGGAGGCGGTGAAGGACGCTCTCGCGCATATCGCCGATTGCGAACACGTGGGCATCGTCCTCAACAAGGCCCCGTCGCGTGGCGGCGGCCTTGACTACTACGGCTACGGATACGGGTACGGTTATGGCTACGGCAGTTATGGCGAGTACGGACAGCAGCAGAAGCAGTAGTCCCGCGCTCCTTCTGCTTTTGTTGTTGCCCACGCTGGCGACGGCGGGGGATTGGGAAATCAGGCCCCGCCTGACCCTTGGGCAGGGCTATTCCGACAACCCTGACCTGGTGAGCAGTGGGGACGCCAAGTCATCCTGGATCACCGAAATCACCCCGGCAGTCTCGGTCAAGCGCGAGGGGGGGCGCATGAAGGTCCAGGCCGACTACCGCATGACCGGGTTGCTGTATGCCAACGATTCCAGTCGCAATGATATCTACCACGGCCTCGATGGCAGGGCGAACGCCGAGTTGGTGGAGGACTGGTTCTATGTGGATGCGACCGCGCGCATTTCCCAGCAATTGCGCGAGGGTGCCCGTGGAGGCGACACCGGAGTGGTGGGCATTGGTGGTGTGGGAGGTATCGGAGGAGGGGTCGGCGGCGGTGGCCAGGTCGGCGTCTCCGGCATCAATAACACCACGCAAGTGGGGGCTTACTCCATCAGTCCCTACCTCAAGCGCCGCCTGGGCTCGTTCGCCACGGTGGAAGCCAGGGTGAGTTTTGATGACGTGATTTCCCAGGACTCGGACGTCTCCGACGGCCGCACCACCCGCTATCGCCTCGGCGCGGTGAGCGGCAATATGTATTACCCCCTGACCTGGAGCGCCAGTTACGAGAGGCGGGACACCAACAACAGCGACTCCGACGACACCAGCGACGACCGGGCTTCCGCGAACGCGCGCTATGCCTTGAGCAGGAAGTTCGGCCTGACCGCCCAGGCCGGCCTGGAGAAGAACGACTATTCCGGCGTGGACGAGGACCAGGAGGACTACCGCTATTACGGCCTGGGTTTTTATTACACGCCCAGCCGGCGTCTTTCCGCCGATGTCTATTACAACCATTCCAACAATGACGGCAATTTCGTGAGCGGCAGCGTCACCCTCAACCCCACGCCGCGCACCTCCCTCAGGGCCTCCACCAGCCAGCGCTCCTTCGGCCGAACCTATGGGCTGAATTTCAGTCACCGCACGCGTCAGTCCAACTGGACCTTGAGCTACCAGGAAGACCTGACCGACTCGAAACAGCAGTTTCTGAACTACACCGGCACCCTGTATGCCTACAACTGCGCGGGCTCCATCGTGTACACCAATTCGCCCATCGCGCCAGGTGGCTGTTTCGCCGTCCCCGGCCTGAACATCAACCTGGTCAACCAATCCCAGACCGACGAAACCTACACCTCCAAGATCCTCAGCGGGGCAGTGACCTACACGAAACGGCGCAGCACCTTCCTGCTCAGCACCTACCTCAACCAGCGCAGTTACCAGTCAAGCGGTGGCGACGAGAAGACCTATGGACTGCAAGGGTCCTGGAATCTGAAGGCGACCCCGGCCACCACCTTTACGCTCGCCGGGGGGCTGTCCAAGGAGGAAACCAGCGGCGGCGGTGATGGCAGCGACCTATGGAACCTCGGGTTGTCCTGGACGCACCAGATCGATGCCAAGACCTCCGCCACCCTGGGAGTGCGTCGCCAGCAGCGCAGCTCGGACGACGCGGGCGAAAGCTACAAGGAAAACGCCGTGGCGGCCCGACTCAACATGAGCTTCTGACGATGTACGAAAGCTATTACCACCTGCGCGACAAGCCGTTCCAGCTCAACCCCGACCCGCGCTTCTTCTTCGCCAGCAAGGGCCACAAGCGCGCCTTCGCCTACCTGGAATACGGGCTCTCGCTGGGCGAGGGCTTCATCGTCATCACCGGCGATGTGGGCGCGGGCAAGACCCTGCTGGTCAAGAGCCTGCTGAAGAAGCTGGAGAACGGTACCTACCTCATCGGCCAGCTGGTCAGCACCCAGCTCGACGCCGACGACACCCTGCGCAGCGTCGCCGCCTCCTTCGGCCTGCAGGCCGAGGGCCTGACCAAATCCGCCCTGCTCAAGAGCCTGGAGGATTACCTGCGCCTGGCCGTGCGGCAGAACCGCCGCCCCCTGCTCATCGTCGACGAGGCGCAGAACCTGAATCACCGCGCCGTCGAAGAGTTGCGCATGCTGTCGAACTTCCACGAGGGCGACAAATCCCTGCTGCAAAGCTTCCTGCTCGGCCAGCCCGAATTCCGCGACACCATCCAGAGCCCGGAAATGCTGCAACTGCGCCAGCGGGTGATCGCCTCCTACCACCTGGGGCCGCTCGACCGCAACGAGACCATCCAGTACATCGTGCACCGCCTGAACACCGCGGGCTGGCAGGGCAATCCCTCGTTCAGCGAGGATGCCTTCGACATCATCCACCAGTTCTCCGGTGGCGTGCCCCGGCGCATCAACACCCTGTGCGACCGCCTGCTGCTGTTCGGCTATCTGGAGGAGCGTACGCACCTGGATTCCGCCGCCGTGCAGGAAGTGATCAGCGACCTGCAGCAGGAAGTCCACCACCAGGCGCCGCGCGCGCACAGGCCCGAGCCGGCCGAGGCCCCGGCGGCAACGCATGTGCCGCCAATGCAGGCCGTGGCGGTCCTGCCGGAAAACCTGGAGGAACGTCTGCTGGCCATGGAGCGTTCCCTCAATCGTCTCGCTCCCCTGGTACGCAAGGTGCTTTTCACCGTCACTTCCGGCCGGGAATCCGAATGAGCGTCGAAGTGGTCTGCGTGGTGGGCGCGCGCCCCAATTTCATGAAGATCGCGCCCATCATGGCCGCCTTCCGCGCCAAGCCCATCGCCGCTAAGCTGGTGCACACCGGGCAGCACTACGACCCGTCGATGAGCGACAGCTTCTTCGCGCAACTCGGCATTCCCCGCCCGGACGTCAATCTGGAAGTCGGCTCCGCCAGCCACGCGGTGCAGACCGCCGACATCATGCGCGCCTTCGAACCGGTGCTCGACGCGGAAAAGCCCAAGGCGGTGCTGGTGGTGGGCGACGTCAACTCCACCATCGCCTGCGCCCTGGTGGCGGCCAAGAAAGGCATCCAGGTGATCCACGTGGAAGCCGGTCTGCGCAGCTACGACCGTGCCATGCCGGAGGAGATCAACCGGGTGCTCACCGACCAGATCTCCGATCTGCTGTTCACCACCGAGCGCTCCGCCCTCGATAACCTGAAGCGCGAGGGCATCGCCCCGGAGCGCGTGCATTTCGCCGGCAACGTCATGATCGACACCCTGCGCGGCCATCTCGACCGCGCCGTGCCCGCCGAGGTGACGCTGGGCGGCAAGCCGACGCGGGGCTACGCCGTGGTCACCCTGCATCGTCCGTCCAACGTGGACAATGCGGACACCCTGCGCGGCCTGCTGGACACCCTGGGTGAGGTGGCCGGCCACCTGGATGTGGTCTTCCCCATCCATCCGCGTACCCGCGCCGCCGCCGAACGTTTCGGCCTGGGCGGCCTGCTGGAGCGTCCCGGCATGCGCCTGCTGCCGCCGCAGGGATACCTGCAGATGCTGGGCCTCACGCGCGAGGCGACGCTGGTGCTGACCGACTCCGGCGGCCTGCAGGAGGAAACCACCGCGCTGGGTGTGCCCTGCATCACGGTGCGCGAGAACACCGAGCGTCCCATCACCATGACGGACGGCACCAATACCCTCACCGGACCGACGCCGGAGAAGATCCTGGCCTGTTTCGCCGATATCCAGGCGACGGGCGGCAAACGCGGGCGCGTGCCGGAATTCTGGGACGGGCGCGCGGCCGAACGCGTCGCCGATTTCCTGCGTCCCTGGCTGGACGCGCTGCCGGCGCGGCCCTGAAGCGGCATGCGCGGCGTGGACATCACCAATGTGATGAGCGTCGACGTGGAAGACTACTTCCAGGTCGGCGCCTTCGAGCACACCATCCACCGCGACCACTGGGAACGCTGGCCCTGCCGCGTCGAAGCCAACATCGAACGCATCCTGCTGCTGTTCGAGCGGCACAAGCTTCGCGCCACCTTCTTCACCCTGGGCTGGATCGCCGAACGCTATCCCGGCGTGGTCCGTTCGTTGGTCGATGCCGGCCACGAACTGGCCAGCCACGGCTACGGTCACCAGCGCGCGATGGCATTGTCGCGGGGCGAATTCCGGCAGGACGTGACGCGCGCCAAGCACCTCCTGGAGGACCTTGGCGGCGTTGCCGTGGCCGGCTACCGCGCGCCCAGTTTCTCCATCGGCCACCGCAACCTGTGGGCGCTGGACGTCCTCGCCGAAGCCGGCCACCGCTACAGTTCCAGCATCTACCCGATCGCCCATGACCATTACGGCATGCCCGGCGCGCCGCGCTTTCCCTACCGTCCGGAGCAGTGCCCGGCCCTGCTGGAGATGCCGCCCACCACCGTCGACTGGCGTGGCCGCAACCTGCCGGCCGCCGGCGGCGGCTTCTTCCGCCTGTTGCCGTATGCCGCCTCGCGCTGGCTGATCGAGCGCGTGAACGGCCACGACCGCCGCCCGGCCATGTTCTATTTCCATCCCTGGGAGGTCGACCCCGGCCAGCCGCGGGTGGCGGGCGCGCCGCTGAAGAGCCGCTTCCGCCACTACGTCAACCTGGGGCGCATGGAAGGCAAGCTGGACCGCCTCTGCCACGATTTCCGCTGGGACCGGGCGGACCGGGTGTACGCCGAAGAACTCGCGGCATGACACTCACGGTTCGGCCCGCCCGCGACAGCGATGCCGCCGCCTGGGATGCCTTCGTCCTCGGCCTGCCCGAGGCCACCTTCTTCCATCGCTATGGCTGGCAACGGGTCATCGCGCGCGCCTTCGGCCATCGCACCCATTACCTGCTGGCGGAACGCGACGGCCGCATCCAGGGCGTGCTGCCTCTGGCCGAGATGAAGAGCCGCCTGTTCGGCCACAGCCTGGTGTCGACGCCGTTCTGCGTCTACGGCGGCATCGCCGCCGCCGGTGACGATGCGCGCGCCGCCCTCGACGCCCATGCCCAGGCCCTGGCCGCGGAACTCGGTGTCGGCCACCTGGAATACCGCGACCGCGATGCGCCGGCGCACGCCGACTGGCCCGGCACCGATCTCTACGTCACCTTCCGCAAGACCCTGGACGCGGACGTGGAAAAGAACATGCTGGCCATCCCGCGCAAGCAGCGCGCCATGGTGCGCAAGGGCATCCAGCGCGACTTGCGCGTCGAGATGGAGGCGGGCGTCGACGGTTTCTTCGCGGTCTATGCCGACAACGTCCGCCGGCACGGCACGCCCGCCCTGCCCAAGCGCTACTTCGCCCTGCTGCGCGAGGAATTCGGCGACGATTGCGATGTGCTGCTGGTGCGCTCCCCCGAAGGCCGGGTGGTCAGCGGCGTGCTCAGCTTTCATTTCCGCGACGAAATCCTGCCCTACTATGCCGGCGACGCGCCGGAGGCTCGCGCCCTCGCCGCCAACGACTTCAAGTACTGGGAAGTGATGCGTCGCGCGGTGGAACGCGGCGCGCGCGTGTTCGACTACGGCCGCAGCAAGGTCGGCACCGGTCCCTACGACTTCAAGCGCAACTGGGGCTTCGAGCCGGCGCCCCTGCATTACCGCTACCAGCTGGTGCGCGCCGAGCGGGTGCCGGAGAACAACCCCAACAACCCCAAGTACCGGCTGTTCATCCAGGCCTGGCGCCGGCTGCCGCTGCCGGTGGCGAATTTCCTGGGGCCGCATATCGTCAAGAATCTGGGGTGAGGGCTCGTCATGTCGGAGCTGCTTTTCCTCGCCCATCGCATCCCGTATCCGCCCAACAAGGGTGACAAGATCCGTGCCTGGCATCTGCTGGAGCATCTCGCCCGGCGCCATCGCGTACACCTCGGCGCCTTCGTCGACGATCCCGACGACTGGCGCCACGCAGACAAGCTGCGCGAGGTCTGCGCCTCCGTGCATCTGACGGGCGTCGATCCGCGCCGGGGCAAGCTGCGCGCCCTCACCGGCCTCTTCACCGGCGAGCCGTTGACCCTGCCGTTCTACCGCGACGCCGATATGCAGCGCTGGGTGGACGCGCGCCTTACGGATGGCGTGGACCGGGTACTGGCCTATTCCTCGGCCATGGCTCGCTTCGTCATGGGCCGACCCGGCCTGCGACGCATCATGGATTTCGTCGACATCGATTCCGACAAATGGCGGCAGTACGCGCCCACCAAGACCTGGCCCCTGTCCTGGCTTTATCGCCGCGAGGGCGAGCGCCTGCTGGCCTGGGAACGCCGGGTCGCCGCCGAGTTCGACGCCAGCCTGTTCGTGTCCGCCGCCGAGGCCGCCGATTTTCGTCTGCTCGCGCCGGAGAGCGCCGGCAAGGTGGGGTATTTCCACAACGGTGTCGACGCGGACTACTTCTCGCCCGAACGCGCGTACGCCAACCCCTATCCGGCGGGCAGCCGCGCCGTGGTGTTCACCGGCGCCATGGACTATTGGCCGAACGTCGACGCCGTACTCTGGTTCGCCGCCGAGGTGTTCCCCGCCCTGCGCGCCGCGCGGCCCGAACTGCTGTTCGTCATCGTCGGCGGCAAGCCGGCCGCCGAGGTGCGCGCGCTTGCCGCGCAGGAGGGCGTGCGGGTCACTGGCCGGGTCGAGGACGTGCGCCCCTGGGTGGCGCACGCGGCCGCCGTGGTGGCGCCGCTGCGCATCGCTCGCGGCATCCAGAACAAGGTGCTGGAGGGCATGGCCATGGCGCGCACGGTGGTGGCCACGCCGCAGGCGCTGGAAGGCATCGACGCCGCACCCGATCAGGAAATCCTGCTGGCTGCCGATAAAGCGGCCATGGTGGCGGCTGTCCTGCGCGCCATCGATCATGCGTCCCTGGGTGACGCGGCGCGCGCCAAGGTGCTGCGCGATTTCGACTGGGCCGCCAACCTGGCCCGCGTGGATGAATTGCTGGAGAGATGATGGAACAAGAGACGCGCAAGAGCTGGCTGGGCGCCGTGTTGCTGCTGGGCCTGGCCTGGTTGGCGACGGCGGCCCTGCTGCACCCCACCTTCTGGTCGATGGCGCAGATCTGGGAGCGCTCGGAGACCTTCGCCCACGGCTACGTCATCCTGCCCATCGCCCTGTGGCTGACCTGGCGCATGCGCCACGATCTGGCCGCGGTGCAGACCGCGCCGGACTGGCGCGCCCTGCTGTTCATCGTCCCTTTCGCCCTGGGCTGGCTGGCGGCGCGGGTCGGTGGCGTGCTGGTGGTCGAGCAGTACATGCTGGTGAGCATCCTGATCGCCACGGTCTGGCTGCTGTTCGGTCCGGCCATGTTGCGCGCCGCCGCCTTTCCCCTGGGCTACCTGCTGCTCATGGTGCCCGCGGGCGAGGCGCTGATCCCGCCCCTGATCGAGTTCACCGCCGACTTCACCGTCGGCGCCGTGCAGCTCATCGGCATCCCGGTGCATCGCGAAGGCACCTTCTTCAGCCTGCCGACGGGGGACTGGAGCGTGGTGGAAGGCTGTTCCGGCCTGCGCTACCTGATCGCCTCGTTCACCCTGGGCACCCTCTACGCCTACCTGACCTACCGCACCTTGTGGAAGCGGGTGGCGTTCAGCGTCGCCGCCGTGGTGGTGCCGATCTTCGCCAACGGCGTGCGCGCCACCATGATCGTGCTCATCGCCCACTATTCGGACATGAAGCTGGCGCTGGGGGTCGACCACTTCATCTACGGCTGGGTCTGGTTCGGCATCGTCATGCTGGTCATGTTCTGGGTCGGCCTGATCTGGCGCGAGGACGACGATGCGGAGCGGGAGCCGCCGCCGGCGCGGACGGCGAAGTCCGACTGGCGGCCGGCCCTGGCGCTGGCCGCGGTGCTGGCGCTGGCGACCGCCTATCAGGCGCACGTCGTCGGGCATTCCATGCACGCCGCCCACCTGTCCCCGCCGCAGGGCGCCGGCTGGGAGCGCGAGGCAAGCGCCATGACTTCCTGGGCGCCGCATTGGCAGGGCATGGACCAGATGCTGACGGCCCACTATCGCGCCGGCGAGCGGCGGGTCATGCTGAACGTGGCCTGGTACGGCGCCCAGCGCGACGGCGCGGAACTGATCAACAGCCAAAACATCATGGTGCCGGAGAAACATCCGGTCTGGCGTTCCCTGGGACGAAAGGTCACGCGCCACGAGGTCGCCGGCGCGCCACTGGAACTCGCCGAGTCGGTCATGGATTCGCGCGCGGACAACCAGCGCCTGCTGGTCTGGCAATGGCAACGCATCCAGGGGCGTGACGGCATCAGTCCCTACCGCGCCAAGATCGAACTGACCCTGTCCGCCCTGCTCGGAGAGGGTACCGAGGCAGCGGCGGTGATCCTTGCCGCGCCCTACGAGAATGACCCCGCCGAGGCGCGCGCCATCCTCACGGCCTTCCTGGCCGAGCACAAGGTGGCGCTGGACGCGAGCCTGGACCGCGCCAACGAACCCTGACTCCCGTCCAAGTGAATGCGCCGCCCCATCCCTCAAGAAACTCGCCGGGCCGCCCCAAGAGTTTCTTGGCCCCCCCGGGGGCGGTGCTCATCGCCCACGTGGTGCATCACTTTGGTACCGGCGGCATGGAAAATGGCATGGTCAACCTGATCAACCGCCTGCCGACCGAGCGTTACCGGCACGTCATCCTTTGCCTGGCCGGGCACGGCGAATTCCGCCGCCGCATCGACAACCCGGCGGTCGAGTTCCACGACCTGGGCAAGCGCCCGGGCCACGACCTCACCTGGTATCCCCGGCTCTACCGGCTGCTGCGCGAACTGCGCCCGAGCATCCTGCATACCCGCAACCTGTCCACCCTGGAGGCCCAGTTCGTCGGTTTCCTGGCGCGGGTGCCCGGACGGGTGCACGGCGAACACGGCCGCGACGTGTTCGACCTGGAAGGCAAGAATCGCAAGTACAACCTGTTGCGCCGCGCGGCGCGCCGCGTCGTGCACCGCTACATCGCCGTCAGCCGCGACCTCGCCGGCTGGCTGGAGACCACCGTCGGCGTGGCGCCGGCGCGCATCCACCAGATCTACAACGGCGTCGACGGCGAACGCTTCCATCCGCGCCGCGGCGAACGCCCCGACCTGGGCCGCGCGGAGTTTTTCGCCGGCGCCCATTGTGTCATCGGCAGCATCGGCCGCATGGCCGAGGTGAAGGACTACCCCGGCCTGGTGGAAGCTTTCATCCGCCTGTGCCGCGCCCGGCCGGACGCATCCGGCCTGCGCCTGATCCTGGTCGGCGACGGCCCCGCGCGCGGGCGCTGCCAGGCCATGCTGGAATCGGCCGGTCTGGCCGATCGGGCCTGGCTGCCGGGTGATCGCGCCGACACCGCGGAATGGCTGCGCGCCTTCGACGTGTTCGTGCTGAATTCCCTCGGCGAGGGCATTTCCAACACCATCCTGGAAGCCATGGCCAGCGCCCTGCCGGTGCTCGCCACGCGCGTGGGCGGCAATCCGGAACTGGTGGCGCCGGGGCAAACCGGCAGCTTGCTGCCATCCGGCAACCCCGATGCACTGGCCGCCGCACTCGCTGCCTACGTGGACGACCCCGCCCGGCGCCGGAGCGAGGGCGCGGCGGCGCGGGCGCGCATCGAACGGGATTTCGACTGGCAACGCGCCACCGACGCCTACGCGGACATCTACCAACGGCTGCTCACGCGGCCGGCGAACTGAGAGGAAAGCGTTCCCACCATGTGCGGCATCACCGGCATCTTCGACCTCTCCGGACAGCGCGCCATCGACCGCGACGTGCTCCAGCGCATCAACGACATGCAGTGGCACCGCGGCCCGGACGAAGCGGGCCTCTACCTGGAACCGGGCCTGGGCTTCGGCCACCGGCGCCTGTCCATCATCGACATCGCCGCCGGCCAGCAGCCCATGTTCAACGAGGACGGCACGGTGGCCGTGGTGTTCAACGGCGAGATCTACAACTTCGTCGACCTCATCCCGGAACTCACCGCCCTGGGCCACAACTTCAAGACCCGTTCCGATACCGAGACCATCGTGCACGCCTGGGAGCAGTGGGGCCCGGACTGCGTGCACCACTTCCGCGGCATGTTCGCCTTCGCCCTGTGGGACCGTCGGCAGCAAGTGTTCTTCCTGGCTCGCGACCGGTTGGGGGTGAAGCCCCTGTTCTATGCCGTCACCGACGAGGGCTTCCTGGTGTTCGGTTCCGAACTGAAAACCCTGACCGCCTGGCCGGGCTTCCGCCGCGACATCCTGGACGAGGCGGTGGAGGACTACTTCAGCTACGGCTACGTACCCGAGCCCCGCACCATCTACACCTCGGCCCTGAAGATGCCGCCCGGCCACCGGCTGCTGATCCGCCGGGGACAGCCGGTGCCCGCGCCGGAGGAATACTGGGACGTGCCCTTCCGGCCGCTGGAGCCCATTGCCCTGGAAGACGCCCAATCGGAGTTCATCGAGCGCTTCCGCGAGGCGGTGAAGATCCGCATGGTCGCCGAGGTGCCTTTGGGCGCCTTCCTTTCCGGCGGCGTTGATTCCTCCGCCGTGGTGGCCATGATGGCGGGCATCAATGCACAACGCGGCGACCACCCGGTGAAGACCTGCTCCATCGCCTTTCCCGATCCGAAGTACGACGAATCCGCCTATGCCAAGCAGGTGGCGGACCGCTACCACACCGACCACCACATCAATATGGTGGAATCCGACGACATCGGCCTGGTGGATGAACTCGCCCGCCTCTACGACGAGCCCTATGCCGACTCCTCCGCCATGCCCACCTACCGGGTCTGCCAACTGGCGCGCAAGGACGTGACCGTGGCCCTGTCCGGCGACGGCGGCGACGAGAATTTCGCCGGCTACCGGCGCTACCGCTGGCATTCCTACGAGGAGCGCATGCGCCGCCTCATGCCCTACGGCTTGCGCAAGCCCCTGTTCGGTTTCCTGGGCTGCGCCTACCCCAAGGCGGACTGGGCGCCCAAGGTATTGCGCGCCAAGACCACCTTCCAGGCCATGGCCCGCGACACGGTGGAAGGCTATTTCCACGGCGTCTCCATCATGGGCGACGACCTGCGCGACAAGGTCTTCAGTGCCGCCTTCCGCAAGCGCCTGAACGGCTACCGCGCGGTGGAGGTGCTGCGCCGCCACCACGCGCATTCCCCAGTACGCGATGGCGACGCCGTCTCCCAGGTGCAGTACCTGGACATGAAAACCTACCTGGTGGGCGACATCCTCACCAAGGTGGACCGCGCCAGCATGGCGCACGCCCTGGAGGTGCGCGTGCCCTTCCTGGACCACAAGCTGATGGAATGGGTGTCCGGCCTGCCGGTGGGCTACAAGCTCAAGGGCGCGGAGGGCAAGTACATGCTGAAGAAGGCCCTGGAACCGCATCTGCCGCACGACATCATGTACCGGCGCAAGATGGGTTTCTCCATCCCCCTGGCCGAATGGTTCCGCGGGCCGCTGAAGGACAAGCTCTATACGGCGCTTAGCTCGCAGCGCATGGCCGACACCGGCCTGTTCGACATGGCCTTCCTGCAGCGCATGGCCGACGACCACGCGCGCGGCCGGCGCGACCACAGCGCTTCCCTGTGGTCGCTGTACATGTTCGAGGCTTTCCTGCGCCAACAGGAAATGCCGACCGCGTCTGACTGACCGCTTAGTCACATGCCTCCACCCAACCTCGACAACGTCCGTATCGACCCAGGCAAGATGACGGGCTATGTCGTCGGAGAATGCGATGAAACCGCTTGATGTCGTTGCCACCCTGGAAGACCTGCCGGCCAGTCGTCTGACCAAGGGGCAAGTCGGCACGATTGTGGAAGTGCTCTCGACGGGGATGTACCTGGTCGAATTTGCCGACCTGAACGGTGTGGCTTATGCCATCGAACCCATTCCCGGAGACAATCTCATGCCGCTTCGGCATGCCCCAGCCTTGGCCGCCTAACTGTCTTGCCGCATCCTTGACCCTCCGAATTATCCACGTCTTCGAACATTCCCCGTCCCCACGGCGATCAAACGGAGTCAGACATGGCCAGTGAAATGCACAGAATCACCATGGACCCCGCAATTTGCGGGGGGCGCCCCTGTATCCGCAAGACCCGAGTCAGGGTGAAGGATGTCCTCGACTTGTTGGCGGCCGGTGCAAGCGCGGAAGAAATCCTGGGGGACTACCCCTATCTGGAACGTGGCGACATTTCGGCAGCCCTGGAATTCGCCGCGCAATATCTGGACCACACGATTTTGCGCCCTGCGGCATGATCCGTTTCCTGGTGGATGCCCAATTGCCTCCCGCACTGGCCCGTTGGTTGAGTGATCGTGGATATCCCTCCGAACATGTGTTCGATTTTGGCCGGGATGGCACCAGCGATCTGGAAATATGGGATAGAGCGCTCGGCTTGGGATCGGTCATCCTTTCGAAAGACGAGGATTTTTCCATGCGCGCCTTACGCAGCAAGCAAGCGCCGCGGATTGTCTGGATACGTATTGGCAATACCCGACGCAACGAGTTGATGCGCTGGTTTGAGGGGCTGTTGCCGGAATTGCTGGCGGCAATCGAACGGGGCGAACGAATCATCGAAATCGGCGAAAAATGACTCTCCGCATCCTTCACGTCTTCGACCACTCCCTGCCGCTGCACTCGGGTTACACCTTCCGCAGCGCCAATATCCTGCGTGGCCAGCGCCGCCTGGGCTGGGAGACCTTCCACCTCACCAGCCCCAAGCAACTCGACGCCCGGGGCCTGGAAGAGGAGGCGGACGGCCTGCGCTTCTACCGCACGCCCAAACCCTCGGGCCTTGCCAGCCGGCTGCCGGTGCTCAACCAGTGGGCGCTGATGAAGGCCACCGAGCAGCGCCTGATGGAACTGGCCAGGGAACTGCGGCCGGACCTCATCCACGCCCATTCCCCCGTGCTCAACGCCTGGCCCGCCATCCACGTGGGCCGCGCCCTGGGCATCCCGTCGGTGTACGAAATCCGTGCCTTCTGGGAAGACGCCGCGGTCGACCACGGCACGCAGAAGGAAGGCGGGCTGCGCTACCACCTGACCAAGACCCTGGAGACCACCGCCGTGCGCACTGCCAGCCAGGTGGTCACCATCTGCCAGGGCCTGCGCGGCGACCTCATCGCGCGTGGCATCCTGCCCGGCAAGATCGGCGTGGTGCCCAACGCCGTCGATATCGAACACTTCCAGCTCAGTTCCGGCCCCGATCCCGCACTGAAGGCCAGCCTCGGCCTGGCCGGCTGCCGCGTCATCGGCTTCCTGGGCTCGTTCTACGCCTACGAGGGACTGGACCTGCTGCTCGCCGCCCTGCCGAAGATCCTGGCACAGGCCCCCGACGTGCGCGTCCTGCTGGTCGGCGGCGGTCCCCAGGACGCCAATCTCAAGGCCCAGGCGCAACGCCTGGGCCTGGCGGACAAGGTGGTGTTCGTCGGCCGCGTGCCGCATGCCGAGGTGAGCCGTTACTACGATCTGGTCGACCTGCTCGCCTATCCCCGCCACGCCATGCGCCTCACCGATCTGGTCACGCCCCTCAAGCCGCTGGAGGCCATGGCCCAGGGCCATCTGCTCATCGCTTCCGACGTGGGCGGGCACAAGGAACTCATCGAGGACGGCGCCACCGGATTCCTGTTCCGCGCCGAGGATGGAGAGGACCTGGCGCGCAAGGCCTTGCAAGCGCTCAACCTGCCCGACCGGGGTGCCGCCATCCGCGCCAATGGCCGCCGCTTCGTGGAGCGGGAACGCACCTGGGACCGCAGCATTGCGAACTACAAGGCCATCTATGGCAGGGCATTGGGCCGGACCTTATGAATGCACACCAAATAGCGCACCATCCGATGACATAATTGGTGATATCAAGCACTCGGAGAGAAGCATGCGTACCACTGTCAACCTGGATGAAGCCCTGATTGCCAAAGCCCAGGCCCTGTGCGGCCTGCAAGAGCGCGGTGCGCTGCTGCGCGCAGCCCTGCACGCGCTGATCGAGCGGGAAAGCGCACGCCGGTTGGCAAAGCTGGGCGGTAGTGAACCCCAATTGGCGGATATCCCCCGCCGTCGCGGACCAGAGCAGTGATACTGGTCGATACCTCCATCTGGATCGACCATTTACGCTCGGGCAACGTAACGCTTGCCGCTCTTCTGCAAGGGGAACGGGTATGCTCCACCCCTGGATCATCGGCGAGTTGGCCTGTGGTCAACTGGGCAATCGGGCCGAACTGTTAGCGTTGCTGGGCGCATTGCCGAGCCTGAATCCCGCCAGCGAAGAGGAAACCTTGCTGTTCATCGAAAAACGCCGGCTCATGGGCCGAGGTATCGGTTATATCGATGTACACCTGCTCGTGGCCTGTGTGATGCACGGCACGACACTGTGGACGCGGGATCAGCGCTTGGCGAAGGTCGCGGTGGAACTCGGGCTGGCCGATCAGCCGAATGCCCATTAGCCGAACAAGCACCGTGAGCGAACCTCGCCTCCTTCCCAAGCCAACACAGACCGGATCCGGTCAGGCTATGCAAGGAGCCGCGCGTGGCCGCGCGCCCTGAACCTCGCACCGTGCCGTCGCGCCTGGCCCTGGTGGGGCCGATGCCACCACCCGCGGGCGGTATGGCCAACCAGACCCTGCAGCTCGCGCGCCTGTTGGAAGGGGAGGGCGTGCATGTGGAAATCGTGCAGGTCAACGCCCCATATTCGCCGGCCTGGGCCGGCCGCGTGCCGGTGCTGCGCGCGGCCTTCCGCCTGCTGCCCTATCTCTATCGCCTGTGGCGGGCGGCCGGGCGCAATGAGCTGTTCCACATCATGGCCAATTCCGGCTGGTCCTGGCACCTGTTCGCCGCGCCGGCCATCTGGATCGCCCGTCTGCGCGGCATCCCCGCCGTGGTCAATTACCGGGGCGGCGAGGCGGAGCCCTTCCTGCGCAAGGCGGCGGGCATGGTGCGTTTTTCCATGCGCCGCGCCGCGGCGCTGGCGGTACCCTCCGGCTTCCTGACGGAGGTCTTCGCTCGTTTCGGCATGGACGCGCGCATCGTGCCCAACATCATCGACCTGGAAAAATTCCGTGCCGGCGCTCCGAATCCCGGCGACATCCACGTCGTCGTGGCGCGCAACCTGGAGCCGCTCTATGACATCGCCAGCGCCCTGCGCGCCCTCGCCCTGTTGCGGGAGCGGCATCCCGGCGCGCGCATGAGCGTGGCCGGGTCGGGGCCGGAGCGGGCGAATCTGGAACGGCTCGCCGCCGAACTCGGCATCGCCGACCGAGTCCGCTTCACCGGCCGCCTGGACAGCCAGGCCATGGCAGCGCTGTATCGCGAGGCCACCCTAAGCCTAAACCCATCCCTGGCCGATAACATGCCCAACTCGGTGCTGGAGGCTCTGGCCTGCGGCCTGCCCGTGGTCAGCACCGACGTGGGCGGTGTGCCCCATCTGGTGCGCCACGAACATACCGCGTTGCTGGTCAAGCCCGGCGACGCTCCTGCCATGGCGGAGGCGATGGCGCGTCTGATCGAGGAGGAAGGCTTGAAGGAGGTACTGGTGCGCAATGGCCGCGTTCACGTGCAGGCATTCACTTGGCGCGCGGTGGGCCCGCAATGGTTGGAAATCTACCGGGAGGTGCGGGCATGACGGGGTTTCCGCCCGCGCGCCTCGTTGCACCCGGCCCGGCAGCCGCCGGGCATTATGTTCCCCGGGATAAGTCCGTGTGAAATGCTGTTCAATTCGGTCGAATTCCTTTTCCTCTTCCTCCCCATCCTTCTGGGTGTGTTTTTTCTCCTGGGGAGGTCGAGCCATCGGCTGGCGGCCACCTGGCTGACCGCGGGGTCCATTTTTTTCTATGGCTGGTGGAATCCGGCCTACGTCGGTCTTCTGCTCGCCTCCATCGTCTTCAATTATCTGGTCGGTTACGGCCTGGCCCGCGGGGGCGACGTCGGCTCCGTCAGGAGGAAGCGCCTGCTGACCTTCGGCGTGGTGTGCGATCTCGCCCTGCTCGGCTATTACAAGTACGCGAATTTCTTCATCGACACCGTGAACGTCGCGCTGGGCAGCGGCTATGGCTTCACCGACATCCTCCTGCCCCTGGGCATCTCCTTCTTCACCTTCACCCAGATCGCTTTCCTGGTGGATGCCGCGCGCGGCGAGGCGAAGGAATTCGATTTCATCCACTACAGCCTTTTCGTCACCTATTTCCCACATCTGATCGCCGGACCGGTGCTGCATCACAAGGAAATGATGCCCCAGTTCGGCCAGGCGACCACCTATCGCTTCAGCCATGCGTTCTTCACCGTCGGCCTGACCATCTTCGCCTTGGGCCTGTTCAAGAAGGTGGTGCTGGCCGACGGCATCGCGCCCTATGTCGGCCCGGCCTTCGCCGCCGCTGAATCCGGTGACGCCCCGGGCTTCTTCCAAGCCTGGGGCGGTGCGCTGGCCTACACGCTGCAACTGTATTTCGATTTCTCGGGGTACTCGGACATGGCCATCGGCCTGTCCTACATGATCGGCGTGCGCTTGCCGCTGAACTTCAATTCCCCCTATCAGGCGGTCAACATCGCCGATTTCTGGCGCAGATGGCACATGACCCTGTCCCGCTTCCTGCGCGACTACCTGTACATCCCCCTCGGGGGCAACCGCAAGGGCCCCGCCCGCCGCTACCTGAACCTGATAGTCACCATGCTGCTAGGCGGGCTCTGGCATGGCGCAGGCTGGACCTTCGTCATCTGGGGTGGCCTGCATGGTCTCTATCTGGTCGTGCATCAGGCCTGGCAGAGTCTGCGCGCGAGGATGGGGCAGGACTTGTCCACGTCTACCCGGCTCGGCCGCGCCGCCGGGATCGCGCTGACCTTCCTGGCCGTCGTGGTGGGATGGGTGTTTTTCCGGGCCCATAGCCTGGATGGCGCCCTTGCCCTGCTTGCCGGCATGCTGGGGATGAACGGTGTATCCATGCCCGCCGCGGTCGCCCTGCATGCGGGCGAGGTCGCGCGCTGGCTGGAGGGAGCCGGCGTGGCGTTCACGCCGGGAGGCGGCCGAGAATTCGTCATGAACTACCTGTGGATTGCCATCCTGCTGCCCATCGTGTTCCTGATGCCCAACACCCAGCAGATCATGGCCCGCTTCCAGCCCGCCCTCGACCATGGGGGGGGCTCCGCAAGCGTGCGCTTCACCTGGCGTCCGGGGTGGCGGTGGGGTGCCATCATGACGCTGGTTCTCGCCGGCGGCTTGCTGTCCCTGACCCGGCCCAGTGAATTCCTGTATTTCCAGTTCTGAGGCAGGCATCGGATGAAGGCTTATCTCCAGTTCTGGCTGATCGCCACCACCCTGCTCCTGCTGTGTGTGGCGGGTTTCAATCTCATCGTCGATCCCTATGGGCTTTTCCGTCTGGTCGACACGCCGGGCTTCAACGCGGTGAAGCCCCAGGCGGGCCATCACGGCGCGATGGTCAAGGCCTACCAAGTCACGAGGGTGAAGCCGCGCGGACTGATACTGGGCAATTCCCGCGCGGAGGTGGGCTTCAACCCGGAGCATGGGGCCTGGCCCGAGGAGGCGAAACCAGTCTTCAATCTCGCGTTGCCGGGGACCGGAACAGCCAGCAGTCTGCGTTACCTGCGCCACGTGCTGGCGGATTCGCGGGACACCGGCCGGCCGCCGCCCGCGGTTGTGGTCTGGGGCATCGACCTGATGGATTTTCTGGTGGACGAGACGCAAGCCAGGCCCGGGAGATCACCCAACAAGCAAGACCGGCGTTTGCTGACCCTCCCCGATGGTTCCCGCAATCCCGGCAGGCCGTTCCAGAGGATCAAGGATTATGGCGAAGCCACGTTTACCCTGGGCGCCCTGATCGATTCCCTGGAAACCCTGCGCGCCCAGGGCGATGCCCACGCCCGGAACCTGACGCCCCTGGGGTTCAACCCCATGCGCGACTATCTCGGGATCGCCGCGAACGAAGGCTACTGGGCGCTTTTCAGGCAACGGGACATCGAGAACCTGCGCGCCTATCTGAGCCGGCCCAAGTCCCTGCATGACGCCACCGGGCCTTCGTCCGGCGCGCTGGACGACTTCCGTGAGGTCCTCGACCTGTGCAGACGGAATAACATCTCGCTGAAACTGGTCATCTATCCTTATCATGCGCACCTGCTGGAAATCCTGCGTATCTCGGGCCACCTGCCGGTCTTCGAGGCATGGAAAAGGGAATTGGTGCATATCCCTCGGCGAAGAGGCGCGCCGATCCGGTGGCGGCTCCTTCCCGCTATGGGACTTCAGCGGTTTCAATGAGTACTCCATGGAGCCAGTGCCGTTGAGAGGCGACCGCGCCACCGAGATGCGGTGGTACTGGGAGGCGGGGCATTTCAAACGGGAACTGGGTGACCGGATCCTGGAGGAAGTGTTATCCGGAGAGCGAGGGCGCACGGGATTCGGCGTGCGTCTCGATGCGCGCAACATCGAAGCCGGATCGGCGGCGATGCATGAAGGGTATGCCGGTTACAGGAGGCATTTCCCGACTGACGTGTCTCAACTGGAACATCTTGCCACCGGACAGGGTGGAGGAAGGTAGCATCGCGCATGTGCGTAAGCTGGAGAGCGGCATGGAGCGAATGAGAGACAGGGCGGCCAATGGCTTGAGCCGGACTGCCGCACTGGGGTCGCCGGCCTGACATGTCCCTGCGCACCCGCATCATTTCGAGTCTGTTGTTTCCGCTTCAGGAGCGGATGAAGCGGCACGACACGTTCCGTGTCCGACGCGAGATGGAACAGAGCCAGTATTGGCCGCCGGAGCGGATCGAGTCCCTGCGTGTGGAGCGGCTGCGGTCGTTGCTCGGCGAAGCGGGCCGGCATGTGCCCTACTACCGAGACCTGTTCGCGCGGCTGGGCTTCGACCCCGCGCGCGTCACCTCCACGGCCGAACTGGGGCGCTTGCCGTTTCTGGACAAAGCCACCATCCGCGCGCATACCGATGCCCTCAAGTCCGAGCGGGCCGTTGGCCTGGCGCGCTTCAACACCGGCGGTTCCAGCGGCGAGCCGCTGATCTTCTTCATCGGCAACGAACGGGTATCCCATGACGTCGCCGCGAAATGGCGCGCCACGCGTTGGTGGGGCGTCGATATCGGCGATCCGGAGATCGTCCTGTGGGGCTCCCCCATCGAACTCACCTCGCAGGACCGGATGCGCCAGTTGCGCGATGCGCTGATGCGCACCCGGCTGTTACCGGCCTTCGAGATGTCGCCGGAAAAGGTGGAGGGCTTCATCCGCGAGATACGCGCCATGCGGCCCAGGATGTTGTTCGGCTACCCGTCCGCCTTCGCCCATATCGCCCGCCATGCCGAGGAACGGGGCATGCGACTCGACGACCTGGGCATCCGCGTGGCCTTCGTCACCTCGGAACGCCTGTACGACCACCAGCGCGAGCTCATCCAGCGGGTGTTCAATTGCCCGGTGGCCAACGGTTACGGCGGCCGCGACGCCGGCTTCATCGCCCACCAGTGCCCCGCCGGCGGCATGCACCTGACCCATGAGGATCTCATCGTGGAAATCGTCGATGGCGAGGGCCGTGTCCTGCCGCCCGGCGAAAGTGGCGAAATCGTCGTCACGCATCTGGCCACGCGGGATTTTCCTTTCATCCGCTACCGCACGGGGGATGTCGGCGTGCTGGATGATCGACCCTGTTCCTGTGGCCGCACCCTCCCGCTTTTAAGGGAAGTGCAGGGGCGCAGCACGGATTTCCTGGTGGCCAGGGATGGCACTGTCATGCATGGCCTGTCCCTCATCTACATCGTGCGAGACCTTCCCGGTGTGCGGCAGTTCAAGATCGCGCAGGAAAGCCTGGACCTGACGCGCATCCTGTTGGTCACCGATGCCGCCTTCGATCGCGCCCGGGTGTCGGAAATCGCGAGCGCCGCCCGGGCCAGACTGGGTGGGGACGTCACTGTGAAAATCGAGCTGGTGGATGAGATCCCGCCGGAACAATCGGGCAAATACCGCTACGTGGTCAGCAAGGTGGTGCCCGGCACGACAGGAAAGGCAGCCTGATGCGCGACATATTCGTGGCCCTGGTGGTTTTCGGCCTGATCCCGATGGTGCTGCGCCGCCCACAGGTGGGCATCTACCTGTGGTGCTGGATCAGCTACATGAACCCGCATCGCCTGGCCTACGGTTTCGCCATGACCTTCCCCTGGGCCTATCTGATCGCCATCACCACCATGCTGGGCATGATCTTCAGCAAGGAGCCCAAGCGCATCCCGTGGACGCGAGAAACCATCCTGATGCTGATCCTGTTGCTGTGGGCGGCGGTGACCTCCTACTTCGCCTTCTTCCCGGATCTGGCCTGGGAGGGTTGGATCAAGTTCTTCAAGATTCTGCTGATGACCTTCGTCACCCTCGTCGTCATTAACAATCGGGAACGCCTGCATGGCGTGGTGTGGATGATCGCCCTGTCGATCGGGTTCTATGGCATCAAGGGCGGCATCTTCACCATCGTCCACGGCGGGGTGTATCGCGTGCAGGGCCCGTTGGGCACCTTCATCGGCGGCAACAACGAAATGGCGCTGGCGCTGATCATGACCATTCCCCTCATCCGCTACCTGCACTTGCAGGAAACGCGGCAATGGCTGAAGACCGGGCTCATGGGCGCCATGCTGCTCACCGCCATCGCGGCCATCGGCAGCCAGTCGCGCGGTGCTCTGGTGGGTATCCTGGCCATGGGCATGTTCCTGTGGCTCAAGAGCCGCAACAAGTTCATGACCGCCTTATTGATCGTCATTTCCGTCGGAGCTATTGCCACGATCATGCCGCAGGAATGGCGTGACCGTATGCACTCGACCAAAGACTACCAGGAGGATGCATCCGCTTTAGGCCGGATCAATGCCTGGCACACCGCCTTCAACGTGGCCAAGGATCGTGTCACCGGCGGTGGCATCGAGATGTTCCGACCCTCCGTGTTCCGGGAATACGCGCCGGAACCCTACCGGGTGCACGACGTGCATAGTGTGTATTTCGAGATCATAGGCGAGCACGGCTTCATCGGTTTCGGCATTTACATGGCCATCATGGGCTTCACCTGGCTGAAGGCCAGTTCCATCATCCGCCGCAGCAAACGTCAGCCCGAGTTGAAATGGGCGCGCGACCTGGCGGCGATGACCCAGGTGAGCATGATCGGCTATGGCGCCTGCGGGGCCTTCCTCGGGCTGGCCTACTTCGACTACTACTGGCACCTGGTGGCGATCATCGTGATCCTGGACCAGTTGGTGAGGCAGCGGGAAACTTCGACGGCAACCGTGGAGGCAAGCGGGACGGTGCGCTCGGAGGAGAGGGAGGAAGGCCGACTTGCCATGCCCGGCTATGGGACCGGGCGACCCTCGTTGAGGGAATGACATGCCGAGGGTTTAGGGAAGTGCCCCCCTTGCAAGGCCTCAGGTGGAGACTTTCGCCTGCCCAGTCCGCTTTCCTCTGGCGGCGGCTCAGCCGCCACCTTTACGCTTGAGCACGAAGTCGGCCATGGCGTTGATGGAGCCGAGGTTGTCGATGTTGATTTCGTCCTGCTTGAGCGGCAGGTCATATTCCCCCTCGTACCACACCACCAGTTCCAGGATGGCGGCCGAGTCCACGTAGCCGCTGGCGGGAATAATGTCGTCGTCGCCGATGTCGCCGGCGTCCATGCCCAGGCTTTTCGCCAGTTCGATGACTTTGGCGCGCACGGCGGCCTTGATGGCATCACGGTCGAGGTTCATAGCGGTTTCCTTTGCGTTTACTCCCCTCGCCCGCAAGCGGGAGAGGGGCAGGGGGAGAGGGAATCAGACCGGAGGTTTGGCCAGATCCATAAGCAGCCGCGCCACGTCGAAGCCGGACAGCACGCGGTGGTCGTAGCTGGCGCCCAGCACGGCGCGTCCGCTGCCCTTGGGGGCGGCATGGGCGATCATGAGGGAACAATAGGGTGGCAGGATGGGGATGTGGCGGCTGACGTTCCAGCGCGCCATGCTGGAAAATGCGATGGTGGCGCCGCTGGTCTCCTCGCGGGAGAGCTTGCGCTGGATGGCGTGGCGCTGCACTTCGCCCAGAGCCTCGATGAATTTGGCCGTTTCCAGGCTGTCGGCGTCGCGCACCACGGTCAGGTACAGGGTTTCGCCAGCCTGTACCGTGAATCCCAGGTTCACCGGCTTGTACTGGAAGCGCTTGCCGTTGACCACCGTGGCGTTGAGGCGTGGACTGGCCTTCACCAGTTGCACGAGGCGATAGGCCAGCAACGGCAGCAGCGGCGAAAGCATCAGCTTGTTGGCGCTGGCGTAAGCGGCGGCGTGATCTTCCCAGGCCTTGGGGTCGTACTCCACCTCTAGATAGGTGGCGGCGGCATGGTCCCGGTGCCAGGACACGGTGATCAGCATGCCGCGTTCCTCGGCGCTGAGATCCACCAGATCGCCCGGCACATCCGGCAGGCTTTCTCCCGCCGGGGCCGCCACAGCGGGCGTCTGGTCGCGGCGGCGGATGCCATGGGCCGCCATGTGGGCCTCGACGTCGGCCAGCGTCAGCCGCTCCCCAGTGGCCGGCACCACGCCAGCGTCCAGGCCGAGCTCCTTGAGCAGCGCGCGCGCCTTGGCGGTGGGGCGGGCGTTGCCGCCGCCGCCTTCCACCGGGGTTGCGGCCACGGATTCCGGCACCGGCTCGTCGGCGCTGTCTCCCTGCCAGAGCAGGATCGAGCCAACCGCCACCTTGTCGTCCACCGCGCACATCAGCTTGAGGACGTAGCCGTCGCGCTCGGCTTCCACCTCGACGATGGCCTTGTCGGTTTCCACGTCGACGACCACGTCTCCCTTCTTCACGAGGTCGCCCGGAGCGACGCGGAAGGCAATGACCTGGACGATGTCGTCGTTGTTGTTCACGCGTGGCGCATGGAGGGCAAAGGCCATGATGATCCTCGTCAGTACAGGTTATCCAGGATGTCTTCGATGAGCTTGTCGGCGTCGGGCAGCACCTGGCGTTCCAGGCTGCGGGCCGAGGCGATGGGCACCGGCGGCGTGCCGATGCGGAAGGCGCGCCCCCGGTAGCCGGCTTCCAGCAGGCTGGCGGCGATCTCGGCGCCGATGCCGAATTCGTGGTGGGATTCCTCCGCGATCACCACGCGCTCGGCTCGCAGCAGATGGGCGAGCAGGGTGCGGCGGGGCAACGGCGCCAGCAGGGAGGGTACGACGATGTCCACCATCAATTCCTCTTCTTCCTCCAGTCGCCGGGCCGCTTCCTCCACCACCGGCAGCATGCCGCCGTAGGTGACGATGGTGAGATCGGCGTCCTGGCGGCCGCGCAAAAGGGTCGGAAACAGGTGGGCGGCGAGATCCTCCGGGTCGGCATCCAGGGTCCGGTAATCTCCCGCCGCCTGGGTCTCGCCGTAGAGCAGCTTGTGTTCCAGGAACAGGGTGGGATAGGGCCAGCGCCTTGCCGCGTCGACCAGCAGGCGGGCGACGTCGTGGCGGTGGCTGCCGTAGAGCACGGTGAGGCCGGGGATCGAGGTGAAGATGTTCTCCGGACTCTGGCTGTGGGTGGGGCCGTAGCCGCGGCGGCCGCCCGACGGTGTGCGCACGATCAGCGGCACCGTCACCTGGGGGAACACGCCGGGAAACTTCACCGCGTGGTTGTAGAGCTGGTCCATGCACAGCGAGAGGAAGTCCGCGAACATGATTTCCATGATCGGACGGAAGCCGTCCATGGCCAGGCCAATGGCGGCGCCGGTGATGCCGGCCTCGGAAATCGGTGTGGAGATGACCCGGCCCGGGTAAGCGGTGGACAGGCCCTGGGTGACCTTGAAGGCGCCGCCGTAGGGGTCGTGCAGGTCCTCGCCCAGCAGGAGGGTTTCCGGGTGGCGGGCGAGCAGATGGCCGAGTGCGGCGTTGATCGCCAGGCGCACGCTGGTGCCCGGCGCGACCTCGGGATAGTCGGGCGCCGGTCCGGCCAGTTCTCCGGCCCGGTCGAAGATGTGCTCGGGCGCGTCGTCGAACACCGCTTCGGGCGAAGCGTTGGCCGCCTCCCGCACCGCTTCGATGAAGGCGGCGTTGCGCGCCTCGATGGCTTCACGTTCCGCTTGCGGCAGGCTGCGGCCCAGGGCGGCGAGCGGATCGCGCGCCCGGATGGCGGAAAGCACCGCCTCGTCGCGCAGGTCGTCGCCCTTGGAATGGGGCCCCATGCGCTGCGTGTCGATGACCAGGAAGCCTGGCCGGCCGGTTTCTCGAACGGTATGCACGGCCCGTTCCGCCTGCTCGAAGAAATCTTCCGCCGCGTCGTCCACGCGCCAGGTGTGCAGGCCGAAGGCGGCGCCGCGCGCCTGGATGTCGCCGCCCAGGTTCTGGTGCGGCTCGGTAGTCTGCGAAATGCCGTTGTTTTCCACCACCACCAGCAAGGGAGCGGACCACACCGAGGCCATGTTCATGGCCTCGTAGAGCAGGCCCTGGCCCAGGGTGCCGTCGCCGATCATGGCGGCGACGATGGCGCCGGAGCCATGCAGCTTGCGCGCCAATGCCAGGCCCGCGCCGATGCCGGTCATGCCGCCCTGCACGCCATTCGAGTGGAAATGGCGCCAGACCAGGTGCTGGCTGCCGCCCCGGCCGCCGCAGGCGCCGCCGTCGCGGCCCATGATCTCGGCGACCAGGCCGACGAATTCGCCGGAGTAGGTGAGGAAGTGGCCGTGGTTGCGATGGTTGGACAGTACCGCGTCGTCGGGATGGGTGAGCGCGCGCACCACCGCCATGGCGCAGAGTTCCTGGCCCAGGCAGGTATGGGTGGTGCCGGAAACCAGGCCGCGCGAGAACTGGTCGAGCACCAGTTGCTCGCTGGAGCGGATCAGGTGGCCGTAGGCATACAACGCTTCCGGACTTGTGCCGATCACGGGCTTGCCGTGGGCGTCATGTGTGAAGCCGGGAATGGGAAGGCTAGGCATGGCGGCTATCGCTTGAATTAAATGAACGCAGTCTCGATGCAGGAGCACGTAGGAGCGGCTTCAGCCGCGAACTGAACCGGTAGACGACTTCGCGGCTGAAGCCGCTCCTACGTGGCGGGCCGCGAGCTTACCCCAGATCGCCGGGCGGTTGTGTTAACGTCCCGTCGCCGACAACGCCTCTATAACGTCATGGCTCTGCCCAAACTTGAACCCGTTCGCGACCAGGACCTGCCGGAGTTCTGCGCTTTTCTCCACCGGCACCTCAGTCCCAGCCACGCACCGGAGGTGTGGGCCGACGCCTTCCGCCAGGACTGGGGCGTGGACAAGCCCAATAACGGTTTCCTCATCCGAGATGAAACCGGCGGCATTGCCGGAGGCATCGGCGCCATCTATGCCTCCTATCCGGTGCGCGGCAAGCTGGAGACATTCTGCAATATCACCAGTTGGGTGGTGCTCGACGCCTACCGCACCCAGAGCATGCGCCTGGCCATGGCGGTGGTGTCCCAGCCCGGCTTCCATTTCACCGACCTGTCGCCCACCGCCGTGGTCGAACAGTCCCTCAGGTTCCTCAAGTTCAAGCCCATGGACGAGCGTCGCGTGGCGCTGTTCAACCTGCCCGCGCCGCATCTGCGCCTGGCGGGCTGGCGCGTGCTGACCGAAGCCGCCGCCATCGAGGCTGCCCTCGATGACGCCGCTGCCAAGGTGTATCGGGATCATCGCCATTTCCCCTGGCTGCGCTTCCTGGCGGTGGGCAAGGACAGCGACTGGAGCCTGGTGGTGTACAAGCGCGCGAAACTGAAGGGCTTGCCCAGCGCGGAGATCATCGGTTTCACCAATCCGGGGAATTTCCTGGCCCGCATGCCTCTGCTGGGCTGCCACTTCCTGCTCGCGGGCATGGCCACCACGCGGGTCGAGACCCGCCTGCTGCCGGGACTGCCGGCCTGGCCGCACAAGGTCCTGTCGGGCTACCGCAACAAGGTGTTCCGCAGCGACAGCCTGGGCGAGGTCGACATCTGGAACCTCTATACGGAAAGCGCCGCCCTTGACCTCTGAGCGCGACCTGTTTCCCGGACACAGCCCGATCCACCTGCCGGCGGACACGCCACCCATTCTCAGCGTGGTGATCCACACCGAGGAGGAGTTCGACTGGAGCCGGGAGCACGCCCGCGAGGAAACCGGTGTCGAGCACATGCGCCACATCGGCCGTGCCCAGGAGATCTTTGATGCCTTTGGCATCGTCCCCAATTACGTCATCGATTACCCCATCGCCTCCCAGCCCCTGGCGTTCGAGACTCTGCGTCGCTACCAGGACGACGGCCGCGCCCTCATCGGCGCCCATCTGCACCCCTGGGTGTCCCCGCCCCTGACCGAGCCCCTCTCCCGCGCCAACACCTACCCCGGCAACCTGCCGCGCGAACTCGAATACGAAAAGCTGCGCGTGCTTACGGAAACCATCGAAGCGAATTTCGGCCACCGACCCCTGACCTATCTGGCGGGCCGCTACGGCAACGGCCCCCACAGCGCGGACATCCTGGAGGCGCTCGGCTACGAGGTGGACATCAGCGTGGCGCCCCCCATCGACTACAGCGCCGACGGCGGCCCCGACTACTCCGCTTACAGCGCCGAGCCATTCTGGTTTGGCCGGCAGCGCCGCCTGCTGGGCCTGCCCGGCGGCGGCGGCTACGCGGGCTGGCTGAAGTCGGCCGGTACGCCGTTCTACCGCCTGATCACCCACTCCAGCCTGCGCTGGGCGCGCCTGCCGGGCATCACCTCCCGCCTGCGTGCCTTCGAGCGCATCCGCCTGTCGCCCGAGGATTACACGTTCGCGGAAATGTGCCGGCTGACCCGCTCCATGCTGGACGAGGGACAGCGTATCTTCGTGTTCAGCTTCCATTCCCCTTCCGTACATCCCGGGTTCACCCCCTACGTGCGCGACATGGCCGGGCTCGAACGCTTCCTCGACAAGACGCGGCGCTATTTCGAGTGGTTCATGCGGGAATTGAATGGCAGCAGCATGACGCCACTGGAGATCAGGCAACGACTCCTGACATGAAAGCCAGGAGATGCGCGATATCGGGTGCTCGCGCGTCCTTGTAGACAGAAGAGGTATCCATCACAAGGGAGGGTACATGAACCCCATCGAGTCGCTGAGATCGTATTTCGTGTGGTCGCGCCCGATTCGGGACGTATACGGGCCATTGAAGGGCCTCCGGATCGCGTGGCAATTGAGACGGGCCATGTGGGCTGCCCCGGCCGGGTGAAACGGTGGAAATCAGTCTTCCAGACCTGCGCCAACCCGTGACCCTCAGGGCCGGGACATCCGACGCCGCGGTTTTTCTCCAGGTGTTCGTGCAGAGGCAGGGTTATTTTCCTGTCGATGGCACGCCCAAATTCATCGTTGATGCCGGGGCCAATATCGGGTTGGCCTCGGTTTGCCTGGCCAACCGTTTTCCCGGCAGCACGGTGGTATCCATGGAGATCGATCCGTCCAACTTCACCGCGCTGGCGAATAACTGTCGCCGATACCCGGCAGTCGTTCCCATGCAGGTCGGCTTGTGGTCGCATGGCGCGACATTGGCGATCGAGAATCCCGAGGCGGACTCCTGGGCATTCCGCACGGTCGAGGTGGCCCCGGACACACCCGGCGCGATCCAGGCAATAGGCGTCGCGGACGTGATGGATCGATTCGGCAAAGACCGCATCGATGTGCTCAAGATCGACATCGAGGGCGCCGAGAACGAGTTGTTCTCCGCCGACATCTCCGAATGGATCGATCGCATTGGCATGCTCGCCATCGAGATCCACGAGCGCATTCGCCCTGGGGTGACGGAACGGGTATGTAATGCACTGGCCCGGTTCGGCTTCTCCCACCATCGATGGGAGGAGTACTGGATATTCAGCCGTTCAGCAAAGGGACGCCTCGGATAACCCGTCACGCCAACCTCTCCGTAGGAGCGGCTTCAGCCGCGAAGACAGCGTTTATGACGCACGGGCGGAATTCGCGGCTGAAGCCGCTCCTACAGGGGGGGCGAGCCGGCTTGCGCCGGAGTGACATGGCAAGGGTTGATAGAGGCCACGGGATATGACCGAGCGGCCAGGCCGCACGACCTGGTCAGGCCGAGGCGGGGCGTTTGCCGATGCCGAGCCGCCGCAGCGCGGCGGCGGCCAGCATCTTCAGGAAACCGCCGCTCAAGCCGTATCGCGCGGATTTCCGCAGGGCGTCCTCCGCCTCTCGCCATTCGCCGCGCTGCCGGAGCTGCCAGCAATAGTCGAGCCAGCCGCGGTGCAGGGCACGAAGCAGGGCACGCTGCCTGCCTGGCTCCACCGCAGCCGGATGGCGCAGGAGGGACTCCTTGATTTCGAGGTTGGAGCGGGTGTGCTCCAGCGCCCTGTGGCCCTGCGAGGAATAGCCCTGGCCCGCCGCGCGTTGCAGGTAGAGCCCTTCGTCCAAAAGGGCACACTCGCCATGCAGGGCGGCGCGCAAGGCCCAGTCGCAGTCCCACAGCAGACACTCCGGACGGTAATCGCCGATGGCGAGATAGTCCTCGCGCGCCACCACGGGCCGCTGGAACGGCATGGGCACGCGGTCGAGCAGCGCCTCGAACAGGCCGTCTTGAAAACGGGCCAGGCCGGCGCTGTCCGGATCTGCGCCTGCCTGCCTTCGAATAATGTCCATGCCGCGGTCCTGCGCCTGTTGTCCCGCCTCGCCGCGTTCTCCGAACCAGCGCACGCCCATGAACAGCACCCTGACCTCGGGCGAGGCCAGCAGGGCCGCGTTGGCTTTCTCCAGATAGTCGCCTCGCCACAGATCGTCGTCGTCGAGAAAGGCCAGCACCTGCCCACGCGCTTCCCGCGCCCCCGCCGACTTGGCCGCGGCGCCTCCGCACGATTCCGCGAGGGCGATCAGACGTGCGTTGGGGCCGGCCAGGGCCAGCAATTCCTCCTCGGTGAGGGGATGGCTCGAAGCGTCGTCCACCACGAGGAGTTCCCAATCGGTGCAACTCTGCGCCACCACGGAAGCGATGGCCTCGCGCAGCAGTTCCAGGCGGTCGTGGGTGGGCAGAATGACGGAAAAACGGGGTGGCATCGGGTTCCGGGGCGATGTCATGTCAGCTATCGGGAAAATCTGAAACATCCTTGTTATTGAGAAATACCAGAATTCAGTTCGCCGTGTTCGATTGTTTCCGGGTTCCGCGCGGATATCCGCGCGCTGAGCCGAAGGACTGCCCGCATGGTGTCTCTGAAATACCGCTCAAATTTTTCCGCCCCACGCCGTAATACAATCGGTGCCCTTCCACCGAGCCCTCGGCCCGCCGACGCATGCTACGTATCGCCAAGAACCTCTACGACTACCGCGAGCTCATGTTCACGCTCGCCTGGAAGAACATTGCCCTGCGTTACAAGCAGGCCTACCTGGGTATCGCCTGGGCCATCGTCAAGCCGCTCATGCTCATGCTCATCTTCACCCTGGTGCGCAGCTTCGTCGGCATCGACAGCGGCAGCGTGCCCTACCCGGTGCTCACCTTCGCTGCCCTCATGCTATGGATCTTTTTCCAGGAAGCGGCCTCCGAGGGCGTCACCAGCGTGGTGGGCAACACCGCCCTCATCCGCAAGATCTACTTCCCGCGAGAAATCTTCCCCCTCACCAGCGTGATCACCAAGCTGGTGGAACTGGGCATCAACTTCCTCATCATCATGGGGCTCATGGCCTGGTACGGCATCTTGCCGGGCCCCGAGGTGTTCTGGGTGCCGGTGCTGATCGCCTACACCATCCTCGCGGCCCTCACCATCGCCTTCGTCGGCGCCGCCATCAATGTGTATTACCGCGACGTGGGCAACGCCCTGCCCGTGCTGCTGTCCCTGGTCATGTATACCTCGCCGGTGATCTACCCGCTCAACCTGGTCAAGGACAAGCTCGTGACCCAGCAGGCCGCCGGCGAATGGTCCAACCTGCTCTATCAGATTTACCTGCTCAACCCCCTGGCCGGCCTCATCGACAGCTTCCAGAACGTCATGCTGCGCGGCCTGCCGCCGGACTTTTCCGCAATGGCCCCCGGTTTTTTGCTGGTGTGCTGCCTCTTGCCCCTAAGCTATCTGTATTTCAAGCGGGCCGAGGCCTATTTCGCTGACGTAATCTGAACCATGCGTCTCACCCCCGCGCAAGTCGCCCTCATCAAGTCCGCGGTTGCCGACCTGGCCGGCCCCGAAGCCCGCGTGCGCCTCTTCGGCTCACGGCTGGATGACGATGCCCGCGGCGGAGACGTTGAACCTCTTGCTGGAGCTGCCAGACCCCGTCGACCGCCCCGCCCTGCTCGCGGCGCGCCTGGCCGCCCGGATTTCGCGCGGCATGGGTGGGCGCAAGGTGGATGTGTTGCTCAGCCCACCCAACCTAGAGCCCCGGCCCATCCACGACATCGCCCTTCGGGAGGGCCGTCTGCTATGACGCTGGAACTCGCCCTTGCCCAGCGTCTGCGTTTTCTTGCACGGGTCGTGCATAAGGAAAGCCGGCATCTGGCGACCACCGACCAACGCCTGTTCGCCAGCGCCTTCACGATTGACCGCGCCAGGCAACTGGAGACAGACCCGGACCTCGCCGAGCGCGTGGAAGCCTTCGTCGGCCGTATTGGCCGACTTCAGGACACCCTGGGCGACAAACTTCTGCCCGCCCTGCTCGCCGAAGCTCTGCAGACAGGGCACGAATTCGTGGCCGCCCTTACCACCGCTGCGAGGATCATGATCGCGGAAAGCGAACGCCGGATCCCCGCCCCCGGCTAATCCACCAGGAGCACTCTCCCACTCCCATGCCCGCTCAAATCCGACTTCCCCAAGTACAGATTGCCGACCTCTGCCGGCGATACCACATCAGCAAGCTCGCGCTGTTTGGGTCAGTGCTCCGGGACAATTTACGACCAGACAGCGTTTTATCGCCGAACAACCGAAAAATTCGGGGAGAACAATTGAAATGCGCCCTTCGCTAGCCCTGCAAACCCATCGCGAAGCGATACGACAAATCGCCCTGCGACATCATGTGAAGCAAGTCCGTGTATTCGGCTCGGTCCTGCATGGCGACGACACGGACAACAGCGACCTGGATTTACTGGTCGAGCCCACACCCGCCACCACACTCATGGATATTGGTGCGATTCGCTATGAGCTAAGACAGTTGCTGGGCATTCCCGTTGATATCTTGACCCCCAAGGCATTGCCGGACAACTGCCGCGAACAGATACTGTCCGAGGCACGGCTGGTATGAGTAAGGCAGGCAAGCTGCGTGTGCCGGATTATCTTGGACACATCCTCGAGGCCATAAGACGAATTCACCTCTATGTCGAGAACATGACCGAGGTGCAGTTTCTTGAAGATGGCAAAACACAGGATGCCGTGATCCGGAATTTCGAGATCATCGGCGAGGCGTGCCGGAACATTGATTCACTTCATCCCGAGTTCACACAAGAACACCCCGAGGTGCCCTGGGGATTTGCTTACGAAATGCGCAACGTACTGGCTCACGGCTATTTCAAGGTCGATCTTGAAATTGTCTGGCAGACCATACACACAGACCTGCCCGACCTGGCCGCCCAGATTGAAGTTCTGCTGAACAAGTCACATAAAGCCTGATGCAATGTCGCCCTTCAGCTCTTCGTACCTACGTGGTTCCCACGCCCCACCCCGGCATCGGGCCCAATCGCTGTCGCATGAACCTCAAAGACACAAGGGTGCCTCTAATGATCCGTCATACCCGCGAAGGCGGTTATCCAGATCGTTGTTGCTACTCGGTTCCCACCTGCGCGGGAACAAAAATTCATAGGTTGCCTCCCCCGTAGGAGCGGCTTCAGCCGCGAACACCCCGCCCCCACAACCACCCCCGCCAAGCCCACCCGCAACTGAACCCCCCATGCCCATCATCGAAGTCAGCCACCTCACCAAGGAATACCGCCTGGGCGCCATGCAGCGCCTCAAGCAGACGCTGCTCAACTCGGCCGCCAAACTTGCCGGTAAACAGGTGAAAGAACGCTCCCTGTTCAGATACCCTCAAGTTGGCTTGGGCTACTGCCGAAAAACAAGAGGTGGTCACAAATTATGGACACCTCGCAAGTCTTATATGCTCATCGGCTCTACTGTATGCATTTAACACCACCACCATGAACCTCACTTTCATCCCCGCATGATCCATGCGGGAAACAACATGACAGAGCTCACCGAATCCAAACTGGTCGAGATCACGGAACGACTCGTGCATGCACTTCACCCCAAACAAGTTGTCTTGTTCGGCTCCCATGCATGGGGCCAGCCCCACAAGGACAGCGATGCGGACCTGCTCGTGATCGTTGAAAAAGAGGGTGAACCCGGTTACCGATTGGCTCAACAGGCCTATCGTGCCCTCTACGGCGTACGTTACCCCTGTGACGTCATTGTCCATACCGCCGAGGAGGTCGAGCGGGCAAAACAGGTCAAGACATCCCTCCTGCGCAGGATCGTCGAACAAGGACGAGTGCTCTATGGCTGACCCCAAGACCGACGAAATCCGTCAATGGATGCAAAAAGCACATCACGACCTGCTTACCGCGGCCCAAGTCCTCGAACTGGACCAGCCACTGACCGATATCGCTGCCTACCATTGTCAACAGGCTGCGGAAAAGGCGCTAAAGGTATACCTGGTGCAACAAGATACACCCTTCAGCAAGACCCACGCCTTCCCCGGCATCGGGCCCAATCGCTGTCGCATGAACCTCAAAGACACAAGGGCGCCTCTAATAACCCGTCATACCCGCGAAGGCGGTTATCCAGATCGTTGCTGCTACTCGGTTCCCACCTGCGCAGGAACAACAATTCATAGGTTGCCTCCCCCGTAGGAGCGGCTTCAGCCGCGAACACCCCGCCCCCACAACCACCCCCGCCACCCCCGCCAAGCCCACCCGCAACTGAACCCCCATGCCCATCATCGAAGTCAGCCACCTCACCAAGGAATACCGCCTGGGCGCCATGCAGGGCCTCAAGCAGACGCTGCTCAACTCGGCCGCCAAACTTGCCGGTAAACCGGTGAAAGAACGCCCCCTGTTCAAAGCACTGGATGACGTCAGCTTTTCCATAGAGCAAGGCGAGGTGGTGGGCATCATCGGGCACAACGGGGCGGGGAAATCCACCCTGTTAAAGATGCTGGCGAGGATCAGTACACCGACCAGCGGCGAGATCAAGGTCAATGGCCGCATCGCACCCTTGATCGAGGTGGGCGCTGGCTTCGTGCCGGATTTCACCGGCCGTGAAAACGTCTACCTCAACGGCGCCATCCTCGGCATGTCCAAACAGGAAATCGACAAGAAGTACGACGAGATCGTTGATTTCGCCGAGATGGCTGAATTTATCGACACCCCGGTCAAGCGCTACAGCTCGGGCATGCAGGTCAAACTTGCATTTGCAGTGGCAACCAGCATCGAATCGGAAATCCTGATCGTCGATGAGGTATTGGCAGTGGGGGACCTTGCGTTTCAGCGAAAGTGCTTCGACCGGATGGAAGATTTAATTAAGGGTCAAGGCAAGACGGTTTTAGTGGTCTCTCACAATATCCGTCAGATCGAACGCCTATGCAGCAGGGTAATCCTCCTCGGCAACGGGCAGGTCCTTATGGACGGAAATCCAACCGAAGTCTGTAATCGCTTCTTCGATATCAACGATGACAAGGTCCAGTTGTCACACTCGGTACGTGCGCACGAAATGAAAACCGGTGAGATCGAACTTCTCAATGTTCGCCTTACCGACAGCGAAGGAAATATTGTTGACCAAGTCACCAGTGGACATGGTGTAAACATCGTGATGACCTACCAAGTTAATAGGCCATTGAAACAGGTTAATTTCGGAGTTGGATTACATACGATCGATTTTATTTACCTCGCCACCAACAATTGGATTGACGAACTGCCCCTAATCGATTTAGAGTCTGGTGAAGTAACCGTGTCTTTCCGAATACCATCTGTACCGCTATTGCCAAGGAGATACTCTCTGCGAGGCGGGGTGTCTATCGGTGAAAAGCAAGTTCCAATCTATTACGCTGAGGGCATCTTGCAATTCCAAGTCATTTCACAAAATGCATCAATTTCGGCCTCACAGGAGGCTGGTTTCTTAGCGATACAAGGTAGTTGGGATATTGCCACAAAGGCTTCTTCGGTTGAGTTAACCAGCAATTCCACAGTTACTGGCCATGATCCGCTAAGTAGCGTTGATGACAACACTGAGGTTCGCCAACCAAACCAAGGTTCATTCGGAACTGTCCGATGAAAAAAGCACTTATTTGCGGAGTATCCTGTCAAGATGATTCATGCCTTGCCCAACTGTTGCTTGACAAAGGATATGAGATCTACCGCACTTCCCGCGACGACCTGATCCTGCGCTTCAAATTTAGGACAAGAGGCCCCATCGATCGCCTGACCTTTGGCCTGGGCATTCACACGCCCGACATACTCTACCTTGCGAGCAAGGACAGGGGTGATTCCTACTGGACTGCCCACATCACCCAGAAAATATTCGAAGTAGAACGCAAAATATGAAGCTACCCCTTCTTGCCTGTAAACTTTGCAATCCGTGCTGCGATTGCGCAGGGCGAAGCCTTCGTTTTCTAAGCGGAGAACCTATACCCTTTCGTCGTGACCGCACGCGACGGCAGCAGCGCGGACATGTCCGAAGAAGGTTTCGTGCATTTGCAACTGGGTTGGTCGTTGCCAGAGGTGTAGGCGGATATTGATGATCACCCTAACACCTCCATACGGGCCTAACATCAAGGGCAACAAATGACTGATAGCACGAAGAGCAACTTCACCACCATATACGACAAGCACACTTGGCTCGGACAGTCTATGAGCGGTCCGGGATCGGATGCCAATCGGACGGCCGTCTTCCGGACCTACCTGGAAGAATTCATACGAGATAAGGGTATCCGTTCTGTGGTCGATCTCGGCTGTGGTGACTGGAGCTACAGCCGTCTTGTCGACTGGGGCGGCACCAATTACACAGGTATCGATGTCGTCGAGTCGGTCATTGAACGCAATCGTACGCAATACGGAAGCGAGAGGGTGTCTTTCAGCTGCTTGAATGCAGCCACCACAGATCTGCCCGCCGCCGATCTCCTCATCGCGAAAGAGGTTCTACAGCACCTTCCGAACGCCGACATACTGGCCATTCTTTCAAAGTTAGGTGCCTACAAGTACGCGATCTTCGTGAACGACATCACACATCACCTCCGTGGTGGTTGGAAACAACTGTGGCAATGGAAATCCATCTGTTCCACCAATGCGGACATCGAGGCGGGCGGCTACCGTCTCCTGAGACTCACCGAGCCCCCTTTCTCACTCAATGCCACGCGCGTTCTCATCTACGACAACCGATATAAGGAACGGCGCTGGTGCAAAGAAGTGCTGCTGTTTGTCAACACAACAAAAAAATAGCTGAAAGATAATGAGCAAAGCTAATCAGAACCCGGCTTACCTCCGCGAAAATTTACGCATGAAGGCGCATGATCCCTCACGTTGAGCATGATGACGCCAGTAAATCGAGTTTTATTCATCGCGCATGATGCGTCATTATTCGGCGCACAGCGGATGCTGCTGACCCTATTGCAGGGACTCGACAGGTCCCGTTTCGAGTCGCACGTCGTTGCGCCCTGGACGGGCGCCTTTGTCGACGCGCTGTCGCCCTTAAGCATCCCGGTTGATCTCCGTCAAATGGTACGTTGGGTACCTAGCAGTATCGAGATGAAAGGACGCCACAAACTGCCTCAGATAGCGCGACTTTTGGCCGGACTGCGAGCTCGGGTGTGGGCAGTTGCGCGCCTGATAGAGCGCCACAATATCGATCTAGTTTTTACCAACACGGTGACCGTTGTCGAAGGCGCGTTGGCAGCACACATTACCCAGAAACCGCATGTGTGGCATATACACGAACCTGTTTATGACAATGACGAGTTAACTCCGCTATTACCAGCATTTGCCTATGAGAAGGTAATCGGCGACCTTTCCAAAGCAGTAATCTTTCCTTCGGCGGCGGTTGCACATGACTATCGGAGACTCGAATCGAAGACTCATATTGTTTACAACGGACTGCGGCTGCCTACCCGTATGGACCGCGCATCGGCTCGCATGACGCTTGTCCAGATATACGGACTGGATCCACTCAAGAAATGGATTGCCGTCGTCGGTGCCGTGCAGCCACGCAAGGACCACGGCACTTTTCTGGAGGCGGCCCGGCGCGTCCTAGCCGTTAATCGCGATGCGCTCTTTCTGATTATCGGTGGCGGACCGGAATCGGAGGTGGCCCGTCTTGAAGCTTTGCTGCATGGCTTGGGTGGAGAACCGCAGGTGATACGGCTCGGCCAATGGCCGGGAGATATCAACGTGGTCATGCACGCCATCGACTTGTTGGTCATCTCGTCCCAGCAGGAGTCATTTGGCCTAACCATGATCGAAGCCTTTGCGGCAGCGACACCAGTACTTTCCACCCGTTGTGGCGGACCACAGGAGATCATCGAGGACGGTATTAATGGGCGACTTGTCCCTATCAAAAATCCAATGGCAATGGCAAATGCAATTCTCGATTTCCTTACAGACCCGGCAACTGCCTTGGCGTGGGGTGCGAGGGGACGGGATTTGACTCAGGCCAGGTTTACGGAAGAGGCCTACGTACAAAACATTCAACTTGTCATGCAATTAGCACTCGGTTCTTCGCCAACGCAAGACAAGCGGTCCAAGGACATCCAGGTTTCTGCATGAAATCCCGACACACCCCCAGCGCCGATATTCGCGCGATTGCGTTTTATCTACCCCAGTTTCATCCCATCCCAGAAAATGACGAATGGTGGGGCAAAGGTTTTACGGAGTGGCGGAATGTAACCAAGGCCAACCCCGTTTTTCCGGAACATTATCAACCGCACCTCCCTGCCGATTTGGGTTTCTATGATCTGAGGTTGCCCGAAGTACGAGAGGCCCAGGCCGAGTTGGCCCGTCAATACGGCATCCACGGCTTCTGTTACTACCATTACTGGTTCAATGGCCGCCGTATTCTGGAGCGCCCTTTCAACGAGGTTCTCCAAAGCGGAAAGCCGGATTTTCCTTTTTGCCTCTGTTGGGCAAATGAAAACTGGACGCGTGTATGGGATGGCGGTGAACGCAACGTTTTGCTGAGTCAGATTTACAGTAGCGAAGACGATCTTGCGCATATCCGCAGCCTGATTTCTGCCTTCAAAGACCCTCGCTATATTCGGATAGATGGTAAACCACTATTTTTGGTATACAGAACAGAATCATTGCCTAATCCTTTTAAAAGCGCTCAGATTTGGCGAGAAGAAGCCGCAAGGGCGGGGATTGGTGACCTCTATCTTGTTCGTGTGGCGGGCTTTGACGACACAGTAGATCCACGTGAAATAGGGTTTGATGCTGCTGTCGAGTTTGCGCCAGACTGGCGAAAGTCAGTTGATAGTGTCCATCGGGATCCAATTTCTCGATTATTGATTAATTTTGGTATTGGTTCGAAGGGCTACTTAAATCATTTTGTTACCCGCTATGATGGGCTGATAAGAAGGATGCAAGATAAGCCCATGCCTGACTACATATTTTTTCGCTGTGTTACCCCGGGCTTCGACAACTCATCGCGCCGGTCACGGGGAGCTGCAATTCTGATTGGCAACACTCCGGAAAGATATGGTAGTTGGCTTGCTGATGTGGTACAACAAACCCGGCGGCATTACATTGGTGATCATAGGTTGGTATTTATCAATGCTTGGAATGAATGGGCTGAAGGCAATCATCTTGAACCAGATTTGAGAAATGGCCTGTCTTTTCTTGAAGCCACTAGACAGGCGCTCGATTCTACGTATTCTGTAGGGAACAAACTTGAACATTCGTCTGGGCAACCTGCTGTCAACGCAGTCCAAATATTTTATTGGAAAATTGTTTCCTTGCTTCGCCGCATGCATCAGTTATTTCGACGTAATAAATAAATCATGAAGCTTGCCGTAAGTGTTATTATGCCTACCTACAATGGGGCAAAGTATATCCGGCAGGCGATAGAAAGTGCGCTAGAACAAACCTACCCGATTCATGAACTTATCGTAGTGGATGACGGATCGCTCGATAATACCGTGGAGATTGTCAATGGTTACGGTGGTCCCGTCAAGCTGATATCTCAGAATAACATGCGGACGGCGTGTGCCTATAACACAGGTATTGATCATGCTACTGGCGATTTAATCGCCTTCCTTGAGCACGACGACCTTTGGAAACCGAATAAGAATGCTATCCAAGTGGAATATCTGAATCGACATCATGAATGCGGCTTGGTATTTACCCCTGTTGAACTGCTCAAAGATGGAATAGTTTCAAAGCAACATTCAATCGATGACCAAGCGTTGCCAGGCGTCTTCGGTTTCGCCGATTTTTTTCTTGAGAACCGTATTCTTAACTGTTCATCGGTTATGGTCAGGGCTGATGTGTTTCGTCATGTTGGAATCTTTCGCGACGATATGCGCTTAGCTTTCGATTATGATCTGTGGTTGCGCATAGCTTCGAAGTATAGTATTGCCTGCTTGGAAGAGATCACTACATTGTACCGAATTCATGCTGCCAATCTTTCATCTGACGCGAACGAATACATGGCGGCAGAGGGTCATCTTCAAACTCTTGCACATTGGCAGAAGGATCGCGAAGCCCGTATGCAAGTTGGGACTCTCGAATTTGACGCGCGACTTGTAGCCGCTTATTTACGTATGGCGTGGGCACATGCTTGCCAGGGCGAGCGCAGGGGAGAGGTAGAGAAATTGTGGGCAGCAGTAAAAATCAAGCCTTTTGCCTTGCGCAATTGGCGAGAATTAATCTGGCGCTCCATCGACCCAACCACGCGTAACAGGATCAACTGGTATTGCAGGCATTTCCGTAGGCACCAATGAGCACTGCCTGTCATCTCAGACTTTCCCGTAGATAAGTAAACCGTTTATTACTGTACTAGGGTCAGGACGAAGAACCCCTTCATCGGGCCGAGTAGTCCGTTTCGGGAGAGAGACTTGATCGCTGAATATCTCGAATTGCAAGGGCTGTTTGCGAAGGCGCAGGTTGGCAGAGTTCCTGCTGACATACGATTCCTGCGAGTTGCCGTCTCCCCCAGCTCCGGCCTCGAGATCATCATGGATCGTTTCAATGATGTCGATGCTGCCTGTTGCTTCATTCGTTTTCAGCCAGGTGCATCTACTTCATTAATGATTTCCTGCGCAGGTCTGTATTCCATACAGACCCCAGCTTCAGGTGGCTGGTTGTTGGTCCCACCCACCGCAGGCCAGGATGCCTACTGGATACCCCAACCGCCCATGCTCCGCCGGTTGGATGCCCAGGGTCATATCCTGGCTCATCGGCAGGTTCCCATTGCGCGATTCGAGGTTTCCACGAACGGCCTGGGTGTCACCTTGGAGGTACCTTCGGGGTACACCTTGGATTTGGCTATTTGGCATATCCCGGGAGGAGAGGACGATCTGATCCAATCCTTAGGATTAATAGGCTCTCTTGAAACACAACGCTATTTCCTCTGGAGTTCTCACACGGCCTACGCCTGCCCGGCCGACCTCTACCTGCATCTGGTCCATGGCCACGTATACGAAAACCACGAGGTCTGGCCCAGGTATTGGCGGGTTTGCTCGGAATTGGATGCCTATGCCCTTTACGTTGTCTTGACGGGCCTGCTGCGGGCCACAGGCAAGCGTATGTATGACCTGTTGCGCACCCAAGTGGTGTTTTCCGTGATCGCCCGCCAGGCGAAGGATGGTGGTTGGTACCACGGCGAGTGGACACAGGACATGGAGTCGCACCACCGGCTAGTGAACGGCGCGATTGTCATGCTGACCGCCTATTTGGGGGAGTATGAGGATCCGGTGGTTCGAACCGCGCTGGAAAAGGGCATGGCCTTTCTGGTGAGGCATACCCAGAAAATCACTGCAGGTACCTGGTTCATGCACGATTCGCTGGAAGCGGACGTACATTCCCTGGCCAAATATCCGTTCCCGTATGCGAGGAGCACAGCCCTGGGAAAATCCGTGGGCAATATGCTTATCCTCAATACCCATCTGGATAGCCTGATCGCCCTGGATCTGTATGCCCACACCACCAGCGATACCCAGTATGCAGACGTAGCCGCTTCTGCGCGCAAGGCCGCTTGTGTGGTGCTGAACTTGCGGACTGCGGAGTTCCTCTACCGCTTGCTGTGTCGAATCCTGGAGTTGACTCAGTTGCCGAAGGATGAGGCGATGCGGCTCCCCGCAACGACCCGGATCATCAAGCGACTTGGCTGGAAGTATCTTGCACCTCGAATGCACCTGATCAAGGCAATATTCCCGCGTCTTGTCATGCCCAATGGTTTCGTGGATCGCTCCCTGTGCCAGAAGGACCATTCCACCCGCTATCAGAGTGTTCACGTTTTGGATCTAGTGCGTTACCAGCGCAGATACCCACAAGATGGGTTCTGGCCCATCGTCCGGAGAACTCTCGAATACACTCAACACAGTTCCATCCGTGCCCATTGGATGGAGGACAAGACGCGGCAGGATGCCCTCGGCTTCTGGGCGGAAGCGCTATACCATCTCTGTCTACTGGATCCTGAGCCGCAGTACCGCGCTTGGCTTGCAGAGGCCATTCTGGATCTAGAGGACTATGGCCTTGGTTTGCCACCCTCACTGTTAGGGTCGAATGCGGAGGCTATCGCCCCTACCTTGCAGTGCCCCTGCCCTAGCCCGGTTGATCGCCGCCTGAGGGTGGCCAACCTGAGCCGAGGGGATACGATCGAATGGTTGATTGTCAATCCGACTCATCAGGAGTCCCCATTGCGCTGGGAGACCTCGCTTAATGTTGAGATGGTGTGGCATCGATCCGATGCGGCGTTGCATAGCGATGCCGAAGATTTTCCGCAGATCCCGCAACGGGGTTGGATACACGGAATAGGCAGGGGAAGCCCGCCGTGAATTCCCATGGGACTAGGCTAATCAAGTCACACCACGCCATGCTCGAGACTGAAGCACGACAGTCAGAGCGGTTTCATTCTTTCGCACGTCTATGGAAGCGCCACGTCTTGCACAAGCCTTCTCTGCCCCCCCCCGGCTGCAGGCATCGAAATCCGTCTGGTTTGACGATGGCTTCGATCGCGCGTGACAATCAGATTGTTGAAAACTTCAACAACAGCAGTGGAGGTTCCATGAGCACCGTCAATTTCAGTGTCCCGGAAGACGTCAAACAGGCCTTCAACGCAGTGTTCAAGGGCCGGAACAAGAGCGCCATCATCGCCGAATTGATGCGGGAAGCGGTGGAACGTGCCCAGCGCGGACAACGTAGCCGGGAAGCCATTTCCCGCATCATGAAGCGGCGCGAGCATGCGCCCGTCGTGTCGGAAGAAGAGGCCCGGATCGCACGGGAAGAAGGCCGGCCATGACCCTGGCCGTGGTGGATGCCAGTGTCGCCCTGAAGTGGTTCCTGCGGCTTCGCGACAATGAAGCCGATACCGACCGGGCATTGGCCATCCTGGCCGGCATCAGCGCAGCAAGCATCCAAATGGTCCAACCGGCCCATTTCACCGTGGAGGTCGCTTCGGTCTTGGCAAGAGAGAAACCGGAAGAGGCCCACGATGACCTGCTGGACTTGATGGAGATCGAGCACCATACCCTCGATACGCCGGATGTGCTGGCCACCGCGCTGGAGCTTGCCATACGCTACCGGCAGCATCTCTTTGACACGCTTTATCATGCGGTAGCCCTGCACACTCAAGGCGCCACATTGATTACCGCCGACCGGCGTTACCACGATAAAGCCCGCAGCGAAGGAGGCCTCATGCTTCTGGCGGACTGGAAGCCATGAAGCGCATTCCTAGTGGCAGGGTTTCCGCCAGTCCCGGCGTGGATTGCTAAGGTTTCCCCGAAAAGCGCCGAAAAAAATAACTAGCCCACCAACCCCTCTGCCCGATGTCCCCACGCGCCCGTCTCATCGCCTTCCATCTGCCCCAGTTCCACCCCACGCCGCAGAACGATGCCTGGTGGGGCAAGGGCTTCACGGAATGGACCAACGTGGCGAAGGCAAAGCCTTTGTTCCCAGGCCATTACCAGCCTCACGTGCCCGCCGATCTGGGTTTCTATGATCTGCGCCTGCACGAGGCGCGACATGCCCAGGCGGAACTGGCCAAGGAATCCGGCCTGGACGGGTTTTGCTATTACCACTACTGGTTCGGCGATGGTCGCCGCATGCTGGAGCGCCCCGTCAACGAAATTCTGTCCAGCGGCGAACCGGATTTTCCGTTCTGTTTGTGTTGGGCCAACCATAGCTGGAACACGGTCTGGCAGGGCACCAACGAGATGCTGATGGAACAGACCTATCCCGGCTGGGAGGATCACGCGGCACATTTCGACTGGTTGTTGCAGGCGTTCCGGGATCCGCGCTATCTCACGCTGGATGGCAAGCCCATCTTCGTGATCTACGCGCCCAAGGATATTCCCGATGTCGAGCAAGTCATGGCCTTCTGGCGAAAACGCGCGCTGGATGCGGGTTTGCCCGGCCTGTACCTGATCGGCGTTTCGAACTACGACCCCTACTGGGATCCCCGTAGCTATGGACTGGATGCCAGCACGATGCAGATGCTGCCCAATCGCGATGGGCAGGTGCCCGCGCGTTACAGGCCATGGGCATGGTGGAAAGCAATGACCCGCGCCAGAGGGAATTCGCTGACCATTCGGGATTATCGGGATGTGATGCCCAATCTGTTGCGCCGCAATCAGGTGGAGTGGGATGACTATCCCATCGCTCTACCCAACTGGGACAATACTCCGCGCTCCGGCGAACGTGGACTGGTCTTGCAGAATTCGACTCCGGAATTGTTTCGTATCCACCTGCGCGAGGCCATTTCGTGTGTGGCCCAGAGACCGCCGGAGCGCCGTATCGTGTTCCTGAAAGCCTGGAACGAGTGGGCGGAAGGCAACTATGTCGAACCGGACCAGAAGTGGGGACGTGCTTATCTGGAAGTCATACGGGAAGAAATGGGTGAGTAATAACAACTTGGGAGGTAATAACAATGTGTGGAATCAATGGCATCTTTGCCTATGCGAAGGTTGCCCCGGAGGTGGATCGCGAGGAGCTGTTGCGGACCCGTGATGCCATGCGCGCGCGCGGGCCGGACCATGCCGGTGCATGGCATTCCCCTGCCGCGCATATAGGACTGGGCCATAGAAGGCTTTCGATCATCGATTTGTCCGAGCTGGGTTCGCAGCCGATGTCCACCAGCGATGGCCGCTACACGATCAGCTTCAACGGCGAGATCTACAACTACGCCGAGTTGCGGGAGGAACTCGCGCGCGAGGGTGCCCGATTTCGCAGTCACAGCGATACCGAAGTGCTGTTGCATCTATACCGGCGCGATGGCCCGGAGATGGTGCGTGCGCTGCGCGGCATGTTTGCCTTCGCCCTTTGGGATGAGGAAGCGCGCAGTTTGTTTCTGGCGCGGGATCCGCATGGGATCAAGCCGCTCTATTACGCGGACGATGGCAAGACCTTTCGTTTCGCTTCCCAAGTGCAGGCGTTGCTTGCGGGAGGGGCTCTTCCGCGCCGAGTGTCGCCGGGAGGCCTGGTCGGCTTTCTGATGTGGGGGAGCGTGCCCGAGCCGCTTACGTTTTACCAAGGCATACGGGAACTCCCGGCTGGGCATGCCATGCATGTTACCCACCGAGGCGCGCATGCGCCGACCGCATACTGGCGCCTGGGCGAGGCATTGGTGCGCTCCGCCGAGGCCGCGCGGTTGATCCCCCGGGGCGAGGAGATCGATGTCCTGCGGGAGACGCTGGCGAGTTCGGTGCGCGCCCATCTGGTGGCCGATGTTCCCGTGGGGGCATTTCTCTCCGCGGGTTTGGATTCAACCGTTCTGGTGGGGCTGGCGCACGAATTGGGCCACGACATTCAGACCTACACGGTGACGGCGGATGATTTCCTGAACCATGCCAGTGATGAGGCGCCGGCCGCGGCCGAATTTGCCCGGCATATTGGCGTGCCCCATGCCGTTGCCAGGATTTCCCTGGAACATGCGCACGAAACCATTCCCAAGTTCCTGGCCGCCATGGACCAACCCACGGTGGATGGCATCAATACCTGGATGGTGACCGAAGCCACCCGTCGAGCGGGCCTGAAGGTTGTCATATCGGGACTTGGCGGAGATGAGTTGCTGGGGGGCTATTCAACATTCGGGGCAATCGCCGCAATTCAGGCCAATTCACCGCAATGGATGCGGAAAGCCGGGGTGGGTCAAACCTACAGCAACCTATATGCCTGGTGCGCGCGTGTCCTGAAAACCCTGCAGCCGCGGAATAGCGAGAGGTGGCTGGCGAGCGGAAATGTTCAGTCGGCTTACCTTTGGCAGCGTGGGTTGTTCATGCCCTGGGAGTTGTCGTGTTTGTTGCCGCGCGATATTTGCCTTGCCGGGTTCAGCGAATTGAGCACCGCGGCCACATGGGAGGCCATGCCGAACCAACTTACACCTTGGGGCCAGGTCAGCCTGCTGGAGTCGACGCGCTACATGCGCAATCAGCTTCTGCGCGACTCCGACTGGGTGGGCATGGCGCACTCCCTCGAATTGCGCACACCCCTGGTCGATCATCGGGTCACCGAGCAACTTTCAGGCCTGGCCGCTCTCGGCCGTCTTGGCCAAGGCAAGACAGCGCTGGGGGGCGTGCTGGCTAAAGGGCTTCCCGATGCCATCCGCAATCGTCCAAAAACCGGCTTCACCCTGCCCATCTGGCAATGGCTGCACACGCAGGAGGACATGGCCGGATGGAAGCGCAATGCCTGGCTGCGCAGCCGCCATGCCAGAAATGCCTATAGTCGCTGGGGCTATGCGATTCTCGCGCGCATGCCAGAGGCGCAGGGCATGTTGCTCTAGCCAGGATATTTCATGAATTTGCGAAACCTCTCATGTAGGAGCGGCTTCAGCCGCGATGACAGCGTTTATGATCACACAGGCTGAATTCGCGGCTGAAGCCGCTCCTACGGGGGCTTGGAGAGGGTCGCGAAATATCCGGACTAGAGGAAGAGGATGTTGAAAACGCGCGCAATTCCCAACCGTATCAGCGTCGTGATGCCCTGCTACAACGCGGCGCCTTATCTCGCCGAGGCGGTGGGCTCGGCCCTGGGACAAAGCTACGCGGACGTGGAAGTCGTTCTGGTGGATGATGGATCGGACGATGATTCTGCGAAGATCGCCGAGCGTCTGGCCGTGGCGTATCCGGATCGCCTGATTATTCTGCATAGTCATCGCCAAGGTCCCTATCCGGCGCGCAACTTCGCGCTCAGCCAGACCAAGGGCGAATTCATCGCTTTTCTCGATGCCGATGACTGGTGGGATCCCCATGCGCTGGAAAAACTGCACGCGGCGCTGATCAAGCATGGAGCGGACATTGCCTATTGCGGATGGCAGAACGTAGGGGAGGGGATCGTTTCCGAGCCTTATGTGCCCCCCGAATACGAAAAGGAAGATCCGGTAGCCCATTTCGTGCGTACCTGCCCCTGGCCCATCCACGCCGCCCTGGTCAAGCGGGAACTCGTCGACCATCTGGGTGGTTTCTCGGAGCGGCGTTTTTCCTCCATGGACTACGACTTCTGGCTGCGTGCCCTGGCATCGACCCGTCGCATGGTGCGCGTGCCCGAGGTGCTGGCCTATTACCGCTGGCACGGTCAGGGCCAGGTGTCCGCGGTGAAATGGCGCCAGGTACTGGATGCCCTGGCCGCGCAACAGGATTTCATCCGCGCCAATCCGGGCTTGGTGGCCCACCTGCCCCGAGAGCGCCTGCGCGATCTCACCCACGGCCAGGTGTTGCGCCAGGCCTACCGGGCGTTCTGGAAGCGTGATCTGGTCTCCGCGCAGAGACTGTTTCGCCATGCCGCTTTCGCTGGCGCGTATCGAACCGGCGATCTGCGCCACATCCTCACCGCAGTGATGTTGCCCTCCACGCTGTATCGGGGTCTGGTGTCGCTCATCGACGGCAGGAGCTGCAGGACATGAGTGTCGCCCGCGTTCCCGTTCTGATGTACCACCGCGTGGGAGAGGCCCATAACGCCTGGGAGGCGCGCTATGCCATCAGCCCCCGAGGATTCGCGGCCCACATGAGCGCGCTGCGCCGTCGCGGCTTCCGGGCCGTCGCCATCGATGATCTGGTGGCTTGGCTGGAGGGCAGGACCGCGCTACCGGAGGGGGCTTTCCTGCTGACTTTCGACGACGGCTTCCGGGGCGTGCGCGAGCATGCCTTGCCGGTGCTGGAGGAATTGGGCTGGCCCTGCACCGTCTTCCTGGTCAGCGACCTGATCGGCGGCCAGGATGTCTGGACGCAGAAATCCAACCCCTCCGGGCAAACCTACCCCCTGCTGGATGCGGACGAGATTCGCGACATGCAGAACCGTGGCTGCACTTTCCATTCCCACACGCGCAGCCACACCAGCCTGCCCAGCCTGGACGATGCCGCCCTGGCGGACCAGTTGCGCGGCTCGCGCGAGGCGCTGGCCGCGTTGCTCGGCCATGCGGTCGAGTACATCGCCTATCCGTTCGGGCATCTTGATGATCGGGTCGAGGCCGCGACCAGGTCGGCGGGCTATCGGGCCGCCTTCTCCACCCAGCCGGGCTTCAACCGGCCGGACGTGAATCCCTTCCGCATTCGGCGCATGGATGTCTATGGCACCGACACGCCGGCCATGCTCTTGCGAAAAATCCGCCTGGGCACGAACGATGGCGGCTTGGGGCATGCGTTCCTTTATTACATCAACCAGTTGAAAAGCCGCCTGAGCATTGGAGGCGGGAAGTGAAGAGGGTTATGGTGATCTGCTCATTCGCGGCTGAAGCCGCTCCTACACCTCTCCGGCCGGCCCCCCGCGTAGGAGCGCCTTCAGGCGCGAACCGTCACGCCAGCGCGCGCCACATTGCCTTCGCGGATAAAGCCGCCAACGGGGAAAACCGGGCATGACCATCGCCTATACCGTGGCGTTGTGCACACACAACCACGCGGACCGGCTCGAACGTACCCTGGCCGACCTGCCGCGTATCCGCGTTCCCGACGCCGCCTGGGAATTCCTGGTCATCGACAACGGCAGCCGCGATGCCACCCCCGCGATGCTCGCCGGGCATGACTGGCCGCCGGGCTGGACGGTGCGCGTGGTGCGGGAGGAGAAGCTGGGGCTGTCCAACGCGCGCAACCGGGCCATCGCCGAGGCGCGCGGCGAGTACGTCATCTTCATGGACGATGACGAGACCGCCGATCCCGACTGGCTGCGCGCCTTCGAGCGGCTGATCACGGCGCGGCGTCCCGATGCCTTCGGCGGGCGCATCCAGGTGCTGTTCGAGGATGCCCGCCCGCCCTGGCTGAGCGACGAGCTGCTGGGCTTCCTTGGCGAACTGAACCGGGCCGAAGCCATCTGCCCCCTGGTGGACCCAGGCTCCTCCTTCTACGGCGGCAACTTCGGCTTCCGCCGCCTGGTGTGCGACACGGTGGGCGGCTTCGACGCCATGCTGGGGCGCAAGGGCAGCGACAACACCGGCGGCGAGGAGGTGGATTTCTACCGCCGGTTGCTGCAAGCCGGGTTCAAGGTCTGGTGGACGCCCGAGGCGGTGATCCATCACCGCATCCAGGCGGCGAAGCTGAACCGGCGCTATTTCCGCGACTTGCATTACCGCCAGGGCCGCATGGAGGCCATCCGCCGGCGTGGCGAAGGCTCCCGCGTTCCACCGAAATATTTCTATGGTCAACTGGTGCGCGCGATCGCCTCGGTCTGGTCGGAATTCCGCGCCAGCGGGCGTGACGCCACACTCAGGAAGGAAATGAACGTGGCCTATTTCCTCGGGCAGATCGTCGGCTGGTCCCTGGGGCCCCGCGTCTGAGAATGCCCAGGCTGTCCATCAACCGCGTGTAGGGTATGTCGACGCTCACCATCCTGATCTGCACCCATAACCGCGCGGCGTTGCTGGAACGGGTGCTGGCCTCGCTCAATGCGGCGCGGCGGCCGGAATCGTGGCGGGTCGACATCCTGGTGGCGGCCAATGCCTGCACGGACGGAACCGAAGCGCTGCTGACGTCCTACGAGCGCGAACAGGCAAGGCGCGATGGGCTGCCCCTCACCTGGTTTGCGGAACCGGTGCCCGGAAAATCCCACGCCCTCAACCAGGCGATGCCCCGCGTTTCCGCGGATGTCGTGGCCTTCGTGGACGATGATCATCGCGTGGATGCCGGGTTCCTGACCACAATCTGCCAGGCGGCCGAGGCGCATCCCGCGACGGATCTGTTCTGTGGGCGCATCCTGCCCGACTGGGATGGCGGCGAACCGGCCTGGGTGCACGACCAGGGTCCCTATCGCATCTACCCGCTGCCGGTACCCCGTTACGATCTCGGCGCCGAGCCCAGGGAGATCCATGACGAGGGGCCGTTGCCGGGCGGGGGCAATCTGTTTTTGCGCGTTCCCTGGCTGGCCAGGGTGGGGGATTTCTCCACCGAGTTCGGCCCCAAGGGGCACGACCTGGGCGGCGCGGAAGACCTGGAATGGGTTCGCCGCGCCCTGGCGCTGGGCGCCCGGCTGCGCTATGCCCCCGAGGTCCTTCAGTACCACTACGTCGATACCCAGCGCCTGCGCCTGGGGTATCTGGTGCGCAAGGCGTTCGAGCGCTCCGCGTCCTCGGTGCGCCTGCGCCATAGCGTGGAAAAGGTGCCGCTGTTCACCTATCGCAAGCTGGCGGGATATCTGCTGAGGGGCCTGTTCAGCCTGCACTGGCCGCGTACCCGGTTTTTCCTGGTGCGGTTCGCCGCCGCGCTGGGGGAGATCAAGGGCTACCGCCAGGTGGCGCGGGAGCAGGCTGCCCGGGTTCATTCCCGCTAGACATCGACCGTCATGCCCAGCCTGCGAAACCTGCACAAACTCCTCGACGCGGATATCCGCGCCAAGAACCTGCTCGCTCTGCGCCGTGCGGCGCGCGGCCTGGCCTACGACCTGGCGCGGCCGGCCATGCCCGACCCCGTGTTCGTGCTGGGCTGTTCCCGTTCCGGCACCACGGTGACCTTCGAGACGCTGGCCGCCGCGCCCCAATTCATGAGCCTGGGGGTGGAGATTCCCGAGTTCTGGAACGGCCTGTACGGTCCCCTCAACAATGGTTGGCTGTCGGAGGCGGCGGGAGAGAAACAGGCCAGGCCGGAACACCGCCACGCTGCCCTGCGCTATTTCTACCAGCGTCTCGGACGTGGCCAGATGCTGGACAAGACCTGCATCAACACGCTGCGCGTGCCTTACCTGCATGCGCTGTTCCCCAATGCCCGCTATGTGTTCATCCAGCGCGACGGGCGCGACAACATCAGCTCCATGATCGACGGCTGGCGCCTCGGCCGCACCGACGGCTCGTTCCATCTCAGCCAGTTTTTCGGCCCGTTTCCGGAGCCGGTGGCGATCAACGGTGGCGAGTTCCGGGAATGGCATTTCTTCCTGCCGCCGGGTTGGCGCGAGTACAACCAGGCCAGCCTGGAGGAGGTTTGCGCGTTCCAGTGGATCTCCGCCAACCGACTGGCCCTGGAAGGCCGGCGCCTGATTCCGCCGGAGAACTGGATTCAACTGCGCTACGAGGACCTGTTCGAACGCCCCGTGGAGATGTTCCGCGAAGCCTTCGAGCGTCTCGGCGTGCCGTTCGACGAGGCCTTGAGGACCCGCTGTGCCCACCTGGCCCCGACCAGCATCGTGAAAGGCAAGCCGAAGAAGCAGAAATGGAAGGACCACAACCCCGAGGCGATCGAGCGCATCCTGCCCATGATCCGGCCCATGATGGAAGAGTTGGGCTATGACTGCGATGCCTGACCAACCCCGTTTTGTAGGAGCGCCTTCAGGCGCGAACTCCGCCGTTGGTCAAACCGCTTTCGCGCCTGAAGGCGCTCCTACGGTGGGTGAGGTTTTGGGGCCTGAAGGTGTGCCGGTTGGGGAAGGGGTGCTCGGAATGGTTGTGATGGCAGGTGAATCCTGCTTCGTAGGAGCGCCTTCAGGCGCGAATTCCTCCGTTGGTCAAACCGCTTTCGCGCCTGAAGGCGCTCCTACGGGGGATAGGTTTCGGGGGAGTGCTTTGCGCAAGGGCAGGTGGTCCGGGGATCACCAGGCCTATTTGATCACCACGGTCACCCATGGCCGCGAACCATTGCTTGCACAGCCACCCTGCGCTCGCGCTGTTGTGCAAGGCCTGCGCGGTTCTGCCTTGGAGCGTTTGTCTCATACCCATGCCTTTGTGGTCATGCCCGATCACGTGCATTGGCTGATGACCCTTTGTGAAGGAAGCAATCTTTCTCGCACGGTCGGCAAGCTCAAGGGAATCACGGCGCGCCGGATCAATGCGCTCCTGGGACGACAGGGTGCCCCCGTTTGGCAGCATGGCTTTCATGACCACGCTCTGCGGGGTTCGGAAGATATGCGCGACATCGCCCGCTATGTGGTGGCGAATCCATTACGCGCGGGTCTGGTGGATCGCCTCGGTGACTACCCATGGTGGGATGCTGAGAGGTTATGACCCAGTCCGTAGGAGCGCCTTCAGGCGCGAAATCCGCTATGGCCATTCCTGGGTTCGCGCCTGAAGGCGCTCCTACGGGGACGGGGGCGCTTGTTTCGGTGGTTGTGCCTGCCTACAACGCCGACTGGTGCGTGGTGCGGGCGGTGGACAGCGTGCTGAAGCAGAGCTTTCAGGATTTTGAACTGATCGTGGTGAACGACGGCAGCACCGATCGGACGGCCGAGGTGCTGGCGGGCTATGGGGAGCGTCTGCGCGTCGTCGATCAGCCCAATGGTGGCCTGTCCAGCGCGCGCAACGCGGGCATCGCCGCGGCTGGCGGACGTTACGTCGCCTTTCTAGACGCCGATGACTGGTGGTTGCCGGAGAAACTCGCCCGCCAGGTGGCGTGCATGGAGGCCCGCCCGGAACTCGTGTTCTGCTCCACCACCACCCTGGTACGGACCCCGGCAGGCGAGCCCTTGCCGGACTGGCGCTGCGGCGCGGGGGCGGGAACCCACCTGGAGCGTATCTTCGGTGCCAACGCGCACGTGGCCGGCAGCGGCTCCGCCGTGCTTGCCCGACGGGACGCATTCGCCCGGGTGGGGGGGTTCGACGAAGGCTTGCGCAGCCTGGAAGACATCGACATGTGGATGCGGCTGGCCACGCTGGGGGACTACGCCTGCATCGACGAGCCGCTGACCGCGATCGAGAAGCGGGGCGACAGCATGAGCGGCAATCTGGAAGTGATGCGGGCTGCCGCCATCACGGTGATGAAGAAAAACCGCCACCTGCTGCCCTCCGACCGGCAAGGCGGGTTCTGGCGCGCGGCGTACGCGGGGATGCTGGCCGACTACGCGAAATGGGCGTACCGGCGCGGCCAGCGGGTCCGCGCCATGCTCGATCTGGCGCGGGGGCTCCTGCTGGCGCCGGTCGCGCGCGGGCGGCTACTCGCCGGCCTGCTCCTGGCGATGGCAATGGGGCGGAAACTGTGATGCCCATGGACGATCCGGGCTTCCTGGCCCTGGCTGTCCGCGCCAGCAACATGGCCGGCCTGGTGGCGGTCATGTTCTCCCTGTTGCTGCTGATCAAGTCGATGCTGGATTACAGCCAGACCGGGCCGCAATTGCGTCAGGAGGTGTTGGCCAATTATCGCGGCTACCTGGTATTCAGCCTGGGTCGGCTGACGCTGGCCAGCTTTCTGTTGGCGCTGTTCCTGGCCTTGCCGGGCGTGGTGGTCTATCTCGTTGGGTTGGTCCTGCTCGGCGGCGCTTACCAGGATCCGGCGGCACTCTTGGCCGCCGCGGCGTCCCTGGGAGTGCTGACACTGGCCCGGTTCTGCAAGGTGCTGCACGATTCGCCCGGGGTGATCGTCGCCTCTTCCCATTACTCCATGGCGCACTTCTACCCGCTATGGGCGAAGTTATCCCCGTCCCGCTTGCGCATGGCCGGTCTGCTCCTGGCCGGCGCCTACGGGGTCTGGCTGAGCCTGGGCGCGCTGGCCTTGTATCGTGAAGGGGCCGGGTACGCCGCGCTGGTCCTGATGCTGCTCCACGGCTTGGTCCTGTGCGCGTTGAAATGCCCGCTGGCGGATCGGGAGCCGCGACCCGTCGCCGCGCGCCGCCGGACCGGCAGTCCCAATATCCTGATGCTGGGTTCCGATACCCTGCGCGCGGACCGGCTGGGCGCGGCCGGCTATCGGCGGGCGCTGACGCCGAATCTGGACCGCCTGGTGGCGCGCGGCGCTCTGTTTGGCCAATGCTACGTGCCGTGCGCGCGCACCGCGCCCAGCCTGCTTTCCCTCATGACCGGAACCTGGCCGCACCGGCATGGCATCCGGGACAATTTCGTCGCCGACAGTGAAACCGGCCTCAACGTGCCGGCCCTGCCCCGGCTGCTCGCCGACGCGGGCTACCACACCGTCGCGCTGGGGGACTGGGCGGCCGCCGACCTGGGCAAGTTCGACCTGGGTTTTCAGGACCTGGAAGTGCCCGACGACCAGTGGAACCTGAAATTCTTCCTGCGCCAGGGGCCCAAGGATTTAAGGCTGTTTCTCTCCCTGTTTGTGGATAACGCGCTGGGCCGCTACTTCCTCGAGGAGATTCACTATTTGGCCGGCATCCCCAAGACCTGCCGCATCGGCCGGCGCGCGCGCCAGTTGTTGAGCCGGCTGGCCGCGGAGGACCGGCCCTTTCTGTTGAACGTGTTCATGGCCAGTACCCATCCCCCCTTCGCCAGCGAGCATCCCTACTACACCCTGTTCGCCGATCCCGCGTATCGCGGCCCCTCGAAGTTCGCCATGGCGCGGCTCACCGACCCCTTCGAGATCATCCGGCGCCAGGGCGAGCCGCGCGCCGAGTTCGACCTCGATCAGATCCTGGACCTCTACGACGGCTGCGTGAAAAGCTTCGACGACGAGGCCGGCCGCATCCTGGATTACCTGGACCGCTGTGGCCTCACGTCCAATACGCTGGTGGTGGTGTACAGCGACCACGGCATGGAGTTTTTCGAGCACGAAACCTGGGGCCAGGGCAATTCCGCCATTGGCGAACAGTCGGCGCGGGTTCCCCTGATTCTCGCGGGCCCGCAGCTTTCCTCCGCTCAGTCCCTGGACGCGGTCACGCGCACGGTGGATGTCGCCCCGACCCTGCTCGATTTGCTGGGATTGCCGATCCCGCCGGAAATGGAAGGCATTTCCCTGGCGTCGGCGTTGCGCGGCGAACTCCCCCCCCCCGAATTGCCGGCATTCCACGAAACCGGCATCTGGCTCACCGAGGTGCCGGGCATGCCCCAGGGCCACTTGCGTTACCCCAACCTGCTGGACTTGCTGGAGATTCCGGACACCGCCAGCAGTACCCTGGCGATCAAACCCGAGTTCCAGAAGCGGATCATCGCCGCCAAGGACCGCATGATCCGCGAGGGAGCCTGGAAGCTGGTGTATCAGCCCCTGGAGACGGGTTATCTGCTGAAACTCTTCGACCTGGAGCGGGACCCGCACTGTGCCAGTGATGTGGCCGGAGAACACCCGGACGTCACGGCGCGGCTTTGGGAACGCTTGGAGGAGTGGATGCGGGCCGATCCGTACTCTGGGGATCCGGGCAGAAACGGCACCAGGGGTTCGTAGGTGTCCCGGTGGGTGGGGCGGCGGAGGGGGGGGCGTCCTTCGCGTCCGCAGCTTTTCCATCACTCCCCATGCTGGTTGCGGCGGGGGTGGAGGGAGCTTGCTTGGCCGGATCTGACGGGGGCGGGGCGGGATCTGTGACGGGGGGCGTCTTGCCGGCCGGCTGCATTGGCGGCTGGACTGGTTCGGCGGGCTTGGGGTCTTCCACCTTGATGCCCAGTTCCCGCGCGAGCCGGCGCAGTCCTTTGTGGGCGGGATCGATGGCCACACCGGCCTTCACGGTTTCCACCGCCTTGGCTTTACGGTTGGATTCCAGGTACAGGCTGGCCAGGGTATGCATGGCCCCGACATGTTGCGGATCGAGTTGCAGTGCCTTGTAGAGACTGGCCTCGGCCTGTGGCATCTGCTTTCCGAGCAACTGGGCGCGGCCACGCAGCGCGTAGGCTTCCGGCATGAAGTAATGAGTTTCAGGATTGTGTCCGATGACATAGCCGGTTTCGCCCACGACGGTCTGGACCAGATAGCGCCGCTGTTGTGGGTTGGACATTGAATAGAGCTTGTTCAGGGCTTCTACCGCGTTGCAATAATGTGTAAGGCCGGAGAAATACTGTGGTCTGCTTGGCAGGCTGTTTAATTGGTTACTGCGATAGGCCTTGAGGAAGTCGATGCAGTAGGAATTCATCTCCATGTATTCCGCCAGCTTGCTTGCCTGCGCAAGACCGGACATGAAGGTGCACTGCAGGAGCATGATTGCAAATCCAACTCGTAGAAAACGATCCAGGGACCGATTCCCAAGGTTGGCGGGTGGGATGGGGGGATTTCTCGGAGTCATGTTGTTCAACCTATCGTGCAATGAGTGACCAGGTTTTTTGGGCGATGGAAGGCCAGTTGAATTCGCTGTGCGCCCTCGCATGCCCCGCTTGCCCGAGGCGCGTGGCCAACTGGCCGTCGCCGAGCACGTCCGCCAGTTTGTCGACCACCGATTCCAGCCGTTTGCCGTCCACCCGGTAACCCGTCACGCCATCGCTCACGGCCGAGCCCGTGCCGCCGTCCTGGCCCGCGATGACCGGCCGGCCGCAGGCGGCGGCTTCCAGGAAGACCATGCCGAAGCCCTCGTTGTCGCCATTGATCTCGCGGTTGGGCATGACGAATACGTCGCAGGCGTTGTACCAGCGCGGCAGGTCGTCAGGGCTGACATGGCCGAGCAGCTTGACGCGATCTCCAACACCGAGCTCCCGCGCGAGCCCGGCCAGGTAGTCGTGATCTTCGCCGATGCCGATCAGGGCATAGCGGACATCCAACCCTTGTTGCAAGAGCAGGGGCAGGCTGCGGATGACCATATCGAAACCCTTGCGGCGCGACAGCCTGCCCACGGAGAGGATCAGCTTGCATCCGGGAGCGACGCCGACGGATTGCCGCAGGTCCTCGCAGGGCAGCCCGGGCCGGAATACGTCGGTATCGACGCCGGGATGGATCAGAGTGATGCGCTCGGGTGGAACCCCCATCTGGATGAGCGTGGCGCGGGTATGGTCGCTGTTGGCGATCACCGCGTCGGCGTGGGTGAGCGTGAAACGCATGGCCCGGTATTTCCCCCCGCTTCCCCAGGTGGTCAACTCCTCGCCGTGGGCGTACACGACCACCGGGCGGAGGGTGAGCCGGCCCACCAGCCACGCTACCAGCCCCTCGGGCAAGGCGCGGATGGCGTGAATGCCTTGCGGACGTCGGGTGACGGCGAGAAAGAGCGACTTGCGCAGCAGCCTGAGGTACATCGCCAGAGATTCCGGTTTCAGCCAGGGGATGCGCCGCAGGTCGAGGCGGTGAACGGTGTTGGGGTGTGTGGCGTCGAACTCGGCGGCCCCCGGCACGTCGGCGGTGACGATGTGGATGTCCTTGCCGCCGAGCCGCCGGTACACCTCGGCGGCCCATACGGCGGTGCCGCCCTTGGTGGGTAGGAACAGTTCCGTGATGACGAGCAGTCTGGCGTTCATCGGACTAGCGATCGTGGCGGAGGGGGGGATTCTTTCATAAACCTGGCCCGGATTTCGCGAACACCCCGATAACCTCTGTAGGAGCGGCTTCAGCCGCGCAGACAGCGTTTGTGATCGCACGCGCTGAATTCGCGGCTGAAGCCGCTCCTACGGGAGGGGTTGCGTGAATCATGCCAGCCTGTTGCTCAGGCCCGACAGGATGAGGCCGAGGCCGGTGAGGCGTGCCAGTTTCCAGAAACGCGGCAGGCGCCGCGCCCGCGCGACCAAAGCGGCGAAGCGCCGGGCAAGACGCGTTTCCAGCCAGTCGCCGTGGCGGCGGTATTGCTCCGCGAGTTCGGCGCTGGAGGTGAAGCGCAGGTCTGTGTGTCGGGACAAGGCTTCGGCGAACAGACGGTCGAGTTCCCGCAGGGCGGCGGCGGCGTGTTCCCCGGTGAAGTTGAAGCGGTGGGTTTCCAGCAGGCAGGGTCTGCCCTGGGCGGTCTTGTCCCGCAGCGCGTCCAGCGCGCGCTCGGCGGCGTGGCCGTAGGCCGGCTCGAAGTAATCGTCGCGGACCAGGTAAAGGACGCCGGCGGCGCCCGTCTGGCCATTGCGGAGGGCGACGCCCATGGCCCCGGCGGTGGGTTTGCCCGCCGCATCCCGGCCGATGTAGCGACGGCCCGGCGTGACCACGCAGGCCACGCCGCCGCGCGCCCAGGCGGCTTCCACCGTTTCGGTCCAGACGAAGGTGGGGGGCACCACCACCGCCGGCGAGTCGCCGAAGATTTGGGTGTAAAGCGCGATTTCCTCGGCGACGGCGGCGCGGATTTCCGGCTCCGGCAGAGTGCGGGAGGGCAGCACACTGGCATCGACCCAGCGGGATTGCAGGGGGCTGGGCAGGGATTCGGTTTCCTGGCCGGGGCCGGCGAGGATCCAATCCAGCACTTGCGGGTCCGCCTGGCCGGCGCGCATGAGAGCCTCGGGCCAGTAGTGGGCCATGCCGTGGAGCTGGGGGGCAAAGATGCCGGCCGCGATGCCTTCCCGGATGGCGGCGAGGATGTCGGCATAGACGGGGGCGGTGAGGGGGAGGGAGTGGTAGGGAAGGGAAAGCCCAGCCGCCCGGATTGCCTGGCTATCGGGCAAGGACAGGGTCAGCCCGAGCGTCATCACCGGCAGCCGGCCGTTCGCGTCCCGATACTTCAGCAGGCATTTGGCCAAGCGGTGGAGCGCGGTGGCGTGCCGTGCCGGGCCGGGTCCCCAGTCGTCGCTCTCGACGATGAGAACCGGATGGCGCAGCGTCGGTTCGCGCCAGGCTGCGCGCAAAGGGCGCAGAAAAATCAGGATCAAGGCCACCCACACGAGCGGGGGCGCGAGCAGCAGCCAGGCCATCAGGGTGGTTCCACCGTCACAAGCGTTCGGCTTGCAGCCACTCTTCCAGCGTGGTCATGACCCAGATCATCTTGCCGAAGTAAGTGGCATGGCCGGTCATGTGCTCGCCACGCACATGGTCGATGTAGGCGGGTTGCAGGATGTCGCGCTTCTTCAGGTCGGCGAGCCGGTCCTCGACCCGCTCGCGCAGCGGTGTGTATTCCCTGGCCCAGACCCCGAACGGCAAGCCGAATCCATGTTTGCTCTTGTTGATGATCTCGTCCGGCAGGAAGCCCACCAGGGCTTTCTTGAAGAACCAGCGCAGGTAGCGGCCCTTTACCTTCCAGTCCGGCGGCACCTCGCCGGAGAAGTCCACCAGGGCGTCGTCCAGCAGCGGATAACGCACCTCGATGCCGGCGGCCTCGGTCATGCCGGCGACCTTGCGCAGGTCGTTGTCGGCGAGTGTGAACTTGAGGTCCAGGTGCAGCAGGCGATTGACGAAGGAATCGGAATCCGCGCGATCGTAGACTTCCTTCAGCAGGTCGCTGGGCTGATGGGCATCCACTCCGGACAGCAGGTCGGGCGTGAACATCCCGGTCAGGGGCTGCCGGTAGACGAAATTGTAGGATTCCATGCGTTCCGGCAGGGGGATGTTGGCTTGGCGGATGTAGCTCCGGGCCTTGCGCACGGGTGGGAGGGCGCCAAGCCCGGGCAATCCGGCCAGCGGCTCGATCAGGCCCTTGCGGACCAGTTCGGGCAGGAGGTGATAGGCCTCGAACACCTTCTGCTTGGCGTAGCGTTCATTGCCGCCGAAGATTTCGTCGCCGCCGTCCCCCGCCAGCATGAACCTGTGCCCGTCCTCCGCCGCCAGGCGGGCGCAGAAGTAGGTGGGCACGGCGGAGTCGTTGGCGAAGGGTTCGTCGTAATGCGTGGCGATCACCGGGATGGCGCTGACGATGTCCTCCGGCTTCAGGTAGTACTCGCGCATGTCCAGGCCGAAACGGCGCGCGGCGACGCGGGCGTATTCCATCTCGTCGAAGCCGTTGGCATCGAAGCCAATGGAGTAGGTGCTGGCTTGGCCGGCGAGTTCCTTGAGCACGCCGCTGACCGTGGAACTGTCGGTGCCGCCGGACAGGAACGAGGCGACTTCATCGCCCCCTTTGGCGCGGCCCACGCATTCGCGCAGCAGGCGATGGAAGCGAACGGCCTGGGTGTCGAAATCGTCGCGTGGTTCATCGCGATACGCCAGCACCCAGTAAAAGCCGCGGGTAATTTTCCCTTTGCGCCAATATGCCCACTGGGCCGGAAGGAGTTTCTCCACGCCGGAGAAAATGCTGCCGGGAGCCGGCACCTGGTGGAAATACAGGTAGTTGAACAGCCCCTGGTGATCGAGGCGGCGCCCCACCGCCGGGTGGGCGGCGACCATGTCCGCCTGGCTGGCGAAGACGATGCCGGCGGGGCCCGGCGCGAAAGCCAGCTTTTCCGCGCCGATGCGGTCGAGGGCGAGGAACACGCTTTGCTCGTGCCGGTCCAGCACCGCCAGGGCGAAGTTGCCGTGGATGTGTTTGGGCGCGTCGCGGCCATGCTTTTTCCACAGGGCGAGCAGGGCGGCGGCGGGAGCCAGCTTCTGCAGGGCCGAGTCCTCGAAGCGCGGGCGTCCGGTGATGAGGGCGGCGACGGGGCCCTCGACGGCCGGCGCCAGGTTGCCGGCCAGTCCCCAGTGCGGGTCGGCCTGGGTATGGGCGGGGCGGGCGACACTGCACGGGGCCAGCATCTGCTCCAGGATTTCGGCGGCGTCGGCCGTGTCGTGGCCGAGCCAGCCGGCGAGGCGGTGCATGGGGGACTCCGGGAGGATCAGGGTTTGCGCGCGGGTTCCGGCGGGGGCGGAATCAGCGGCGTCTTCGGGTAGCCGGCCTCGTCCAGCAGCTTGTCCCAGCTGGTGGTTTCATAACCCTTCAGATGGGACTTGCCCACCACGATGACCGGTACCTCCATGGCGCCGACCAGCTTCTTCAGGGCCAGGGCCTGTTCCGGATCGGTGGAGGGATCTTTCTGGCTGTAGGCGACGCCGCGCCGCTTGAGATGCTCGCGCGCCTGATCGCAGAAGGGGCCGCAGTTGTTGGCGTAGAGCACCACCGGGTTCTTCGCGTGCGCCTGCTTGCCGGCATAGGACTCCTTGTCCACCTCCACCACATTGCCCTTGCCGCGGATCTGCTGCGCCCCGCGCGTGTCCGCCGGGGGTGGCTGGTCGGAATAGTGGGTGCGGCCGCCGGGATCGACCCATTTGTACACACCGCTGGCGTGGGCGCCCATGGCCACCAAGACGAACAGGATGGGCACTGACAAGCGGAATCCAAGGCGCATGATCGATCTCCCTAGTGATGCCTTCATTCTAGCCATGAAGCATGCGAATTGCCGACTCGCTTGAGCTATCGCGTGGCGGCGGTGTGACGCAGGTACCCGTCCATCCCGCGGGTGATGCCCTCCACCAGATCGGTTTTCGGCGCGAATTCCACCTCGCACCGGAGGTTCTCGAAGTTGTAGGTGAACACACCCTCGCCTCGACGTTGCGCCGCACCATGTCCTGCAGGCCGGGTTCGTAGATGGGAATGCCGCCGGACTTGAGGATTTCGATCTTGCGCGGATCGACGTCGAGACACAGCACCTCGTTGCCGACTTCAGCTAGGCAGGTACCAGTGACCAGGCCGACGTGGCCGGTACCGATGACGCTGAGTTTCATTGAACGCGACTCCAGGGGATGGGATGTGGGAAATGCGGAGGAATATGGAGTCGTGGATTCTAGCCTGCCGATGTTGCGCTTATCGGCATCTCCTCTGCGGAGCTTGAGGCGTCATGGTTTCATGCCGCTGTGGTTATTCCGGCGCTTGCCCTGCCTAGGGGGAAGGCCGGTTGGTCTGCGGAAGCAAGGGATGCGGAACTACTTGATCGGCAACCCTCACGCCAACTCGCGCTCCGTTTTGGCAGGAGCGGGCTCGCCCGCGATTGGCCGGATTGATCGCGGGCGAGCCCGCTCCTACGACGGAAGCGGTTGTTTACCCAGAGAGTGAAGCGCGCAACAGCATTTCGTAGCTCTATCCTCGTGTATTCCAAGCGGGGGGTGTATGGAGGCTGTGCTTTTCAGGTTCATCATCACGCGCGTCCATCCACTCACGCCATGCCGTTATGCCTTAACAGCGCGTCGATGGTCGGTTCCCGGCCGCGGAACGCCTTGAACGATTCCAGCGCCGGGCGGCTGCCGCCCTGGGCGAGGATTTCGCTCCAGAAGCGCTGGCCGACCTCGGGGTTGAGCACGCCGCCGACGTGGCCCCGCGCCTCCTCCTCGAACAGGCTGTAGGCGTCGGCGGACAGCACTTCCGCCCACTTGTAGCTGTAATAGCCGGCCGCGTAGCCGCCGGCGAAGATGTGCGAGAAGTTGTTGGGAAAGCGGTTGTAGTCCGGCGGCACCACCACCGCCACGCGCCGGCGGATGTCCGCCAGCAGTTGCAGGGCGGTTTGTCCCGGCGCCAGGTCGTGGTGCAGGTGCATGTCGAACAGCGAGAACTCGATCTGCCGCACGGTCTGCATGCCGGCCTGGAAGTTCTTCGCCGCCAGCATCTTGTCGAACAGTTCGCGCGGCAGCGGCGCGCCGCTGTCGACGTGCGCGGTCATGTGCTTCAGCACGTCCCATTCCCAGCAGAAGTTCTCCATGAACTGGCTGGGCAGTTCGACCGCGTCCCATTCCACGCCGTTGATGCCGGACACGCCGAGATCCTCCACCCGAGTGAGCAGGTGGTGCAGGCCGTGGCCGAATTCGTGGAACAGGGTGATCACGTCGTCGTGCGTGAGCAGCGCCGGCTTGCCGCCCACCGGGCGGGTGAAGTTGCAGGTGAGGTAGGCCACCGGCGTCTGCACGCCCTCACCCTTGCGCCGCCGCGTGATGGCGTCGTCCATCCAGGCGCCGCCTCGCTTGGTCTCGCGCGCGTAGAGGTCGAGATAGAACTGGCCGACCAGTTGCCCGCGCTGGTCGGTGAGGGCGAAGAACTTGACGTCGTCGTGCCACACCGGCGCCTGGTCGGGGCGGATATGCAGGCCGTACAGGGTCTCGATGACGCGGAACAGGCCGGCCAGCACCTTGGGCTCCTGCAGGTACTGCTTCACCTCGGTTTCCGAGTAGGCGTAGCGGCGCTCGCGCAGCTTCTCGCTGGCGTAGCCGATGTCCCAGGCCTGCAAGTCCGGCAGGCCCAGCTCGCGCGCGGCGAATTCGCGCAGTTCGGCCATGTCCTTTTCGGCATAGGGCTTGGCGCGGCGCGCCAGGGTGTCGAGGAAGTCCAGCACCTCGGCCGGCGTCTGCGCCATTTTCGGCTCCAGCGAGACCTCGGCGTAGGAGGCAAAGCCGAGCATGCGCGCGGCTTCCGCGCGCAACCGCAGGATGTCGGCAATGAGGCCGCTGTTGTCCCACTCCGGCTTGCCGAATTCCGAGGCGCGCGTGGTGTAGGCGCGATACAACTCCTCGCGCAGGGCGCGGTTGGCGCAGTACTGCATCACCGGCAGGAACGAGGGCGCCTGCAGGTTCAGCTTCCAGCCCGGCTTGCCGTCGGCCTCGGCCATCTCGCGGAACATCGCCAGGGCGTCGTCCGGCAGGCCGGCGAGTTCGGCTTGGTCGTCGATGAACTTGCTCCAGGCGTTGGTGGCGTCGAGCAGGTTTTCCTCGAACTTGGCGGAAAGCTTGGAAAGCTCTTCCTGGATTTCCATGAAGCGCGGCTTCTGCTCTTGCGGTAGGTCGGCGCCGCCGAGCTTGAAGTCGCGCAGTTCATTGTCGATCACCTTGCGGCGTGCCGGTGCCAGGCCCGTGAATTCGGGCGCGGTGGCCAGCGCCTTGTACTGGCGGAACAGGCCGTCGTGCTGGCCCAGCTCGGCGTAGTACTGCGTGATCTTCGGCAGGTTGGCGTTGTAGGCCTCGCGCAGCTCCGGGCTGTCCAGCACCGAATGCAGGTGGGAGACCTGGCCCCAGGCCCGCGACAGGCGCTCGTTGGCGTCCTCCAGGGGTTGCACGAAGGCCTCCCAGGTGGGCGGCGTGGCCGGGCCGCACAGGGTTTCCACCAGGGCGCGGTTCTCCGCCAGGAGTTGCTCCATCGCGGGGGTGACGTGTTCGGGACGGACTTCGCTGTAGCGGGGCAGGCCGGAGAAATCGAGCAGGGGGTTCATGGTTGGCAAGTGGTAAGTGGTAAGTAGTGAAAGATGAGTATCGGACCAAAGACGAGGTTTTCAAGGCATAGTTTCGGGTCATTGCATTGCTATTTCCGACCATGGCCATCGAATCCTACCGCGACCGCCTGCCCCGCCTGGGGCGCGATGTCTATGTCCACCCCGCCGCCACGGTCATCGGCGACGTCGAGCTGGGCGACGAGGTGTCGGTATGGCCCGGCGTGGTCATCCGCGGCGACGTCCACCACATCCGCATCGGCGCCCGCAGCAACATCCAGGATGGCTCCATCCTGCACGTCAGCCGGCCCAGCGCGCGCAATCCCGATGGCGCGCCCCTGCTTGTCGGCCGCGACGTCAGCGTGGCCCACGCCGTGGTCCTGCATGGTTGCACGATCGGCGACGAGTGTCTGATCGGCATGGGTTCCCTGGTCATGGACCGGGCCGTGCTGGAACCCCGCGTGCTGCTTGGGGCCGGCAGCCTGGTGCCGGAGGGCGGTGTGCTGCAATCCGGCTGGCTGTATTTCGGCCGGCCGGCCAGGGCGGTGCGCTTGCTGGATGCGGGCGAGCTGGAACATTTCGCCGTGTTGGCCGCGAATTACGTGCGCCTGGCCGGAGAGTACCTCGCTTGATCGGCTGCGGCGTGCGGGCCGCAGGGGTCGTAGGAGCGAGCTTGCTCGCGATGGACCGGTTATTCGCGAGCAAGCTCGCTCCTACGGGGGAAGAGGGTGTTCCGGCTGCTTGTCCCGGAGCGCGGCTCAGCGCCCGCGTTCCAGCCGTTTGCTGTGGCGGTTCAGGCTGTCGGTGAGTTCCGAGATGATTTCCCCCGCCGCGTGGATGATCTGGTTGGGCGTGAAGCCGCAGTGACGCATTTCCCGGTAGAAGCCCTTGGCCAGCAGCTTGGCCACCTTGTCCGGTTCGTGCGCCGACAGGGCGGTGACGGTGTCGGCCTTGGCGCCAGCCTGGCGGCCGAGCGCCATCTGCGCGAAGCGGGAATCGAGCAGGCTTTCCAGGCGGGCGACCTGGATGGCGCGGGCGATGAGCAGGGCGGCCAGTTCCGCCACCGCCTGGTCCTCGGCGGAAAAGGCGTCGCGCCGCGCGGGATTGCTGACGTTGAGCACACCGGCCGGCCGGCCGGCGAGGGGCAGGGGGCAGACCATGAAGGCGCCGGCCTGGTCCGGTCGGCGCGCGTTGGCCTGCCAAGCGGAACGATCGATGCGGCGCACGCGCACACAGGTACCCGAAGCCAGCACCTGGCCGGCGATGCCCTGGCCCGGCGCGGGCTCCTCCTTCCAGGCCGCCTCCGGCAGCTCACCGTAGAGGGCGGCAAGCCGCAGATGGGCACCCTTTTCTTCGCCGGAGTCCAGCAGCATCAGCGAGACACGTCCCACCTCGAGCAGTTCGCCGGCGATTCGGGCCAGGCGGTAGAGGTTGTCCTCGAAGCTGCCGCAGACCTGGAAGGCGGCCAGTTCTTTCAATTTTTCCCGGCGCAACATGGTTCGGTTCATCTCGACTCCCCCTTCGATGGGACTTCCCTGCGCGGGCCGGCGGGCCGCGTGCCGGAGGCCGTTCAGTTCAATGCGCTGGCCAGCTTGCGGCGATACGTGGCCACCAGTTCCCCCTGGCCGCCCAGCATGTTGAACACCGCCAGGATGGTCTTGCGCGCGGCGTCGTCGTTCCAGTAGCGGTCGCGGCGCACGATCTCGAGCAGTTCGTCGAGGCCCTCGGCATGGCGGCCGGCGGCCACCAGCAGGTTGGCGAGTTGCATGCGGGGCTCCATGTCGGCCGGATCGGCGGCGATGCGCTGCCGCAAGTCGGACTCGTCGCCGCCCTGCTGGCCGCCCAGGGCGAACGTCAGCCGGGCGATGAGCTGCTGCGCGCGGTCCTCCATGCGGGTGGCGGGGGACAGGCTGTCCAGCATGCGCTTGGCCTCGTCCGTCTGGTCGAGGGACAGCAGGATGTCGGCGGCGTCCAGGCGCACGGCTTCGTTGCCCGCGTCCAGCTTGGAGGCTTCCGCCAGTAGTTGCAGGGCCTGGGCGCTGTCGCCGGTGTCGCGCGCGCGGCCGGCGGCGACGCGCAGTTCTTCGGCGGGCGAGGGAATGACGCGGTCGAGGAAGGCGCGCACATCGGCCTCGGGAATCGCGCCGGAGAACTCCTCCAGCAGTTCGCCGTTGTAGACCGCCTTGACGCTGGGAATGCCGCGCACGCCGAACTGGGCGGCCAGTTCCTGGTTGTGGTCGGCGTTGATCTTGGCGAGGATGAACTTGCCCTGGTATTCCTCCGCCAGCTTCTCCAGGATGGGTTTCAGGACCTTGCAGGGGCCGCACCACTCGGCCCAGAAGTCCATGACCACCGGGGTGTGGCGGGAGTGTTCGAGGACGATCTGCTCGAAATTGCTGGCGTCGACGTCGTAGGCGAATTGGGACATGGCTGGGATGGCGGGAAGCTCGTGGCAGGTCGTGAGTTACTGGTCACCGCTGGCGATGCGCTTGGCAAGTTCGGTGGCCTTGCCGGTGTATGTCGCGGGCGTCAGGGCCAGCAGTTGTTGCTTGGCTTCGGCGGGGATGGCCAGGTCGAGGATGAACTTGGCCAGGGAAGCCTGGGTGATGCCTTCCTGGCCGCGCGTGAGCTTCTTCAGTTGCTCGTAGGGTTTCTCCAGGCCGTAGCGGCGCATGACGGTCTGGATGGGTTCGGCCAGCACTTCCCAGTTTGCCGCCAGATCCTCGGCCAGGCGGGCGGGATTGGCTTCCAGCTTGTCCAGGCCGCGTAGCAGGCTTTCGTAGCCGAGCAGGGCATAGCCCAGGGCGACACCCATGTTGCGCAGCACGGTGGAGTCAGTGAGATCGCGCTGCCAGCGGGAGATGGGCAGCTTTTCGGAGAGATGGCGGAGGACGGCGTTACTCAAGCCCAGGTTGCCTTCCGAGTTCTCGAAATCGATGGGGTTGACCTTGTGCGGCATGGTCGACGAGCCCACCTCGCCCTCCTTCAGCTTCTGCTTGAAGTAGCCCAGCGAGATGTAGCCCCAGACGTCGCGGTCCAGGTCGATGAGCACGCTGTTGATGCGCGCGCAGGCGTCGTACAGCTCGGCCATGTAGTCGTGCGGCTCGATCTGGATGGTGTAGGGGTTGAAGTCGAGGCCCAGGCTCTCCACGAAGCGCCAGGCGAAGGCTTCCCAGTCGAACTCCGGGTAGGCGGCGAGATGCGCGTTGTAGTTGCCCACGGCGCCGTTGATCTTGCCCAGGCAGGCGACCTCGGCGAAACGGTCGATGCCCCGGCGCAGGCGGAACACCACGTTGGCCAGTTCCTTGCCCAGGGTGGTGGGCGAGGCGGGCTGGCCGTGGGTGCGCGCCAGCATGGGCTGCTCCGCCAGATCGGCGGCCAGCGCCGTGAGGCGTTGCTCGACGCGGCGCAGGGCGGGCAGCAGTACCTGTTCGCGGGCGTCGCGCAGCATGAGGGCGTGCGACAGGTTGTTGATGTCCTCGGAGGTGCAGGCGAAATGGATGAACTCGTGCACCCGCGCGACTTGGTGGTTGCCGGCCAGCCGGTCCTTGAGGAAATACTCGATGGCCTTGACGTCGTGGTTGGTGGTTTTCTCGTGGGCCTTGACCGCCTCGGCGTCGGCTGGGGAGAAGTCGCGCGCGAGGGCGTCGAGTTCGGCCAGGGTGGCGGCTGAGAAGGGCGGTACCTCGGCGATGGCGGGTTCGGCGGCCAGCGCCTTCAGCCACTCGATCTCCACCCGCACGCGGTAGCGCATGAGGCCAAATTCGCTGAAGAAAGGCGCGAGCTTGTCGCCGGTGCGGCGGTAGCGGCCGTCGAGGGGGGTGAGGGCGGTGAGGGAAGTCAGTTCCATGATGCGTTTTCTAATGTGTAAGTCGCGAAGCGACTTCTCGAAGCGCCCCTCTCCCGCTTGCGTGAGAGGGGCTGGGGGGTGAGGCGGGGGTTTCGCGGAGCATGGTCCGCGCCCGCCGAACGGCCCCGGAATGTAGTCCGGGGCGCGCCCTGCAAGGGAGGGAAACGGGCATGATTTTCATGCTTCGGGGTGTCTGTGCAAAATCATGCCCGTTGGTTCAAAGTTTCTGGCGCAGGGCCAGGGCCGTCTGGTTGCGCAGCGCCTTGATCAGGCCCAGGGCCTGGTTCGACAACTGCAAGGGGGCGTCGACGCGGTCGGCATAGAGCAGGGCCAGGGGCTTGCCCTCCACCATGACGGGCAGCAGGAGAAAGGAATGCGCGCGCACGGCTTGCAGGTGCCAGTCGGGGATGCGGGTACGGATATTATCCGCCGTGGTGTCGGAAATCAGAATGTCCTGGCCCCTCGCGGTGGCGGCATGGAAGACGTCCGGCGCAAAGCCCAGGGGGATGCGGAAGGCGTTGCGCAGGGTCAGCGCGCTGGGCCCGAGGCCGACGCGGCCGATCAGGGCCTGGCTGGGCCGGTCGAGCACACAGGCGAGGACGTGGTCGAACAGTTCCGTGCGATAGAGGATTTCCACGGCCGTCTTGAACACATCGGCGACGTGGTAGGAGCCCAGCAGCAGGGCCGTCAGATCCTGTATGCCGAGAGCGAGGACTTCGGTGGGATCGCCCTGACCGTTCTCTTCCGCGCATGACTCCTGCGCTGCCGGGACCGCTTCGGCATCGGTGCCGGGCTTCTCCGCGCGCGGCAGCATGGGCAGGGTCTTGCTCTTGTCGACATCCATGCTGGGGATCAACGCTTCCTCACGCAGGCTTTCCACCGCCTTGCGCGCGTGTTCGACCAGGCTTTCGCGGCTGACGCGGGCGGCGTCGCGATAGCGCAGGTAAAGGCCCTCGATGGCTTGTTCCTGTTCCTCCGGCTGCTTGCCGGCCATGCTCTTGTGCAGGTCCCGCGCCAGGTTGGCGACGATGCGCAAGCGCCCGCTCTCGGAATTCGCGGCTTTCACGCTGGCCTCGTCGAGCGGCGACATGGCGTGCAGGATGGTGGGCGGGAAATGCCAGCGGCGGGCGATGGCCAGGCCGATCTGGTCGTAGTCCACGCCGAATACACTGCGGGCGGCGGCTTCCTCGCCGAGCAGTTCGTCGGCCATCAGCCGCCGCACCTGCTCGGTGCGCTCGAAGAAATGGAAGCGGGCCATGAGCCGGCCCAGGTCGCGGAACAGGGCGCTGATGAAGGCCTCCTCGCCGTCGCGCACGCCGGCGGCCGCAGCCAACCGGCGGCCGAGGATGCCGCGGAAGAAGCTGTCCACCGCCTCGCCCTTGAGTTCATCCACATGCGCGCGGTTCTGCAGGTGCTCGAACAGCATCAGGGTGACCGCGGCGTCGCGCACCGCGTCGAAACCGAGGATGACCACGGCGCGGCTGATGGTGCTGATGGGCTGGGCGCCGTAATGGGCGGCGTTGACCAGGCGCAGCAGCTTCTTGGTCAGCGCGATGTCGCGCAGGATGATGTCGGTGAGGATGTTGGCGCGGCTGTTCTCGTCGCCGATGGCGCGGTTGATCTCGCCTATGGTGCGCGACAGGGCGGGGAAATCGCCGCCCTCCTCCATCTCCAGCAGCAGCCGGTCCAGGGGGGAGAGGGCGGCGGCGTCGGTCATCACGCCACGGCTCACACGGCGCGCCGGTCGAGCAGGGCCTGGGCGATGGTCATGCCGTCGACGTGCTCGAGTTCGCCGCCGGCCGGCAGGCCGCGCGCGATGCGGGTCACCCTGAGGCCGCGCGCCTTCAGCAGTTCGCCGGCGTAATGCGCGGTGGCCTCGCCCTCGGCGGTGAAATTGGTGGCCAGGATGACTTCTTCCGTGACGCCGTCGCGGGCCCGCTCGATCAGGCGCTCCAGGCCGATTTCGCGCGGGCCGACGCCGTCCAGCGGCGACAGCCGGCCCATCAGCACGAAATACAGGCCTTTGTAGGCCTGGGTCTCTTCCAGCCGGTTGAGGTCGGCGGGCATTTCCACCACGCACAGCAGGCGTGCGTCGCGGCGCGGGCTGGCGCAGGTCTCGCAGATCGGCGCCTCGCTGAAGTTGTTGCAGCGCTGGCAATGATGCAGCCGCTCCAGCGCGCCGGTCAGCGCCAGCGACAGCCGCGCGGCGCCGGCGCGGTCGCGCTGCAGCAGGTGATAGGCCATGCGTGCGGCGGACTTCGGCCCGACCCCGGGCAGGGCGCGCAGGGCATCGATGAGGGCGCCGAGGGGGGCGGGGAGCATTTTTTTAGCGGGTAGCTCGTAGTGAGTAGCTTGTAGCAAAAATATCCGCGCCAAAGGCGCGCTGAAAAGGCTAACAGCTACGCGCTACAGGCTACCCGCTGCCTTTAAAACGGCAGCTTGAAGCCCGGCGGCAGCGGTAGGCCGGCGGTCGCGGCGGACATCTTCTCCTGCACCATGGCCTCGACCTTGCGCACCGCGTCGTTGACGGCGGCGGCGACCAGATCCTCCAGCATGTCCTTGTCGTCGGCGAGCAGGGAGGGATCGATGCTGATGCGCCGGACGTCGTGCTTGCCGGTCATGACCACCTTGACCAGGCCGGCGCCGGATTCGCCTTCCACTTCCATGTCCGCGATCTTGGCCTGCAGCTTCTGCATGTTGTCCTGCATCTGCTGGGCCTGTTTCATCAGGTTGCCGATTCCGCCTTTGATCATGTCGTTTCCTTGTTTACGCCCTGCGGGTGTTTATGCCCTGCGCGGCATTTATGGGTGGGTGCCCGTCATCCGGATCGTGTCGGCCAGCGGGCGGATATTGCTCAACGTCGCGTCGCACTCCCGCACCAGGGTCTGCACGAAAGGGTCGTCCCGCAGGGCGGCCAGTGCCTCGTCCTGGCGCGCCGCCTGCTCGCGGGCGCGGGCGGCGGCGGGGGAGGCGGTGGTCTCCGCGGCCATCTCGAAATCCAGCTTCACGACTTCGCCCAGCTTTTCCGCCAGGGCCTCGCGCAGCTTGTCACCGAGACTACTGACCAGGTTTTTCTGGTTCTCCGGCAGGCGCAGGCGCAGGTGGGGGCCGAGGCGGGAAATCAGTTCGCACTGCATGGCCAGTTGCCGCGCGAGGCCGGGCAGGCTCTCGGCCATGCTGCGCCAGTCAGTGTCCACGCACGGGGGGGGCGGCGCGGCCTGGTCCTCGTTGGCGGCCGGAATGGCGGCCAGGAGGCTGGGGGTGGCGGGCTTCGCCGCCGCCGCCGCTTCGCGCGCAGGCGCGGCGGAAACCCGCGGCTTGCCCGGTGGCTCCGCCCGCGTCGCCGGCGCGCCACCGGGTACGAAGGCAAGCATGCGCAACAGGGTCATGCTGAAACCGGCGTGTTCGTCCGGCGCCCATTCGAGGTCGCGCCGGCACAGGCTGGCGATCTGGTATTGCACCTGGATGGTCTCCTCGTCCATGCGGCGGGCCAGTTCGAACAGACGGTCGCGTTCCGGCGCGTCCTCGGCCACCGCCTCGGGCACGCTGCGGGCCAGGGCGATCTGGTGCAGCAGGCCCGCCAGATCCTGCAGGGCGGCGTCGAAGGAAAAACCGCGCGCCGCCAGTGCGTCGGCCTCGCGCATGAGGCGGGGGCCGTCCGCCGCCGCCAGGGCTTCCAGCACCGGCAGCAGATAGGCCTGGTCGACCACGCCGAGCATGGCGCGGGTCTCTTCCTCGCGCACCTGGCCGCTGCCATAGGCGATGGCCTGGTCGGTCAGCGACAGGGCATCGCGCATGCTGCCGGCGGCGGCGCGCGCCAGCAGGGCGAGGGCGCCGGACTCGAAGGGGACCTGTTCGGCCTCCAGTACCTGGCGCAGATGGCCGGTGACCTGGACGGCGGGCATCTGCTTCAGGTTGAACTGCAGGCAGCGCGACAGCACCGTCACCGGCACCTTCTGCGGGTCGGTGGTGGCGAGGATGAAGATGACGTGGCCCGGCGGCTCCTCGAGGGTCTTCAACATGGCGTTGAAGGCGTGCTTGGAGAGCTGATGCACCTCGTCGATGATGTACACCTTGTAGCGACCGGCGGTGGGCGCGTACTGGGCGTTCTCCAGTACCTCGCGCATGTTGTCGATGCCGGTGTAGGAGGCGGCGTCGATCTCGATCAGGTCGACGAAGCGGCCGCCGTCGATCTCCCGGCAGGCCGCGCAGGTGCCGCAGGGTTCCGGGGTGACTCCGGTTTCACAGTTCAGGCATTTGGCGAGGATGCGCGCCAGGGTGGTCTTGCCGACGCCGCGCGTGCCGGTGAACAGGTAGGCGTGGTGCAGGCGTCCCTGTGCCAGGGCGTTGGAGAGCGCCCGCACCACATGCTCCTGGCCCACCAGCTGGGCAAAGCCGCGCGGGCGCCATTTACGGGCGAGGACCTGGTGGCTCATGGATGCGCGTCCCGCCCGGGCAAGTTAATAGTTGTAGCCGAGGCGGATCTGGTGGAAGTTGATGCCGTCGTTGGGGTCGCTGAGGCCCGCGTTGGACAGGTGCTGGAAGCGGTAGCCCAGTTCGTAACGGTCCTTCTCGCCCAGCAGCCAGCCGAAGCCAATGTGGTCGCCGAAGCTGAAGTGGCTGCCGAATTCGCGCTTGTCGTTGATCTTCTTCTCTGAGAGTAAGTGCACGCCGATGCCGGCTTCCAGGAAGAAGCGGCTCAGGTTGGGGCTGAGGCGGAACACCGGGGTGATGCCGACATCCCAGAGATTTTTGGCACCCTGGCCGTCGCCGTCCCAATAGCCCAGGCTGGTTTCCCAGAAGCCGGTGAGGTTCCAGCTGCGGCCCAGCATCCAGCGCTTGTCCCAGTTCCAGCGCAGGGCCACGCTGATCATGTCGGTGGAACTATCACCGGTGCCCAGCTCAATGCTGGAGCCATTCAGGGCGAATGCGGAAGGGGCGACGGACAGGCCCAGGGCGAGCGTCAGGGCGGATAGCGCGAGTTTGCTCATGCGACAACTCCTGTGGTCGGCTTGGCGGACGGGCGAATAAGTCGAATAGGGGGTGGCGAGCCCGACCCCCGGCACTGGCATCGATCGCTGTGGCTGCTTCCTTCCGGACCTGACCAGGTTCACGACTTAGCCATGCGGGGAGACCCGCCACGACGCATTCTAACCCAGGAGCCCGTATCCTGGCTTACTCGTCTTCGGCCGGTTCAGCCACCCGTCGCGCCCGCACTGCCTCGGCCAACTGGCGCAGCAGGGGTTCGGTGGTGTCCCAGCCGATGCAGGCGTCGGTGATCGACTGGCCGTAGGCGAGCGGCTTGTCCGGCTGCAAATCCTGGCGGCCGGCATTGAGGTGGCTTTCGATCATCACCCCCATGATGCGCCGGTCTCCGCGCGCGATCTGGCCCGCCACGTCGGCGCCGACATCGATCTGGCGCTGGTATTGCTTGCTGGAGTTGGCGTGCGAGAAGTCGATCATCACCTGCTGGCGCAGGCCCGCCGCGGCCAGCTCGCCGCAGGCGGCGTTGACGCTGTTGGCGTCGAAGTTGGGCTGCTTGCCGCCGCGCAGGATGACGTGGCAATCCTCGTTGCCGGCGGTCTTGAATACCGCGACGTGGCCGGATTTGGTGATGGAGATGAAATGGTGGCGGGAGGCGGCGGCCTTGATGGCGTCGACCGCGATCCTCAGGTTGCCGTCGGTGCCGTTCTTGAAGCCCACCGGGCAGGACAGGCCGGAGGCGAGCTGGCGGTGCGACTGCGATTCCGTGGTGCGCGCGCCGATGGCGCCCCAGGCCACCAGGTCGGCGATGTACTGCGGGGAAATCAGGTCGAGGAACTCGGTGCCGCAGGGCAGGCCCAGCACGTTGATTTCCAATAACAGTTTGCGCGCCAGGCGCAGGCCCTCGTTGATGTCGAAGCTCTCGTTGAGGTGCGGGTCGTTGATCAGGCCCTTCCAGCCCACCGTGGTGCGCGGCTTCTCGAAATAGACCCGCATGACGATGACCAGGTCGCGTTCCAGCTCATCCTTCAGCGCGCGCAGGCGTTGGGCGTAGTCCAGCGCGGCCTTGGGGTCGTGGATCGAGCAGGGGCCCACCACCACCACCAGGCGGTCGTCGGCGCCGCGCAACACGTCGTGGATGTGTTGGCGTGCCTGGAAGGTGGTGCGCAGGGTGGCGTCGCCGGCCTTGAGCTCGCGCATCAGCTGCATCGGGGCGAGCAGTTCGTCGCCCTGCTCGATGCGGGTGTCGTCAGTGCGGTAGTGGGTCATGCGGGTTTCCTTGTCGATGCCGGCCCTGAAACGAAAAACCGCCAGGGTCCTGGCGGTTTTTCGAGTGGCGAAAAAAGCTTGCGTGACTCAGCGCCCCCGGGCCGCCTCGGCCGGAAACCGGGTAAATCGGAAAAAACGCTGAGGAATCATGTTCATGGACGACGATGCTAGCAGACGCCTTGCACTGCAACAAGGAAAACGGGCGGCTGCGGGCAAATCATGCCGGCTCCTTGACCTTGGGCAAACGTTCCAGGGCGGCCTGGATCTCGTGCTCGGGATAGTCGTAGTCCGTCAGTTCGCCGGCCAGGTACTTGTCATAACTGGCCATGTCGAAGTGTCCATGGCCGGACAGGTTGATGAGCAGGGTTTTCGGCTCGCCGCTGAGCTTGCAGCGCAGCGCTTCGTCGATGGCGGCGCGGATGGCGTGGCAGGATTCCGGCGCCGGGATGATGCCCTCGGCGCGGGCAAACTGCACGCCGGCCTCGAAGGTCGCGACCTGGGGCACCGCCACCGCCTCGATCAGCTTCTCGTGGTAGAGCTGGGAGATGAGCGGGGAATCGCCGTGATAGCGCAGGCCGCCGGCGTGGATGCCGGGCGGCATGAAGTCGTGACCGAGGGTGTACATCTTCATGAGCGGGGTGTAGCCGGAGGAGTCGCCGAAGTCATAGGCGTAGACACCCTTGGTCAGGGTCGGGCAGGAGGTGGGCTCCACCGCCACGAAACGAAGGTTCTGGGCGCGCTTGTCACCGGCAGCCTTGTCGGCGAAGAAGGGGAAGCTGACACCGGCGAAATTACAGCCACCGCCGCAGGGGGCGAAAATCATGTCGGGGTAGTCCCCCGCCTTCTCGAACTGCTTCTTGGCCTCCTGGCCGATGATGGTCTGGTGCAGCAGCACGTGATTGAGCACGGAGCCCAGGGCATAGTTGGTATCGGCGCGGGAGGCGGCTTCCTCGACGGCCTCGGAGATGGCGATGCCCAGGCTGCCCTGGTTGTCCGGGTCGATGGCGAGGATGCCGCGGCCGGCCTCGGTCATGTTGGTGGGGCTGGCGAACACCTCGGCGCCCCAGGTCTGCATCATGGAGCGGCGGAAGGGTTTCTGCTGGTAGCTCACCTTCACCATGTAGACGCGGATTTCCATACCGAACATCTGGCCGGCAAGAGACAGGCTGCATCCCCACTGGCCGGCGCCGGTTTCCGTGGTAAGGCGATTGATGCCGGAAATCTTGTTGAAATAAGCCTGCGGAATGGCGGAGTTGGGCTTGTGGGAGCCCGCCGGCGAGACACCTTCATACTTGTAATAGATCTTCGCCGGCGTGCCCAGGATCTGCTCCAGGCGATGCGCGCGGAACAGGGGCGAAGGCCGCCAGAGGCGATAGATTTCGCGCACCGGTTCGGGGATGGCGATCCAGCGCTCGGCCGACATTTCCTGCTCGAGGATGTTCATGGGGAAGATGGCGCCCATCTTGTCGGGACCGACCGGATTGCCGTCGGGGCCGAGGGGGGGTAGGGGCTTGTTGGGCATGTCCGCCACCACGTTGTACCAATGCGTGGGAATGTCGGACTCGTCGAGCAGAAACTTGGTTTGCGGCATGAAGGTCTCCTGGTGGGTGCCGGTGGAACATGCCCGCCTGGGTGTCATGGCGCCATGACGGGCATCAAGCGCCGGCGCCTCCCCAGGCGCCGGTCGATTCGCGGAACTATACTCGCGCGCTCCGCCAACCGAAAAGCACAGGACCATGCCGCATCCCGACCTCACCGAACACACGCTGGAATCCAGCGACGAATACCGTGGCCGCCTGCTGCACGTGAAGAAGGACCGGGTGCGCCTGCCCGATGGCGGCGAATCCACGCGCGAGTACATCCTCCATCCCGGCGCCGCGGTGATCCTGCCCATCTTCGAGAATGGCGACATCCTGTTGGAGCGCCAGCACCGCTACCCCCTGCACCGGGATTTCCTGGAACTCCCCGCCGGCAAGTTCGATCCGCACGAGACCGAACTCGCCTGCGCCCAGCGTGAACTGCAGGAGGAAACCGGCTACGTCGCCCTGAAGTGGCGCCAGCTGCCCACCTTCTACCCCTGCATCGGCTACGCCAACGAGCGTCTGGTCTATTTCCTCGCCGAGAACCTGGTGTTCAGCGGTGAGAACATGGACGAGGACGAGTTCCTGGAGATCCTGCGTGTGCCTTTCGCCGAGGCGCTGGCCATGGTGGGGGATGGCCGCATCGACGAGGCGAAGACGGTCATGGGGCTGCTCTGGTACGAGAAATTCGGTGCCGGGACACGGTGATACACTCGATTCCGCTTTCGCTCGCCATGCCCGCCATGCCCATCGCTACCTTCGAACAGCTCGCCGCTGCCGTCCGCGAATTCGGCCGCGAGCGCGACTGGCACCAGTACCACGACCCCAAGAACCTGACCGCCGCGCTCATCGTCGAGGCGGCGGAACTGCTGGAACCCTTCCAGTGGCTGAGCCCCGAGCAGAGCCGGAACCTGCCCGAGGCCAAGCGTGAAGCGGTGCGCCAGGAGATGGCCGACGTGCTGATCTACCTGGTGAGCCTGGCCAACTGCCTGGACATCGACTTGCTCAAGGCCGCCGAGGCCAAGCTGGCCATCAACGCCGCGAAATACCCGGTGGAGAAGGCCAAAGGCTCCTGCGCGAAATCCCACGAACTGTGAACCTGAAATGAGCCTTTTCAGACACCACCTGTTTTTCTGCCTCAACCGGCGCGACGACGGCGAGCCCTGCTGCAGCGACCACGACGCCGAGGCGATGTTCGAATACGCCAAGAAGAAGGCGAAGAAGCTGGGCTTGCACGGCAAGGGTGGCGACTGCCGGGTGAACCGGGCCGGCTGCTTTGACCGCTGCGGCGAAGGCCCGGTGTGCGTGGTCTACCCGGACGCGGTCTGGTACACCTACGTGGACCAGACCGACATCGACGAGATCGTCGAGTCCCACCTGCGCGACGGCAAGGTGGTCGAACGCCTGAAGATCTGACTGCCCCTTGAAGAAGCACAGGCTGCGCATCAGGGGCCCCGCCGGCGCCATCGAGACGGTGGTCGAGGAGCCCGCCGGCGAACCCCACGGCCTGGCCCTGGTGGCGCATCCGCATCCCCTGCACGGCGGCAGCCTGGACAACAAGGTGGCCTGGACCCTGGCGCGAGCCGCCCTGGCCTGTGGACTGATCGCGATCCGCCCCAACTTCCGGGGCGTGGGCGAAAGCGAAGGCGACTTCGACCACGGTGTCGGCGAGACCGAGGACCTGCTCGCCGTCGCCCGCGCCAGCGAAGCCCGCTTCGGCCCTCTGCCCTGGACTCTGCTGGGCTTCTCCTTCGGCGCCTATGTACAGCAGCGGGTGGCCCGGAGCCTGCACGCCCAACGCCTGGTCATGGTGGGACCGGCGGTGTCCCTGTACGCATTCGAGCCCACGCAGGTTCCTGCCACCATCATCCACGGCGACCAGGACGAGGTGATTCCCTTCGCCGCCGCCCGCGACTATGCCGAGGCGCACGCCATTCGTCTCATCGCGGTGGAAGGCTGCGGCCACTTCTTCCATGGTCGGCTGCGGGAATTGCAGGACCACGTCGAGCGCCTGTGTCGGCCATGAAGTCACCCCTGAGCTTGCGCGGCCTGACGAAAAGCTACGGCGGCCAGCGCGTGGTGGACGGCTTCGACCTGGAACTGGAGCCGGGCCGCTGCCACGGCCTGCTCGGTCCCAATGGCGCCGGCAAGACCACCACCCTGCGCCTGGCACTGGGGTTGATCGAGGCCGATGCCGGCACGGTGGAACTGCTCGGCCATGTCCTGCCGGCCGAGGCCAAACAGGCGCGACGGCGGGTGGGCGTGGTGCCCCAGGTGGACAGCCTGGACCCGGACTTCACCGTGGCCGAAAACCTGCAAACCTATGGCCGCTACTTCGGCCTGTCCGGCAAGACCATCGCCGAGCGGATTCCCGCCCTGCTCGATTTCGCCGGCCTCGCCGGCAAGGCCGACGCCCCCATCCTCACCCTGTCCGGCGGCATGAAGCGGCGCCTCACCCTGGCCCGCGCCCTGGTCAACGACCCCGACCTGATCATCCTCGACGAGCCCACCACCGGTCTCGACCCCCAGGCCCGCCACCTGATCTGGCAGGGCCTGCGCCGGCTCATTTCGCAGGGCAAGACCCTGCTGCTCACCACCCATTTCATGGACGAGGCGGAACGCCTGTGCGACATCATCAGCGTCCTCGATCACGGCCGCAGCATCGCCCGGGGCAGTCCGCGCGAACTCATCGCCGGCCACATCGAGCCCCATGTGGTGGAGGTGTTCGGCGAGGGCCTGGACGAATGGAAAGCCTGCGTGTCGGGTCTTTGTCGACGTTGCGAGCAGGCCGGCGAAACCCTGTTCTGCTACACGGACAATCCGGACAAGGTGGTCGCGGAACTGGAAGCCGCGCCGGGCCTGCGTTACCTGCACCGGCCGGCGAACCTGGAGGACGTGTTCCTGAAGATCACCGGGAGGGACCTGCGTGATTAGCTTCGCCTGGTTCCCGGTCTGGCGGCGCAACTTCCTGGTCTGGCGGAAGCTGGCCGGCCCCTCGCTGCTCGGCAACCTGGCCGATCCCATGCTCTACATGCTGGGTCTGGGTTACGGCCTGGGCGCTCTGCTGCCGGACGTGGACGGCGTGCCCTACCTCAACTTCCTGGCCGCCGGCACCCTGGCCTACAGCGTCATGAACAGCGCCAGTTTCGAGACCCTGTATTCCGCCTTTTCGCGCATGCACGTGCAGAAGACCTGGGACGCCATCCTCAATACGCCCCTCGATCTGCGCGACGTCCTGCTCGGGGAACTGTTCTGGGCGACCAGCAAGAGCCTGTTGTCGGGCATCGCCATCCTGCTGGTGATCTGGGTGCTGGGGCTGTACGAGCACTTCGCCCTGACCCTGGTCCTGCTGCCGGTGGCGGTGCTGACCGGCTTCTGCTTCGCCGGCCTGGGCCTGTCCATCAACGCGGTGTCGCCCAACTACGATTTCTTCCTTTATTACTTCACCCTGGCGATCACGCCGATGGTGTTGCTGGGCGGCGTGTTCTATCCGACCACCGCGTTTCCGGCTTGGCTCGCCGCCATCGCCGCCTGGCTGCCGCTGACGCATGCGATCGAACTGGCGCGGCCGCTGATCCTCGGGCAATGGCCGCAGGGCATGCTGTTGCATGCGGCGGCGTTGCTGGCTTACGGGATGGCTGGCTTTGCGGCGGCGCTCGGATTGACCAGGAAACGGCTGCTGCGCTGACGACTAGCCGTGGTTCGGATGCCGGTGCCCATCCCGCCGGAAATCCACATGCCCGTCGATCAGCGTGTACTGCACCCGCCCCTGCATCTCCAGGCCCAGGTAGGGACTGTTCTTGCCCAGGCTGGCGAGGTTGGAGGGGCTGACGATCCAGGCGGCGTCCGGGTCGAACAGGCAGAGGTCGGCGGGATGGCCGACGGCGATGTGGCCGGCGTCCACGCCGAGGATGCCGGCGGGCTGGTGGGTGAGGTAGCCGAGGGCGCGGGCCAGGGGCATGTTGGCCTCCCGCGCCCATTTCAGGGTCAGCGGCAGCAGCAGCTCGACGCCGGTGGCGCCGGGCTCGGCTTCCTGGAAGGGCAGTTCCTTGGCGTCGTCGTCGACCGGCGCGTGGTCGGAGCAGATCGCGTCGATGGTGCCGTCGCTCAGCCCCTTGCGGATCGCGTCCCGGTCGCGCTGGCTGCGCAGGGGCGGGATCAGGTGGCAATTGGCGTCGAAATTGGTGGTGTCCATTTCCGACAGGTGGACATGATGCACGCCCACGTCGCAGGTGATGGGCAGGCCGTCGTGCTTGGCCCGGCGCACCATCTCGATGCCGGCCCGGCTGGACAGGCGGGCAAGATGCACGCGGGCGCCGGTCTCCCGCACCAGCAGGAGGATGGTGGAGATGGCCACCGTCTCGGCGGGCACGGGGATCGGCGGCAGGCCGTGGCGGGCGGCGACGACACCGTCGTGAGCGACGCCCTCGCGGCCCAGGTGGGGATCCTGGGGACGCAGCCAGATCGGCAGTTCGAAGGTCTTCGCGTATTCCATGGCGCGCAGCAGCACCTGGGTATCGACCAGGGGCGCGTCGGCCTGGCTGAAGGCCATGCAGCCGGCTTCGTTGAGTTCCGCCATTTCCGTCAGGCGTTCGCCCTTGAGTTCGCGGGTGAGGGCGCCGATGGGATAGACCCGCGGGCCGGGCATGTGCTTGGCGCGAAACTTGAGCATTTCCACCAGGCCCGGCTCGTCCAGGGGCGGGTCGGTGTCGGGCGGGCAGGCCAGGGAGGTGACGCCGCCGACGGCGGCCGCGTGCATTTCGGATTCCAGGGTCGCCCGGTATTCCAGTCCCGGCTCGCGCAGGCGCACGGAGAGGTCGACCAGGCCCGGGCAGATGACCAGGCCGCTGGCGTCGATGACCTGGTTGGCGTGGAAATCGGTTGGGGCGGCGCCGACGCCGACGATGTGGCCGGCGGCCACGAACACGTCGCGGACGGCGTCCAGGCCCGAGGCGGGATCGATGACGCGGCCGTTGCGGATATGGATCTTCATGTCTGCGCTCCCGTCGCGCCCGCTCCGGCGAGCAGGCTCATCACCGCCATGCGCACGGCGATGCCGAAGGTGACCTGCGACAGGATCACCGACTGCATGCCGTCCGCCACCGCCGAGTCGATCTCCACGCCCCGGTTCATGGGGCCGGGGTGCATGACGATGGCATCCGGCTTGGCCAGTTTCAGCTTGTCCGGGGTGAGGCCCCAGTGCTTGTAGTACTCGCCGGCGCTGGGCAGTCGGGAGCCGCGCATGCGCTCGTTCTGCAGGCGCAGCATGAGCACCGCATCGACGTCCCTGAGACCCTCGCTCATCTTGTGGAAGACATGCACGCCGAGGTTCTGCACATCGCGCGGCAGCAGGGTGCGGGGCGCCACCACGCGCACTTCCGGGCAGCCCAGGGTGGTCAGGGCGTGGATCTGCGAACGGGCCACGCGCGAATGCAGCACGTCGCCGACGATGGCCACGCGCAGGTTGTGGAAGGCGCCCTTGTAGTGGCGCAGCGTGTACATGTCGAGCAGGCCCTGGGTGGGGTGGGCGCAGCGGCCGTCGCCGGCGTTGATGACGCTGATGTGCGGGGCGACGTGGCGGGCGATGAGATGGCTGGCGCCGGCGGCGGCGTGGCGCACGATGAACATGTCCGCCTGCATGGCCGACAGGTTGGCCACCGTGTCGAGCAGGGTCTCGCCCTTGCTCTGCGAGGAGGCGTTGATGTTCAGGTTGACCACGTCGGCGGACAGCCTTTTCGCGGCGATCTCGAAGGTGGTGCGGGTGCGCGTGGAGTTCTCGAAGAAGATGTTGAAGATGGCCTTGCCGCGCAGCAGCGGCACCTTCTTCACGTCCCGCTCCTGGGCGGAGACGGCGATGAAGGAGGCCGCGGTATCCAGGATCTGCGTGAGGATGCGCGCCGGCAGCCCCTCCAGCGTGAGCAGGTGGCGCAGGCGGCCGTCCTCGGTCAGTTGCGGGTTGGCGCTCATGCTTTCCTCTTCATGACGAAATGCAGGCCATCGCTGTCATTCTTTTGCAGCGAGATGTGCTCGTCCGCCGGCAGTTCCAGGCGCAGGCCGACGAAGTCGGCGCAGAACGGCAGTTCGCGGCCGCCCCGGTCGACCAGCACGGCCAGGCGGATGGCGGCGGGCCGGCCGTAGTCGAACAGCAGGTTGAGGGCGGCGCGGGTGGTGCGGCCGGTGTAGAGCACGTCGTCGAGCAGCAGGATGCGCCGGTCCTCCACCTCGAAGGGGATGTGCGAGGGCTTGGTTTGCGGATGCAGGCCGATGCGCGAGAAATCGTCGCGGTAGAAGGCGATGTCCAGCACGGCGCGGGGGATGTCCAGCTTCAGGCGGGAGGCCAGGGCCTCCATGATCCAGACGCCGCCGGTATGGATGCCCACCAGGGCGCATTCGGGCGTGATGTGCGGCGCGATCTGTTCGGCCAGGGAATCGATGAGGGAATCAGGCGAGGGTAGGTTCGCGGGCATGGCTTTGCTCGAAGTAGTCCTGCAGGATCTGCTGGGCCGCGACCGCGTCGTCCAGCCCCTTGCGGTCGCGGCCCCTGACGCCGGCCTCGCGCAGGCGCAGGTCGGCGTCGAAGGAGGTGAGGCGCTCGTCCACCAGCGCCACGGGCAGCCTGAAACGGCCTTGCAGCTGGTTGGCGAAGCGGCGGGCGCGGCGCGAAAGGTCGTGCTCCGTGCCGTCCATGTTCAGCGGCAGGCCCGCCACCAGCTCGCGCGGTTGCCATTCCTCGATGAGCGCGGCGATGCGGCCGAAGCGGACCTCGTTGGCTTCGCCGGAGATGGTTTCCAGGGGATGCGCCAGACGGGTTTCCCAGTCGCCCACCGCCACGCCGATGCGGGAGAGGCCGAAGTCGAAGGCCAGCACGCCGCCGCCGCGCCCTTCCATCAGGCGTGACCCGCCTCTTCCGAAAGCATGGACAGATCGATGCCCAGCAAGCGCATCGCCGCGGGGATGCGATCCTGAGGCGGCAGGGAGAAGATCACCTCGGGATCGGCGGGTACCGTCAACCAGGCGTTCTGCTTGATCTCGTCCTCCAGCTGACCCGGCCCCCAGCCGGCGTAGCCCAGAGTCACCAGGATCTCGGCCGGACCTTCCTGGCGGGCGGTGGCCTCCAGGATGTCCTTCGAGGTGGTCAGGCCGACACGGTCGTTGACCGACAGGGTGGAGCCCCAGCTACCCACCGGGCGATGCAGCACGAATCCGCGTTCCACCTGGACCGGCCCGCCGTAATAGACCGGCTCGCCGCGCATGTGCGCATCGGTCAGATCGAGACCGATCTGGCTGAACAGGGAGGCCATGTTGAGCTCGATGGGGCGGTTCACCACCACCCCCAGGGCGCCCTGCTCGCCGTGGTCGCAGATGTAGGTCAGCGTGCCGGAGAAGTTCGGATCCAGCATGTTGGGCATGGCGATCAGGAAATGGTCGGTGAAGTTGGCGTTGTCCATGGTCGGATCCAGGGTCGTGGCAAGCATTGTAACGCCACCTTTCACCCCCCAATATCACCTCCATGGATACCGCCCTGATCTGGTTTCGCCGAGACCTCCGCCTGGCCGACCACGCCGCCCTGTTCCATGCGCTGAACGCCGCCCGCCGGACGCGGGCCGTGTTCGTGTTCGACACGGATATCCTCGACAGCCTGGAAGACAGGACGGATCGCCGGGTGGCCTTCATCTGGCGCGGCGTGGCCGAACTGAAGGCGGCTCTGGAAGCGCGCGGCGGCACCCTGCATGTCCTGCATGGTTCCGCCCGCCGCGAGATTACCGCCCTCGCCGCGCGCTGGGGCGTCGACGCGGTCTTCGCCGCGCGCGATTACGAGCCCTTCGCCGGCGCCCGCGACGCCGCCGTGGCCGCCGTGGCCGCCACCCTGGCGGCGCAAGGGCGGCGGCTGATCCTGGTGAAGGATCAGGTCGTCTTCGACACCGACGAGGTGCTCACAGGCGGCGGTCGTCCCTTCCAGGTGTTCACTCCCTACAAGCGGGCCTGGCTGGCGCGGCTCACGCCGGAGCGGTATGCCGCCTACGCCGTGGAAGAGCGTCTCGACCGCATCCAGCACGAGGCGCCGGCGCCCCTGCCGAGCCTCGAAGCGCTCGGCTTCCGGGCCGAGGCCCTCGACACTCTCCGGCTGATCCCCGGCGAGGCGGGCGCCCGCGGCCTGCTCGGCGATTTCCTGGGGCGCATGCGGGGGTATCGGCAGCAGCGCGACTTCCCCGCGCTCAAGGGGCCGTCCTATCTGTCCGCGCACCTGCGCTTCGGCATGGTCTCCATCCGCGAACTGGTGCGCCGGGCTCTGGAAACAGGCGGCGCGGGCGGCGAGACCTGGCTGTCCGAGCTGATCTGGCGCGAGTTCTACCAGATGCTGCTGTGGCACTACCCGCATACCGCCGAGCACGCCTTCCAGGCCAGGTTCGATGCGATCCTCTGGCCCGATCCGCCCGGTCATTTCGAGGCCTGGGCCGAGGCGCGCACCGGCTACCCCATCGTCGACGCCGCCATGCGCCAGCTCAATACCACCGGCTATATGCACAACCGCCTGCGCATGGTCGCCGCCAGTTTCCTGGTCAAGGACCTGCACGTGGACTGGCGCCGGGGGGAACGCTACTTCGCGCGACAACTACTGGATTACGACCAGGCCGCCAACGTCGGCGGCTGGCAGTGGTCGGCGGGGGTGGGCAGCGACGCCCAGCCCTGGTTCCGTGTGTTCAATCCGGTCAGGCAATCGGAGAAGTTCGATCCGGACGGCCGCTTCATCCGCCGTTATCTGCCGGAACTGGCGGCCGTGCCGGACAGGTACGTGCACGCGCCCTGGCTGCTGCCGGCAGCGGCGCAAGCGGCGGGTTTCTCGCTCGGCCGCGACTACCCCGCGCCCATCGTCAACCATGCCGCCGCGCGCGCGGCGACGCTGGCGTTGTTCAAGGCCGCGGCCGGCTGAGCGTTATTCCAGGCGGAAGCGGCCGACGCGGGCCTGCAACCCGGCGGCAATCGCGCGCAGTTCGGCGGCGGCTTCGGCGATGCCGTGCAGGCGGGCGCCGTTGCTCTCGCTGATCTGGCTGATGCGCTCCATCGACACCGCCGTGCTCTGGCTGGCCTTGGTCTGTTCTCGCGTGGCGTCGGCGATGTGCCGGATCAGGCGATCCACCTCGCTGGCGGCGGCGACGATGTCGTCCAGCAGCTTGCGCGTGGTCTGGCTGATTGCGGCGTTGTCGTTGACGTCGTTGCTGACGTGCGCCATGGCGTCCACCACCTGCTGCGTCTTGCTGCTGACACTGTCCACGGTCTCGGTGATCGACAGCGTGCTGGCGGAGGTGCGTTCCGCCAGCTTGCGCACTTCGTCCGCGACGACGGCGAAGCCGCGCCCCTGTTCGCCGGCGCGCGCCGCCTCGATGGCGGCGTTGAGGGCGAGCAGGTTGGTTTGATCGGCGATGTCGCGGATGACCTGGGTCACCTGCGAGATGCGCGTGATCTGCTCGCTCAGTTCGGCGATCGCCGTGCTCGAGGTGGCCACGCTGTCGACGATGCGTTCCGTCGCCGTCACGCTCTGCTGCATGTTGCGGTTGCCCTGCTCGGCGACGTCGCGCGCGCGGTTGGCGGCCTCGGCCACGGCGTTGGCATCCTCCGCCACCTCGGCGATGGATACGCCCATTTGCTCCATGGCCGCGCTGACGCGCATGACCTGTTCGGTCTGGCCGTCGGCGAGATCGCTGACTTCCTGGATCGTGCCGGTCAGGGTTTCCGCGGAGCCGGCGACCTGGCGCGCGGCTGTCGCGGTATCGCCGATGGTGTCGGCGAGCGCCTGGTTCATCTGCTCCAGCGAGCGCAGCAGTTGCGCCACCTCGTCCGCACCCGCGCTGGCGACTTGGCCGCTGAGGTCGCCCTCGCTGACGCGGCGCGCGAACCGCACGGCGCCATCCAGCCGGCCGGTGAGGTCGCGCGTCAGGAATAGCGCCACCGCCACGCCGGCGATCAGCGCCAGCCCGCCCAGCGCCAGCATCAGGATGCGCGCGGCGTCGTAGGCCTCCTTGGCGCGCGTGGCCATGGCCGCGCTGTTCTGCTCCAGGGCCGTCAGCATGGCATCGAGCTGACTGATCAGGTCGCGCTGCATGCCGCGCACGGAGTCGCGGATGCCGGTGCGCGCGGTTTCGTCGTCATCCGACAGGGTGGCGTCGATGACCACCTCGATACGCTCGGCGGCACCCGTCTCGATTTCCTTGATGCGCGCCAGCATGGCCTTGCCCTCTTCGTCGCGCACCAGTTCAGTGAGCGCCGCCTCCGCCTGCTGATAGGCCTGGCGTGCCTCGCGCATGCGCTTGGACTCGTCGCGCTTGAAGCCGAAATCATCCTGCAACACCATGTCGCGCAGGGCGATGCCACGAAAGCGCACGGCGTCGCGCATCTTGTTGAGCTGGGTGATCTTGGCGTAGTCGCCGCGGATGATGTCTTCCAGGTTGGCTTGCAGCATGGACATGCGACTCAGGCCGATCAACAGCATGATCAGCATCAGCGCGAGGACCACGCCGAAGCCGAGCATCAGACGCGCGCCGACTCGCATACGGGCGAGGCTGGACATGGAGTCTCCTAGACGGTGATAGGTGCGCCGGCGCGCGAGCGCGCCGGCGGCGGTGGGGACGCGGGCGCTTACTCGGCGGTGATCGCGGTGTGCAGCACGCCGATCACCTTGCCGCCGTCCAATACCGGCGCAGAAGCGTGCACGCTCTTGACCTGGGTGGTGGGGTCGGGCTTGATTTCGTCGGCGGCCCAGGCCTTGCCCTTCAAGGCTTCCTTGAAGGGCGGGCGCGCGGCGGCGTTGTAGATCAGCGACTTCTCGCTGCCGGCGACCATGTTGCCCTTCTCGTCGCGCACGAACAGCTTGTTGATGCCCTTGTCGGCTTCCCACTGCTTCACCAGCTTGCTCGCCGGCGTGGCGAGGATGGCGGTGACGACAGGGTCGGTTTCCGCCAGCCCGTCCCATTTGCCGTTGGTCATGCCGGGGATCGGGCCGCCCTTGGCGTTGGCTTCCTTCACCGCGCTGACGATGGTCGGATTCGCCGCCCATTCCACCAGCTTCTTCTTGTAGGTCTCCACTTTGGCCGCAATATTTGCCGGCAGCTCGGCGCGGGCCTGGCCGGCCAGCAACAGGCTGGCGGCGGCCAGCAGCAGAGCGGGGAGGAGGATATGGGGGCGGTTCAACACGCGGGTCATGACGGATCTCCTGAAAGTTTTATCCGGCAAGCCTGGCCGGGTGAGCCACTTATCGGAGCGAACCGCAATTTCTTTAAACCCCGCATGGCTCGGTTTTGCGCAGCCGGGGGGTGTGGGTCGGCCGCCTTATGCCAAGTCTTTCCCCGCCGCGGCCAGTCCATCGCGCACAGTCGGATAGCGCAGCCGGAAACGCAGTTCGGACTTGATGCGCCGGTTGCAAAGGCGGCGCGACTCGTTGAGGAAACTGCGCATGGCCGGCGTCACCGCTGCGATCACCTCGTGCCGGGGCAGGCGCGGCGGCCGCGGCAGGCCGAGGTGGTCGGCGACCACGTCGAACCAGTCGCCCATCTTCAGGCCGCTGTCGTCCACCGCGTTGTAGAGCCGGTTGGGCTTGCCGCGGAACAGGGCGGCCAGGGCGAGGCGGGCCAGGTCGTCGGCGTGGATGTGGTTGGTGTAGGCATCGTCCTCCGCGAGGATGGCCGGCAGGCCCTTCCTGACCCGTTCCGCCGGCATGCGATCCTGGGCGTAGATACCGGGGGCGCGCAGGATGGCGACATGGCGCCCGCCCCGGCCCCAGGCGCGCAGACGGCCTTCCGCGTCGGCGCGGCGCCTGGCGCGGGTGTTGTGGGGCCGGGCAGGACGGGTTTCCGGCACCACGGCGCCGGCGCAGTCTCCATAGACGCCACTGGTGCTGATGTAGATCAGTGAGGCGTGCGGCGCGGGGCGCGAGGCGTGAGGGCGGCGGGAGAGGGCGGCGAGGAGGCGGCGGGTGCGCGGGTCGGTTTCGCCCTCGCCGGGGGGCGGGGCGAAGTGCAGCACGACATCGGCCAGCCCGGCCAGGCGCTTGAGGCTGGCACGGTCGTCCAGGTTGCCGGCGACCGGCGTCACACCGGCGGCGCGCAGTTCGGCGAAGCGCTCGCGGGAATGGCTGAGGGCGTAAATGCGGGCGCGGCCGCCGAGCAAACGGACCGCGCGCAGACCCACGTCGCCGCAGCCGACAATTAGAATGCGCATGTTCTTTCGAGAGGAAAACGATCGTGTCTTACCAGGTCACCATTCAACCCAGCGGCCACCAGTTTACCGTCAAGCCCGGCGAAACCCTGCTTGCCGCCGCCCTCAACGCCGGTTTCTCTCTGCCCTATGGCTGCCGCAACGGCGCCTGCGGCGCCTGCAAGGGCAAGGTGCTGGCCGGTTCCGTCGATTACGGCACTTTCCAGGAGGGCGCGCTGACGCACGAGGACAAGCTGAAGGGCCTGGCCCTGTTCTGCTGCGCCAAGGCCGAGAGCGACCTGACCATCGAGGTGAAGGAGGTCGGCGCGGCCAAGGACATTCCCATCAAGACCCTGCCGTGCCGCATCGAGAGGATGGACAGACTGGCCGCTGACGTCATGGCCCTGTGGCTCAAATTGCCCTCCAACGAGCGCTTGCAGTTCCTGCCCGGCCAGTACATCGACTTCCTGCTCAAGGATGGCAAGCGGCGCAGTTTCTCGCTGGCCAACGCGCCGGAGGAGGATGCCCTGCTCGAACTGCACATCCGCCACGTGCCCGGCGGCCACTTCACCGAGCACGTGTTCGGCGCCATGAAGGTGAAGGACATCATGCGCATCTCCGGCCCCTACGGCAGCTTTTTCCTGCGCGATTCCAGCAAACCCGCGATTTTCGTCGCTGGCGGCACCGGCTTCGCGCCCATCAAGAGCATCCTCGCGCACGCCTTCCATCACGAAGTGGACCGCCAGTTCGTGCTGTACTGGGGAGGCAAGGACCTGGCCGGGCTGTACCTGCCCGGCGTACCCTCCGCCTGGCAGCAGGCGCACGGCAACTTCAGCTTCATTCCCGTGCTGTCCGAGCCCGCTCCGGCGGACCACTGGCCAGGCCGCACGGGTTTCGTGCATGCAGCGGTGCTGGCGGATTTCGCCGACCTGTCCGGTTACGAGGTCTATGCCTGCGGCGCCCCGGTGATGGTGGCGTCGGCCCGCCGCGACTTCACCGCGCGTGGCCTGCCGGAGGACGCCTTCTTCTCGGATTCCTTCGAATTCCAAGGCGCCGCGGCCTGAGCCAAGGCGATCAGGAGCTGGCGGGAGCGCTGTCCGATGGCGGCGTCGGGTTGCCCGGCGGAGTGGGTGCCGGCGCGCGCAGGCGGGCCTGCAGGTCGGGCGCCAGGCTGCTGTCGGCTGCCTGTTCGGCCAGACGCCGGGCCTTGTCCGCGTCGCCATCGAGGTGCGCGCGCAATGCATCCAGCAGTACGGTGTCCGCCTTGTCGCGCCTTTTTTTCTCACGCCAGGCGCGCAGATCCCCGGAAAGATTGAGGGCGATGACGCCCAGGCGCAGCGCGGCATAGGCCAGCAGCAGCAGCCCCACCAGTAGCAACAGGGCGAGGATGAAGGACAACTCCAGCCGCCACGGGGGATAGACCACGATGACGTAGCCCTGGTCCAGGCGGGCGGCCAGGGTGAGCGCCACCGCCGCCGCGAACAGCGCCAGCAGCCAGAGCACCGCGCGCATCAGGGCCCCGTCCGCGAGGCACGCAGGGCGCGCAGGCTGGCGTCGAGGCCGGCGTCGCGCAGGGCGACGGGGGCCTTGAGCAGGTCGTCCAGGCTGGCGACATAGGCCTTGCCGGCTGCATCCCGCAGGCTGAAGTAACGCTCCACCCAGCCGCGCGCGGCGCCGAGGTCGGCGCGGAAGGCGGTTTCGTCCCGTTGCAGCAGGGCCAGGCGCGCGGCCAGCAGGCGCAATTTCAGGTTTTCGCGCAGGAAATAGGCCTGCGAGGGCGCGAGCAGGGGCAGGTCGGGATGCTCGAGACGCCGGATGCGCACCAGACTCTTGAACTCCCGCCAGAGCTCCCCGCTCAGGCGCGCCAGGGTGTCGGCGGGACCCGCTTCGGCCGGGGCAGGCGCTGCTGGCGCCGGCAGGCTGTCGGCTTCGGTCTTGAGTTCGCCCACCCCCTGGATGAGGACATCGAGACGCGCGCTCATGTTTTCGATGTCAGCCGCGGGCAGCAGTTTCAGGCGCTCCATGTCCTTGGCGATGGCCGTCCGCAGGGCGACGAACTGCGGCTTGGCGAGTTGCGCCAGGCGGGTTTCGGCGGCCTCCAGGCCGATCAGCGCGGCGCGCACGTTGCCCGCCAGCAGCAGTTGCTGCTGGGCCAGCAGCAGGGTTTGTTCGATGTCGGCGGCGACGCGCTCGTCCTGGCTGCGCGCCAGATCCTGATACATGGCGGTGAGGGCGAGCTGCTGGTCCTGGGTTTCACGCCCGCGGTTCTCCAGGGCCATCAGGCGGTTCTGCAGGTCCGCCAGGGCCTCATTGGCGGCCTTCGCGGCGGTGCGCGCCTCGCGGCTGGCCGTGTCGAATTCGCCGATGCGGCGGGCCAGTTGTGTTTCCAGTTGGCCCATGCGGTCATAACTGACCCAGGCGAATCCGAGACCGGCCGCCACGGCCGCGACGGCCAGGGCCAGGGCCGCCAGGCTGAGGGCGGGGGCGATGCGGAGGAGGCGGCTAGGCGGAGTGGTCACGCGAGAAGTATTCCACAAGACCGTCGACGAGGCCCGCTTCGCCCGGCGGCGTGGCGTGGGCGGCAACGAAGCCGAGGCGCGCGGCGTGGGCGGCGACGCGCGGGTGCGGCGCGAACAACGGGATGGAGAACAGACGCGGCGCGTCCTCGCCCAGAAGACTCATCAGGTTGTCCAGCGTCTCGCCGCTGAACACCGTGACGGCGCGCAGCCGCCCGGTGGCGAGGGATTCGAGCAACGGCCCGGGGTCCGCCCCCTCGGTCCGCCCGCGCCGGTAGCATTCGGCATAGTCCACCTCGGCGCCGCGCGCGCGCAGGGCCTCGGCCAGCAGTTCGCGGCCACCCTCGCCGCGGAAGATGAGGATGCGCCGGCCCTCCACCCGCGCGAGCTCGGGCAGGGCCAGCAGGTGCTCGCTGTCGGCGCCGCCCGGCGGCACCAGCACGGGGCCGACGCCCAGCCCGGCGAGGGCTATGGCGGTACCCTCGCCGACGGCGGCGATGCGCGGCCGCGGCGGCCAGGCGATGGTCCGCGCCCCCGGCCCGGCCAATTCATGCTCGGGCCGATTTTGCGCAAGGTCGGCGAGGGCAGCCAGGCCGTACTCGGCCGCGCGTGGACTGATGAAAATCGCCAGGTCGTAGGCGCCCAGCCCGGCCAGGGTGTTGCGCAGCGCATCCGGCCGGACGGTCGGCAGGATGGCGAGGGCGGGAAAGACCACAACCTCGGCGCCGAGGCCGCGCAGGCGCGCGGACAGGGCCTCGGCCTGGGCGGCCGGGCGCGTGACCAGTACCCCCACGCCCGCGAGGGGCCCCGCCGGCGTCATTGCGCGCGGTGGATGAGTTCGGCCAGCAGGTGGTCGGCGCCCTGGGCGATGAGATCCTCGGCGGCGGTGAGACCGACCTGCTCGGGGGCGTCCAGGGGGCCTTCGGCAATCGTGCGGAAGAAGCGGATGCCTTCCAGATCGGCGACGAAGGCGCGCAGATGCAGGTGACCGTCGCGCGCCACCGCATAGCCGCCGATGGGCGCCTGGCAGCCGCCCTGCAGCCGGCGGCTCATGGCGCGCTCGGCGCGCACGCAGGCGGCGGTGATGGGATCGTTGAGGGGGGCCAGCAGCGCCGCCAGTTCGGGCCGGCCGCTGCGGATCTCGATGCCCAGCGCGCCCTGGCCGACGGCGGGCAGGCTTTCCTCCGGCGCCAGGATGGCGGTGATGCGCGTCTCGAAACCGAGCCGCTTGAGACCGGCGGCAGCCAGCAGGATGGCGTCGTAGTGGCCCTCGTCGAGCTTGCGCAGGCGGGTGTTGACGTTGCCGCGCAGCATGTCGACGTTGAGATGCGGCAGCCTGGCGCGCAGTTGCGCCTGCCGGCGCAGGCTGGAGGTGCCGACGCGGGCGCCGGGCGGCAGCGCCTCCAGGCTGGCGTAATGGTTCGACACGAAGGCGTCGCGCGGATCCTCGCGCTGCGAGATGGCCGCCAGCTCGAAGCCGTCCGGTAGGTCCATGGGCACGTCCTTGATGGAATGCACCGCCAGGTCGGCGCGTCCCTCGGCCATGGCGACTTCCAGTTCCTTGACGAAGAGGCCCTTGCCGCCGATGCGCGAAAGGGGGGAGTCGAGGATCTGGTCGCCCTGGGTGGTCATGCCCAGGAGTTCCACTTCCAGCCCGGGATGCAGGGCCGTCAAGCGGGCCTTGACGTGTTCGGCCTGCCAGAGAGCGAGCTGGCTTTGCCGGGTGGCGATGACGATGCGTTGCGGCATGTTTGGACTATTTCTGTGCGTGGGGGAAGGTCACTACAATGCCTGCTCACATGAGGAAAACAGCGATGAAACAAGCAGTTGCGCGGTGGCTGGCGATTGTAGCATGGGCCTGTGGCACGGCCCTGGCCGCCGACGCCCTGCCGCCGGCCCGCGATCTGCAGAAGGACGCTCGCGCCGCCCGCGATCTGCGCGGCGTCGTCGTGCTGGTTTTTTCCGGCGACGACTGCCGCTACTGCCGGCGTGCCCTCAATGATTATCTGATCCCCATGAGCCAGACCGAGTACTACCGTGAGCGCGTGGTGATGCGCCAGGTGGAGGCGTTCAGCGACCTGGAGATGAAGGATTTCCAGGGCCGCCGCATCCCGCACCGCGCCCTGGCCGCCCGGCATGGCGTGCGCCTGGTGCCGACGGTGCTGGTGGTCGATAGCGAGGGTCGTCCCCTGGCCAAGCCGGTGGTGGGCCTGCTCACCGAGGATTTCTATACCCATTACCTGGACCAGGCCATCAGCGAGGGCCTCGACAAGGTGCGCGGCGCCGCGCCGCAGCGGCTCGGCGCGCGCTGAGCCGCGCTGCTCGCGGAGACCGCCGCTCAACCACGCGCCAGGAAATCGCGCGCCACGTGAGCCTGTCGGCGTGATACCGGCAGGCGTTCCGGCCAGTCGCGCAGCACCGCCAGCCAGTGCCCCTCGCCCTCGTCCGCCTGGCGCACGAAGCCCGTGAGATGCCGGCGCGCCACCAGGCAGTTGCGGTGGATGCGCAGGAAATCGTCTGCGAACTCCTCCTCCAGCCGCACCAGCGATTCGTCCAGCAGGTACTCGCGCTCCCGCGTGCGGGCGGTGACATAGCGCAGTTCGGCGCGCAGGTAGAGCACGTCGGCCACGGGCACGCGCCACAGGCGACCTGGCTCCAGCACCAGGAAATGCTCGCGGCGAACAGCCGTGGCGGCGGGCTCCTCCGCGCCGGGCGGGCGCACCCGCGACAGGGCCTCGCGCAGGCGGGCCAGGCGCACCGGCTTGAGCAGGTAATCCACCGCCCGCAGTTCGAAGGCGCGCAGAGCATGTTCGTCGTAGGCGGTGACGAAAATGATGGCGGGCGCATGCGGCAGGGCGGCGATGCGGCGAGCGGTGTCGAGGCCGTTCATGCCGGGCATCTGGATGTCGAGCAGGACGACGTCGGCCGGAGTGGTCGCCACCTTCGCCAGGGCGGCTTCGCCGCTCGATGCCTCGGCCACCACCTCGGCCGGGATTTCCCCCGCGAGATCGTCCAGCAGGCTGGCCAGGCGCGCCCGCGCCAGGGACTCGTCGTCGACCAGGATGACGCGCAGCGGCGCCCTCACGGCTCCGCCTTTCCGTCGCCGCGCTTGGCGCTCGTCGGCAGCAGGGGCATGACCATCTGCACGACGAATTCCTCGCCCACGCGGTGCGCCGACAGGCGCGCCTCGGCGTCGAAATGCAGGGCCAGGCGCTCGCGGATGTTGGACAGGGCCATGCGGTTGCCGCGCCGGCTGGGCGTGGGCCGCGCCACGACCTCGGCGGCGCAGGGATTGCGGATGACGACGTTGAGGAGACCGTCGCGTGCGAAGATGTCGACGCCGACGCGACCGCCCTCGGGACTCGGCTCGATGCCGTGGCAGACCGCGTTTTCCAGCAAGGGTTGCAGTACCAGGGCGGGCAGTCGGGCGTCGACCGGCGCATGGTCGACGCGCCAGTCGACGCGCAGGCGCTCGCCCAGGCGCAGGGTTTCCAGGTCCAGGTAGGCGCGCGCCAGTTCCAGTTCGCGCCCAAGGCTGGACAACTGGCGGTTGTCCGCCAGCAGGCCGCGATACAGTTCAGCCAGGTTTTCCAGGGCCGCCTCGGCGCGGCCGGGGTCGGAACGCACCAGCGACAGCACGCTGTTGAGGGTATTGAACAGGAAGTGCGGGCGGATGCGCGCCTGCAGGGCCTGCAAGCGGGCCTCCGCGAGGGCGGGGGACAGCCGGCGGGTGCGCCAGTCCAGCCAGATCAGGACGGCGCCGGCGACGAGACCCGCGAGCAGGATGGCGCGCCACAGGCCGCCGTCGGCGAGATCGGCATACTGGCGCAGCAAGAAGGCCTGCCAGAGCGCGGACACCAGCATGGCGATGCCGATACAGGCGACGGCGGTGACCGGGTAGGACAGGGTACTCAGGCGCGGCGCGGCCAGGAACAGGACCAGCAGGCTGGCCAGCAGGGGGGGCTGCAGATGGGCGGCATAGCCCAGGAAGACATGCATCGCCGCGGCCGGCGCGGGGGCCTCGGCGAGGGCCGCCCCGAGGGCCAGTACCTGGGCGGCCACGGTGATGCGCAGGAGGATGCCCAGGTTGCGGAAATCGGGCAGGGCGGTGGGAGTCTCCTTTGTCATAATCCACACCTTACCGAAACTCTCCCGTACCCCGCCATCCCCCCATGAACCAAGACCACCCCTCCGCCCCCGCCGCCTGGTCCGGCCGTTTTTCCGAGCCGGTTTCCGAACGGGTGAAGCGCTACACCGCCTCGATTCCCTTCGACTGGCGCCTGGCGCCCTTCGACATCCAGGGCTCCCTGGCCCATGCCGCCATGCTGCACAAGGTGGGCGTGCTGTCCGCGCAGGATCTGGCCGACATCCGCCGGGGCCTGGGGGAAATCCTGGCCGATTTCGAGGCGGGCCGCTTCACCTGGAACCTGGACGACGAGGATATCCACTTCAACATCGAGCGGGCTTTGACGAAGAAGGTGGGCGACGCCGGCAAGCGCCTGCACACCGGCCGCTCGCGCAACGACCAGGTGGCCACCGACGTGCGCCTGTGGCTGCGCGACGCCATCGACCGCATCCAGGCACTGCTGCGCGCCGCGCGCCTGGCCCTGCTGGAAATGGCGGAACGGCACGCGGATACCGTCATGCCCGGCTTCACCCACCTGCAGGCCGCGCAGCCGGTAACCTTCGGCCACCACCTCATGGCCTGGCAGGAAATGCTCGCCCGCGACACGGAACGTCTGGCCGACTGCCGCAAGCGGGTCAACCGCCTGCCCCTGGGCGCCGCCGCCCTGGCCGGCACCAGCTATCCCATCGACCGGGAGTTCGTCGCGCAGGAACTGGGCTTCGACGGCGTCTGCGAAAACTCCCTGGACGCGGTGTCCGACCGGGACTTCGCCATCGAATTCCTCGCCGCCGGCGCCTTGATCATGACCCATCTGTCGCGCATGTCCGAAGAGTTGGTGATCTGGATGACGCCGCGCTTCGGCTTCATCGACCTGGCCGACCGTTTCTGCACCGGCTCGTCCATCATGCCGCAGAAGAAGAACCCGGATGTGCCGGAATTGATGCGCGGCAAGACCGGGCGCATGAACGGCCACCTGGTCGCCCTGCTCACCCTGATGAAGGGCCAGCCCCTGGCCTACAACAAGGACAACCAGGAGGACAAGGAACCTCTCTTCGACGCGGTGGACACCCTGGTGGATTCCCTCGCCATCTTCGCCGACATGATGGGCAGCCACGTCGACGCCGCCTCCGGCGAGCGGGTCTGGCACGTCAAGGTGCGCGCCGAGCGCATGCGCCAGGCCGCCGTGGAGGGCTACGCCACCGCCACCGACCTGGCCGACTACCTGGTGAAGAAGGGCCTGCCCTTCCGCGAGGCGCACGAAGCCGTGGCCCGCGCCGTGCGGGCGGCTGAACAGAAGGGTTGTGACCTGGCGGACCTCACCATGGACGAGCTGCGCGCTTTCTCCCCGCTGGTTGGCGAAGACATCTACGGCGTACTCACCCTGGAAGGCTCCCTCGCCGCCCGCGACCACATCGGCGGCACCGCTCCGGCCCAGGTCCGTGCGGCGGTGGCGCGGGCACGGGCCCGGCTGGGCTGAAAGCACAGCGGCAAGCCCGCAGATCCCTGGTCGGGTGAGGGGCCAGGGAGACGGATTTCAGCGCAGGGCAGTGTGGGACGCGGCAGAGAGGGGGTCTTGCCGGAGGCTGTTTTCACCTGAATTCGAATGGGGGGTTCTGCTTGTCGACGCGCATGGTTTGTCCCCGTTATTTCCGCTGTTGTGTGCTGTGGGCTGGCATGGTCTGGGTGAACCACGCCGCGGCAGACGCCTGCGCGCCGTTTATTGAAGAACATCCGGCCTGGGCATCAGCATCCTTTCGGCCGCATGACTCCGCCTTCGAATCTTGCAGCGTCGATGAGGCGCGCTATCGGCGGGTCATCACCGACTGGCTTCAACAGCGGCCGGCAACGCGGCCGGACGTCACCACGCTCGCGCTTGGCAGAGCGGTCAATTTTCCCTGGATCTCGCGTTTCCTGGCGGATACGGCGCTGCGAAACCCGGATTGGGCGGTCGGCGTGGCGCGCACAAGAATCGGCGAGCGGGATCAGTTGGCCCGGCCCGTTCTGCATGACCCGGCGCTGCTGCAACGCCTTGCCGCGCCTTTTGCAGGTTCGCGCCATGCCGTGATCGGCCTCTCTTATGAAAAGGTGCTGTTCGGCCGGGCCGACATCCATGCCTCGCCGCCAGCCTCGCCACTGACTTCACAAGCGGCCGCGGTCATGGTGCCCTACGATGCGCAGTTATGGCTGAGGCTTGCCCCGCGTAATTCGCTTGCACCCACCGCGGAATAGGCGGGCGCCTAACGCGCTGGCGATCCGCTGCGCAGCAGAAATATCCCGATGCCGGCGAACGTCAGCGTGAAGAAGGCCAGCATGCCGACGCCGCCCCACAGCGCGCCGCCGGTGGCCGGCCGCAGCATGTCCGGGTTGTTCGGGTCGGCATACGCCGGGAAGCGCTCGCCAACGCCGAAGGCTTTCAGGTCGGTGCTGCGCGGCACCTCGGTCTCGCGGCGCGTGCCGCCGGACTCGATGGCAAGCCGCATCGTGTTGCTGCCTGATTTGTCCAGCACGATCACCTCGACCGGTTGCCATGTCTGCAATACCGTCCGTGTTTCCTGCGCCACGGTCCAGGTCAGCCAGCCCGTGCCGCCGACCAGCGGCAACATCACACCCAGCGCGATGAGTTTCGGAATGCTGCTGGCATGACTGACCGCTGCGTCCAGTCGCTGCTGCGGCTTGCCCGGCGCGCCGCGCCCGGCGGCGGCCTGGCGGCGATCCTCTTTCGATGGACGCGCTTCCTGCCGGTCAGGGTCTTCCGAGTCGGCCACCCAGTAGCGATTCGAGGTGGTCAGGATCGGCAGACGCAGCGCGGCGGCGAGCGCTTCCACCCACTCCAGCCCTTCGTCGAACGGTTGCTCGCTGCTCCAGAGCACCAGGCGGCGAGCGGGGTCTTCGTGGACCAGTTCGATCCACCAGCGCTCGACGCGCCGATGCATGCCGGCAGCCTGCTCGGCGGGGGTGTAATGGCGGTGCTGCAGGCGCGAGCCATCGCGGATCAGGCGCCGGCGCAATGCCAGGCCGGCATATGCCGACAGCGGCAGTTCCCAGCTTGTTTTCGGCGTTTCGTAACGCACCTGGCGGTCGGTCAACTCGATGCGCATGCTGTCGGGCTGGCCGCGCACCGACCACAACAGCGCGGCGGCAAACAACGCCAGGACCGATGGCAGGCCGAACACGGCCAGCGCGGCCTCATGCGCCTGCAGCTCGGGCCAGAGGAAGCGGTAACCGGCGCCAAGCAGCAAGGCCAGAACCCCGGCGGCGAGCAATATCCACTTGCCGGCACGACGCGCCACGCCCGGACGCTCGGTCTGCACGCGCATCGGCAGCCGGGCGGGGTCGATCGGTGTGTCGAGATCGTTCCAGAAGCGAGCCCTGTCGGCATCGCGTTTGCTCGCCGGACTGGGCAGCATTTCGGCAATGCGTTCAGGCGGCCAACCGGGGACGGCGGGCAGTGGGGCGATGGGTTTGGGATGGCTCATTGGTGGCCCGCTGGGCTTCGTGCCTCAGCCCAACCTTTGCTTCTTCGCGGGGTCCGGCGTGATCTCATCCCCCGCTGCCGGCGCCAAGTCCGGCGCCTGTTCCAGGAGGGCGAGATGGGCCGCCACATCCGCGTTCTCGCCGCGCTGGGAGAAGAGTTTCGCGGTTTCCATGGCCGAAACCTTCTCCGCGATGGCGGTCACGAAAAACTGGTTCATCGAGGTGTTGTCCGCCTCCGCCAGACGGCGTGCGGCGCTGAGGAGCGAATCCGGCACACGCAGGGCATAGTTGCTCATGAGGATCTCCAGGCTGCCAGGCTTTGGGCCGGCGTCAACAGTTCAATGCCAAAACGGCACGCGGCAGGTTGGAAATCCTCGACATTGAAGGTCACCAAGCCATTCGCCCGCCCATTCACCGCTGTCTCCAACACCATCTCGTCTCCCGCATCCCGTAGCTGAGGCCGCCACAGGTAATGCAGATGCACCGGCACGCCAAACCTGGCCCACACCGACTACTCTAACGTAAACGCCGCGTTCACCCCCCATACACGATCCGGTACACCACCCCCGCGTGGTCGTCCGACACCAGCAGGCTGCCGTCGGGCATCACCAGCACGTCGGCGGGACGGCCCAGCACCCGTTCCCGGTCGCTGCCCTCGCCCTGCAGCCAGCCGGTGGCGAAGGGTTCGTAGGCCACCACCCGGTCGCCTTCGAGGATGGCGGCCATGACCCGGTAGCCCACCTTGCGGCTGCGGTTCCAGGAGCCGTGCTCGGCGACGAAGATGGCGTTGCGGTAGCGCGCGGGGAATTGCCGGCCGGTGTAGAAGCGCATGCCCAGGGGCGCGACGTGGGCGGCGAGTTCCCGAGCCGGCGGTGTGAAGCGGGCGCAATCGGCGTCGCCGCCGAATTCCGGGTCGCGCACGGCGGCACCGTGACAATGCGGATAGCCGAAGTGGCGGCCGGGCTGGTCCAGGCGGTTGAGTTCGTCCGGCGGCGCGTCGTCGCCCAGCCAGTCGCGGCCGTTGTCGGTGAACCAGAGCTGGCCGGTGCGCGGATGCCAGTCGAAGCCGACCGTGTTGCGCACCCCCCGCGCCACGGTCTCCAGCCGGCCGCTGGCCGGGTCCAGGCGATGGATGACGGCGTAGCGCGCCGGGTCGGCGGCGCAGATGTTGCAGGGCGCGCCCACCGGCACATAGAGCCAGCCGTCCGGGCCGAAGGCGATGAACTTCCAGCCGTGGTGGGTTTCCGTGGGCAGGCCGGCGAACACGGTCTCCACTTCCGGCGGCGCATCGAGGCGGCGTTCCACGTCGCGGATGCGCAGGATGCGGCTGACCGCCGAGATATACAGATCGCCGTCACGGTAGGCCACCCCCACCGGCAAGGTCAGGTTTCGCGCAATGACGCGGGGCTTGCCGGGGCCCGCGCGGCTCAGCGGCACGGCATGCACGCGCCCGTCGCGCATGCTGCCGACGAACAGGGTGTCGCGGCCGAGGGCCATCTGGCGGGCATTGGGCACCTCGGCGAAGCGTTCGATGCGGAAGCCCGGGGGCAGGCGGATGGGGTCGAGGATGGGGTCGGCCGCGAGCCCGGCGCCGGCTGAGAGCAGGCCGGCGAGCAGCAGCGCCGCCCGCGGGAGGGCGCGCGCGCCGCGAGTCTGCTTCACGCGCATCGCGCCTACCCGCTCAGGGCGCGTGCCGCAGCGCCGCTTCCAGCGTGTTCTGCAGCAGCGTCGCCACGGTCATGGGGCCGACGCCGCCGGGCACCGGGGTGATCCAGGAGGCCCGCTCGCAGGCGGCGGCGAATTCCACGTCGCCCACCAGCTTGCCGCTGTCCAGGCGGTTGATGCCGATGTCGACGACGATGGCGCCGGGCTTGATCCAGGCACCCCGCACCATCTCCGGCTTGCCGACGGCGGCCACCACCAGGTCGGCGCGGCCCACGTGGCCGGGCAGGTCTTGCGTGGCGGAGTGGCAGACGGTGACGGTGCAGCCGGCCAGCAGCAGTTCCAGGGCCATGGGGCGGCCGACATGGTTGGAGGCGCCCACCACCACCGCGTGCTTGCCGCGCAGGGCTTCGCCGGTGGCTTCCAGCAGCTTCATGACGCCATAGGGCGTGCAGGAGCGCAGCAGGGGGTCGCGCACCGCCAGGCGGCCGATGTTGCAGGGGTGGAAGCCGTCCACGTCCTTGTCGATACGGATGGCTTCCACCACGGCCTTGTCGTCGATGTGATCCGGCAACGGGGCCTGCACGAGGATGCCATCGACCGTGGGGTCGACGTTCAGGCGGCCGATCAGGTCGAGCAGTTCGGCCTGGCTGGTGCTGGCCGGCAGGTCGTGGGAGAGCGACAGCACGCCGGCCGTCTCGCAGGCGCGGCGCTTGTTGCGTACATAGATGCCGGAGGCCGGGTCGGCGCCGAGCAGGATCACCGCCAGGCCGGGGATGCGCTGCCCCGCCGCGGCGCGTGCCGAGACCTGGCGTTGGATGTCGCGGAGCAGGGCGTCGGCGATGGCTTTTCCGTCGAGGATGCGGGCAGTCATGGCGGCATGGGTGGCTGGGTTGGGAACTCGGCTATTCTAGCCAAGCCCCCGCGCGCGGCGTTGCTTTTTGCCCGGGGGGTGGGTACATTTCTCCGCCCCCGTCGGGGTGTAGCGCAGCCCGGTAGCGCGCTTGCTTTGGGAGCAAGATGTCGGAGGTTCGAATCCTCTCACCCCGACCACCATCCAGCCCCGACCCGTCAACCGATCGATCGGGCTCCCTTCTGCCCGTAGCTCAATTGGATAGAGCACCAGCCTTCTAAGCTGGGGGTTACAGGTTCGATCCCTGTCGGGCAGGCCAGATTCCCGCCGCATTCAAGCATGGCCTCCCTGGAGCCGATATCGGCATTCATGGCGTCCACATCGCGGAGGGATCATGCAGGCACGGCAGGCCATCGTTACCAACCTTTCAGACTGTTCGCTCACCCCGCTGGCCGAAATCGGTCCCCAGTTGGTGCTTGGCTTTGCCGCGCCGCGCTTCTTCGCCGATCCCGACTTCGCACCCTGGTTGGCGCGGGCCTTCCCACAGGCCCGCAGGCTGGTGGTCTCCACCGCCGGGGAAATTTCCAGCCAGGGCGTCAGCAATGACAGCGCCGTGATCACCGCCCTGCATTTCGGGCAAGCGGGCTTTCGCGTCGCCGCCACCGACGTGGCGGACATGGACGATTCGCGCGAGGCCGGCCGGCGCCTGGCCGGCCAGTTGCCGGGTGACGGTCTCAGGGCGGTGCTGCTGCTGTCCCAGGGTGTCCGGGTGAACGGCAGCGAGCTCATCGCCGGCGTCGTCTCCGTCCTGGGCAAGGCGATCCCCCTGACCGGCGGTCTGGCCGGCGACTACGGCGCCTTCAGCCGCACCTGGGCGCTGCTGGACGAGCAGGTGTCGGATACGCTCATGCTGGCGGTGGGGTTCTATGGCGAGGCACTGGATTTCGCCCACGGCTCCTTCGGCGGCTGGAACAGTTTCGGCCCCGCCCGCCGCGCCACCCGCGCCGCGGGCAACGTTCTGTATGAGCTGGACGGCGAGCCGGCGCTGGAGGTTTACCGGCGATACCTGGGCGATTACGCCAGGGACCTGCCCGCTTCGGGTTTGCTGTTCCCCTTCGCCATCCTCTCCGGTGATCGCGAGGAGACCGGCCTGATCCGTACCCTGCTGGGCGTCGACGAGGTGGACGGCAGTCTCACCCTGGCCGGCGACATTCCCCAGGATGGCTACCTCAAGCTCATGCACGCCTCCACCGAGGCCCTGGTGGATGGCGCCGAGGCCGCCGCCGAGGCCGCCAGGCGGATGGCCCGGGGCGATGGCCAGGGCCTGGGCATCCTGGTCTCCTGCATTGGGCGCAAGCTGGTGATGGGCGACCGGGTGGACGAGGAAGTGGAGGCGGTAGGCGAGGTTCTCGGCCAGAACTGTGTGTTGACCGGCTTCTATTCCAACGGCGAGATCAGCCCCTTCCTGGAAACCACCGAGTGCAAGCTGCACAACCAGACCATGACCATCACCTATCTGGGTGAAACCGGCTGACGGGGATTTTCATGCACCGCCTGCTGGAACGACAGCTGAAACGCGTGCTCGGCCTCGATGCCGGGCAATGGCCGCGGCTGGCCGACAAGCTCAGGGACTGGGCGGACCGGGTGGCCGACGAGGATGCCGAGTTGGCGCGTGGCCTGTTCGGCTTGCCCCAGTTGCTGGAGCGCGTCTCCGAAAGCTATGTCCAGCAGGATCGGGATCTCACCCTGCTGCGGCGCAGCCTGGAACTTTCCTCGGCGGAGTTGAGCACCGCCAACGAGCGCCTGCGCCGCGAGGCCAAGGCCATGAGCCAGGCCCTGGTCGCCCTGCAATGGACCTTCGACGCCCTGCGCCACGACGCCGAGGGGGAAACCGAGGCCCTGGACGGCGACCTGGTGGGCATGGCGGAACAGATCGCCCTCCTCACCCAGGAGCAGGAGCGCATGCGCGCGGCCCTGGCGAAGAGCGAAGAACGCTTCGACCTGGCCATGCGCGGCGCCAACGACGGTCTGTGGGACTACGACCTGGCGCGCGGCAAGGTGTATTACTCGCCGCGCTGGAAGGAAATGATCGGCTACGCTCCGGGCGAGATCGGTGATGGCCTGGAGGAATGGTCCGGGCGCCTGCACCCCGACGACACGGCCAAGGCCCTGGCAGCGGTAGAGGCCCATGCAAACGGCGAATCAGACCATCTGGAGACCGTATTCCGATTCCGTCACCGGGATGGCCATTATCTCTGGATGCTCGCGCGCGGACTGGCGGTACGCGATGCAAGCGGCCGCGCGGTGCGCATGGTGGGCACGCATACCGACATCACCGAGCGGGTCGAGTTGGAGCACTATCTTGCCCAGTTCAAGCGCGCCCTCGACGAGCACGCCATCGTCAGCATCACCGATGCCCAGGGCAACATCACCTACGCCAACCAGCGTTTCTGCGACATCTCCGGCTACAGCCGCGAGGAACTGCTGGGCCGCAACCACCGCCTGCTCAAATCCGGAGCGCATGACGAGGAGTTCTACCGGGATTTGTGGAGCACCATCTCCGGCGGCGAGACCTGGGTCGGCGAGATCTGCAACCGGGCCAAGGATGGCCGCCTGTACTGGGTGCTGGCCACCATTTCGCCGATGCTCGGCGAGGACGGCCTGCCCAGCCAATTCATCGCCATTCGCGCCGACATCTCGCGCATCAAGGACGCCGAAAGCGCCCTGGTCAAGGCCAAGGAGAACGCCGAAAACGCCAACAGGGCGAAGTCGGAGTTCCTCGCCAACATGAGCCACGAAATCCGCACGCCGATGAACGGCGTGCTCGGCATGCTGGCGTTGACCCTGGAGTCGCCCCTGACCGCCGAGCAGCGGGAATACCTGGAACTGGCGCGCACCTCGGCCGACTCCCTGCTGCACATCATCAACGACATCCTCGACTTCTCGAAGATCGAGGCCGGCTATCTGGACATCCACGAGGAAGCCGTCGAATTGCGCGCGTTGCTGGACGAGCTCGGCCGCCTGCATGGCGCCCGCTGCCGGGAGAAGGGGCTGGAGTTTGCAGTCGAAGTGGATGCCACTCTGCCCGCGACCCTGCTGCTCGACCCGGTGCGCATGCGCCAGGTGCTCAACAACCTGCTCGGCAACGCCATCAAGTTCACCGCGTCGGGCGGCGTGACCCTGTCGGCGAAGCGCCTGGGTTATGGCATGCGCATCGCGGTGCGCGACACCGGCATCGGCATCCCGCGCGACAAGCAGGCCAAGGTATTCGAGGCCTTCGCCCAGGCCGACGGCTCCATCACCCGCCGCTTTGGCGGCACCGGCCTGGGCCTGAGCATCACCAGCCGCCTGGTGCGCCTGATGGGCGGGCTCATCGGCGTGGAGAGCGAGCCGGACGTCGGCAGCGAGTTCTATTTCCTCCTGCCTATCAGCGAGCCGAAGGCCGCGGAGCGCGTCACCAGCGCGGACGGCGCGCCGGAAAGCATGGAACGGCGCGCGCTGCGCATCCTCCTGGCGGAGGACAACCTCATCAACCAGAAGCTGGCCGTCACCCTGCTGAGCCGCGAAGGCCACCGGGTCGAGGTGGTGGCGGACGGTCTGGCGGCGGTCAAGGCGGCGCAGGCGGCCAGCTTCGACGTGGTGCTGATGGACATGCAGATGCCGGAACTGGACGGCGTCGGTGCCGCCCGCGCGATCCGCGCGGCGGAACCCCTGGGCGCGCGCCTGCCGATCATCGCCCTCACCGCCAACGCCTTCGACGAAGACCGCGACGCCTGCCTGGCCGCCGGCATGGACGGCTTCCTCAGCAAGCCAATCAAGCGCGAGGCGTTGCTGGCCGCGATCGACCAGGCCCTGGCGGGCAGTGCGGTCCCGCCGGCTATTTGAGGGTGTAGCGCAGGGTCGCCACCGGCTGTCCGGGCAACTGGAGCACCGCCACCGCCTTCACCCCCTTGCCGGACTTCAGCGTGGTGGCGGCGCCGAGGGCGCTGTCCGAGACCGGTTTCAGCACCAGTTCCTCCTTCTTGCCGCCGGCCAGCAGGGTCAGTTTGCCGCTGGCGCCCTGGCTGGGCAGCATGTCGGCGTGGTGCGAAAGGTAGATCTTGGCCTGGCCAGCCTTGATCACCAGCTCGGCCTGGAATTCGCCGGCGTCGGCCACCACGCCGCCCCAGCGCGGCTTGCCGTGGTCGTCGTGGGCGAGGGCGGGCTGGGCGAGGAAAGCGGCGAGGAGGAAGGCGGGAAGCATCGGTTGCATGGTGGTTCTCCGGGTCAACGTGGGTCAGTAGGCCTCGCCGCCGGCGCGCGCGGCGAGCAGGCGGGCGAGGGGTTGGGCGCCGAAGCGCCGGAACATGACGGGGGTGAGCAGGGTGTCGAGCAGGGTGGAGCTCATCAGGCCGCCGAAGATCACCACCGCCACCGGATACAGCACTTCCTTGCCGGGGGCGTCGGCGGACAGCATCAGGGGAACCAGGGCGATGGCCGAGACCAGGGCGGTCATCAGCACCGGCGTCAGGCGCTCGAGCGAGCCGCGCACGATCATGGCGTCGCCGAAGCGCTCGCCCTCGAAGGCGCACAAGTTGATGTAGTGGCTGACCTTGAGGATGCCGTTGCGCGCGGCGATGCCGGTGAGGGTGACGAAGCCCACCATGGAGGCGACCGACAGGGGCTGGCCGGAGATCCACAGGGCGATGACGCTGCCGACCAGGGCCATGGGGATGTTGCCCATGATGATCAGGGTGAGCACCGTCGAGCGATAGCGGCTGTACAACACCAGGAAGATCATGATCAGGGATACCGTCGCCAGCACGGCGATCAGCCGGGCGGCCTGCTCCTGCGCCTGGAACTGGCCTTCCAGCGCGGTGAAGTAGCCTTCCGGCAGCGGTGTCGCGGCGAGCTGGGCGCGCACGTCGGCGATCACCGCGGCCATGTCGCGGCCCTCGGTGTTGGCGGACAGCACGATGCGGCGGCGCGCGTTCTCGCGGCCGATCTGGTTGGGGCCGTCGCTTTCCTCGACACGCGCCAGGCGTTCCAGCGGCACGTGGCCGAGCGGCGTCTCCACCAGCAACCCGGCCAGGGCGCGGGCGTCGCGTTCGCCCTCGGGCAGGCGCACCACCAGGTCGAAGCGGCGGCTGCCGTCGGCGGCACCGGCGCCGCCCTCGATGATCTGGGTGACGTGCTCGCCCTCGATCATGCGCTCCAGATCGCGCAGCAGGGTGCCGGGCGCGACGCCGTGGCGCGCCGCCGCTTCGTAATCCAAATGGATCTTCACCTGCGGAATCAGCACCTGTTTCTCCACCTGCAAGTCGGTGATGCCGGCGATGCCCGCCAGCTTCTCGCGCAGGTTGTCGGCCTGGGCGCGCAGGGTGGCGAGGTCGTCGCCGTAGATCTTCAGGGCGATCTGCGCGCGCACCCCGGAGAGCAGGTGGTCCAGGCGGTGCGAGATGGGCTGGCCGATGCTCACCGCCGCCGGCAGGCTGGCGAGGCGGGCGCGGATGTCCTGGATCACCGCATCGCGGCCGCGCTCGGACTCGCGCAGGTCGACGTCGATTTCCGTGTAGTGCACGCCCTCGGCGTGCTCGTCGAGTTCGGCGCGGCCGGTGCGCCGCCCCACCTGGGTGACTTCCGGCACCTCGCCGATAAGGCGCTCGGCGAGGGCGCCGACGCGGTTGGATTCGGACAGGGCGCTGCCCGGATTGAGCAGCACGTTGATGGTCAGCGTGCCCTCGTTGAAGGGCGGCAGGAACGAACGCGGGAAGAAGGGGACGCTGGCGGCAACGCCCAGCACCACCACCAGGGCGGTGGCGAGCAGGGCACGGTCGTGGCGGAACGACCAGTGCAGCAGGCGGGTGTCCCAGGCCTTGAGGCGGGTCACCAGGGGGCTGTCGCCATGATCCAGGCGTTTCATGCCGGGCAGCAGGTAATAGGCGAGCACCGGCGTGACGGTGAGCGACACCACCATGCTGGCCAGGATGGAGACGATGTAGGCCACCCCCAGCGGCGTGAACAGCCGCCCCTCGATGCCCGGCAGGGCGAACAGCGGCACGAACACCAGGATGATGATGAAAGTGGCGTAGACGATGCCGGAACGCACCTCCAGGGTGGCGGCGGCGATGACCTCCAGCACCTCGCGGGGCGAGGCGGCGGCGCGGTTCTGCTTGAGCCGGCGCAGCACGTTCTCCACCCCCACCACGGCATCGTCCACCAGTTCGCCGATGGCGATGGCCAGCCCGCCCAGGGTCATGGTGTTGATGGACAGGCCGAAATGGCGAAACACCAGGACGGTGACCAGCAGCGACAGCGGGATCGCCATCAGCGAGATGAAGGTGGTGCGCAGGTTGAGCAGGAACAGGAAGAGCACCACCGCCACCAGGATGGCGCCGTCTCGCAGGGCGTGTTCGACGTTGCCCACCGCGTGCTCGATGAAGGTGGCCTGGCGGAACAGGAAGCGCGGCTTCTCCATGCCCGCCGGCAGGGTGGTGGACAATTCGGCCAGGGCCGCCTCGACCTTGGCGGTGAGGGCCACGCTGTCGGCGCCGGGCTGCTTCTGCACCGACAGGATCACCGCCGGCCGGCCCGCGTAGCCGGCGTCGCCGCGCTTCACCGCGGGCGCCATGCGCACGTCGGCGACCTGGCTGAGCAGGATGGGGCGCGCGTCGTTGCCCGTGCCGCGCACTTCCACCACCAGGTTTTCCAGATCCGCCACACGGCTGCTGCGGCCGATCTGGCGGATCAGGTATTCGCGTCCGCCCGACTCGAGGAAGCCGCCGCTGGTATTGGCGCCGAAATCGCGCAGCGCCGCCTCCAGCTTCTCCCGCGCCACGCCCAGCGCGCGCATCTGCGCGGGGCGCAACTCGACGCGGTACTGGCGCACCTCGCCGCCGATGGGAGTGACCTGGGCGACGCCGGGAATGGTGAGCAGGCGCGGGCGCATCACCCAGTCGGCGTATTCCCGCACGCGCATGGGATCGGCGCCGGCCGCGGCGGCATCGGCCTTGAGCGGCAGGGCGATGAGCAGGATCTCGCCCATGATCGAGGCGATCGGCCCCATCTGCGGCAGGATGCCCGGCGGCAGTTGCTCGCGCACCAGGTTGAGGCGCTCGGCGATCTGCTGGCGGTTCAGGTAGATGTCGCTGCCCCACTCGAATTTGACATAGACGATGGACAGCCCCACCCCGGACACCGAGCGCACGCGGGTGACGCCGGGCATGCCGTTCATCGCCGACTCGATGGGGAAGGTGACCAGTTGCTCCACCTCCTCCGGCGCCATGCCGCCGGCCTCGGTCATCAGGGTGACGGTCGGCTTGTTGAGGTCGGGGAAGACGTCCACCGGCATCTGCCGCATGCCGATGGCGCCATAGATCATGAGCAGCAGGGCGGCGCCCAGCACGAGGACGCGCTGGCGCAGGCTGGCGTGCAGGATGGCGTCGAACATGGTTAACGCGAAAGTCGCGTTAGCGACTCACGAAGCTCCCCTCTCCCGCAAGCGGGAGAGGGGCGGGGGGGTGAGGCGGGGGTTTCGCGGAGCATGCTCCGCGCCCACCGAACAGTCCCGGAATGCAGTCCGGGACGCGCGCTGCAAGTGAGGGAGACGGGCATGGCCATTTAGCGTGGCGTCCTAGTTGGGCATGCCCGTCAGCGCACCTGGCCGAGCAGGCTGGCGCCGACGATCACCACGCGCTCGCCCTCTTGCAAACCGGCGGTCACCGCCACGCGCTCGCCGTCCAGGGGGCGAACTTCCACCTGGCGCTGCGCGAAGTGTTCCGGCCCCAGCTTGACCCATAGCGTGGCTTCACCGCCGGCGCCGCGCTGCACGGCGGCGGCGGGTATGGCGGCGCCGCGCACGCGGCTGGCGGTGGAGGCCACTACCCTGACCGGCATGCCGGCGGCCAGGGCGGCCGCGCCCGAGCGCACGCGGAACAGCAGGGGCAGGGCCTGCTCGCGCATCTGCCGGCCGGCGCCGATGAATTGCAGCGGCAGGGCGCCGCCGGCGTGGACCAGGCGCGCATCGCGCAGGCCCAGCGCGTGCGCCGGATCGTAAGCCAGGGCCTCCACCGCCAGGCGCTCGGGATCGATGATCTCAAACAGGATTTCGCGCGCCTCCACCACCTGGCCCGGCACCACGTGGGCGGCGCTGATGACGCCGGCCACCGGCGCGAGCAGCGCCTCGCTGGCGTCGAGGCCGGCGCCGATGGCGGCGCGGCGTTGCCGCAGGGCGGCCAGCTCGATGCGCGTGGCCTCCACCTCCTTGGCGGGAATGGCGCCCTCCAGTTCCGCGTAGCGCGCCAGCTTGCGCTCGGCCAGGGCGGTCTGCGCCTCCAGCTCCGCCAGCAGGGCCTGCTGGCCGCCGCGTTCCAGGCTGGCGGTGACGGGGCGCAGCCGGGCCAGCAACTGGCCCTTGGCGACGCGCTGCCCCAGGCTGGGCAGGCCCGCGCCGGCGACCTGCACGCGTCCCGCCTGGCCGGCCTGGACGCGGCCGGAGGCGGCCGGATCGGGGATCACCCGGCCGTTGAATTCGCGGCTCTCCGCCAGGTCGGCGAAGCTGGCCGGCAGGGTGCGCAGGCCGAGACGATGCTGGGCCGGCTTGGGCACGAAGACGCCGCCGTCGGCCAGGCGCTTCGGCGCCCCGCCTTGCAGTGCCGGCTTGGCCGTCGGTTCGGGACCGTGGTCGTGGTCCTCGCCACCGTGGGCGAAAAGCGGGCCCGGCTGCAGCAGCAGCAGGCCGCTGGCGCAGAGTCCGAGCAGGCGGCGCGCAATCGGTGAAACGGGGCTCATCGTCCTTCTCCAGAAAGCGCGGGCGCCGATGCGCCGGCACCGGGCACAGCCTGCCGCGCGCTCTTGCCACGCCGGCGCAGGGCAAGCCAGCCCAGCCCGCCGCCGACGACCAGCGCCGCTCCGCCCGCGGCCCATGGCAGCCAGTCCCGCTCGGCCGCCACCGTGGCTTTTGCCGGCTCGGGCACCGCCAGGCTGGCGGCGAGCAGGTCGGTCTCCTCGCCGGCCTGCACGGTCAGGGTGAGGGAATGCGTGCCGGGGCGCACGAAGGCCTCGCCCGGCACGGCGTAGACGCCGCCGCCCAGGTCCGCGGCCACAGCCTTGAAGGCGCCGCTTTCCACTTCCAGTTGGGCGCCGCTGACCGGCTCGTTGCTGGCGTGTCGGTCGAGGTAGAGCAGCAGGCGCGGCCCCGCCTCCAGCACCGCGACCAGCTCGAACAGCTCGCTTTCGGCGCTGGCGCGCGGCGTGGCATCGATCACCACCGGCGGCGGCGGCGGGCCGTGGTCGTGGCCCTCGTGCCCCCAGGCGGGCGGCAGGGCCAGGCAGAACAGGGCGAGCGGGACGGCGGTTTTCACGGGGTCACTCCCAGGGCTTGCAGCAGGCCGGAGACTGCGGCATCGCGGGCCACGCGCAGGCGCGCGGCCTCCGCCGCGTCGGCCAGGGCCATGCCGCGCACGCGCAGCAGGGCGGCCAGGTCGGTTTCACCGAGGGCGAAGGCTTTTTCCGCCAGCTTCAGGTTTTCCGCGATCAGCGGGCCGCGTTGCGTGGTCAGCGCGAGCTGGCGTTCCGCCAGCTCCAGTTCGCGGCGCGCCCGCTCGATGTCGAGTTCCACGGCGGCGCGGGCGCGCGCCAGCTCGGCGTCGGCCTCGGCCAGTTCGGCGCGCGCGGCGGCATCCCCGCGGCGCACGCGGGCGTCGCCGCTGAACGGGATGGTCAACTTGAGGCCCGCGCTGTTTTCGTAAGAAGAGCGGTCGTCGTCACGATCACGGATCAACCTGAAGGCGAGTTCCGGCGCGTCGCGCCGGCTTTCCCGCGCTACCTGGAGGCGGGCGCCGGCCAGGCGGGCGGCCGCCGCCCGCGCCAGCAGTTCGGGATGTTCCCCGGCGCCGGCGTCGAGTGGCCGCGCCGCGCCGGACGCGTCTTCCGACGCCATGAGCAGTGGCGCGGGCGAACCGGTGAGCGCCCGCCAGGCCTGTTCGGTGCGTGCCAGGGCGACTTCGGCGGCCAGCGCTTCCGCCTCCGCCCGCGTCAGTTCGCCGCGCGCCAGATTGGCATCCACGCGCGCCAGTTCGCCGGCCCGGTGGCGGCGGGAAACGTCTTCCGCGAGCGCGCGCAGGCCATCGGCGCGAAGCCGCGCCTGTTCCAGGCCGGCGCGGGCCTCGGCGAGCGCCCACCAGGCCTGGCGCAGTTCGCCGGCCAGGCGCAGACGCAGGGCCTGGCGGCGGGCGGCGACCTCGGTCAGGGCGGCCTCGGCCTCGGCGCCACGCGCGGCTTTCTGGCCGGGCAGCCAGAGCGGCAGGGCCAATTCCACCTCCCACTCGCGCTTGCCCCGGCTGTTGCCGGCCAGGTTGTCGTCCAGCGTCGCCAGGGACACGGCGGCGGGCGCCGGGGTGAAGGCTGCCGCCAGTTCCCGCTCGGCGCGCGCCACTTCCTCGCGGGCGGCCTCCGCACCGGCCTGCGGATGCCGCGCCCAGGCCCGCTCCAGCGCCTCGGCCAAAGGGCCGGCGTGGGTGGCTGGGGCGGCGAGAACCGCGAGGAGAAGCAGGAAGAAGCGTGGCATGGACGATCTTGGCGCCTGTATTGGCGGCAATCATGGTCGGCGCCGAGCTACCGCCGCCTGACAGCCGCATTACAAATCTGTAATCCGGCCGGCCGTGAACGCATGCACGGGACGCGGCACAATGGCGGCGTGTCGGTAAGTGGAGAGCAGTGCGCGCGCCATGAAGATCCTGATCGTCGAGGACGAGCCCAAGACGGGTGACTACCTGAAGCAGGGCCTCACCGAGGCCGGGCTGCTGGCGGACCTGGCGCGCGATGGCGTCGACGGCCTGCATCTGGCCAGTACCGGCAGCTACGACCTGGTGATCCTCGACGTCATGCTGCCCGGCCTCGACGGCTGGGAGGTGTTGCGCCGGCTGCGTCGCGACGGGCGCGACATGCCGGTGCTGTTCCTGACCGCGCGCGACCAGGTGGACGACCGGGTGCGCGGGCTCGAACTGGGCGCCGACGACTACCTGGTCAAGCCCTTCGCCTTCGCCGAACTGCTGGCGCGCGTGCGCAGCTTGCTGCGGCGCGGGCGCAACGCGCCGGAGGCGGCCGTGCTGACGGTGGCGGACCTGGAAATGGACCTGCTGCGCCGGCGGGTGACGCGCGGCGGCCGGCGCGTCGAGCTGACCGCCAAGGAATTCGCCCTGCTCGAGCTGCTGCTGCGCCGCCAGGGCGAGGTGCTGCCGCGTTCCCTGATCGCCTCGCAGGTGTGGGACATGAATTTCGATTCCGACACCAACGTCATCGATGTCGCGGTGCGCCGCCTGCGCGCCAAGATCGACGACGATTTCGACGCCAAGCTGATCCACACCGCGCGCGGCATGGGTTACGTGCTGGAGGCTCGGTGACCTCGCTGTCCCTCACCGCCCGCGTCAGCCTGCTGTTCGCCGCCGGCGCGGTGGTCGTGCTGCTGGGGCTGGGCTGGGTCGTGGAACGCTCGGTGGAGAACCATTTCCGCGAAATGGACCAGCACGAGGTGGAGGGCAAGCTGAGCCTGCTGCGCGCCCTCTTCGCCAAGGCCGGCGACAGCCGCGACGTGCTGGAACGCCGGATGCGCGACGCGCTGGTCGGACATCATCACCTGTCGGTGGCGGTGCGCGCGGCGGATGGCGGCGAATGGTTCCGCTACGGCGAGGCGGATTTCCCCGCCGAATTGCCGATGACCGGCGCGTTGCCGCGCTGGACCGCCTGGACGGCCGAGGCACGCGCGTATCGCGGCCTGCTGGCGCGCCTGCGCGATGGCGGCGGCGGCGAGCACGACGTGACCATCGCCCTGGACATTTCCCATCACCGCCAATTCCTCGATGACTTCCGCCGCACCCTGGCCCTGACCACCGCCCTGGCGGCGTTGCTCACCGCCCTGCTGGGCTGGGCCGCGACCCGCGCCGGGCTGGCTCCGCTGCGGCAGATGACGCGCCTGGCCACGCGGCTGTCCGCCAGCAGCCTGGAGGAGCGCCTGCCGCAAGGCGGTCTGCCGGCCGAGATCGACGCCCTGGCGACCGCCTTCAACGCCATGCTGGCGCGCCTGGAGGAATCCTTCCGGCGCCTTTCGGACTATTCCTCGGACATCGCTCACGAACTGCGCACGCCCCTGTCCAACCTGATGACGCAGACCGAGGTGGCGCTGACGCGGGCGCGCTCGGCGGAGGAATACCGCGAGGTGCTGGCTTCCAACCTGGAGGAGTACGAGCGTCTGGCGCGCATGATCGGCGACATGCTGTTTCTCGCCCAGGCCGACAACAGCCTGGTGGCGCCGCGCCGCGAGGCGGTCGACCTGGATGGCGAGGCGGCGCGCATGCTGGAGTTCTACGAGGCCCTGGCGGCGGAGTCCGGTGTGCGCCTGGCAAGCCAGGGCTCGGCGCGGGTGACGGGCGACCGCCTGATGTTGCAGCGCCTGCTCGCCAACCTGGTATCCAACGCCATCCGCCACACCGCCTCCGGCGGCACGGTCAGCCTGCGCCTGGGCGAGGAGGCGGCCGCGGCGGTGGTCGAAGTGGAGAACCCCGGCGCGATTCCGGCCGAGCACCTGCCGCGCGTGTTCGACCGCTTCTACACCGGCGATCCCGCCCGCCGCGCCAGCGGCGAAGGCGCCGGCCTGGGCCTGGCGATCAGCCGTTCCATCGCGCAACTGCACGGCGGCAGCCTGGAGGCGAGTTCGGAGAACGGGCGAGTGCGGTTTCGCCTGGTCCTGCCCCGCGATTCAGGGAATCCGTGAAGAAATCCAAGCCGACAACCCCCCTGGGGTTGTTTCAGGCACTCTCCGCAGAGCTGCCCAAGCTTCAGGACACCGCCTGACCACCTCCGGCCTCGGCGTCGGCCAGCAGTTTCAGCATGGGCGCAGCCTTGACCAGGCATTCCTGGTATTCCGCGGCCGCCTCCGAATCGGCGACGATGCCGCCGCCGGCCCAGAATCGCAGTTGTCCGCCGGAGGACACCAGGGTGCGGATGGCGATGTTGCTGTCCATGTCGCCGTTGAAGCCCAGCCAGCCGATGGCGCCGCAATAGACGCCGCGCCGGTGGGGTTCCAGTTCCTCGATGATCTGCATGGCGCGCAGCTTCGGCGCGCCGGTGATGGAGCCGCCGGGAAAGGCGGCGCGCAGCAGGTCGATCGCGTCCCGGCCGGCGGCCAGCTGGCCGCTGACGGTGCTGACCAGGTGGTGCACCGAGGCGAAGCTCTCCAGCCCGAACAGTTCCGGCACCGCGACGCTGCCGGTGGCGCAGACCTTGCCGAGGTCGTTGCGCAACAGGTCGACGATCATCAGGTTCTCCGCGCGGTCCTTGGCGCTCTCGCGCAGCGCGCGGGCCAGGGCGGCGTCCGCCTCGGGGGCCGCCGCGCGCGGGCGGGTGCCCTTGATGGGGCGGGTTTCCACGCGGCCGTTGTGCAGCCGCAGGAAACGTTCCGGCGACGAGGACAGGATGCGCGCGCCGGGATGGTGGAGATAGGCGGCGAACGGGGCGGGGTTGAGACGGCGCAGATCCTGGTAGCCGAGCCAGGCGTCTCCCGCCGCCGGCGCCGCGAAGCGCAAGGCCAGGTTGACCTGGTAGCAGTCGCCGGCGTCGATGTAGCGCCGGATGCGGGCGAAGGCCTGCCGGTAGGCGTCGGCATCGAGATTGGCGCGCACCGGCCCGGTGACACGGAAGGCCTGCCTGGAGGCGGGCGGCGGCGGTCGCGAGAACAGTTCCAGTAATGCCTCCCACAGGGCCTCGCCGCGCGCGTCGCGGCCGGCGCTCGCCAGCCAGCTACGCTGTTCCGCGTGATCCACCAGCACCGCCCAGTCGTACAGACCGACCGCCATCTCCGGCATGCCTTCCGCATCGAGGGCGCGCGCGGGCAGGCGCTCCAGGCGCCGCGCCAGGTCATAGGCGAAATAACCGATGGCGCCGCCGCAGAAGGGCAGGGGAGCGGGAACATCGTCCGCGTCGAGGAGTTCACGCAACAACTCGAAGGGATCGGCGGGGGACAGGCGCGCGCCCTCCGGCCCCCGAATCTCGGTCATGCCGCCGCGCGTGACCAGGGTGGCGAACGGCCGCGCCGCCAGGATGTCCAGGCGACCGGCACTGGAACGGGGCCGGCCGCTGTCGAGGAACACGGCCCAGGGTTCGTCGGCGATGGCCTCGAACAAGGCCGCGCTGTCCTCCAGGTAGGGCAGCGGGCTGACGCGATAGCGGCTGGCCTGGCGCGGCATCGGCGGCGGACCCGGTTCAGCCCGCCGGCGCCGCGCGCAGTTCGGCGCGGGCGTTGCCGATGACGCGCGCGGCGGAGCGCAGCAGCAACAGGGCGAGGGCGCCGGCCACCAGCAAGTCCGGCCAGCCCGAGCCGGTCAGCCAGACGCCGCCGGCGGCCGCGAACACCGAAAGATTGGCGGCGATGTCGTTGCGCGAGCATTCCCATACCGAACTCATGTTCACGTCCTCGTGGCGGTGGCGCCAGAGCAGGAACAGGCAGAGGCCGTTGGCCGCCAGGCCGAGCAGGCTGAAGGCGCCCATCACCTCGAACAGCGGCACGCCGGGTTCGATCAGGCGATGCCCGATCTGCGCCAGCACCACGCAGGCGCCCAGCAGGATGAGAACGCCCTTGACCAGGGCCACCCGCGCTTTCGTCGCGGCGCCCCGCGCCACCGCGTAGAGGCTCAGCGCATAGGTGAAGGCGTCGCCCAGGTTGTCCAGGCTGTCGGAGAGCAGGGCGCTGGAACCGGCGTGCAGGGCGGCCGCCGCGATGACGAAGAACATCACGGCATTGATGGCCAGCACGGCGCGCAGGGTGTTGCGCTGGCGCTCGCGCAGGCGGTCGAGGGAACAGTCGTGGTCACAGGCGCAGGGCATGGCGGAATTGTAGCGTCCGCCGCCTGCCCTCTCGCTCCGCCGGGGGCGCTGCTATGCTGCGCGCGATCCGCAACGCCGCCGCCGACCGCCATGACTCCCGCCATCCTCGCCGCCAAGCAGGCCAAGGTACCCCATCGCGTGCATGAGTACGCCCACGATCCCAGAAGCGAATCCTATGGCGAGGAAGCGGCGGTCAAGTTGGGCCTGCCCCTGGAACGGGTGTTCAAGACCCTGGTGGTCGCCCTGGACGGCCGCGAACTGGCCGTGGCGGTGGTGCCGGTATCCGGCAAGCTCGACCTGAAACAGTGCGCCGCCGCCCTGGGCGCCAAGAAATGCGAGATGGCCGCCCGCGCCGACGCCGAGCGCGCCACCGGCTACGTGCTCGGCGGCATCAGCCCGCTGGGCCAGAAGAAGCGGCTGCGCACGGTGATCGATGCCACCGCCGAGGCGTTCGAAACCGTGTTCGTCAGCGCCGGCCGGCGCGGCCTCGAAATCGAATTGGCGCCGACGGACCTGCGCGCCCTCACCGGCGCCCTGGCGGCCTCGGTGAGCCGGACCTGAAGCCGCTGGGGCGTGGCGGGCGGGGCTGGAGTCGGCCACGACTTCGGGTATAATCGCGCCCCTTCACGCCGCGCGCCTTGCTCGCGGCCGTGCATGCAGCACAGTGGCGGTGGTAGCTCAGTTGGTAGAGCACTGGATTGTGGCTCCAGGTGTCGTGGGTTCGATTCCCATCCATCGCCCCATCTTCCCTTGTTTCGCGGGCTGTTTTCCTTCCCGGCCCGTTCAATATCCCCGCGTTGTTCAATACTCCGCGCCCGGCAAGGTGGGCAGTGGGGTGACTTCCTCGATTTCCCGGCGCTTGATGTAGTGGTCCGTCATGGCGCTTGTGGCGTGCCCGGCCAGGGCCTGGGCATCGAGGCCATGTCGGCGTTTCGCGTCGGTCAGGGCCTTGGCCCGGATATCGTGCCAGGTGAAGCGCTCCCCACCCTGGGCGGCCCATGCCTGCTGAATGCGGTTCCACATGGTCTTAAAACCATCGGAGGTGTAGGGCTGTCCGGTGCGGCTGAAAAACAGGGTGTCGCGCGACTTCAATTCGGGGTGCAGCCTGAGGGCCGCATCCACCACGGACCGCAGGACAGGCACAAGGGGGAAGCGTTGCCGCTTGCCGGTCTTGCCCTGGGCCAGCGTGAAGCCGTCCGCCTCGATCTGATCCACTCGCAGGGCCAGCATGTCGCCTTGCCGCATGGCGGTGAGGTAGGCGAAATCCATCATGAGCCCGATCTTCTCGCCGGCCAGGGCTCGCACGGCGGCGAACTCCTCATCGGTGATGTAGCGGTCCCGGCCTTTCTCGGGGTAGCCCTTCACGTCCCGGCAGGGGTTGGTTTCCACCAGGCCCCAGCGGATGGCGTACGCGAAGACTGACGAGAGCAGCGCCTTTTCCCGGTTGGCACGGATGGGAGCATCCTGGCCACGAATGGCCATGAACTGGGAGACATGGACCGGGCGCACGTCCTCGGGCCGCATGTGGCCGAAGACAGCGAGCAGGGCCTTGGATTCCTGAAGGTTGCCGGCGTGGGTTGCGGTGGCTTTCCTGGCCGCGACTTCCACCAGGTAGCGGTTCATGAGTTCGGCCAGGGCTACACCCGGCGAGGGTGGCGCGCTCACGAGTTCCGCCCACTTGGCCAGGGCCTCGCGCTTGTTGTCCGAGAGCCTGATCCAGGCCATCCCCTTGCCATTTGGGGCGAAGTAGTAGGCCCCATGCCGGCGATAGACGCGGGGCGGCAAATCCTTGTCATGCAGGCGGGGCCGGCCCATGGCTTATTTCCCGAAGATCCTCAGCGCATCGAGGTTCGGCTCCTTCGGCGAAGGACTGCGGCCCACCCCGCCAAGTCGGCTTTCCAGATGGGCGCGTAGCACCTTGGGCCGGCCCAGGTTGTCGGCCTCGAACTTCCAGCCCCGATCCTTCAACCAGGCTTTTTGCCGGCTGGGGTATTGGTAGCCGGTCAGTTCCTTGAGTTCGTCCGGCGAGAGGAAAAGAGGGGGGCTCATTTCAGGCTCGACAGTTTCCGCCCGACTGGATGGCCGCCCGGCGCACGTGGCCATGTTTGGGCCTGGCCTTGCGCATCTGGCCCACCATGGCGGGCTTCAGCCTGGCCACCAGGCGGCGCAGCCTCAGCAGGTTGATGGACACCACATTCTTTACCCCCATGAGGGGCTTGATCGGGGGGCGGGGTTTCATGCGGCTTTCTCCAAGTTGGCGGCGGTCGTGACGAAGGGGATTACCTGGGCGGTGCGGATGCTGGCTAGCAGGCCATCCAGGCGGTCTTGCATCGCCTCAAGCTCGCGGGTTACCCCCTGGTCCCGGTACATCTGCCGGATGCGGGTGTTCTCCGCCTCAAGGGCGGCGATCTCTTCTCTCAAGCTGGCGGATTGCTGCCGGTGGGCGTCCAGTTCGCCGCGCAGGAACACCAGGGCGGTGAAGTCTTCCGGCCCTACCGCGAGGCGGCCCACGTCAGGGGAAACAAGGCGGCCCTCCCGGTCGAAATACCAGCCATCCCACCGGGCATGGCTGAGGCGGTGGGCGGTCGATTCAAATACCAGCCTCAGCACCTCGAAGGCCATGAAGGGGATGGGCGCGTCCCCGTTTTCCCAGCGCTGAACCGTCCTAACCGATACCCGAAGGTAGGCCGCCACCTTGGACCGAGTGACGTTGAGGCAGGAGCGGCGCAGGTGGTGGAAGCTTTTCGGCGTGACGTGTATTCGCTGGCTTTCCTGGACCCATAGGGGGTGGTAGCCGGGGAAGGCTTCCTCAATGGCCGGGTTGGTCGGTTCAATGGCCTGCATCCAGTATGCCCAGCGGGTCTTATCGCTGGGGCCTCGGGCGCGGGGCTTCGCGGTTTTCTTGCAAACCGTCTTGAGTAGCTTATTATTTGAGCAGGTCCGGGCTTGCATGGTCGCTCCCGGATCAAACTCGGGGTGGAAGCTGTGGCGGTTTCCACCCCACCCCCACCCCTCCAGGCCGATTTCCAGGCCCTCCCCCACCTCCCCGCGTACAGTTATTTACACGAGTCCAAGGGTCGGGATTTTCGGCCTTCCGGCGCATTTCCCACGTGTGTTCGCGCGTCACCAGCCGGTGGCCATCCCGTTGCACACCGCGAATGAAGCGCACCGTTTCCCCCGGATAGGCCAGGCTTTGGCGTTCCTCGATCAGAAGGGAAAGCGGCGCGGCGGCCTGGGCCTTCATGAAGGCTTGCCAGTCGCCCGCGTCGGCGGCCTGCCAGTGGGGAAGGAATGGCTCAGGCGTGGCCTCCCGACGGCGGCGCAGTTCCCGCCAGAGCGTCACCTTGGCGGTGCCAAAAAACTGGAACTGGTGCACGCCATGCGCCCGCGCCCAGGCTGTGGGGCGGGGCAGGGCCTCGCCCGGCTCCAGCCCCTCGGCTTGCAGGTCGAGTTGCTGGCCGGCGTCGATGCCACCGATGTTCTTGGCGATGTACTTGGCCAGGTAGGCCGGCGCGCCGCCCTTGGCCTTGTCGATGCGATCCACCTTGACACGATGTTTCCGCGCCCCCGGTTCATCCGGGTCGAAGCGCTCTAGGTGGTACTCCCCCAGGATTGCCAAGGTCTCGCGCTCATCGCTGGGGGACACGAATAGCAGCATGTGCCGGTGTGGGGTGCCGTCTTGATGGGGTTCTTCCACCCGGACGCCCATGAATTCGATGCCACGCCTTCCCATCGCCGAACGGCTGTTCTCCCATTGGGTTTGCAGATGGTCATGGGCCTGTGTGGGAGTGGTGCCGTCGAACTTGGGATTCCTCGCACCGGATTCTTCAAGCCTCGGATGCATCCGGCTCGGGCAGGTCAGAGTAATGAACAGCCCCACCCACCCGAGTTCATCCGACACTGCTTCCATGCCCTTGGTCCGGGTCATCATCTCGGTGAATCGATGCTTCGGGTTGGACTGGCCGGCCTCGAAGACTTCCACCAGGTCCACCACGTCGCCGCATTCGTTGGTCAGTTCGTAGGCTTCGAGGAATTGGCGGTCGCGGCGGGCCTTCTGGCTCAAGCGTTGGTGGGTGGCGTTGGAAACGTACTTCCCGGCCTTGGAATGCACGAGGCCCGCCCGGATGGCGGCCTCCTCTCGGCGGCGCAAGGTTTCGCGTCTCAGCGCTCCTCGCCACCACTTTTCCGCGCTCATGCGGGCGGCCATGCCTGTCGTCGTTGTCGCCAGGGGGTAGGCAATGCCCATCCGGTCGCAGATGTTCATGAGTAAGGCGCGGATTGCCATCTCCGACCAGGTGGCCGCCATGCCCAGCAAGTCGGCAACCTTGACGGCGTAGTCCTTGGCCAATCCGCGCACATCCCCATCGCTGGCGGCCAGGTTCAGGGTTTCGCCCTCAAACAGGTCCGCCACCCCTTCACGAATGAAGCTGTTGGCGGCCTGCTCCCCCTGGTTGGTGAAGCGCTCCCGATATTCGGCGAGAAGATTTGGCCGGAATTCATCCGGCACCCTGGCCAGGGTGCGGGCCACATAGGGCCGGGCGGTGAGGCTGGGCACGTGGCCGGTGATGTCCGGGCCGATGATGTGGCGGCCCCATCGCCGCATTTCCTCGGCGAAGACGGCCCGTTGCAGCCGGTCATGGTCTTTGGTCATAGTGGCGGTCTGCATGTCAGTGCACCGCCCGCACGGCGGCCTTGATACGGTGGGCGGTGTAGAGGAAGGCGGCGGCTTCGCTGGCCTTGTCTTCACGCATCCGCATGGCGGCGGCCAGGTCCTGGGTGACGTGATAGCCATCCTTGAATACCTGGGCCACATAACCGCCCGCCGCCTGAATCCAGAGCACGCAGGTTTGTTTCTTGAGGCTACCGGCGCGGTTCATCGCGTGCCCCCGGTGGCCTTGGTGATGGTCGCGTCGATGTCTTCCAGCAGGCCAGCGGCGGAGGTGCCGGACTGGATGGGGTGGATATTGGCCCGGATCATGCTGGCGGCTTCCACCAACAGCGACAAAAGCTCCGGCGCGACGGCGATCAGAGCGGCGTCTGCCTGGGCCTGGGCATCCTGACCTATCACGCTCCCGATCTGGTAGGCGTTGGCGTGTATGCCAGTGTTCCCACGGTTCCGCGCAGTCGACCACGGGCCAGGGGTGTGCTTGGCTTTGCTCATAGCCCGCGCTCCTCCAGGTCGCGCATCCAGCGCTTGAGGCGGGCGGCGGTGGCCTTGATGGCCTTCTGTTGCTCGGACTTGAGTTCGTCCCATCCCCGGCCTTCGAGGTATTCGGGTAGTGCGGCGGCATTGAGGAAGAACCGGCGATCCGGGTAGTCAAGATGCAGGTTCCAGAAGGCGCGCATGGGGTCGGACGTGGCGTTGAAGATGGCCCAACAGGCGGCGAGGCCCTGTTGATGGTGGCGTGTTGCGGTGGTGTGCATGGTCTTGTCTCCGGTGGCGGCGGATGGGTGACGGGGTTAGGCGGTGGCGCGGATTTCCTGGATTTCCGCTTCGCATCCTTCGATGCGGCTCATGAGTTCCAGAGCGCCATACATGGCGTCTTCGTAGCTCTCGAATGCCTGTTTCAGGGTTCCGCCCTTGATCTGGATGTATCGACGTTTGCCCTCATGACCGGGCACCTCGGGCAGATAGACGTGGCCTTCGGTGACGGTCACCTTGTAGCGTGGCGATTGGCTCATGGTGGCTCCGGTCAAACGCTGCCCGGCTTGGCCTGCTTCGCCTTGATGGCGATGGCCATGGCGGTGAGGGTGCCCAGCACGATCAGGACGGAAGCTGGCGGCATCTTGCCGGGGACGATCAGGGGGACGGGACATTTCATGCTTCCGCCCCTTCCTGGCTGGCGGCCTGGGCTTCGGCTTCGGGTGCCCTGGGCAATAGATTTCCAGCCATGTCGCCCAGCGATCCGGCAAGCAGGCCGGCCACGATACCGGCTACGTCTTTCGCTTCGCTGGTGGGCGGGATGCTGCCCAGGTTGTCCAGCACGATCAGGGCGCGGCCTTGTAGGTGGCGGAAAAGGATGTGGTTCTCCGCCATGATGCCGTAGACCTCTTGCAGGTCGTTTTGCGTTTCTTCGCCCCAGGGGTTGAAGAAGCCGGTTTGCACGGGCTTGGCCAGGAGGGCGCGGATTTTCTGGTCGTTGGCGTCCATCCGCTCCAGGGCGGCGGTGATCTGGCCGCATTCCAGGGCTGAGGATAGGGCGAAGTGGCGCACGCACAGCAGGGCACGGGCCATGTCTTCGCGGGTGTCCAGGTCGGAGAGGGTGGGGGCGGCCTGGTGGGCGGGTTCGGCGTCCGGGCCAGGCTCATCAAACGCCAGCCCCTTGGCCTCGAAATACTCCCGCAGGCGTTGCAGCAAGTCAGGTTGCAGGTTACGGCTGCCGGCCCGGAACTCGGAAAGGTATTGCCGACTAACACCGATCTCGCGCGCAACATCGGCGGCGGTAGTCTGCAAGGCTTGCAGCGCAGCCGCGAAGTCGGCGGCGGTGAGTGGGGCGTTCGGCTTCTTGGGGTTGATAATCACCATGTCTCACTCCTAGAACGTTGTAATAGAAGCAAGACTAGACAACAGATTATCAGTTGTCAACTCATATCATAAACGCGGTTCAATATCTGAGACGTTTCATACCCAAAAAAACCCGGCTATGTGTGCCGGGCTTGGTTCCTTGGCGAAGCGGTCAAGTCTTCGGGGGATGCTTCGCTTTGTAGATCAGTTCATGCCGCACCATGTCACCCGATTTCTTTCCTCTCAGGATGCCGCGATGCTCCGCTTCGCTTGCCATAGTCGTTACCCATTCCTCTAGGAGCATGGCAAGAGCACTTGTCTTTGAATGCATCGCCTTGGATTCAGCCCCAAGCAACAGTTCGTTTGCAGACATGTCCAAGGCATCACACAGAATGCGAAGTTCTCTCGCGCCAGGGAGGCCTTGCCCGGCCTCATAACGAAATATGGTCGCACGAGATACGCCCTTCCCTTCCGGGTCGTAGCTTTTACAAAGTCGGCTCAAATCTTCGATGCCCAGGCCGTCACCTATCTCGGCTCGCCGTTTCCGGATACGCTCGCCGATCTGGCTTTCCGGGGGGATGTAACCCCCTCCACTCTTGGCCAGTTTTTCATCGTTGGGTGGCGTGTCCGGCGCGGCGCTCTGACGCTGATTTTTCATATCAGTCGGTGTCCTTCATTCCTCGCAAACCCGCGTAAAACCGGCGTCTGACGCTGATTCTAGGGTAAGCCCGAATTCCTCAACTAAGTCCATCCACTCTTCCCCATAGAACTGATGCTCCTGCCCCTCCCATTCATCGCTTTGATACTCCGCCTGGAATGCGACGGTGACGACAGTTGGCGGTGGCGGCCAGGGTTCACGAAGCGGTCTGAGGGAAACCACGCGAATGTGAAACTCGCTTTCTCCGGCCCGGTAGGTCGCCCCCTCAATGGGCAATTCCACCCGGCGCGGCGGCTCCATGGGTTCGTTGATGTCGAACCAGGGCTCCGGGTCGATCCATTCCTTGATGGCCTTGGCGGCGATCTCCGAGACGGTCTTCCCCTGCCGCTCCGCTTCGGTCTGGAGGGCTGCCATCAAATCGGGGGGGAGTTCGATCATGATTCGTCGTCGTCCTCTTCCAGGCTTGCCAAGTCTGACTTCCACCAGGAACGAGCCCGGCGTTTGAACACCAGCGCCCCGCTGGCGTGTTTCGCTTCCGCAATGGCGATGGTCAAGTCTAAATGGGCGCTTACATCTTCCAGGCTGACGACTCGGCCCCTATCCAGGTCTCTCAATCCCTTCAAGACTTGGCGGTCATAGCATTGTTCTCCGAAAGCCTGCATCCGCTTGGCTCGCTTCATGCCTCACGCTCGGGCCATGATCTCGCGGTGTGTATCACGGCGAAGACTTCCACGGCTGTCTCGGTCACCCGATAGGCGACGTAGTAGGGCAGGCGCGGAATGACAAGCTCGCGGGTTCCATCAAGATGGCCGCGCCGGCCCATGTCGGGATTGTCGCGCAGCAGGTCCACGGCTTCCCGGATGGCACGGATGACCCGCGTTGCCGCCTCTCGGTTGTCCTTGGCGATGTAGCCGCCGATCTCGCCCAAGTGCTCCCGCGCGGCGGGGGTGTAGCGCACCCGCATGGGTCAGGCGTCGTAGCGGGCGAAGAAGGCTGCCATTTCCTCATCCGGGACAAACTCGCCCCGTTCGGCCTGGGCCAGACCTTCGCGCAGGCGGGCGAGCGCCCAGCGCTCGTGGGCCAGGAAGGCGGCCAAGGCTTCGTTGACCATTTCGGCCTCAGGGCGGTGAGTTTCCTCGGCGAGTGCATGGAGCCCGGCGCGTATGTCCGGGCGAATTTCCAGGGTGTCGGTTTGCATGTAGCGGTCCCCCAAGTTGATGGGCGGATGTTACCGCCTGGTGGGCATTGCCCGTAACCCCGGCCTGTTCAATACCCGGCGAACCTTGAGATTTGGCGCGGGGGTCGAATGCGGGTTTCGGCGGCCAATTTCAGCGGGTGGCAGGGTGGCGACTGCTGATAAATCAGGCGCTTGGACTTCGGCGGGCTGGGTGGTTGTGGCTCCAGGTGTCGTGGGTTCGATTCCCATCCATCGCCCCAACATACAAATCAAGCACTTAGGCCATCCTGCGCGGTGGCCTTTTTGCTTTATGGGACACGCTCACGACGCAGTCCGCGTGTCGCCCCATCGCCTTGTCCCGCTGGGGTATCAGGGCAAAGCACCTTCCGGAAGGCCACTTGAACGAACTACGTGGCGATCGACATGGGTTCGGTCGAGGGGGGCTTTGAACGGCGGTAGTGATGCAGGTTGCTGTGGTTGATAGCCTGGAAGGCGTGAAGGTCAGCTTCCCACCGCCGCGAACTCACACTCCCGCCTCTGAACTGCCGGATGACCTGTCAGGGTTTCAACGGCAGGAATATGAGTCGAGCAATCGCTCGGCGCGGCAGTCCTAGGAAAACTGGTCGGCCGAAGTGGTCAGATGACGCGTATTATCCGGGCGGCAGGTGTCCCGCCGTACCTGTGTCCCAATATAATCGCGCACTTGAACAAACGACACGCCAAGCCGATAGGCCAGAAGGTGGAAACGATCACAACTCTGAACAACAAACCCTTGGTGGAGGCCATGTTCGAACTCCGCTGGGGGCTGGATGGGGCGCCCGGCGTGGGCGTTGACCCCCATTACCAGTTGTTGATTGGCCTTCTCGCTGGCGCCCTTAAGCCGCATTTCCCCTTTGTGGAACGCCTGCCTATCGCCGATGTCCCGGAAAATCTCGCCCCTTACGCGCCGCATTACCGATTTCGCACAAATCCGGATCAGTGGCCGCTTGTACAACTTGGACCAGGCTTGCTGACGGTGAACGACACCGAAGGCTACATCTGGGACGAATTTTTCCCGCTTTGTGCAAAGGTCCTGGATGCTCTTTTCGCTGTGTACCCAAACGCCGATGACAGCCTGAGGATCTTTGAATGCACCCTGCGTTACATAGACGCTGATGCCCTGAATGGCGAAACAGCGATGGCCTTCCTCAAGAAACTGCATATCTCGGTGGACGTGCCCGAAAATCTGTTTGCCGATGGTCGGATCGATGGCAATAGCCTGGGGCTGGGTCTGTCGCTGGCCTATCCTTCAATTGAACCTAAGGGTTTGTTTCAAGTCAGCTTCAACCAAGGCCGAAAGAATGATCAGGATGCGCTGATCTGGGAAACTCAGGTTCTTTCGCGTGGTGCTGATGCCCCGCGTGAGACGGAATCCCTGAAGGCATGGATCAGTGCCGCGCATGACACCATGCACAACTGGTTTTTCCGCCAGATAGACGGTGAGTTACTGGAGAAATATCGATGAGCACCCTGCAAACCACATCCACCGGTCCATCGGCCATGCAATGGATGATGCAGAACCGGATGCACATGCCCCGCGAAGCCAACGAGGTCGCAGGTAAATCCGTATCTGTCTGGCCAGGGATTGCCGCGATCCCCCTATTGGCCATCAGCAACTTCTCTACTAATTCCGCCCTGGATTACACCGTCTATTTCGATGCCGGCCATACCAACCCGACCATCTCCATGCCCAATGACGCCCCAGCGGATTGGATGCATATCGAAGAAGGCGAGTTGGGTAACTTCCTCGCCTTCCTTGATACCCAGATGGAAAGTCGCCCCGATCTGATCGAACCCGCTGACGAGGCCCAACTGGACCGCCTTGCCAAACTGCTGGCCAACGTCAAGGTTTGAGCTTGGTCGTCAACGGCTGGAGTCTTTTCTACTTTCACCTGTTCAAGGCCCGGCTCAATGCCCTGGAACAGGAAGTCTTGGCCATCCTGGAAAAAGACCCCGCTGGATTCGAGCGTCATCCCAAGGTCAAATTGCTGAAGGCGGTCGTGGATAACGTCAAGGTGAACGTACCGCGTGATCCGGACCACAAGGACTTTCGCCAGGGCGATACCCTTGGCAAGGAATATACCGCCTGGCGCCGGGTCAAGAAGCACAAATTACCGCCCCGTTACCGCTTGTTCTTCCGGTTCGCCAGCACAGATAGCAAGATCGTCTATGCTTGGCTCAACGACGAGCATTCCATCCGCAGGGATGGCGCCAAGAACGACGTGTACGAAGTGTTCAAGGGGATGCTGAGGCGCGGGGAAGTACCGAATAGCTTGGAAGCCTTACTGAAGGAATCGTCGGCTGTAACAACAAAGAGCCGTGCAACATAACCCGACAACGTATTCGGTTACCCCATCACACGAACCAACAGATTTCCCTCTGCGGCAGCCATCAGCACATCCAGCGTAATCGTCTGCGGTTCAGCAGATGCCCGATTCAGTAGCCGATCCGGCCACTTGCGGTAGTCCCATTCATAACCATCGAAGCCTTCAGCAGGTGTCACGTCATAGACCAGATAGAACGGCCGAGACGGTTCGCCGGGGTAGCCTTTAGCCTTCAAAGCGTCGCGCGACAACACACGCGGCCCTTCTTTGGAAACTCTTAACAGGCTTGGGCTGGTCGCGCCCTTGTGGCTGTGCAGCAGCAGATATTGCGCGCCAGAGACTTCCGGTTTCAGGCGTAGCGATCCGCGCTCGATATCCATGCGGAAGTTGTAGAGGCCAGACTTCAGCACCCATTCCAGATGCGCCTTGTCCTTGTACCAGCCGATCAGCACATGCGTTTCGGCCAAGGGCGCCGCACGTCGCGCACTGCCGATTTCCTTCTCTGGGAGCTTGTGTAGCACCGCGTAGGGGGGCGGTGCCTCCTGCACTTGATAGACGTGGTAGCTCTGGCGCTCGCGGGCCGTTGCACGGTCGCAGGTATGCGTCACCACGTCCTGAATGAACGCGGTCAGCACGCCATCCCCATTGCCCGGTTTAATCGGGAAGGCACCCAGCCCAGGCAGAATCTCGTGGAAGCCCTGCCACTGCTGCGGAACATCACCCGGATAAAGCACATACGCCCCCTGGGTGCGCCGGATTGCGTCGCGGTAGGCGTGCATCTTCAATAGGTCGGCACGCTTGTAGCGGCCGAGTTTCTGCTCCTGCTTCTCCTCGTTCAAGTCCGCTACCGCCGTCGCTGCGTCCAGTTCGGCATCGTCCCGGCCGAATAGCTGCTCGATGCTGTCGATGCGATATTTCGCATCGAAGTGAACATGCACCATCAGTTCTTGCGCCTCGGCCTCGTCGGCTTTGAAGTCGGCCGGCCACAGGCTGATCGTGTAATCCGGGCGCATCCGTTCGGTCCAAGATCCGGCCGCACTGCGATTGGCATTGCGGGTAAAGCTACGGTTGTAGCTGAAGCGCGCTCGCAGTGGCCGCGCACCAGCAAAGGTGATGCCCTCAAACCCCAGTTGCTCACCCGATTTGAGCTTCAGGCCGAAGCCATCGGCGGTTTCCTCCATCAACTCGGCTGCTGCGGGGCGATTCAATTGAAAAACCCCGGTCACGATGTCGAGCAGCTTGAAGAACACCCAATACTCGTAGAGCGTCGCAATGTCGCGCTGGCCGGCGCCATACACGTCATCGCCACCCTGCCACACCAGGCGCGCCGCCATGTCGAACTTGAGCCAGGCTTGATAGACCTCGCGATAGCCTTCCTTGCGCTGAAGCACCGGGCTGCCCAGTGGCAGCATATCGGGCGGCGATACGCCCCGAAAAACATCCGCGTTCAGCGCGCCATCCAGCTGCCCGATGAGCACCGCCAGTTCGTGGTGCAGCCGCGCATCGTTCGCGCCAGTGGTATCAAGCCGCTGCAGCATCATCGCCAGGAACCCAGAAAAACCTTGCAGTGCGAATTTCACAAAACGGTTTTCCGGTGTGTCCTCGGTCTGCACATTGCGATAAAGCGATATCCGCTCTGGCAACGATGGGATAGCCGCCGCCAGCAGATGAGATACCGGCAGCGGCACGCGGCGCGATGCACGTGCCAGTTGGCGCAAACCGCGCGCATCCGGCCGAAAGCCACGGCGCGTATCGAACGACGTTTCCTCCGGCTCCCAGCGTTGGTGCGGATGGCTGGCAATGCGATGCAGCGCATTCTGAAACGACGATGAACCCAGCAGCGCTTTCAGGAAGGCAAAGCGCTGGGCGATGGTGCGTGGCGTATAGCCAGGATCGGGGGCGGCACGCAAGGCCGTGGGTGCGCGCAACTCCAGCAGCAAGTCCACGCAGCGCTCGGTGATGTCTTCCAGCATCAGCCGGTAATCGTCGCGATAACCTATCTTGCGGGAGCGCACTTCCACGGCAGCCGTTCCCAGCGACACTCCCGCCTCGTCACGCGCTACCAGCGCCAGCCGGCCGGTATTCAGCCCCGGCGATAGAAAACCGCTATGCGCCCGACCAGCAAGACGGCTGGCCTCGATCAAGCGCCCCGGTTCACCGTCGGCGGCATCAAGCCGCACGCGGCCATCCTCGAACTCATATTCGTAACGGGCACCCTCGATCAGTTGCACGGCTTCCTCGCCCTGCACGCGTGCGACCGCAGGGTCCAGCCGGATCAGACTGGGTGGATCAGCAGACTTTGCAGCGGCATCGAGCGCGAACAGCCTGAGACGTGCCACGCACGCGCCATGCGCATCGGTAAATTCCAGCGTCTCGGTCGCCAGCACGGCGGGTTATGCCTCGGCGAAGCTCGTGAAGCCGTCCTTCAGACGGTCTTGCATGCGCTCGATTTTCTCCAGGCTGGCAGGGCAGCCATGCAGAGAGCAGAACTCACCCAGTGCTTTCAATACCGGCCCCAGGCGCCGTTCCGAGCCATGCAGCTTGGGCAGCAGCTTCTGATAAACCTGCGCATCCAGCGCGGCGCTGAATTGCCAGCCGGGTCCGGTAAGCGTGGCGTGAAACGCCACGAAGCGTGCAATTTCCAGCGCCGTACGGAAACCGAATTCCGCGCCAATTGGGGCCAGGGCCTTGAACGCCTCCACCATCCGCGCCTTGAGATCGGCGGCGCATTGCGCGCCATTGGGGTGAATCGATGTGGGCAGTTCGGCCAGCGATGGCGCCGCACCCGAGGCGGCCGCTACGAAGGCTGGCCCATAGCCAGCGCCCTTGTGCGCCAGCGCATCCATGCGAATCGGCTGCGGATCATCAAGGAAGGACTCAATCTGCTCGGCGGTGGCGCGAAACTCGATCACATTGGCGCGATCCAGCACCTTCGGCGAGAACATGTAGGTTGTCTCGTCCACATTCACCGTGCCGACGATGAACAGGTTTTTCGGCAAGGCCAAGCGTGGGGGAACATGTAGGGTATCGCCATCGCCACCCGGCAAGTCTTCCGTCGCCGCATGCAGCGCGATCGGCTCGCCGGACTCGATGGCCGAAAGCATGTCGGCAAAATAGCGCTCGACATGCGACAAATTCATCTCATCCAGAATCAGGAAATACGGCCGCTCGGTGTCATCGCGTGCCCGCAGCATCAACTCCAGCGCGCCGTTGGTGGGCTTGCGGTAAATCTCCGGCCGTAGCGCGTCCTGGTAGCCCAGCAGGTTCTCGTTGGTCGTCCAGTCTGCCCCCACCGCAATGACGCGATACTGCTCGTCGGATTCGGCAATCCAGGCGGCGAAAGCATGGGCTAACTTGGTTTTTCCGGAACCGGACAGGCCAGTGAGGATCAGGAAACGCTTGGTCAATAGTGCAGCGGCAAGCCGCGCCACTATGCCAGCACCGATTTGCATGCCCTTCGTATCAAAGTCAGATGTTGCGCTGCCTACCATGCCGCTCAAACTGGACTGATGGCTAATCTGGCCGGGTAGGTATTCATGTGGGTCCGACAGATCATCTTGTAAATTGGTCATGTCTATCGGGGTTGGCGTGTCATCGAACAAAGCAACGACCTCCAGAGAATTCAGGTCGCACGCGGCAACAAAGGCATCCCGTATGCACTTCGCAAGCTCATCCGGTTCTGAGATGGCACCAACAATCGAGTCAAGATCGGTTCGGCGAAAATACCAAACGGCAGATTCAAGCAGGCTTGGCTTCTTTTGACTGGCTGCTGCCTTTAACAATAAGGTAGCAAGTTCAGATTCGTAACCGTTTTTGAAACTCACCTGCCGTGGCGAGTCAGATGAAAACTCTATTACAGCCTTCCAGGGATTCCCGCCGATGGTAGTACCGGTGCCGTTGGATATATATCTACCGTTCCGATAACCCTGCTTCGTGTCATGTGATGCAAAGACATTGAATATTTCACGCTCGGCACTCACTTCGATGGCCGGCCTATTCCAAGCCCCTGCCAACTCTTTTGTCGCCTGTAGATAGGCGTTCTCGCCCTGTGTAATTGCAACCTGCTGGGTGCCTTTGATTGCAAGCGTGCGCTTCACAATTAGAAAATCTAAGAGCGCGGCTTTGGCCTTTGTATCAGATAAAGCACCTACCGCTGCTTTTACTCTTGAAGCAACAAAATATTTTGGCATACCGCCTCCGCCCTGTTTCTCCGCTTATTCTATGTTCCGCAACTGCTCCACCATGAGCTTGCAAAAATCACTTTTGATGTCGATGCCTATTGCCCTAAATCCGTTTTTCCGAGCGAACGCGAGTGTAGTGCCGCTACCCCCAAATGGATCAAGAACAACGCCACCTGGTGGTGTTGTTGCCAACACGGGAATTCGCACCAATTCTTCGGAGAATCGCGCTTTATGTTTGTGGCTACTGCGAGCGGGGGCAATTTCCCAAGTATCGGTTGGGGGCAATGTGCTTCCAGAGGTCGCTTTTCTACCAACCGGCTCCTTGTTGAAGTAATACCATCGCGACTTGACTAAATGGAACATGTACTCGTGGGACATTGAGCAACGATCACGCACTTGGTCAGGGATTGGGTTGGGTTTTACCCAAACATTGTCATTTCGAACGATCCAATCCTTGTCTTGCATCGCGATTGCGAAGCGATGCGGGATCAGTAATAGCTGTTTGGGTTTGCATAATTGGCCGTCGCCTTTTTTATCTTGGGGACGTAGGCCAAATCGCCGCGCGCTTTGTTTTACCTCGCCACTTTTGTGCTCGCCTTTACCACTCCAATAGGTATCACCAAGGTTGACCCAAAGACTTCCGTTCTCAGCCAGTACCGGCTTGCAGGATTCAAAGCAATCAACCAAGCTGGCAATGAACTCTGATGGGTGCTCTTCCAAACCAATTTGTCCATCCACACCATAGTCCCGTTGCCCATAGAACGGTGGGGAGGTGACCATACAATTAACGATCATCCCGGCTTTCGTGAGGTGTGCCATCGCCTCACGAACATCCATATTGAAGAGCAACACATTGTCGTCGGCGTAGAACGCAGCCTTCTTCAGCGCGGTGCTGCGGAAGGCATCAGGTGGTGCCACTTGTGGGCGTAATGCAGCATTTGCTTTGGCTCAGTTCGCATTAAGTAGTGACAGGCTCATGCCATGAGCCCATGGGGGTGGATAGTGGCCTCATTGCAATGGTCGGGAGACCGAGATGAGGCAACGGGAACTGGTGAGGTTACTAAAGTCGCTGGGGCAACTGACGCATGCTCAGCGGCAGAAGGTCATGGCGGAGCTGGGCACTGGCGAGCGCCAGGCGGCATCAGTGGCCATCGTCGAAGGTAGTGTCAGCGTGAAGCCGAGTTGTCCGCACTGCGGCGGTGAGCACGTGGTCAGGAACGGCGTAGCGCACGATTTACAGCGCTACAAGTGCTGGGACTGCCGGAAGACCTTCAACGCCCTGACGGGAACGCCTCTGGCGCGGCTGCGGATGAAGGGCAAGTGGCTCGGGCAGGCGGCCGTGCTGCGCGACGGGATGACCATCACAGAGGCAGCGGAAACGCTCGGGGTCGCCCGCAGCACTGCGTTCCGCTGGCGCCATCGCTTCCTGGCCCTGCCAAAGACGATTCAGGCCAAGTCGTTTGTTGGCATTGCCGAGACAGATGAGACCTACTTCCTGCAGTCCTTCAAAGGTTTGCGCAAAGGACTGACGCGGCAAGCGCGAAAGCGGGGTGGAAGCGCAGCCAAGCGGGGAACCTCCAAGGAACAGATTCCCGTCCTGGTCACCCGTGACCGCGCCGGCAGCACCGCCGATGCCATCCTGCCGGCGGACGACAAGGCCAGCGTCGTCGCGGCACTCGGCCCACTGCTGCCGAAGGACATTATTCTGTGTTCGGATGGCAGCAGCACTCTGGCCGCCGCGGCTAAGGCCCTCGGCGTGGCGCACCGCCCCATCAAGCTGTCGGCTGGCATCCGCGTAGTGGCCGGCGTCTATCACGTTCAGAACGTGAATGCCTACGACTCACGCCTGAAGGACTGGATTCGCCGCTTCCATGGCGTCGCCACCCGTTACCTCGACAGCTATCTGGGATGGTTTCGTGCCATCGACCGGACTCGCGATGCCGGACTCAACCCTGCGTCCCTGCTGGCTTCAGCCGTCCGAATCTGAGGGCTGGGCCTAGCGGTAGCGCGTTGCCCCGCCGCAGGCGCCACCTTTGCGCAAAATCATAGTGAAAGGTGACGAGGCAGACGGTCCGTCGCCGAGTGTCAATATAGTTTGCAAATATATACGTCTATCGTTACTATTCGCAAAATATATTTACTGCTACGGTATCTTTCAAAAGCAATGTCTCCTGACGAAGCACTTCGGTATATCCAAGCCCAGCACCGCTACCTCTTCGAGCAAGCGGAATTCGCTGCGCTTCTCGGCAAGGCGCCTACCGACCTGGCGGTCACCGGCGTGCTGTCCCGGCTCAGCCGGAAGAAGCGCATCGTCGCGGCCGCGAAACGAACCTCGGGTTGGGTCATCGTGCCGCCCGAACACGAGCACTACGGGGCGCCGCCCGTGACCTGGTGGTTGGACGACTACATGCAGCGGTTGGAACCTCGCTACTACGTCGGGCTGCTTTCCGCAGCGCGTTACTGGGGGTCGGCCCATTACGCACTGCAAAACACCCAAGTGATGGTGGGCCGGGCACGAAGGAGCGTTGTCATAGGGGTGCATCGCCTCGACTTCACTGTAAAAACGCGCCTGGTTGAGACCCCGACCATCGTGGTACGCGGCGACGTGGCACCGTGGCGTGTCAGCACGCGGGAGGCGACGCTGCTGGACCTGCTTCGTGCGCAGGTTTCCATCGGCGGGGTCGAAGCAGTGGCCAGGGTGACAAACGACTTTGCGAAGGACCTTGATGCGGACGAGATGACCAGGGCGCTGGACGGCCTCGACCACACATCGACGGCGCAGCGGCTGGGCTTTCTGCTGGAGGCGCTCGGACACGTCGGGCCGGCCAGACGAATTCGGAAGTGGACAGCCCCCCGTCGAACGGTTTCGGTGCCTCTGGAATTGCAGGCACCGGACGACTGTTCTTTGGAGTTGAACAAGGATTGGGGCGTCTTGTATACCCCCGACCGCCTGTTGTTCTTGGATGAGATTAGATGATATCCGCGCGCGAAATCAACGTCTGGCGTAGCTACGCCCCGTGGCTGAACGACCTGATGGTTGAGCAGGACTACCTGCTCTGCCAGGCGGTCACGGCCATTTTCGAGGACCCATTCCTGAAGAGCCAACTCGCGATGCGGGGTGGCACCGTGCTGCACAAGGCCCACTTGGTGCCGGCCAGCCGCTACTCCGAGGACATCGACTTGGTCTTGGTAGGCGACCGGCCAGCCGGGCACATCAAGAAGGCGCTCACGCGCGTACTGCACCCGTTGCTGGGCAAGCCGAATGAGTCCGTCATCGCCACAGTAACGCTCGCCGTTAGAAACCTGGCAGCCAAATCCAAGCTCCTCCGCAGTATTTACGTATACGACCCGCAAAGCAAGGAAGGGGCAATGGCCAAGTTGAAGGTCGAGGTGAATATCAACGAGCGCAAGAGCCTTTTCCCCCTTGTGCCAGTTGAAATCGAGGTGCCCACGGGTACCGGCGGTGCCCGCAAGGTTGAGGTCATGTCCTATGACTTGGACGAGATGCTAGGCACAAAGCTGCGTGCTCTCCTGCAGCGCGAACACGGGCGGGACCTGTTCGACCTGTGGCGAGCTTGGGCCGCATCACAAGCGGCGGGCGCCAATGTTCGAGTGAATCCTGCCCGCGTCGGGGAGGCTTTCCGCTTCTACATGGCGCAAGAGGGAAGCACCCTGGACTCCACGAAGGTGCGGGGCGAACTGGAGCGGCGGATGTCGTCGCGGAAGTTCCTGACCGACATGGAGGGATTCCTGCCAAGCGGAATTACCTACTCCCCTCGGCAGGCCTGCGCCGTGTTTTTCGAGGTGTTTCTGCCTCACCTGGATGCTCTTAGCTAACGGACGGCCCCGATGCACGGCATAGGCAGTCGGCACGGGAGCGTGGGGGCGAAGCTTCCGCACGAACCTCTATCCGGTCACCAGCCCTCGGCGCTTGGCACATGGCGGTGCCATTGACCGGACGCGCGGCACTGGCCTCAACCCCGCGTCCCTACTGGCTTCAGCCGTCCGAATCTGAGTGCATCCTCACTTAATGCGAACTGAGCCTTTGCTTTTGTCGGCTTGGGTTCCGATTTATGAGGAGCAACAATTTTCTGCGGCGCACACGAAGCCCCCTCACTGAATGCCGCGATCTGGTTTTCAAGGCGGGCCATCAGATGGCCCTCGGTGCGTGGTGTACTGTCTTCATGCCAGTGTCCGTCTTTATCAGGTGCGGATCTGCAGCGAAAGGGGGTGGGCGGTTGAATTGTAGCGTCGGCGGAACGCTAAAAGGGGACAGACCACGTTTTCGCCAGCTGAAGTTGCTCGTACATCCAGGCGGGGTCAAGGTCAGCCCCATTCGGCCATGTCACAACACCGAACTCAAGGCGTGCCTGCCCGAAGACTGTCGGATCCTTAATCGCTTCGTATATTCCGCATTTGGTGGCCGTGGTCAGAGCCGACAAATCAGCAATACCACTTGTGCCATCCTGAAACGTCACGGCCAGTCGGTACTCCGGCAGGATGGACAAGGCCTTCACCCGCCAGGGCGCGGTGGGAATTACTCCAGTGGCTTGATCCGCTTCGGCAACTGCTTGGCTTGGCATAGCGTCCAGTCCTCCATCAATTCGGCGCGGTGATCGTTGGCCCATTCCAGGGTGAGGCTCAATGCCCGTTTGGGCAGGCTACCACCGATGACCTCCAGAGTACGGATGTCGATCAACGCTTCGTGCTCGGCATACAGTGCATGGAAATGCGGCGGCGCATGTTCGCGCCAGAACATCTGGATGACGATGCCGAAGAACTGGCTGATCGTGGGCATGAAACCGCGTCCTCGAAAGTCCCGCCCGTGAGCATGCAACCCATGCGGATCGAATGCAACATGGGATGACAAGGACTGGGGCAACGTCATCGGCCCCCAGACTTGGTTTAGCGCTTCTGACCCGGACCTACCCGACGTTGACGGCATCCCCAGGGACAGGAACGAGGCGATTGCAGTAGAGAGGCGGGGGTAAAGTTTCCCGACAAGTCTGCGCCGTCGCGGCAGTCAAGTGAGCAATAGAGGAGCAATAGGGGACAGACCACGGTAATTTCAGATAGGCGTCGGTGCTAAACGTGACCAATTCGCTTCATCACGCGGCCAGCGCCTCAGGTGACGGCAGTTGGAAGCGTTCTTCGACCACACCACGAACGCTGATGTCTTCGTCCAGGTCCTCCCAACGCAATGCAGCGCCATTGAGGCAAAGTTCCACTTGAGCCAGGGCCGCATCGGATGCCTGGGCAAGCAGGCGAAACCGGCCGGCGGGAAAACTAACTTGGCGACCATCCGTCAATTCGATGAAAACCATCCGGTTTTCCACCCATGCGCGGATGGCGCGGGGATCGAGTTCAACCGTGGTTGTGCTCATGCCATTTCTCCAGGAAAAACGCTTCGTATTCAAGGACCACAGCTTCGATGCGGCGCACCTCGGTCGGCATGACGCTTCGGGCACGCCGCTTGAACAACATGGCTCCGATGGGGTGCTTCGGTTCCTCAATGGCGCTGGTCAAAGCCAAATGCGCCTTTACATCCGCAAAGCGGATGACTCGCCCCTTATCCAGGTCTCTAAGGCCCTTCAAGATTTTCGGTCATATCCCTGTTCTCCAAGCCCTTGCATTTGCTTTGCGCGCTTCACTGAACGACCCCCACCCCCGCCTTGTCTGCCGCGTCGAGCAATGCGGCATCCTTCGTGGCGATGGGTAGGCCAAGGCGGATGGCCAGGTCGAGATAGGCCGCGTCATAGCTGCTCAGGCCGTAGCGCAGGGCGAGTTCGAGGTTTGCTCCCTGGCTGTTTGAGGTGTAATCCACGGAGAGTGGGAGCCTCTCGGCTTCCGCGATGATATCCAGCGCGGTTTCTGTCGCCAATTTGCGGCCCATGATGGCCTTGCGCAGGACGTTGGAGAATTCCAGCACCCACAGGGCGGGAACGTGGGCGGTATCGGTCTTGAGCCTGTCCAGGACGCTATCGGTGTAATCCGTGGCCTGCCCTGGGAAGAACCAAGCGGCCACCACGGAGTTGTCCACCACGAACGGCATCAATCGCGGCCTTCTTCGATGGCCTCGCGAATGTCGAATTGTCCAATGTCGCGGCTTTGGCGGCGAGCCTTGATCCGGTCTATCAGGGCTTGGGTGGATTGATTGGAACCGCTTTGAGCGCGGGCGATGGACTGGCGTTCGCGTTGTAGGAAGGCGGCCAGGGCCTCATTGAGTATGTCGGCTTCGCCCCGGTGGGTTTCCTTCGCCAAGGCGTGAAGCCCGGCGCGGATGTCCGGGCGAATTTCCAGGGTGTCGGCTTGCATGTGGCGGTCCCCCAAGTTAATGGGCAGATGTTACCGCCTGGTGGGCATGGCCCGTAACCCCAGCCTGTTCACAGGTGCAGTGGGTACGAATCCTCCAGACCTTCCCAACCAACGGATGTCTGTAGCGGTTTCCTTGGAATAGTGAAATCGCGACGGGCGGCGTGGAGCCGGCGAGGGCGGGATCTAGCGTGCCCGAGGCGCCTTGGCGGACGGATCCACCGGCGCATCCGCGCCGAACTCCTCGGCCCAGCCGCCTTGCAGGTACCAGTCTGCCCCAAGCGTTTCGCAGGGATGTTCGGTGCGTCCGGAGCCGTTGCCGCACATCAGGTTGTCGGCCGGGCAGTATTTGTCGCAGCCCCAGCAGATGCGCTCGGGGTGTTTGGGGTGACGGGGAAAGCGTTGTTTGCGCGGGGCCGCGCCGGGGCTGGCGTCGACCGTCCCGGCGGTGGGCGGCGACGGAGGCGGGGTGTTGTTCAGGTGCCCTTCCTCGGGCCGCTGGTTTCGACCTGACGGTTCTTGTTCAGGCTGCCGGGCGGCAGGCCGTAGGTCCATTTGTTGCGCCAGGCGGCGTAGACCGCGCTGGGGTATTCCGGGCGGCCCAGGCTGCCGTTGTAGCGGCCCAGGGCGCGGTAGAGGTCGCCGCGCTCGATGTCCAGGTAGTGGCGCAGGATGGTGACGCCGTAGCGCAGGTTGGTGCGCAGGTGGAAGAGGTTGTGGTCCGAGGTGCCGATGACGTCCACCCAGAACGGCATGACCTGCATGTAGCCGCGCGCGGAGGCGGTGGACACGGCGTACTTGCGAAAGGCGCTTTCCACCTCGATGAGGCCCAGCACCAGTTCGGGGTCGAGGCCGGCGCGGAAGGATTCGTAGTGCACCGTGTTGAGGAAGTCCTCGCGGTATTCCTGGTCCGGGATGCGCTTGGCCAGGCGCCGCGACATTTCCGCGAGCCAGGCCTGGACCTGGGGGGATTCGGCGAAGGCGGCCTGGCGCACGGCGGCGTCGGCGACGGCCTTGGACATCTGCGACTTGACGCTGGCGGACAGGGGCTCGTATTTCTGCGCGCCGGGATGCGCGGTCCCGGCCATGAAGGCCGCGACCCAGATGAGGTGCTTCAAACCGCGTTTCGTCATGCCTTGACCCGTCCCACAATGAATCCGACTGCATCTGTCTGAGCAATCTTCGTGCCGGAACCTTCGGTGCGGCCCTGGTATTCGAGCACGCCTTCCTTCAGGCCGCGCTCGCTGACCACCACCCGGTGCGGCACACCGATAAGCTCCATGTCGGCGAACATCACGCCCGGACGCTCGTCGCGATCGTCCAGCACGACGTCGATGCCTTCGCTAACCATTTGATTATAGAGAGCCTCGGCGGCTTCGCGTACCGCGTCGCTGCGCTTCAGGCCGAGCGGCACGATGGCCAGCTCGAACGGCGCCATGGACTGGGGGAAGACGATTCCGCGCTCGTCATTGCCCTGCTCGATGGCGGCGCCGACGATGCGCGAGACGCCGATGCCGTAGCAGCCCATGACCAGCACCTGGGACTTGCCGTTCTCGTCCAGGTATTTGGCGTCGAGGGCCTGCGAATACTTGCTGCCGAGCTTGAAGATGTGGCCGACTTCGATGCCCCGGCAGAGGTCCAGGCGGCCTTTGCCGTCCGGGCTGGGATCACCGGCGAGGACATCGCGGATATCGACGGCCTGGGGCTCGGGCAGGTCGCGGCCGAAGTTGACGCCGGTGAGGTGGAAGCCGTCGCTGTTGGCGCCGCAGACGAAGTCGGCCAGGTTCATCACCGAGCGGTCGGCGAATACGGGAATGTTGAGACCCACCGGGCCGATGGAGCCGACGCCGCAGTCCAGAACTGTCCGGATTTCGCCATCGCTGGCGAATTCCAGAGGGTTCAGCACGCCGGGCAGCTTGCCGGCCTTGACCTCGTTCAAGGGGTGGTCGCCGCGCAACAGTAGGGCGACCAGGCCGGCCGGGTTGGCTTCGGTTTTCTCGCCGCGCACCACCAGGGTCTTCACGACCCGGTCGGCGGCCACCTTGAGGAACGTGGTGACTTCCTCGATGGTGTGCTGGCCGGGCGTGGCCACCCTGGTCATGCTCGCGCCAGGGGCGGGGCGGGGGGATGTCGGCGCTACCGCCTCGGCCATCTCCACATTGGCGGCGTAGTCGGAATCGGGGCAGAAGGCGATGGCGTCCTCGCCGGAGTCGGCCAGCACGTGGAATTCATGCGAGCCGGAGCCGCCGATGGCGCCGGTGTCGGCGGCGACGGCGCGGAACTTGAGGCCCAGGCGGCTGAAGATGCGGCTGTAGGCCGCGTACATGACCTGGTAGGTGGCGTCCAGGCTGTCCTCGCCGGCATGGAAGGAATAGGCGTCCTTCATGAGGAATTCGCGCGCGCGCATGACGCCGAAGCGGGGCCGGATCTCGTCGCGGAACTTGGTCTGCACCTGGTAGAAGTTGACCGGCAACTGGCGATAGGAGCGGATTTCCTTGCGCGCCAGGTCGGTGATGACTTCCTCGTGCGTGGGGCCGAAGCAGAAGTCACGGTCGTGGCGGTCCTTGATCTTCAGCATCTGCGGACCGAATACCGCCCAGCGCCCGGATTCCTGCCACAGTTCGGCGGGCTGCACGGCGGGCATGAGCAGTTCGATGCCGCCGGCGCGGTTCATTTCCTCGCGCACGATGGCTTCCACCTTGCGCAGGATGCGCAGGCCCAGGGGCATCCAGGTGTAGAGGCCGGAGCCCAGGCGCTTGATCAGGCCGGCGCGCAGCATTAGCTTGTGGCTGACGAGTTCCGCTTCGGCGGGGGCTTCCTTGCTGGTGGAGAGGAAAAACTGGGAGATGCGCATGGCGTCAAGACTCGCTGGAATGAGCCGCGAATTCTAACAAACCTTGCCGTATCGCCCGCCGTTGAGCGACTCAACGGATGTGGGAGAGTTCCTTGTTGAGCATCTCGATGTTCTTCTCGTGCAGGCGCACGGCGTCGGCCAGCTTGCGTACATCCGCGCCGGGCTGCCGGCTGCCGGTGGACAGCGCGCCCTTGGCGGCGGCCAGATTGCGTTCCTCGCTGCGCAGTTCCTCCACCAGCAACTGGCGGCGCATGTCGTCGCGTTTGCGCTGCGTGCCCGTGTCCACCCTGGGGAAATAGGTCGGGGTGGGGGTTCGGGTGGAAGGCCTGGGTTTGACCTTGCTATCGGTGGCGGCGGGAAGCTGGGCCGCGGGCTTCAGGTCGGGAATCACGACCTGGGGTTTGACGCCGGGCCTGGGCATGTTGGTGTAGGTCACCTGCCCGTCGTCATCGACAAACTTGTAGATTTCCGCGCGCGCCAGCGGCACGGCCACGAGGCAGGCGACAAGCACGATGGTGGGGAACGCGGCAGGCGAACGGCTCATGCCGGAAGTGTAGCGCGAATCAGTTTTGGCCGATCCGTCAGGCTATCCCGCGGCTTCGAGGCGGAAGCGGCTGACCGCCGCCGAGAGGCGGGCCGACAGGTCGTTCAGGCGTTGTGCGGCTTGGGCGGAGCTTTCCGCGGCACGGTGGTTGGTGGAGGCCATGTCGAGGATTTCCTGGATGCGGCCGGAGATGTCCTTGCAGGAAGTGTCCTGCCCGCCGCGGATGGCGTCGATGGCATGGATCTGCTGGCTGAGGCCGGCGACCGCCTCGGTGATCTCGGCGATGGCGCGATCGCCCTGGCGGGTCTTGTCGACGCCCTGCTCGACCTGCGTGTGCACGCGTTGCATGGCGGTGACCGCGCTGGATGTCTCGTTCTGGATGGTCTGGATGGTGGAGGAGATCTCGCCCGTGGCCTTCGCGGTGCGTTCCGCCAGCTTGCGCACCTCGTCGGCCACCACCGCGAAGCCGCGTCCCTGCTCGCCGGCGCGGGCGGCTTCGATGGCGGCGTTGAGCGCCAGCAGGTTGGTCTGGTCGGCGATGTCCTTGATGACGCTGACGATGCGGCCGATTTCCTCGGAATGATTGCCCAGCGAGGAAATGGTGCCGGCGGTCTGGCTGACGGACTGGGAAATTCCGTCGATGCTGGCCGCGGCCTCGCTCACCACATGGTGGCCGTTGCGGGCCAGATCGGTGGCGCGGTCGGTGGCCTGGATCATGGCGGAGATGTTCTCGCCGACCTGGGAGGAGGCGTGCGTCAGTTCCTGCGACGAGGCGGTGGTGGTCATCGCCAGTTGCTGCTGCTGGTTGGAGGCATCCACCACGCTCATGCTGTCGCGCGTGGTGTGGTTCGCCGCTTCCTCGAGTTCACTGGCGGCCTGGCGGATCTCGCCGATCAGGCGGCCGAATTCCCCGGCCATGTTGTTGAAGGTGCGCGCCACGTGCGCCATTTCGTCATTGCCCCGCACCGCGATGTTGCCGGAAAGGTCACCCTGCGCCAGGCGCGAGGCCGCCTCATCGAGTTGCCTGGCACCGCGCACGATGGACTGGCGGATGACCAGGCTGAGGACGATGGACAGCGCCAGGCCGATGGCCACGCCGGCGATGGCGGTGATGTTGAGGACGCGGGCAAGTTTTTCGATTTCCTGCCGATAGGCGCCGGCCTCGCCGGTCAGGTGGTCGATGAGCGCGTCGGTGGCCGACTGCACGCGCATGAAGGCGGGGTCCATGACGTCCTTGCCATGCGCCTCGGCTTCATCGAACTTCTCGCCGGTCAGCAGATCGCGGATGACGCCGATGCCGTTCACCCCGAAGTCCTTGCGCGCGACGACGTATTGCTCCAGGAGTTTCTTCTCGCCCTCCTGCAGCGATTGCTGCTGGTATTTCTCCAGGGTTTCGTTGATGGTGCGCACGCGCTTGTCCACCAGGTCGAACAGTTCCTGGGCGGCGAAGCCGTCGCGCGCCAGGCGGGCCTGGTAGATATCGTTGCGGATCTGGAACTGGGTGACGCGTACCTGCTGCAACTGGTTGATGGACAACAGGTGGCGATCGTAGATCGTCGACAGCGCCTGGTTGGCCTGCTGCATGCCCCAGATGCCGATGACGCCGACGATGAGCAACAGGATGGAGGTGATCGCCATGAGGGCGATGAGTCGGGTGCCGATCTTCAGATTGTTGAGGAAATCCATCGTTGTCTCCCGGCCTGGCCGTGTTTCTGGCTCTGCATGAAAAAGGGCGGGGTTCGCACCCCGCCCTCTATTACGGCAAGCCGGAATAAAAATTAACGGCTGAATCGCAAAATGGTGATCTAGATCAAACGCTGTAATACATGTCGAACTCGACCGGATGAGTGGTCATCCGAATGCGGCTGACTTCTTCCATCTTCAGTTCGATGTAGGCCTCGATGAACTCATTGCTGAACACGCCACCCTTGGTCAGGAACTCGTGGTCGGCGGCCAGGGCTTCCAGGGCCTGGTCGAGGCTGTGGCAGACGGTGGGGATCTTGGCCTCTTCCTCGGGGGGCAGGTCATACAGGTTCTTGGTGGCCGGGTCGCCCGGGTGGATCTTGTTCTGGATGCCGTCCAGACCGGCCATCATCAGCGCCGCGAAGCACATGTAGGGGTTGGCGATGGGGTCGGGGAAGCGGGTCTCGATCCGGCGCGCCTTGTCGCTGGCCACGTGCGGGATGCGGATGGAAGCGGAGCGGTTCTTGGCGGAGTAGGCCAGCTTGACCGGGGCCTCGTAGTGCGGCACCAGGCGCTTGTAGGAGTTGGTGCCGGGGTTGCAGATGGCGTTCAGGGCCTTGGCGTGCTTGATGATGCCGCCGATGTAGTACAGGGCCAGTTCGGACAGGCCGGCGTAGCCGTTGCCGGCAAACAGGTTCTTGCCGTCCTTCCAGATGGACTGGTGCACGTGCATGCCGGAGCCGTTGTCGCCAACGATGGGTTTGGGCATGAAGGTGGCGGTCTTGCCGTAGCTGTGAGCCACGTTGTGGATCACGTACTTCTGGATCTGGGTCCAGTCGGCGCGCTTGGTCAGGGTGGAGAACTTGGTGCCGATCTCGCACTGGCCGGCGGTGGCTACTTCGTGGTGATGCACTTCCACGGGCACGCCCATTTCTTCCAGGGCCAGGCACATGGCGGCGCGGATATCGTGCAGGGAATCGATGGGAGGCACGGGGAAATAGCCGCCCTTGACCCTCGGACGGTGGCCGGTGTTGCCGGCTTCGGTCTGCTCGCCGGAGGACCAGGCACCTTCTTCGGAGCGAATCTTGACGTGGCAGCCGGACATGTCGTCATGCCAGGTGACGGAGTCGAAGATGAAGAACTCGGGCTCGGGGCCGAAGTAGGCGGTGTCGCCGATGCCGGTGGACTTCAGGTAGGCCTCGGCGCGCTTGGCGATGGAGCGGGGATCGCGGTCGTAGCCCTTGCCGGTGTCGGGTTCGATGACGTCGCAGGTCAGGATGAGGGTGGGCTCATCCATGAAGGGATCGATGTTGGCGGTGTCCGGATCCGGCATGAGCAGCATGTCGGAGGCCTGGATACCTTTCCAGCCGGCGATGGAGGAACCGTCGAAGGCGTGGCCCTCGGTGAATTTCTCATCGTCGAAATGGGACACGGGCACAGTGACGTGCTGCTCCTTGCCACGGGTATCGGTAAAGCGGAAATCGACGAATTTGACATCGTTTTCCTGGATCATTTTCATAACGTCGGCGACAGCCATTGCAAACTCCTCAATCGGATGAACAAAGCAGGGGGAGGTACCACGATGAGACGGATAGCAGGTTCCATGCCATCCCGGAACAAGCAATAAACCATTGTGCCACAAGGCTTGTCCCCAAAATGGGGAAAATCCATGAACCAATCCGGTGCGCGCCGCACCGATATGGTGCGCCTTTGTGCAGCCGCTCCCGACGCCCCCCGCTTACAATGCTTCGACTCGTTTGCACGCCCCGCATCATGACCGACACCTACGCCGTTTTCGGCAACCCCATCGCCCATTCCAAATCGCCGCGCATCCACGCCGAATTCGCCCGGCAGACCGGCCAGGACATGCGCTACGCGGCCTTGCTGGCGCCCCTGGAAGGTTTTACCGAGACGGTCCTGGCCTTCCGCGCCGGTGGCGGGCGTGGCGCCAACGTCACCGTGCCGTTCAAGGAGGCGGCCTGGGCCCTGTGCGGAAGGCGCAGCGCACGCGCCGAACTGGCCGGAGCGGTGAACACCCTGAAGTTCGACGGCGAGGAGATTTACGGCGACAACACCGACGGTGCTGGCCTGGTGCGGGACCTGACCGCGAACCTCGACGTGCCGCTGGCCGGCCGCCGCATCCTGCTGATGGGCGCGGGTGGCGCCGCGCGCGGCGTTGTCGGTCCCCTGCTGGAACAGGGCCCGCGCGCCCTGTTCATCGTCAACCGCACGGCGGACAAGGCTATGACCCTGGCGGCGGCCTTCGCCGGGCAAGGCGTCGTCGCCGGAGGCGGCTACGACGCTGTGCGAGGGGCGTATGACGTGGTGATCAACGCCACCGCCGCCTCGCTGGCCGGCGAACTGCCGCCCTTGCCCGAGCAGGTGTTCGCGCCGGGCGCGCTGGCTTACGACATGATGTACGGCCGCGACACCCCTTTCCTGGCCTTCGCCCTTGCCCAAGGGGCGCGCGCCGCGGACGGACTGGGCATGCTGGTCGAGCAGGCGGCTGAGGCCTTCTTCCTTTGGCGTGGCGTGCGTCCGCTCACCGCTCCCGTCATCGCCCTGCTGCGGGCAGCATGATCGCGCGCTGGCTGTGGCGGGGTGGCCTGATCATCCTCGTCCTGGTGCTGTATGTGCAGATCGCTTTCCTGGCGGGCGTGCTCTGGTGGGGCCATTTCAATCCGGCCAACACTGCCTTCATGGAAGCCGGGCTCGCGCGCCTGCAGGAAAAGAAGGGCCCGGATGCCGAACTGCGCCACAAGTGGGCGGACTACGCGCGCATCTCCATCCACCTGAAGCGCGCGGCGGTGGCCGCCGAGGACAGTCGTTTCCTGGAACACGAGGGCTTCGACTGGGAAGGCATCGAGAAGGCGGTGGAAAAGAACCTGAAGAAGGGCCGCATCGTCGCCGGCGGTTCCACCATCAGCCAGCAACTGGCGAAGAACCTGTTCCTGTCGCCTTCCCGCAATCCCCTGCGCAAGGTCCAGGAGGCGGTGATCACCGTGATGATCGAGTCACTGTGGAGCAAACGCCGCATCCTCGAGGTCTATCTCAACGTCATCGAGTGGGGCAACGGCATCTATGGCGCGGAAGCCGCGAGCCGGCGCTACTTCAAAAGCTCGGCCGCCGGACTGGGACCCGACCAGGCGGCACACCTGGCCGCGATGATCCCCAATCCGCGCTTTTACGAACGCAACCAGGGCGCGCGCGGCCTGCTGAAGCGCAAGGCGATCATCGCCGCGCGCATGCGACAGGTGGCGGTGCCGCGATAGGCTCCTAGCGCCAGAACCGCCAGGCGCGCGTCGGCGTGAGCTGGACGCTGCGGCCGGGGTGTCCGGGTATGTCGAGACGCAGGCCGCGCAGGCTTCCGCGTCGCAGCGCGCGCAGCAGTGGTTCGAACCACAGGCGTTCCAGCGCCGCCAGGGCGTCGCCGGGATCGGCCGGACGCGACGGTGGGGCCGGGCTGGCGAACACCCGGCGGCCGGCATCGCGCAGGGCTTCCAGGCTGGCGGGAGCGTCCGCCAGGGCAACGCCGGCGGCGGCGCCCAGGGCGCGTGCCTCCGCCGCGGCGCTGGCGGCCAGGTCGAAGCGCGGCGCCGGCCGCGTCCATACGCCGCCGCCCCAGGCCCACAGGCCGTTGACCGGGAGGCGGCCGGCGGCCTCGCGCTGGAGGTTGACCGGGTGCGCATGCAACAGCATCTGCGCCTCGTTCAGCAGTTGCAGCAGCTTCGCCGCCGTACCGCCTTGCGGCAGATGGGGGGCGATGTACTCGCCCGCCACCTCGTCCAGGGGGGTGGTGGCCAGATCCGGGGCACCGGGCGCGTGCAGGTACCAGCGCAGTGGCGTGGGCGCCGACAGCCTCCAGCCCTCGGCTTCGCAGGCCGCATGCAAGCCTGCCGCGAGGGCGTCCGCTTCCTCCGCCGCGAGGGCCAGCATGTCGCCTGCGCGCGCGAACAGGCCGCCCATGCCGACCTCGAGGTGCACCGGATCCAGCCGCAGCCAATAACCGGCCTCCGCCGCCAGGCCATCCGCTCGCGCGCACAGGGGCGCCAGCGGCCAGTCGCGCTGGCGTTGCAGACCGAAGGCGCGGCAGGTCCGCGCCGCCGCGCCGGGTTCCGCCAGGGCCGCGTCGCCCCGCCGCAGCAGGGTCGCCAGGCTGGGCGCCAGCCGCGCGAAGGCAGGGTCGGCGGGATCGGGTTGGACTGGCAGGTCGACCAGCAGATGCAGGAAATCCATGCGAGGGATTATGCCGCCTGGGCATTTCCATGCCATCGACTATTGTTGATGTAAACAGTCGGGAATTTTCCGGGCTTGGCCTGATCCATTGCCGTGTCGGTACAGAGAGGAGTCGAATCATGAGCACCCTGTCCTTCAAGCCGGAAGTGTCCGGCATGAGCCTGCCCGCCCTGCGCCGGGTCGATGCCCTGCGTCCCCTGGTCTGGCTGCGCCTGGGTTGGCGCGATCTCGCGCGGGCCTGGCCGTTGTCGCTGGGCTATGGCGTGGTCTTCGCCCTGCTAGGCGGGTTGTTGCTGGCCTGGGCACGGCAAAGCACGCATCTCACCCTCACCCTGTTGTCGGGCTTCCTGCTGCTGGCGCCCTTCCTGGCCATCAGTTTCTATGCGATTTCCAGCCGCCTGGAACACGGCCTGGATGGCGGCGGCCCCCTGCAATTCCTCACGCCCCTGCGGCGCAATCCGACCTCGATTGGCCTCTTCGCCGTGCTGCTGGCCTTCATCCTCAGTGCCTGGGAGCGCATCTCCGCGCTGCTGGTGGGACTGCTGCTGCGCAACGACCTGGTGGCTACCGGCTATTTCAACGTGGGACTGCTGTTCAGCGCCGACCACTGGGCCTTCGTCGTCGTCTACCTGGTGCTCGGTGCCGCCCTGGCGGCGCTGGTGTTCGCCCTGGCCGTGGTCTCCCTGCCGATGATGATGGACCGCGAGGTGGATACCGTCACCGCCATCACCACCAGTCTCTGGGCGGTGGCGAGCAATCCCCTGCCCATGCTGGTGTGGGCCGCGGTCATCGTCGGCCTGAGTCTGGCGGGCATGCTCACCGCGCTGTTCGGCATGGTGCTGGTCTTCCCCCTGCTCGGCCACGCCAGCTGGCATGCCTACCGCGATCTGGTGCAGGCGGACTGAGGCGGGCGTCGCGAGCCCTTAAAATGGCGGCATGCGACAACTGCAGCACAGCTTCGAGATCGCCACCCGTGGCCAGGGACTCAGCGACTTCACCGCCCGAGTCACCGCCTGGGTGGCCGCCAGCGGCCTGCGTGACGGCCTGCTGACGCTGTTCGTGCGGCATACCTCGGCCAGCCTGCTGATCCAGGAGAACGCCGATCCCGACGTTTGCGGCGATCTCGAACGCTTCCTCAAGCGCCTGGTACCGGAGCACGATCCACTCTACCGCCACACCCTGGAAGGCCCGGATGACATGCCGGCGCACATCCGCGCGGCCCTCACCCAGACCCAGCTATGCATCCCCCTGCGCGCGGGCAGCCTGGTGCTGGGCACCTGGCAGGGCATCTATCTGTTCGAGCACCGCCGCGCGCCGCATCGCCGGGAGGTCGCGGCGCATCTGCTGGGAGACTGACGGGGCGCCGGGTCTGTGGCAGACTGCGCCCCGTGCTTCCCTACGAACTCCGCATCGGCCTGCGCTACACGCGCGCCAAGCGCCGCAACCATTTCATCTCCTTCATCTCCGTGATTTCCATGGCGGGCATCGCCCTGGGGGTGATGGCGCTGATCGTCGTCATGTCGGTGATGAACGGCTTCCAGGAGGAACTGCGCGCGCGCATCCTGGGTGTCGCCTCGCATCTGGAAATCAGCGGCCCGGCCGGACGGCTTGCCGACTGGCCGGGCCTCGCCGCGCAGGTCGCCCGACATCCCGAGGTGCGCGGCAGCGCGCCCTACGTCAGCGGCCAGGCCCTGCTGGTGGTGGGTTCGGAAACCAAGGGCGCCCTGGTGCGCGGCCTCTTGCCGCAGGAGGAAGGCAAGGTCGCGGAGTTCGCCGGGCACATGAAGGCGGGCCGCCTCGACAGCCTGCGCCCCGGCGAATTCAACATCGCCCTGGGCAACGATCTGGCGCGCGCCCTCGGCGTGTTTCCCGGCGACAAGGTGGCGGTGATCGCGCCGCAGGGCGTGGTCACACCCGCCGGCATGCTGCCGCGCATCAAGCAGTTCACCGTGAGCGGTATCTTCCAGATGGGCATGTTCGAGTACGACGCCGGCCTCGTCCTCATGCACCTGGAGGATGCGCAGAAGCTCTACCGTCTGGCCGACGACGTCTCCGGCCTGCGCGTCAAGCTCTCCGACCTGGAACGGGCGCCGCGCGTGCTGCGCGACCTCGCCGGCAGCCTGGAGGGCGATTACTACCTGTCGGACTGGACCATGCGCCACACCAGCTTCTTCCAGGCGGTGCAGATCGAAAAGCGCATGATGTTCATCATCCTCACCCTGATCGTCGCGGTCGCCGCCTTCAACATCATCTCCACCCTGGTGATGGCGGTGACCGACAAGCAATCCGATATCGCCATCCTGCGCACCCTGGGCGCGCACCCCGGCAGCATCATGGCCATCTTCATGGTGCAGGGCAGCCTGATCGGCGTCTTCGGCACCCTCGCCGGCCTCGTTTCCGGCGTGCTGCTGGCCCTCAACGTGGAGACCGTGGTGCCCTGGATCGAGCGCGCGGTCGGGCTCGACCTGTTCCCCGCCGACGTCTATTACATCTCCGACCTGCCGTCCAAGCTGAACTGGCCGGATGTCTGGACCATAGGCGGGGTGGCCCTGCTCCTGTCCTTCCTCGCCACCCTCTATCCCAGCTGGCGGGCGGCCCACATCCAGCCGGCGGAGGCGCTGCGCTATGAGTGATTCGGAGCACGTCATGCACGCCGCGGGCGAGGCGGTGCTGACCTGCGTGGGCCTGCGCAAGAGCTACTGGCAGGGCAAGACCGAAGTGCCGGTGCTGAACGGTGTCGATCTGACCGTCGCCGCCGGCGAGCGGGTGGCGGTGATGGGTGCCTCCGGCACCGGCAAGAGCACCCTGCTGCATCTGCTGGGTGGCCTCGATCGACCCGATGCCGGCGAGGTGCGGGTGGGCGGTACTTCCTTGTGGAGCCTCGGGGAAGTGGAGCGCGGCCACCTGCGCAACCGCATGCTCGGCTTCGTCTACCAGTTCCATCACCTGTTGCCGGAGTTCTCCGCCGAGGAGAACGTCGCCATGCCGCTGCTGATTCGCCGCGAGGAGCGCTCCCGGGCCCTGGCGGAAGCCGCGCGCTGGCTGCAAGAGGTGGGCCTCGGTCACCGGCTCGGGCACCGGCCTGGCGAACTTTCCGGCGGTGAGCGCCAGCGCGCCGCCATCGCCCGCGCCCTGGTCACGCAGCCGGCCTGCGTGCTGATGGACGAGCCCACCGGCAACCTGGACCGGCACAACGCCGCGCGTATCCAGGACCTGCTCCTCGAATTGTCGACGCGGCATCGCGCCGCCTTCCTGGTGGTGACGCACGACCCCGATCTGGCGGCGCGCATGAGCCGGGTATTGCGGCTGACCGAGGACGGTTTGGAGTAATCTTCCAGCTTCCGAAGCGAGGAATCCGGGCGGCGACCCGGAAGAGGAGAGTCGCATGCGCAGCATCAGCATCCTGGCCGGATTGGCCGTCGCCCTGGTCTTCCCGGCCTGGGCGCAGGGACTGCCGCGGGATGCCGCGGTGAATGCGGCGGCGCCCAACAAGACCCTGGAACCCAGGGTGGTCACCAACAGCGGACGCCTGGAATGGTTGCCGCATGCCCACAACCTCACGCCCTGGCCCACGCTCAGCCACGAGGACCGGCGCCCGGCGCCGAAGCCGCGCAAGGTGCGCCTGGCCGGCCCGCTCGACGGCGACGCGGCGCGCGGTCGCGACATCGCCGTGCGTCCCGACAAGGGCTACTGCATCGCCTGCCACCAGATTCCCGGCGAGGAATGGCCCGGCACCGTCGGGCTCGATCTGCGCGGCTTCAAGCAGCGCCAGTATGCCGACGCCGCCGTCTACCAGCAGATCTTCGACGCGCGCGTGAACCACGCGCAGACCGTGATGCCGCCTTATGGCACCAACAATATCCTCAGCGAGCAGGAGATCCGCGATCTGGTGGCCTTCCTGCAAAGTCTCGAATAGGGGGAGATCATGAAACGCATCGCTCTCCTGCTTTGGCTGAGCCTGGGGTTGCCGCTGGCCGGCGCCAACGATGCCCACCGCGAATACGACGCCATGGAAACCTACGAGCCGCACGTGCGCGGCGACCAGAGCCTGTCCGGCAGTTACAAGCACTGGGCGCATCCGGGCAAGCTCGACTGGCGGCTGGCGGGCAATCCGGAGGAGAACTGGAAGCTCAACTGGAAGTTCATGGATCCCCCCTTCAACGCCTCGGTACACGGCGGCCACTTCGCCCTCGACCGGGGCGAGGAACTGTTCCGCGAACTCAACGCCAAGGCCCGCTTCGCCCGCTGCCTGGGCGCCGGCAAGGACGGACTGAAAGGCCTGCGTGCGCGCTATCCGCAATACCGCGCCGACCTCAAGCGTATCGCCGGCCTGGAGGAGGTCATCGAATATTGCGCCGCGCGCGAGGGACGCGTGCTGCAGAACGGCAGCTACGACAACAGCGCGGTTTCCCTCTACGTGGCGAGCAAGAGCAACGGCATGCCGATGCGCGTCGACGTCGGCAAGGGGGTGATGCGCGACGCCTTCGAGCGCGGCCGCAAGCTGTTCCACACGCGTGCCGGCAAGTTGCACCTGGCCTGTTCCTCCTGCCACACCCACAAGGTCGGCCTGCAGTTGCGCGGCAGCGTGATCACCACGCCGTATGGCGACGCGGTCCACTACCCGGTGTACCGCACCCGCTATTTCCTGCAGTCGCTGCACCTGCGCTTCGCCGAATGCAACCTCGACACCCGCACCCAGCCGCTGGTGCCGGGCAGCCGCGCCTACACCGATCTGGAGGTGTTCATGACCGCCCTGTCCAACGGTTATCCGGTGACGGTGCCCAGCGAGCGCGACTGAGTCCGCGATTCAGGGCGCCTGGCGGCGCGCCTTGCGGCGGCGCAGGTAGGCCAGCAGATAGAGGCGCCAGCCCAGTTGCACGGCGAAATAGCCCAGCACCGCCAGGGACGAGGCGAGGATCAGGTTGCCGATGAGGAAGGTGACGCCGAGACCCAGCAGCCAATCCCAGAAGGCGGGCAGGAAATCCAGCCAGTGCTCGCCCCGCCAGTCGAATTCCGGCGCGCCGGCGGGCGTGCCGTTGCCGCCGGTGACCCAGGCGCCGATGGCATAGGCGGCGAGGATCAGCGGCCCCCAGGTGAAGGGGTTGGTGTACAGGGTGGCGAGCACCGCGACCGGCAGATTGACACGGAAGACGATGGCCAGGATGGCCGCCGTCAGCATCTGCACGGGGCCGGGAATGAGGCCGCCGAACATGCCGACGGCGACGCCGCCCGCCACCGAGTTGCGGTTCAGGTGCCACAGGTTGGGATGTTTCAGCAGCGGTCGCGCCCAGCGCAGATGGCGGTGTTCGCGGATGCTTTCGTGGTCGGGCAGGTATTTGCGGAAGAATTTGCGCGGCATGGGAGGATTGTATGAGCCTTACCGGGATAGGCGCTTAATTGAGAGGCTGGGTGCTGGCTTTCGCGTTGGGTGCCGCCTGGCTGCAAACGCGGCCGCAGCTGCCGCCGCTCGCCTGGGCGGCGCTGCTGCCGCTGGGCGGGGTGCTGTGGGCCGCTCTGGCGCCCTCGAAGTTCCCGATGCAGAGGCACCCCGCCCGGACTGTCCCGCGCACGCTCCTGGCCTGGCTGCTGGCTTTCCTGACGGGTTTCTTCTACGCGGCCTGGCGCGCCGAGTCGCGCCTGGCCGACGCCCTGCCGGCGCAGTGGGAAGGCCGTGATGTCGCCTTCAGCGGGCGCGTCGTCGGGTTGCCGGAGACCACCCCCAACGGCCTGCGTTTCGTGCTCGACGTGGCCGCCGTCACCACCCCCGGCGCCACGCTGCCGGGCCGCGTGCAGATCGGCTGGTACGCGCGGCCCGGCGAGATGGCGCCGCATTTGCAGGGGGGGGCCTGCGTCAGCCTGGTCGCCCGCCTGGCGCGTCCGCATGGCAGCGTCAATCCGGGCGGCTTCGATTACCAGGCCTGGTTGCTGCAACGCGGCATCCGCGCCAGCGGTAGCTTGCGGGGTGCTCCCGCCCCGGCCATCGGCTGCGCTGGTGCCGCCGGCGCGCAACTGGATGCGCTGCGCGAACGGCTGCGCGCGCATCTGCGCGCCGGCCTGGGCGAGGCCCCCTACGCCGGGGTGGTGATTGCCCTTGCCCTGGGCGACCAGGATGCGATTCCGGCCACGCAGTGGACCCTGTTCCGGCAGACCGGCACCACCCACCTGTTTTCCGTGTCCGGCCTGCACATCACGCTGTTCTCGGCCATGGTGTACGTGCTCGTCGCCGCCCTCTGGCGCCGCTTTCCACGCTTGTGTCTGCGCCTGCCGGCGCGCCGGGCGGGCATCGCCCTGGGCCTGCTGGCCGCCACCGCCTACACGCTGTTGTCCGGCTTCGGTATTCCCGCCCAGCGCACCCTCTACATGCTGGCGGCCGCCGCCGCGGTGGCCTGGCTCGACCGCGCGCCCACGCCCTCGCGCCTGCTTGCGGTGGCCCTGGCCGCGGTGGTGCTGATCGATCCCTGGGCCGCCCTGGCGCCTGGCTTCTGGCTTTCCTTCGCCGCCGTCGCCACCCTGCTCTATGCCAGCATGGGCACCACCCGCCGGCGCCTGTGGCGGGCCTGGGCGCATGCCCAGTGGGCGGTCACCGTGGCTCTCGCGCCTTTGCTGCTGGTGCTGTTCCACGAAATCTCGCTGGTTTCCCCGCTGGCCAACGCCGTCGCCATTCCCCTGGTGAGCCTGCTGGCGGTGCCGCTGGCCCTGCTCGCCGCCGTGCTGCCCTGGGATTGGTGCGCGCTCGTCGCGCACGCCGTCATCGCCGCCGGCATGGCCTGGCTGGAACTCCTCGCCGCCCTGCCGAGGCCGGTCTTCCACACCGCCGCGCCGGACTGGCCCGCCTTCCTGCTGGCGCTTTTGGGTACCGCGCTGTTGCTGTTGCCACGCGGTTTTCCCGCGCGCTGGCTGGGTGTGTTGCTGTTCCTGCCCCTGTTCTTCCCCCGCCTGCCGGCACCTCAGCCCGGCGAGGCCTGGCTCACGGTGTTCGACGTGGGTCAGGGCGAATCCGTGCTGGTACGCACCGCCGGGCGCGCCGTGCTGGTGGATACGGGGCTGCGTTTCGCTTCGGGCGAGGATGCCGGCTCCCGCGTCGTCGCCCCGGCCCTCTGGCGCCAGGGCATCACGCGCCTGGACGGACTGGTGGTCAGCCACGACGACATCGACCACAGCGGCGGCGCCGCCTCCCTGCTGGCCAGCCATCGCCCCGACTGGCTGCTCACCTCCCTGGCCGGCATGCCCCCCGCCCGCCTCAGCGAGACCGGCCGCGCCCTGCTCACGGTGGCGCCGCGCGCGCTGGCCTGCGTGGCCGGACAGACCTGGACCTGGGACGGCGTGCGTTTCCAGGTGCTGCACCCGCCGGCCCATCACTACGCCCATCCCGGCTTTCGCGACAACGATCGCAGTTGCGTGATCCGCATCGACACCGCGCACGGTTCGGCCCTGCTCACCGGCGACATCGAGCAGTTGGCGGAAATGAACCTGGCGGAACGGCGCATGCCGCTGGCGGCGGATGTACTCGTGGCCCCCCACCATGGCGCGAACACCTCGTCCACCCCGGAGTTCCTCGCCGCCGTGCGGCCCCGCCTGGTGGTGGTGCCCGTCGGCCGGCGCAATCCCTTCGGCCACCCCCACCCCGAGGCGCTGGCCCGCTACCGCGCCCTCGGCGCGGAAATCGCCCGCACCGACCGGCACGGCGCGGTGGAGGTGCGCTTGCAGGCAACGGGCTTGACGCTGGCGCGGGCAGTGGATGAGGAGCGGCGGTATTGGCGGGAGTAGGGCGGATGAGCCGAAGGCGTAATCCGCCGGATGAAGACATGCGGCGCAATGCCCTTCGGTTATTGCGCCCTACGCGGGCTATCCCCTCTGAGCCGCCTCGCCTGAGCGAAAGCTTCGGGGGCTTTCGGCGAGTATGTCTGAGCCCGAAGGGCGGCGAAGTGGGGCGCGGTTTCTTTGGTTACTTTCTTTGCCGCGCAGCAAAGAAAGTAACTTGCCGCCGGGCAACCCCCGGCCTCCACGCGCTGCACGCCACATCGGGCTGGCAAGACAAAACTCCCTCTCCCCCAGCCCCTCCGACGCTTGCGGGGGAGGGGTGAAGAATCCTCAGCCGCACGCCCCCACCGCCCCGCACGCCGTGCAGAAATCACAGCCATCCTTGCGGATCACCGTGTCGTTGCCGCATTCCTTGCAACGCTTGCCCTTCAGCGCCGGCAGCGGCGCGGCCTGGCCGGCGGTGGCCACGGCGGGGTCCTGCAGCATGCCCATCTGCATGATGGGCTGGCCGTCCTCGGTCAATAAACCGAGCATGGCGAAGCGGTGGATGATGAGGCGGGCAACGTAGGCCACCGTCGAGGGCCAGGTCTGGCTCTTCTCGGAGCCGGGCACCTTGGCCATGAAGTCGCCCAAGGGTTCCGGGTAATCCACCAGCTTGCGCAGCTTCATGCCGATCCAGGCGGGGTCGAGGACGCGCATGTCGAGCGAGAGCATCTTGCAGAGGCCGTCCAGGGCGCGAGGGTATTCGCCGGAGAGCCACACCGAGTAGGGGCGGGTGACGCCGTCGGGCAGGGTGATTTCCTTCAGGCCGAGGACGAAGTCGTCGCCGGAGGCGGGGTTGAGTACGTCGACGGTCCAGGACAGGGTGCCGTCGGTGCCGGTCTTGGGTTCCTTGGCACTGAACAGGGCGTCGAGCAGGGGACTGGGGCCGTCGGCGTCCAGGGCGTGCAGTTGTTCCAGGCGCCAGCGCACGATCTGGGCGACGGCGGAGACCACGCTGGGTACCTGGCGCGGTTCGCCGTCCGGCGGGAAGGGGATGGCGCAGGCGTCGTCGCCGCGGGTCTTGGCCAGGGAGTCCAGCTTGTGTTTCAGCCAGGCCCGGTCGTTGGCGCGCATGTCCATGGACAGGCTCTTGGCGAGCGCCCCGATGCCGCGCGGCTGCTCGGCGCCGTTGACCCAGACCTCGAAGGGGAAGGCGCGGCCTTCGTTCTCGATGTGGCCGACAAACAGGGCGAAGCTGCCCTGGGGATACTCGATCATGTAGCTCCAGGCCGGGTTGCCGCCGGGCAGGCGCGGGCGGCCGGGCCACTTCAGGCTTTCCAGCACGGGGGCGGGCAGGGTCTTGATCTCGATGCGGCGGTTGACGTCGCCGGTGGTGAAGTCCTGGGGCGCGGCCTTCTCCGGTTCCACGGAAAGCACGCTGCCCAGCACGGCGTTGGGCCGGTAGGTGGTGATGCCCTTGAGGCCGGCCTTCCAGGCGGCGGTGTAGAGCTCCTGGAAGTCGCCGAAGGGGTAGGTCTCCGGCACGTTGACGGTCTTGGAGATGGCGGAATCGACGAAGGGGGCCACCACGGCCACCATGTTCATGTGCGCCAGGGCGGAGATTTCCAGGGCGGTGACGAAGCCCGCCGGCAGGTTCTCCATGTCGCCGCCCTGCTCGCGGTAGAGCCGGTAGGCGTGGTCTTCCACCTGGTAGTCCTTGTGGCCGCCGTCGGCCATGCGCTTCTTGCGAGTGTAGTACCAGGAGAAGGGCGGCTCGATGCCGTTGCTGGCGTTGTCGGCGAAGGCCAGGGAGATGGTGCCGGTGGGAGCGATGGAGAGCAGGTGGGAGTTGCGGATGCCGTGCTCGCGGATCTCGGCCTTGAGTTCCACCGGCAGGCGCGAGGCGAAGTTGCTGCCGGACAGGTAGAGGTCGGCGTTGAACAGGGGGAAGGCGTCCCGCTCCTTGGCCAGTTCCACGGAAGCCTTGTAGGCCTCGTCGCGCATGAACTCGGCGGCCTTGCCGGCGAAGGCGCGCGCCTCCTCGCTGTCGTAGCGCAGGCCGAGCATGACCAGGGCGTCGCCGAGGCCGGTGAAGCCGAGGCCGATGCGGCGCTTGGACTGGGCTTCGAGATGCTGCTTCTCCAGCGGCCAGGCGGTCAGGTCGAGGACGTTGTCGAGGGCGCGCACCGCCACCGCCACCACCTTGGCGAAGCCGGTGAAGTCGAACTCGGCCTCGGCCTCGAAGGGGGAGCGCACGAAGCGGGTCAGGTTCACCGAGCCCAGGCAGCAGCAGCCGTAGGGCGGCAAAGGCTGCTCGCCGCAGGGGTTGGTGGCCTCGATGGTCTCGCAGTAACCCAGGTTGTTGTCGCGGTTGATGCGGTCGAGGAACAGCACGCCGGGCTCAGCGTGGTCATAGGTGGAGTGCATGATCTGGCCCCACAGCTCGCGGGCCTTCAGCTTGCGGTAGACCCAGATGCCGTCGCCGCGCTGGTAGGCGCCGTCGGCCATCTGTTCGGCGCCGGGCGCGGCCTTGTGCACCAGTTCGACGTCCTCGTCGGCTTCCACGGCCTGCATGAAGGCGTCGGTGACGCCGACGGAGATGTTGAAGTTCTTCAGGTCGCCGCTGTCCTTGGCGTGGATGAAGGCTTCCACGTCCGGGTGGTCGCAGCGCAGCACGCCCATCTGGGCGCCGCGGCGGGAGCCGGCGGATTCCACGGTCTCGCAGGAGCGGTCGAACACGCGCATGTAGGAGACGGGGCCGGAAGCGCGGGACTGGGTGCCCTTCACCAGGGAGCCCTTGGGCCGGATGGTGGAGAAGTCGTAGCCGACGCCGCCGCCCCGGCGCATGGTCTCGGCGGCCTCTTCCAGGGCCACGTAGATGCCGGGCTTGCCTTCGCTTTCACCGGAGATGGCGTCGCCCACCGGCTGCACGAAGCAGTTGATGAGGGTGGCCTGCAATTCGGTGCCGGCGGCGGAGTTGATGCGGCCGGCCGGGATGAAGCCTTCTTCCATGGCCTGGAAGAACTGGCGCTCCCAATGGGCGCGCTCGTTCTTCCGCTCCGCCGCCGCCAGCGCGCGCGCCACCCGCAGGCGCACGTCGGTGACGTTCTGCTCATTGCCCTTGGCGTACTTCTCGAGCAGGACTTCGGTGGAAATGGCTTGTTCGGCGAGCTCCTGGAACAGGGCTTCCTGCATGATGCGTCTCCTTGATGTGGGCCTGGGGATTCGGCCCTTGTCCACTAGATGTATGGCCAGACTTGTTTATTAGACACTACATCCAGCGTTTACAAGAAATATTTTCTTGTGCGGCGCGGCAGGGGTGGGAGCGCAGCGCGGGGCGCGGCGTTCAGCCCAGCGTGGCGATGACCGGCGTGTGGTCCGAGGGGCGTTCGAGCTTGCGGGGGTCCTTGTCGATGACGCAGCCGGAACAGCCCGCCGCCAGTTCCGGCGACAGCAGAATGTGGTCGATGCGCAGGCCCAGGTTGCGGCGGAAGGCGCCCTGGCGGTAGTCCCACCAGGAGTAGCTCTTCGCCTCTTGCGGGAACAGGCGGAAAGCGTCTTGCAGGCCCAGGGCCTCGAGGGCGCGGAAGCGTTGCCGCTCCGGCTCCGACACCAGCACGTTGCCGGCCCAGGCGGCGGGATCGTGCACGTCGGCATCGGCCGGGGCGATGTTGTAGTCGCCCAGCAGGGTCAGACGCGGATGGCGGGCGACTTCGTCCTTCAGCCAGGCGATGAGGGCGTCGAGCCAGCGCAACTTGTACTGGTATTTATCGGAATCCACCACCTGGCCGTTGGGGATGTAGATGCAGATGACGCGGGTGCCTGCCACCGTCGCCGCCAGCACCCGCTTCTGCTCGTCCGGGAAGCCGGGGATGCCGGCCTGGAGATCGGTCAGCGGCGCCCGGCTCAGCACCGCCACACCGTTGTAGGTCTTCTGTCCGGAAAAGGCCACCCGCCAGCCCGCCGCCTCGATCTCGGCGCGGGGGAAGTTGGCATCCTCCAGCTTGGTCTCCTGCAGACACACCACGTCCGGCTGGGCCACGGCCAGCCAGTCCAGCAGATGGGGCAGGCGGACCTTGAGGGAGTTGACGTTCCAGGTGGCAATTTTCATGTCGGTCTGTCGTGTGGATGCAGGTGGGCGCGGGCCACCATCATGATTTTCCGGTGGCAGCCAGTATGCCATCCAGCCCCTCGACCTGCTCGCCAGCCAGGCCATGCGCCGGGCTTGCTCCCTACCGCGTTCATCCATATATTCGCGCAAATATATCGAGCAACCAGGAGTCGACCATGCCGGAAGCCCTCAAGCCGCGCCTGCGCATCCTCTTTGGCACCGACATCGCCCTGGGACCGGGCAAGGCCGATCTGCTCGACAGCGTGGCACGTACCGGCTCCATCTCGGCGGCGGCGCGCGAGATGGGCATGTCCTACCGGCGTGCCTGGCTGCTGGTGGACACCATGAACCGTTGTTTCAGGGCGCCGCTGGTGGAAGCGAGCAAGGGCGGCGCGGGCGGCGGCGGCGCGCGCGTTACCGAACTGGGCCTGGAGGTGCTGGCACGCTACCGCGCCATGGAATTGAAAGCGGCGGTCAGCGTAGCCACCGAGATGCGCGAGTTCACCCGGCTGTTGGCGGCGAAACAAGAATGATCGCTTCAGCCGGCATGCCTGGCGCTTGCGTTATGTACATTCGCATATATTGATTGCAATCCTCATGCACCTGCTCGTTCGCATTTCCTTGCTTGCCGCCCTGGCGCTGGCACTGTTTTCCCCCGCCCAGGCGGAGAAACTGACCATCGCCGCCGCCGCCGATCTCAAGTTCGCCATGGCCGAGGTGGTCGACAAGTTTCGCGCCAACCGGCCGGGCGACCGGATCGAGGTGATCTACGGTTCCTCCGGTAAGTTCTTCACCCAGATCCGCAATGGCGCGCCCTTCGACATGTATTTCTCGGCCGACATCGCCTTTCCGCGTGAGCTTGAAAAACTCGGCCTTGCGCAGGGGGCGGCCCGCCCCTACGCCACCGGCCGCCTCGTGCTGTGGAGCCTGAGGCCGGAACTGGCGAAGACCGCGCTGAAGGATTTGCCCAGGTTGCCGATTCGCAAGTTCGCCATCGCCAACCCGCAACATGCGCCCTACGGCCTGCGCGCCAAGGAAGCGCTGGAACATCAGGGCGTGTGGGCGGCCATGCAGCCCAAACTGGTGATGGGCGAGAACATTGCCCACACCGCCCAGTTCGTCGATACCGGCGCGGCGGAGGCCGGCATCGTCGCCCTGGCTCTGGTGCTGTCGCCGACCATGGCGGGCAAGGGCGCCTGGACGCTGCTTCCCGATGCCTGGCACGCGCCGCTGGAACAGGGGTACATCATCACTCGACGCGCCGCCGGCAATCCCCTGGCTGCCGATTTCGCGCGCTACATGACGAGCGAACCGGCGCGCGCGGTCATGCGCCGCTACGGCTTCGCGCTGCCGGGCGAGGAAGGGAATTAGGATGTCCGACGCCGACTGGATGGCGCTGCTCACCACGCTCAAGCTGTCGGCCGTCACCACCCTGGTGTTGTTGCTTCTCGGCACCCCGGTCGCCTGGTGGCTGGCGCGGACGAAAAGCAAGTTATCCGTGGCGGTCGAGGCGGTGGTCGCCCTGCCCCTGGTGTTGCCGCCCACCGTGCTGGGCTTCTACATGTTGGTGGCCCTGGGGCCTAACGGGCCCATTGGCGGCACGCTGATCGCCCTGGGTTGGCATCACCTCGCCTTCAGCTTCACCGGCCTGGTCATCGCCTCGACCCTGTATTCGCTGCCGTTCATGGTGCAGCCACTGAAGGACGCCTTCGCCGCTGTCGGCGAGCGCATGACCGAAGTGGCGGCGACGCTGCGCGCGAATGCCTGGGACCGTTTCTTCAGCGTCGTAGTGCCGCTATCGAGGCGCGGCTTCCTCACCGCCATCACGCTGACTTTCGCGCATACCGTCGGCGAGTTCGGCGTGGTGCTGATGGTGGGCGGCAACATACCCGGCGAGACACGCGTGCTGTCCATCGCCATCTACGATCACGCCGAGGCCATGGATTACGCCAGCGCCCACGTGCTGGCTGGCGGTCTGCTGGCGGCCTCGTTCCTGCTGCTGTTCATGGTGTATTTCCTCAACCGGCGCTATCAGGTGGTGCACCTGTGAACGGCGAGGCCATCCAGGCGCGTTTCCGGCTCGCCTATCCGGACTTCACCCTCGACGTCGACCTCGACCTGCCCGGCCGCGGGGTGACCGCCCTGTTCGGCCCATCCGGTTCCGGCAAGACCACGCTGCTGCGCCTGATCGCCGGCCTGGCGCGCACCCCGGACGGCTACCTGGCCATGAAAGGTGAGGTCTGGCAGGACGGCGCCGACTTCCTGCCCACGCACCGGCGCTCGCTCGGCTACGTGTTCCAGGAAGCCAGCCTGTTCCCGCATCTGTCCGCGCGCGGCAACCTCGACTACGGCATGAAGCGCGCCGACGCATGCCTCGATCGCGCCGCCCTCGACCACGTCATCGACCTGCTCGGCATCGGCGACCTGCTCGGTCGCCGCCCGCACCAGCTCTCCGGCGGCGAGCGCCAGCGCGTCGCCATCGCCCGCGCGCTGGCGGTGAAGCCGCGCCTGCTGCTGATGGACGAGCCGCTGGCGGCGCTGGACCTGGCGCGCAAGCGGGAAATCCTGCCCTACCTGGAACGCCTGCATGATGAACTGGATATCCCGGTGCTCTATGTCAGCCACGCGCCGGACGAGGTGGCGCGTCTGGCCGACCACATCGTCGCGCTGGAAGCCGGCCGCGTCGTCGCCCAGGGGCCGCTGCTGGACACCCTGGCGCGCGTCGACCTGCCGATCCGCCTCGGCGAGGACGCCGGCGTCGTGCTCGATACCGTGGTGGATGAACGCGATGCCGACTGGCATCTGGCCCGCGTGAGTTTCGCTGGCGGCAGCCTGTGGGTGCGCGATGGCGGCCACGCCATCGGCCATCCCGCGCGGGTGCGCATCCTGGCCCGCGACGTCAGCCTGGCCCTGAACCGCCAGGAGGGCACCAGCATCCTCAATACCCTGCCCGCCGGCGTGGTGGAGATCGCTCCCGACGTCCACCCGGCCCAGGCCCTGGTCCGCCTCGACCTGGGCGGCTCCCCGCTGCTGGCGCGCGTCACCCGCCGCTCGGCCGCCGCCCTCGGGCTGACCCCCGGGCAACGGCTCTACGCACAGGTGAAGGCGGTGGCGCTGGTGGGTTGACGCTTACGGGCAACACGGCCGCGCACGTCGGTCGGCGCGGACGGACGATTTGCCCGCCTCGACGACAGGCTCAGGCCTGGACGGCGAGGGCGCGTTGGAAGTGGAGCAGGCGGCCGCGGTAGGGGGTGCCGTCGTCCAGCGGGGTGTCCAGGCGGGTTTCCGCGCAGTCGAAGCCGTGGCCGGCCATGTGGCGCTTGAAGGCGTTCCGGTTGCCGCGGTCCGGGTCGATGATGAGCACTTCGGCGACCGGGGCGGCGTGGCGGGCGATGAAGCCGGCCAGTTGTTCGGGCTGGTCGCGCTCGTAGAGCACGTCGCTGCCGATGATGAGGTCGAAGCGGTCCAGCAGCGGGTTGTTGCGTTCCCAGTGGCCGGTGCGGTAGACCATGGGCGGCAGCCGGTTGAGGGCCAGGTTGGCGCGCAGGAATGCCTCGGTGAGCGGATGGCGATCGCTGGCGGTGACGTCGCCCAGGCGGCGGTGGATGACCAGGCTGGCGAGCCCCAGGCCGCAGCCGATCTCCAGGATGCGGCGGCCGTTCAGTTCACGCACCTGCATGAGGTCGGCGAGTTTTTGCGCGGAGGGCCAGACCAGGCCGAACAGGGGCCAGGATGCGGCGCCGATGCCGGCGGCCTCGGCTTCTCCGAGAGGGTCGGAGAACTGCTCGCGGTCGAGCAGGGAGCGGATTTCCAGATCGGCGCCGCCGGCCACCACCACGCGTTCGTGCTTGACCGCGTAGCCCGGCGGGACGGTCAATGCTTTCTCGGCCGGTTCATCGGCCGGGGAGCGGCGGCCGGGCCCCGGGTTTCGATGTGACGGAAGGTGATGCGCCCCTTCGAGAGATCGTAGGGGGAGAGTTCCAGGGACACCTTGTCACCGGTGAGGATGCGGATGTGGTGCTTGCGCATCTTGCCGGCGCTGTAGGCCACCAGGGAGTGGCCGTTTTCGAGGGTGACGAGATAACGGGCATCCGGCAGCACTTCCGTGACGACGCCCTGCATTTCGAGCAGTTCTTCTTTGGCCATGGGGCCTCCGGGCTAGGGTGACAGGCAGGCGGCCCGCGCGTGGCGGGCCGCGGCCTGGAATGGGGAAAAGCCGTCCCGGCCGGGGCCGGGCGTCCGCTCAGTCGGCGGCGCGGATGTTGCTGGCCTGCTGGCCCTTGGGGCCGGTGGTCACGTCGAAGCTGACCCGCTGGCCTTCCTTGAGGGTCTTGAAACCCTGGCTCTGGATGGCGGAAAAATGCGCGAAGAGATCATCACCACCCCCGTCAGGAGTGATGAACCCGAAACCCTTGGAGTCGTTAAACCATTTCACGATGCCGGTTGCCATATCTTGATCCTTGAAAAAAACAAAAAAAGGGATTGCCCCATGTGGGCGAAGGTCAAGAAAGCGGGTGATGAATCGAGATGACGTCCGCGGAAACGCGGAGTTTGAACCGGACAGCAGCAACGCAACTTGAAAATCGCTGCGGCACTATCCTCCCTATCCGGCGCGATGGCAAACACTATCTGCCGGCGGCCCGCTTCCGTCCCGACCGGAGTCGCGCGGGCCGGCGGCGCGCTCAGGGAAGAAGACCGAACTGCCCGGCGATCCGGCGCGACCAGGAGTCCAGGCGCGGATTATCATTGCGCACCTGTTGCCGCAACGATTCGTCCACGCCATGCAAACCCTCACCGTCGACTTGGGCGAGCGCGCCTACCCCATCCACATCGGCCCCGGCCTGCTCGACCGCGCCGAGTTGGTGCTGCCCCACCTGAAGCAGAAGCGCGTCGTCATCGTCACCAACACCACGGTCGGCCCGCTTTACCTGGCGCGGCTGCGACAGAGCCTGGCGGATGCGGGCGTGGCGGCGGAGGCGGTGATCCTGCCGGACGGCGAAGCCTACAAGAACTGGGAGACCCTGAATCTCATCTTCGACGCCCTGCTGAGCCAGCGCGCCGAGCGCAAGACTACCCTGGTGGCCCTGGGCGGCGGCGTCATCGGCGACCTCGGCGGTTTCGCGGCGGCCTGCTACCAGCGCGGCATGCCCTTCATCCAGGTGCCCACCACCCTGCTCGCGCAGGTGGATTCCTCGGTCGGCGGCAAGACCGGCATCAACCATCCGCTCGGCAAGAACATGATCGGTGCCTTCTACCAGCCGCAACTGGTGCTGGCCGACACCGACACCCTCGCCACCCTGCCGGAGCGGGAACTCTCGGCCGGCCTCGCCGAAGTCATCAAGTACGGCCTGATCCGCGACCTGCCGTTCCTGGAATGGCTGGAGGCGAACATGGAGAAACTGGTGGCGCGCGATACGGACGCCCTCACCTACGCCATCCGCCGCTCCTGCGAGAACAAGGCGGAAGTGGTGGCGGCGGACGAGAAGGAGGCGGGCCAGCGCGCCCTCCTCAACCTGGGCCACACCTTCGGCCACGCCATCGAGGCGGGCATGGGCTACGGCAACTGGCTGCACGGCGAGGGCGTGTCCGCCGGCACCATGCTGGCCGCCGACCTGTCGCGGCGCCTGGGCAACCTGACCCGGGCCGACGTGGATCGCGTCGCCGCTCTGTTCCGCCGTGCCGGGCTGCCGGTGCGTGCTCCCGACCTGGGCGAGGCTGCGTACATGGAACACATGGGCGTGGACAAGAAAGTGGAGGGCGGCAGAATTCGCTTCGTCCTCTTCCGCAAGCTCGGCGAGGCCTACGTCGCCGCCTTGAACGACGCGGCGGAACACGCCGCGCTGCGGGCGACCCTGACGGAAGCCGTGGCGCGTGGCTGATCTGGCCCCCTTCGCCGCCCAATCCGCGCACAGTCGCGGCCGCCGCCACTCCGAGCCGCCCGCGGCGCCGCGCTCCGAGTTCCAGCGCGACCGCGACCGCATCGTGCATTCCACCGCCTTCCGCCGCCTGGAGTACAAGACCCAGGTGTTCATCAACCACGAGGGCGACCTGTTCCGCACCCGTCTCACGCACAGTCTCGAGGTGGCCCAGATCGGCCGCACCCTGGCGCGCATGCTGGGCCTGGACGAGGACCTGACGGAGACCGTGGCGCTGGCCCACGATCTTGGCCACACGCCCTTCGGCCACGTCGGCCAGGATGCGCTCAACGCCTGCATGAAGGAATACGGTGGCTTCGAGCACAACCTGCAGTCCCTGCGCGTGGTGGACGAGTTGGAACAGAAATACGCGGAGTTCGAGGGGCTCAACCTGACCTTCGAGTCGCGCGAGGGCATCCTCAAGCACTGCTCGCGGAAGAACGCGGAGACCCTCGGCGACGTCGGACGGCGCTTCCTGCAAGGCGGCCAGCCCAGCCTGGAGGCGCAGGTCACCAACCTGGCCGACGAGATCGCCTACAACAACCACGACGTCGACGACGGCCTGCGCTCCGGCCTGATCACCCTGGAGCAACTGGAGGAAGTGGAGATCTTCGCGCGCCATCTGCATGTCGTGCGCGGCCTCCATCCCGACCTCAACGACCGCCGCCTGATCCACGAGACGGTGCGGCGCATGATCAACACCCTGGTGGTGGACCTGCTGGAAGAGACCCGCCGCAACATCGCCCAGCACCGGCCGGACAGTCCCGATGCCGTGCGCGCCTGTCCGCCCCTGGCCGCCTTCGGCGCGGCCATCGGCGCCGAGGCCCTGGAACTGAAGCGCTTCCTGTTCCAGAACCTGTATCGCCACTACCGCGTGGTGCGCATGAGCGAAAAGGCCGGCCGCCTGATCCGCGAGCTGTTCCAGGCCTTTGTCGCGGAACCCCGCATGCTGCCGCCGGAACACCGCGCCCGCGCCGACCGCGACCCGCAGCGGGCGGTGTGCGACTACATCGCCGGCATGACCGACCGCTACGCCATCCGCGAGCACCGGCGCATCTTCGACATCGAGGAACGGGTCTGAGGAGCTGGGTTCAGCCGCGCGCCAGCCGCTGGCGCATCAGCCAGCCGTGCATCAGGGGTGTGGCGCAGGCCAGGCCCCTGATGATGCGGGCGGCGAGGACCCGATCAACGAGGGCATGGGAACGCGGCAAGGAGGGCATCGGCGGTGTCCGGGCCAACGCGCGGCGCTATACTTGCGGCCATGAAAAGGCTGAACGCCCTCATTCCCGCACTCTGTCCGTGGCCCGCACTCGCGCCGGCGCTGGTCAGCGTGCGCCAGGCAGGCGTTTGGCTGAGCGTGGAGGGCGGGCTCAGCCCCAAGGCCGACAGCGCCACCGCCTGCGCATGGATCTCATGAAGTCGCCGTTTCCGCCGCCCCTGGTGCCGGGCATCGCCGAACAACAGGTGCGCACCTGGGTGGAAGTATTGGGTCGCGAGATGGAAAGGAAAGGGGAACCTTAGTCATGTATCGCCATTTCGTTGTCATCGTAACGGCCATATTCCTGGCGGGCGGCGTCCAAGCCAGCGCGCGGGGCGCCAAGGTGAAAGCCAGCACCGGCCTCACCGGCATCCGCGTCGAGGCCACGCAGACGCTCAACGCCGACGCCCAGACCGTCTGGCAGACCCTGACCGACTACAATCGCCTGGCCGCCTTCATTCCGGACATGGTGTCGAGCCGACTGATCTCGCCGCCGGGAGCGCCGAAGCGCGTCGAGCAGATCGCCGATGCCGGCCTGTTCGCCTTCGTCATGCCCGATCACGTGGTGCTGCTGATGGAGGAAAACCCCACCAGCCACATCCGTTTCCGCTCCGTGGCCGGCAAGGTGGCGGCCATGAACGGCGAATGGCGCATCGTCGGCGACAAGGCGCCGGTCACGCTCAGCTACCGCGCCCACATCGTCCCGCTGACGCCGGTGCCGCCCGTGGTTTCCAGTTATTTCGTCGAGGACGAGGTGAAATCCCGCTTCGAGGCGGTGGCCCGTGAAGCCGAGCGCCGCATGCGACCCCTGTCGACGCAGCGGAATCCCTATCTGGCGAACTGATCCGCCCCGCGCCTTGCACGCTCCACGCAGAAAGGAAAACCCATGCAGCGACTGCTCTGGATGCTATGGATCCCGGCGTTCCTGACGGGTTGCGATCAGCTTTCCGAACGGGCGGGCTTTCCGAACGCCGCCAAGGTGGAGGCCGAGGGCAAGGCCATCGGTGGCGCCTGCCGTCACGCCGGACGCGGTCTTGAAGACTGCTACCGGCTCAACAAGAGCGCGTCGAAGGCCGCCGTGTTCGCCGGCTGGAAGGAAATGAACGAATACATGCTGAAGAACAACATGCAGACGGTGGAGCCCAGCGTCGGCCCGCACGCCGGGCAGAGCGCCGACAAGGTCGCTGACAAGCCCTCCGAAAAGCCGGCGGACAAGGCCACCGACAAGTCCGCCGAAAAACCTGCCGAAAAGCCCGCCGAGGCCGCGGTGGGCGACAAACCCGCGCCGAAGCCGGCCGAACCTACGCTCAAGCCAGCGCCCAAGCCCGCACCCAAGGCCGAGGCCGGCAAGCCCGCCGCGCCGGCACCAGCTAAATAAGGCGACGCCAAGGCGCGCATTCCCGGAGCCCGCTTTGAACGCCACGAGCACCTCAAAGGGCATGAATACCCTACAGGTCATGAAACCCGCCCTGCGCATCGCCAGCTACAACATCCACAAGGGACTGTCCTTCTTCAACCGGCGCGTGGTGCTGCACGACGTGCGCGACAGCCTGATGGGCCTCAACGCCGACATCGTCTTCCTGCAGGAGGTACAGGGCCACCACGCCCACCGCGCCGGCCGCTTCGAGGCCTGGCCGGCCAAGCCGCAGCACGAATTCCTGGCCGGCGACCTGTGGAACGACTTCGCCTACGGCAAGAACGCGGTGTACGACCACGGCCACCACGGCAACGCCATCCTTTCCCGCTACCCCATCACGCAGTGGGAAAACGTGGATATTTCCGCGCACGCCTTCGAAAGCCGCGGCCTGCTGCACTGCGAACTGGAAGTGCCCGCCCTGGAGCAACCGCTGCACGCCATCTGCCTGCACCTGGCGCTCAACGAGGCCGGCCGGCGCAAGCAGATCCATCAGCTCTGCGAGCGCATCCGCCGCATGGTGCCGGACGACGCCCCGCTCATCATCGCCGGCGACTTCAACGACTGGCGCCAGCGCACCGGCCGCTACCTGGCCGACGAACTGGGCCTCAAGGAAGTGTTCGAGACCGCGCATGGCCGTCCCGCGCGCAGCTTCCCGGCCGCCCTGCCCCTGTTCACTCTCGACCGCATCTACGTGCGCGGTTTCGGCATCGCCTCGGCCCACGTCCTGCATGGCCAGCGCTGGCGCCGGCTGTCCGACCACGCCGCGCTGACCGCCCAGCTACGTCCGCTGACCTGAGCCCTTGCCCGCGATGATCCGGGCAGGCAACCGGCTGACCCTGCTGGAAAACGGCGCCGCCTATTTCCCCGACCTGCTCGCCTGCCTGGAGGGCGCACGCCGGGAAATCCACGTCGAGACCTATATCCTCGAGGACGACCCGGTCGGGCGCGCGCTGGCCGACGCCCTGGCGCGCGCGGCGCGGCGCGGCGTGGTCACCCGGCTGCTGCTGGACGGCTTCGGTAGCCGCGCCCTGTCCGCCGTTTTCCTCGATGAATTACGCGGCGCCGGCGTCGAGGTCCTGGTGTTCCGGCCGGATTACGGCCCGCGCCTGCGCCGCACCCGCCTGCGTCGCATGCACCGCAAGCTGGTGGTGGTGGACGCCGGCGTGGGCTACGTGGGCGGCATCAATTTCATCGACGACTTCAACGGCCGCGACCTGCGCGCCCCCCGCCAGGACTATGCCGTACGCGTCGAGGGGCCGCTGGTCGCCGACATGGCCGCCGCCGCCCAGCAGCTCTGGCGCCTGGTGACCTGGAGCCGCCTCGGTCTGCGCCGCGGCGAGGGCGCCTGGTTGCGGCCGCGGGCCGAGGCCGCCGGCGACCAGCGCGGCCAGTTCCTCACCCGCGACAACCTGCGCCAGCGCCGCGCCATCGAGGCGGCGTACATGCACGCCATGCACCGGGCCAGGGAGGAAATCCTCATCGCCAACGCTTACTTCATACCCGGCGTGCGCTTCCGCCATGCCCTCATCGACGCCGCCCGCCGCGGTGCCCGCGTGGTGCTGCTGATGCAGGGGCACAGCGACCACCCCTTCTTCCAGATGGCCGCCCGCGCCCTCTACCGGCATTTCCTGGAAAACGGCTTGGAGGTGTACGAGTACCACGCCAGCGAATTGCACGCCAAGGTGGCGGTCATCGATGGTCGCTGGGCCACGGTCGGATCCAGCAATATCGACCCCTTCAGCCTGCTGCTCGCGCGCGAGGCCAACCTGGTGGCGCACGACGCGCGCTTCGCCGGTGAATTGCGCGCCAGCCTGGAACGCCTGCTGACCCAGGGCGCCCACCGTATCCGCCGCCAGGACTGGAGCCGCATTCCCTGGTACGCCCGTTTCGCCTCCTGGCTTGCCTACGGCGTCGTGCGCGGCTTCATCGGCCTGGCCGGCTACGCCCAGGGCTGGGAGAGCGGCGGCGGGCGGCGGCGCTGAAACCCGGGCTGCCCGGTCCGGTGGCCGCGGCGCGGAACCAACCCCGGGCTGGCGCGGTATTGTCATGGATACTTAGGGCGTGAAGGAGCAGTGATGGCCATCCCCTGGATGTGGGTGTTGAAGACCGTTCCCTGGAGCGAGGTCATCGCCAATGCCCCCAAGCTCGTCGATGGGGCGAGGAAACTGTGGGGCAGCGTCAGCAAGCAAGCGAGCGCGCCGCGGCAGACGGATGACGGCGCCAGCACCGTCCCGGAAAGCGCACCGGCGGAGGCGACCGTGGCCCGTCTGCACGAACGCGTTGGCGACCTGGAAGCCAACCTGGAGGCGGTGCACGGGCAGATCCTCGCTTCCAGCGAACTGATCCGGTCCCTGGCCGACCAGAATGCCCAGCTTGTCCGCCATCTTGAGGAGTTGCGGCTGCGCCTGCGCCGGCTGGGTCTGCTCGCCCTGGCCGCAGGCGTCGTCGCCATGGCGGCTCTGGCGATGTCCTGGGGCGGATGATGCCGCTCGTCGGCATGGCGCTCGAGGCCGTGGTCCCAACGCAGGGCCGCGAAGGCTTCGCAATCGGCAGGCGGGTGCTCGAGGCACCTCGCCATCACGCCCCCCAGGGCCGCATCAGGGTGTGCGGCACGCGCAGTTGGTCGAGGACACGGGCGACGATGAAGTCCACCACCTGTTCCACGTTCTGCGGACGGTGATAGAAGCCGGGATTCGCCGGCATGAGGGTGGCGCCGGCCTCGGCCAGCAGGGTCATGTTGCGCAGGTGGACCAGGGAGAAGGGGGTCTCGCGCGGCACCAGGATGAGCGGACGCTTTTCCTTCAACATGACGTCGGCGGCCCGCTCGATGAGGTTGTCGGCCATGCCGTGGGCGATGGCCGCCAGGGCGCCCATGCTGCACGGGCAGACCACCATGGCGTCGGCCGGGTTGGAGCCGGAGGCGGCGGGGGCAAACCATTCCTCCTTGCCGTAGGCCGCCAGGGTGCCGCCGTGGCCGGCGAAGCAGGCGTCGAAAAAGGCGGCGAGTTCGCCGGTATCGGCGGGCAGGCCCAGGTCGAGTTCCTGCCGGGCGACGATGCGCGCCGCCGGCGAGACCAGCAGGTCGACGCGGCGGCCGGCGCGCAGCAGGCACTCCAGCAGGCGGATGCCGTAGGCCATGCCGGAGGCACCGGTGAGTGCGAGCGTGATGCGATTCATGGTGTCTTTTCGAAAGTGCCGGGTGGCAGGGATTGCAGCAGATGCGCGGCGGCGAGGCCATTGCCCAGTCCGGTGATCCAGGCGGCGCCGAGGAACAGGGGCAGCAGGGCGATCAGACTGGCGCCGGGCATCAGCCAGACGTCGACCACCATGAGCTGGCAGCCGATGTGGGCGAAGGCGGCCAGCAGCGACAGGGCGACCGGCCCGAACCAGCGTGCCGGCAGGCGGATGGCGGCGATCAGCACGAGCAGGCTGGCGACGCCGCCGGCCAGGCTGAGCAGGAAGGCGGGGGTGAGGAACTGGCCGAGGGCCAGGGCGCCGGCGACGATGCGCAGGCCGGCCACCCAGGCGGCCATGCGCCAGCCGTAGCGGTACAGCACCACCAGGGTGACGATGTTGGCCAGGCCCGGCTTCACTCCGGGAATGGGCAGGGGAATCGCCGCCTCGGCCAGGGTCAGACCGATCGCCACGGCGGCCAGCGCGGCCACGCGGCGGTCCTCGCCGCTGGCGCGGAGTTCAATAACTGAGGGTGTCATAGCCGGCGGCGGCGTTTTCCACCGCGACCCGGTTGGGCAGGCAGACCGCCGCCGCGCCCGGCGGAATCCAGCCCTGGCGCACGCAGAGTTGCAAGGGACTTGGGTCGGCGGCGATGCGCACGCGGCCGTCGCGGATCTCGACGCGGCTGATGCCGAGAGGGCCGGCGACCTCGATGACGCGGTTCAGGCGCAGGCTGGCCTCCGCATGCGGCTTGCCGTCCAGGCGGACGATGACCCGGCCTTCCTGGCTGCCCGCCTGGCGTGCCGACAGCGCCACCACCAAGGCGAGGCCGAGGGCCAGGATCAGCCAGTCGCCTGGCCGCAGGAGCCCGGCACGGCGTGTCGTCAAGCGAGTTCCCGGTGCCGCACGAGAACCTGCTGGCCGTCGCGGAAGTGGTCGGCCAGGGTTTCCGCGAAATACACCGAGCGGTGCTGGCCGCCGGTGCAGCCGAGGGCTACGGTGAAATAGCCGCGATTGTCGCGGATGTAGGCCGGCAGCCATTTCGCCACGTAGGCGCGGATGTCTTCCAGCATCGCCAGCACCGGCGCGTGCCCCTGCAGGAAGGCGATGACCGGCGCGTCGCGCCCGGTGAGGGGACGCAGCATGGGGTCGTAGTGCGGATTGGGCAGGCAGCGCACGTCGAACACCAGGTCGGCATCCATGGGAATGCCGTGCTTGAAGCCGAAGGATTGGAAGACCAGGGTGAAGGCGGCGCTCTCCAGCCGCAGGAAATCCTTGATCCAGGCGCGCAGGCCGTTGGCGGACTGGTCACTGGTATCCATCTGGTGGCTGATGGCGGCAATGCGCGAGAGCAGTTCGCGTTCCTCGCGGATGGCTTCCTCCAGGGAGCGCTCGCCGCTGACCAGGGGATGATGGCGGCGGGTCTCGGAGAAACGCTTGACCAGGGTGTCGTCCTTGGCGGTGAGGAACAACACGCGCAGATCCAGGCGCTGGCGCAGCTTCTCCAGTACCTCCGGCAATTCCGCCAGGCCGGCGCCGCTGCGCGCGTCGATGCTCATGGCGGCATCGGTGACGCGGGTCAGGCGCAGGTATTCGACCGCCTCGGGCAGCAGGGCGGCGGGCAGGTTGTCGATGCAATAGAAGCCGGCGTCCTCCATGGCCTTGAGGGCCACGCTCTTGCCCGAGCCGGACAGGCCGCTGATGAGGACCAGGCGCATCACTCGCTGCCTGACGGGCTGGACGCGGCGATGGCCGCGCGCTGGCGCTCGGAGAATTCCTCGGCCGAGTTGAAGCCGCGCAGCTTGAGGACGTGATTGCGCACCGCCACCTCCACCAGCACGGCAAGGTTGCGGCCCACCGCCACCGGGATGCGCACCTCCGGCACCTCGACGCCGAGGATGACGCGATTGCTCGCGCTCATGTCGAGGCGGTCGAGCGACTGCCAGGTTTCCGCCGGGGTGAGATGGATGATGAGCTTGAGGTTCTTCTTGGGCTTGACGGCCGTTTCGCCGAACAGGCGGCGGATGTTCAGCACACCCAGGCCGCGCACCTCCATGAAATCCTGCAACAGCGTGGGGCAGCGGCCTTCCAGGGTTTCCAGGGAGACGGCGAATACATCGAGGGCGTCGTCGGCCACCAGGCGATGGCCGCGGGTGATGAGTTCCAGGGCGAGTTCGCTCTTGCCGACGGCGGGGTCGCCGGTGATCAGCACGCCCACGCCGGAAACCTCGAGGAACACGCCGTGCAGGATGGTGGAAGGCGCCAGCGCCTGGGTGATCATGTGCGACAGCACGCGCATGAGCAGGGGGCTTTGCTCGGGGCAGGTGAACAGAGGGGTGTCGGTCTGGTCGGCGGCGCTGATCAGGCTGTCCGGCACGGCCTCGCCGTTGGCCACCACCACGGCGGCGATCTCGGTGGAGAACAGGTTGCCGATGGCCTGTTTCAGACCCTCCGCGGACAACTTGCGCAGATAGTCCATCTCGGCGCAGCCCAGCACCTGCACGCGGTTGGGATGCACGAAGTTGAGATGGCCGATGAGCGCCAGGGTGGGCTTCTGCACCGTGTCCGAGTTGAGTTGCCGCTCGCCGCCAGCGCGGCCGGCGATCCAGCTCAACTGCAAACGCTCCCCGGCCTGGCGGAAGAGCTCCGCGACGCTGATGTGGTAGGGCGTGACGTGGACGTCGGCGCCTTCGGCCGGCGCGTCGGCGTCGAAGTTCAGGGGGTCCATTCCGTGATCAGGCGGTGCAGCGCGGCGGCGTCGGGGGCGGCGCGCAGCCTGGCGCGGAAATCCTCGTCCGAGAACATCGCGGCCAGTTCGCCGAGGATCTGCAGATGTACGTCGGTGGCGGCGGCGGGCGCCAGCAGGATGAACACCAGGTCCACCGGCTGCTGGTCCGGCGCGTCGAAATCGGCGGGAGTCTTCAGGCGCAGGAAGGCGCAGGCGGTTTCCTTGAGGTGCTTGAGGCGGCCATGCGGAATGGCGATGCCGTAGCCCAGGGCCGTGGAACCCAGCTTCTCGCGGGAAAACAGGCTGTCGAAGACTTCCGTGCCGGATACGCCGTGGCTGGCCTGGAACATCTGGCCGGCCTGCTCGAACAGGCGTTTCTTGCTGGAGGTGTCGAAGTCCGCCAGGACGTTGGCGGGCTTGAGCAGGGGGGAGACGAGGTTCATGGCATGCGGTCTGCTGGGCCCCGGCGCCGCGACGGGCGCGCGGGGCCGGGGTGGATCAATCGAGATCGGCGCTCTGTCGCTTCATGCCGCCGGATTCGCGGTGCTCGCCGATTTTTTCCTTGTGCTTGAGCACCTGGCGGTCGAGCTTGTCGGCGAGGGCATCGATGGCGGCGTACATGTCGGCGTCGATCGATTCGACGTAGATGTCCTTGCCGCGCAGGTGCAGGTTGACCTCGGCCTTGTGCTTGAGTTTTTCCACGGCGAGGATGACGGTAACGTCGATGACCTGGTCGAAGTGGCGGGTGACGCGGGCCATTTTTTCTTCCACGTAGCCGCGTATGGCGGGAGTGATTTCCAGGTGGTGGCCGGTGATGGTGAGGTTCATGCAACGCTCCTTGGGCTGTGCGCCGGTCAGATCGACTTGCGCTGGTTGGCGGGAGGGATGTTCATCAACTCCCGGTATTTGGCGACGGTGCGCCGGGCGACGACGAAACCCTGTTTGCCCAGCAGATCCGCGATGCTGTTGTCGGACATGGGCTTGCCGGGGGGTTCGGCGTCGATGAATTGCCGGATCAGGGCGCGGATGGCGGTGCTGGAAGTGGCGCCGCCTTCCTCGGTGGCCAGCGAACTGGCGAAAAAGTACTTGAATTCGAAGAGGCCGCGCGGCGTCATCATGTATTTCTGGGTGGTCACGCGGGAGATGGTGGATTCGTGCAGTTCCACCGCGTCGGCGATTTCCTTCAGCGTCAGCGGCCGCATGGCCACATCGCCGTGCTCGAAGAACATGCGCTGGCGATCGACGATGGCCTGCGACACCTTGAGGATGGTCTCGAAGCGCTGCTGCACGTTCTTGATCAGCCAGCGGGCTTCCTGCAACTGAGTGTTGAGGGAACTCCCGCCGTCCTTGTTGGCGCGCAGGATGCTGGCGTACATCTCGTTGATGCGCAACTTGGGCATCGCCTCGGCGTTCAGGCTGACGACCCATAAGCCCTTGTTCTTTTTGACGAACACGTCCGGCGTGACATAGCGCGTGTCGAGCGGGGCAAAGGCGGCGCCGGGACGCGGGTTGAGCGAGGTGATGAGCTGGCGCAACTGGATGAAGTCGGCGTCGTTCATGTCGAACAGCTTTTTCAGCTTGCCGTATTCGCGTTCCGCCAGCAGGCCCAGATGTTCCCGCACCAGGGTCTTGGCGATGGCCAGATGGGGGGAATCCGGCGGCAGGTTGTTAAGCTGCAGCCACAGGCATTCGCCCAGATCGCGTGCGGCAATGCCGGCCGGGTCGAAGCTTTGCAGCAGCTTGAGGGCGGTGCCCAGTTCGTCCAGCGAGATATCCAGGTCGTCGGCCAGCAGTTCCGCCAGCTCATCGAGACCGGTATTGAGGTAGCCGTCTTCGTCCAGGGCTTCGATGAGCAGGGCCACCAGTTGCCGGTCGCGCTGGCAGAGGGGGGTCATGCACAACTGGTTGACCAGGTGCTGGTGCAGGTTGGTGTGGCTGGCGTCGGACGCTTGGTAGTCGTGCTCGTCGTCGTCGTCACTGCCGTGGGAAGGCGCCACCGCGCGATCCCCCCAGGCCATCTCATCGTAGACCTCGTCACGCTCGGGGCGGGTCTCCTCGGTGGAAGTCCCCGCGGAGGGGGATTCGAAGGAGTTGTCCCCGTCCAGACGTTCCAGGAGCGGGTTGTCCTGCAGCATCTGGGAGATTTCCTGGCCCAATTCCAATGTGGACAGCTGCAGCAGGCGAATGGACTGCTGCAACTGGGGGGTGAGGGTGAGCTGCTGGTGCAGCTTGAGCTGGAGGCTCTGCTTCATGCGAAGCTTATCGGCAGTTGGTCGGTGCGGTTGAATTACAGCTTGAAGTGCTCACCGAGGTAAACCTTGCGCACGGTTTCATTATAAATAATTTCATCCGGCGTCCCGGCCGCCATGACCTCTCCCGCATTGAGGATATAGGCCCGGTCGCAAATGCCCAGGGTTTCGCGCACGTTGTGGTCGGTGATGAGCACGCCGATGTCGCGCTCGGTCAGGAAGCCGACGATTTTCTGGATGTCGAGGACAGAAATGGGGTCGATGCCGGCGAAGGGTTCGTCCAGCAGCACGAAGCGGGGCGAGGTGGCCAGCGCGCGGGCGATCTCCACCCGTCGTCGTTCGCCGCCGGACAGGCCCGCCGCGGCGGCATCGCGCAGGTGGGTGATGTGCAGGTCCTCCAGCAGGTTTTCCAGGCGGGTTTCCACATCCCCCTCGTCATAGCCCTTCAGTTCAAGCATCGCGGCGATGTTGTCGGCTACGCTCAGGCGGCGAAAGATGGAGGGCTCCTGCGGCAGATAGGATAGGCCCAGGCGGGCGCGCCGGTACACCGGCAGGTGGGTGAGGTCGGTGTCGTCGAGGCGGATGCTGCCGCCGTCGGCGCGGATCAGCCCGACCATCATGTAGAAACAGGTGGTCTTGCCGGCACCGTTGGGTCCCAGCAGGCCCACTACTTCGCCGCTGCGGACCTCGAGGGAGGCCCCCGACACCACCTGACGCGACTTGTAGCGCTTGGCCAGTTGTTCCGCGCGCAGCAGGCTCACGGTTTTTCCGCGGGGTTGCTCTTTGGCCGGATCACCGCGCGCACCCGGCCGGGTGCGCCGCCGACACCGCCCTGGGCCTGATAGTGGCCGGTAACGCCGTCATAGGTGATGAGATTGCCGCGCAACTCGTCCTCGCCGCGCAGCAGGCGGGCCTGGCCGACCAGTTTCAGCTTGTCGCCGCGGCCGTCGTATTCGATGCGCTCCGCCCAGCCTTCGACGTATTCGCCGGCGGCATCCGCTTTCGCCCCCGACTTGGCATCCATGCGCTGACGGAAATAGGCCGGCTTGCCCTGCGCCTCGCCGGACGTCATGCCCTGATCGTCCTGGCGGATGTCGACGCGCTGGGCGGTGATCATCAGAGTGCCCTGTGTCAGCACCACGTGGCCCTCGTACACGGAGGTCTTGCGCGCGTCGTCCACCTTCAGTTTGTCCGCCTCGATCAGGATGGGTTTGTCCCGGTCGGCGCGCTCCGCCCAGGCCGGGAGGGAGAAGGCCAGCAGGGCGAGCAGGGCGAGCACGGTGGATTCAGCGCGCGCGTTCATAGGTCCCCCGTACATTGCCGGTCATGGTCAGTTCTCCGGCACGGTCGTCGACGAAGATCTCGTCGGCACTGATGTGCGAGCGGCCCTGGCGCACGCCGACCGGCTCGTGGCTGCGCATGGTGCGCGCCTCCGGGGTGACCTGCAGGTGCTCGGTCTCCAGGATGAGGGGCGCCGCGCCGCCGGTGGAGGGCCGCTCCACGCGGACCTGGCCGAGAAAATACAGATGCCTGTTGTCCGCCGACAGCAGGGCGCGGCGGGCGCTCACCGTCACCGGCCGGGCGGGATCGATCTTGCGCAGGAGGGGGTTGTCGAGCACGGTGGTGTCATCGTCCATGTAATGCGTCATGCGCGCCGCCTTCAGGCTTTGCTGCGGCCTGCCGTCGCGGTCGAAGGTGAGTGCGTCGAAATTTTCCACGAAATAATCGGGGTCATGGGTGAAGCCCGCATTGTCCACGCTTTCCACGTGCTCGCCGAGGTGATTGAGCCAGCCCGTCAGCATCGCCAGCAGCAGGGCGATGCCCAGGGGTGGCCAGCTGATGTGGTGGGCGAGCGGGATCATCGGTCATACAGGGCCAACTGGGCCGCCCAGCTGCCCTGCGCGCGCATGATGCATTCGCAGGCTTCGCGCGCCGCGCCGCGGCCGGCGGCGGCGCGGGTGACCAGATGGCAGCGCGCCTTCACCTCCTCCGGGGCATCCGGCACGGTGATGGCCAGGCCGCAACGCCTGAGTACCGGCAGATCGACCAGATCGTCGCCCATGTAGGCGATCTCGCCCGCCTTCAGGCCGCTGGCCTCCAGCAGTTTGTCGAAGGCCGCCAGCTTGTCCTCGACACCCTGGAAGATGTGCGCGATGCCCAGGTTGCGGGCGCGGTGGATGACCACCTGGGAGGTGCGCCCGGTGATGATGGCGGTGGCGATGCCGGTGCTCCGCAGCATCTTGATGCCATGGCCGTCGCGTGAATTGAAGGCCTTGTATTCCTCGCCGTGGTCGCCGTAGAACAGGCTGCCATCGGTGAGCACCCCGTCGACGTCGAAGACCATCATGCGGGTGGCGCGGGCGCGTTCGGCAACGTTCGGGTCGAGATTCGACATGCTCATACCACGCCCGCCCGCAACAGATCATGCATGTTCAAAGCTCCAGTGAGACGGCCCGCGGCGTCCAGCGCCAGGAGCCCGTTGACCTTGCTGTCTTCCATCACGCGCACCGCCTCCACCGCCAGGGCATCCTCGAAAATGGTGCGCGGATGGCGCTTCATGACGTCGGCGATCATGGTACCGCGCACATCCACGTCGCGGTCCAGCAGGCGGCGCAGGTCGCCGTCGGTGAAGACGCCGAGCAGGCGCAGGTCGGCGTCCACCACGGCAGTCATGCCGAGGCCCTTGCGCGTCATTTCCAGCAAGGCCTCCTTGAGGCTGGCCTGCGCCGTGACCCGCGGCAGCGCCTCGCCGGCATGCATGAGGTCGCGCACGTGGATGAGCAGGCGGCGGCCGAGGGTGCCGCCGGGATGGGTGCGGGCGAAGTCCTCGGCGGTGAAGCCGCGCGCGAACAGGGTGGCCACCGCGAGGGCGTCGCCCAGGGCGAGGGCGGCGGTGGTGCTGGCGGTGGGGGCCAGATTGAGGGGGCAGGCCTCCTGTTCGACCGCGGCGTTCAGGTGGATGTCGGCTTCCCGGCCCAGGGTCGAGGCCGGATTGCCGGTCATGCCGATGAGCTTGGCGCCACGCCGCTTGATGAGGGGAACGATGCCGGCGATCTCCGGGCTTTCGCCGGAGTTGGACAGGGCGATGACCACGTCCTGGCCGGTGATCATGCCGAGGTCGCCGTGGCTGGCCTCGGCCGGGTGCATGAAGAACGCGGGCGTGCCGGTGCTGGCCAGGGTGGCGGCGATCTTGCCGGCGATGTGGCCGGACTTGCCCATGCCTGTCACCACCACGCGCCCCGGGCAGGCCAGCAGGATATCGACGGCGCGGGCGAAGGTATCGTCGATGCGCGTGCGCAAATTCGCGATGGCGCCGGCCTCGATGTCCAGGGTGCGGCGCGCCATGGCCAGGATGTCGGCCGACGGAGGGCTTTGGAATGTCATAATGGGGCGAGAGTTTAGAACAACTTGACGGTCCTCTGTGGCGCCCGCCGTGTCCGCTCGACCGCCTAACAGGCCGTTGAAATACCGTTCATGACCACGTGCTTTCCCATCCCGATGAGTCCTTGCCGGGTTACGCCGAGCGTCCTGGGAGGACGACGAACCA
>WOUQ01000034.1 GCA_009772925.1 bacterium
ATGGTCACGTTGTCCCGTCCCCCCGCCTGCATCGCCTGTTCGACAAGAGCGGCGCAACAGGCATCGAGACCGTCCTTCATATGCGTTATGAGGACATGGGCAATGACGTCATCCTCGATCATTGAACTCAAACCATCGGAACACAATAGCACCATGTCTCCGCTCTGAAACTCGGCCGAACGCACGTCCGGTTCAACATGGGGAGAGGGGCCAAGGGCGCGCATGATGATGTTGCGCTTGGGTGCAACGCCTTCTCCCCCTGCGGCTAGCCACGCTTCATACAGGGTATGATCGCGCGTCAACAGTGTCAGCCCGTTGCTATTGAAATGATAACACCGGCTGTCGCCGACATGAAAAATCCAGCCACGCCGCCCCTTGTCGGCGAGCCATAAGCCAACGGCGGTGGTGCCCATGCCGGCACCTTCCCTGTACCCGCGGACTTGATTTTCGCCAAACAACTTTCGATTGGCCCGGGTGATGGCTTGACGCAAGGAAAATTCTTCAACGGAAAGGGGTCGTCTTCAAGTGTTTCTGATTCATCCGTCAGGTTCTGTCCGCTTTGCGCGTCGGAAATATTGGGGTCATATTCGTACAGAAAATCCTTGATGGCCTCCACCGCCATGGCGCTTGCCACATTGCCGCGATCATGCTCCCCCATGCCGTCACAAATCAGCACCAGACCCAGGTCCGCGTCGATGCTAAACGAATCCTCGTTTTGGCGCCGCACCCGCCCCACGTCTGTCAGGCCGGAAACCGTCACGCGATCTTCAAATTTGTCCATCATGAATCACTTTCGTCCTCGTCACTTCTGGCGCCTTGGGGCGCGGCTCACTCATTGCGCCTGGGGCGCGGCCTGAAGCCGGTGGGACGGACGCCATGCATCCACCCCGGCCAAAGCCTCGGCAAGAGTCTTCCCCCGCGCATGGCACACCAGATAACGCGCCAGTTGGCGCATGACGATGCGGCGGTGATCTGAATCAATCCACATCAGGGACGGGCCGGGGTTGCAATCGAGATAATAGATACGACCTGCTCTGTCACGAATAATATCCCATGCGGCATAGTGCAAGCCCAACCGCCGTCCCGCGGCGACGAGATTGGCCTGTTCGACCGCCGGCAGTTCAACGTACTCAAAGCCTTTGACATGAGTCCGGCTGTCCATGTGACCATCGGACAACACCCGCAAGGCCAGGACAATCGTTTCCCCGACCATATGCACCCGGATGGTTTCTCCTTCAATGAAGGACTGGAACAGGGCCGGGCACAGAAGCACTTCATCGAGACGGGAGAGATCGCTTTCCCCCACCACCCGGGTCGAGCCAATGCCTACCGCCGGTTTGACGACCACCCGCCCGACCTCGGTGATGAACGCGCGCAGGCGTTCAGGATCGCTGGTGGAAAGTGTGGGCGGAGTCGAAAATCCCCACTCCTGTAGCTTTTCGTGAAGCTGCCCCTTGCTGTCGTGTTCGATCCAGGCGGTCAGCGGATTGACAACCACCGCGCCCCGTGCAGCCATTTCTTCTAGAAAGCTCCACGTGGCGGCATTGAATTCCTGCTCGCGCAGCAACGCCGTTCGGTAGGCGCCATGGGCCGGAGACGTCAACACCGCCGGAAGGGCCGGCAGCACGCGCGGCGCCGTGCAGCGCACATGCACCGCCCGAATCCCCTCCACATCGATTCCCTGCCAGCGCAGCGTCCCGGATGAAAGGGTTGCTGCCACGCCGCCAGAGGCGTTGTCCTCCGGCCGCTGTAGGCCGCCGAGCTGGATATCCAGCACCACCGGTTTACCGCCTTCCGCGGTCACGCATGCGGCGATTTCAGCACTCCGCACACTGCCCCGATCGGCAAAAAGAGCAACCTTCGTCATCGGTGCCGGTCATCATTCAGCAATCACGGAGGAGAATGGAGTCGTTTCCCAAGAACATCCTTCCGATTGTCTAAACCCCTCCCGGGAGGCATCTTGAACCATTCATCGAGGATATCCAGACCCTTGCGAAAGTTAAACAAAAATCCTCCCCCCCGCCATCCGGCAGGAGGGAGGTTGTACCCGCCTTGCGGTCCGTCAGGAATTGACGGTGATCGAACCGATCGTCGTCTGATCCGTCGCATTGCCCGCACTAGCGCCCG
>WOUQ01000075.1 GCA_009772925.1 bacterium
ACCAGAGCCGGTCTGTGCACCCTGTCGCTCTCCCTACTCCGGCACCTCCCACCTCGGCCCCGGTGCATGTCAACTTTGGGCCTGTACAAATCCATATTCCTCCACTAGCCCCCCAGACTGCCCTGGCGCCTATCGCCGCCCCGCAGCCCGTCTCCGCGCCCCTACCCCCAGTTATCCCCCACGCCGCCATGGTGGTCACCCCACCTGGTGATGCCCCTCCCGCCCTTACCGAGTCCGACCGAAGCGTCCTGAACCGCTTCCTCCTCCCTGCCCTCCCCGAGTCCGAGACCAGGTTGGATCGAAACCTCCTGTGGACCCGCCTGGAGATCCAAGGTATCACTACCTGGACCCTTGTGGACACAGGCAGCGTCACCAACATAATCTCGTCCCGATATTATCAATCCCTTCCCGCACACCCCCGTCCTCGTACCCCAAGCCCCGAGGAGCGTCTCATTTCCGGCCATAATGTAGCGCTCCCCCTCCTGGGTAAAGTTGCCTTGACGTTTAAGGTGGACTCATCGATAACTTCCCGGTTGAGGCCCTATTAGGCTCAGAGTTCCTTAATCCACACGCGTGTTCGATCTCGTACGCGTCGAACTCCCGCCTGTCCCTTGGCCAACCCACCTGCCCGACCTGCATGTCCCACTTCGCCGCCTACGGGCGCACCCGCCCCGGCGACAGTCCGTCGATCGGCGGCATCCCCCTCGTACCCCCGCGCCTCGCTGCCCCGATTCTCTACGGAGATTTTCGGCAGCCCAGCCCCCCTCACCCCCGTGTCGCCTTACCCCTCGCCGCTCCACACCCATCAGCCCCGGCGCGGAACCCTCGGCCACACGGCGCCCTCTGGCCGTCCGAGGACCCTCCCGGCGTCGTCCGAATCGGTGGCCCTCGTGGCATACCCATCGTCGGAATGCCGCCATTCCCAGTCCGCTGCCTCCCACAGCCGACTATTGCCACCCCCGTTGCCCTCCCCCTTGCGCCCACGCAACCCGCTGCTCCCGCGTGGAACTTCTGGCCCCGTGGAGTTCCCACGGAGCTAGAGAACTCCCCCTAC
>WOUQ01000004.1:0-230565 GCA_009772925.1 bacterium
CCACATCACCACGGTGACCGCCACGCTGAATGGCAAGCCGGTGCTGGACGCCCAGTGGGGCGGCGGCCTGAGCAAGAACCCCTACCTGCACTTCCGGGTGGCGGGCGCCAAGGCTGGCGACACGGTATCGGTGACCTGGGTGGACAACACCGGTGACAAGCGCACCGACGAGGCGAAGGTCGGCTGAGTCCGTCGCGCCCCGAAAAAGCCGGACTTCGGTCCGGCTTTTTTATTGCTGTTCGCCGGCCCTCAGGCGCGCTCGCCGACGAAGGGGTTGTGCAGGCGTTCCTGGCCGAAGGTGCTCATGGGGCCGTGGCCGGGCACGAAGGCGACGTCGTCGCCCAGCGGGAACAGCTTGTGCCGGATGGCATGCAGCAGGGCCTGATGGTCGCCACGCGGAAAGTCGGTGCGGCCGATGCTGCCCTGGAACAGCACGTCGCCGACGAAGGCATGGCGGCTTTCGGGTTCGAAGAAGACGACATGTCCGGGCGTATGGCCCGGGCAGTGGATGACACGCAGGCGCAGGTCGCCGAGTTCCACGCTGTCGCCGTCGTGCAGCCAGTGGTCCGGTCGGAACGCCTCGCTGGGCGGGAAGCCGAACATGCGGGCCTGCTCGGGCAGGGCATCCAGCCAGAAGGCGTCGCCTTCCTCCGGGCCGTAGATCGGCAAGCCCAGATCCAGCGCCAACTGTCGGGCGCCACCGACATGATCCAGGTGGGCGTGCGTGAGCAGCAGTTTGTCCAGTTGCACGCCTGCCTGCCCTACCGCTTCCAGCAGGATTTCGACGTCGCCGCCCGGATCCACCAGCGCGGCGCGTCCGGTGTTGTCGCACCAGATCAGGGAGCAGTTCTGCTCGAAGGGGGTGACCGGCAGGATACGGAAGCGCAGGCTCATGACGCGAGGAAGGGATAGTCGGTATAGCCCTTGTCGCCGCCGCCGTAGAAGGTGGCCTGATCGGGGGCGTTGAGGGGGGCGTCGCGCCGATAGCGTTCCGGCAGGTCCGGATTGGCGATGAACGGCACGCCGAAGGCCACCAGGTCCGCCCGGCCAGACGCCAGCACGGCGTTGGCGCGCGCCTTGTCGTAGCCGGAGTTGGTCATGAACACGCCTTTCCACAATGGGCGCAGGTCCAGGGGCTCGAAGAAGGGACCCGCCGCGCCGGGGGCGTCGCGCCCCATCTCGGTGACATGCAGATAAGCCAGCGCGTGCGCATTGAGCAGCTCGACGACGCGGCCGAAGGTGGCGCGCGGCGCGGCATCACGCATGTCGTTGAAGGGCTGCACCGGTGACAGCCGCACCGCCACGCGCGGCGCGCCCCAGACGCCGCAGACCGCGTCGAGCACCTCCAGCAGCAGGCGCGCGCGGTTGTCGACGCTGCCGCCGTAGGCATCGGCGCGGCTGTTGCTGCCGTCGCGCAGGAACTGGTCGAGCAGATAGCCGTTCGCGGCGTGTACTTCGACGCCGTCGAAGCCGGCCGCCAGCGCGTTCTTGGCGGCGACGCGGTAGGCGTCGACGATGTCGGGCAGTTCTTCCGCACCCAGCGCGCGCGGGGTGACGAAGGCCTGCATGCCCTCATAGGTAATGGCCTCGCCGGCGGCACGGATTGCCGAGGGCGCCACCGGCAGGGCGCCGTCCGGCTGCAGGCTGGGGTGGGATACCCGGCCGACATGCCAGAGCTGGCAGAAGATGCGTCCACCCGCTCCGTGCACCGCTGCCGTCACCTCGGCCCAGCCCGCCACCTGAATGCCGTTCCAGATGCCCGGGGTGTGCGGATAGCCGACTGCCTGCGGCGAGATGCAGGTGGCCTCGCTGATAATCAGGCCGGCGCCGGCGCGCTGCCGGTAATACTCCGCCAACAATGGGCCCGGCACACCGTCACGGCCGGATCGGTTACGGGTGAGCGGGGCCATGACCATGCGGTTGGGCAACTGGTGCGGGCCGATCTGGATGGGGGTGAACAGGTCGATGACGGGCATGGCTTGGCTCCTCGCGTGCAAGGCTGCTAGCCTAGCCGCCTCTTCCGCCCCGCGCCAGCCCGCCCTCATGCAGCCGCCCCCGGATTGTCTGTTGCTGATCTCCAGCCATTGCCCGCATTGCCCGGCCATGCTGGCCGCGCTGGCCGATCTGCTCAAGCGGGGCAGCATCGGCCGCCTGGAAGTGGTGAACGTGGAGGCCCTGCCGCACATCGCGGCAGAACTGGGCGCGCGCTCGCTGCCCTGGCTGCGCCTGGGCGAGTTTGAACTGCATGGCGCGCGCGCGCCGGCGGAACTGGAACTGTGGGCACGACGGGCGGCGGACCCGTCGGGGATGGCCGACGCTCTGCACGATCTCCTGAAAAATGGCGACGCCATCCAGGTGTTGCGCCTGGTGGGCGAGGCGCCGGCGCGGCTGGCTGAACTCCTGCCCATCGTCGCCAATCCGGAGGCCAGCCTCAACGTGCGCCTGGGCGCCGGCATGGTGTTCGAGGAATACACCGGCAGCGCCGCCTTGCGCAGCCTCACGCCACGCCTGTGCGATCTTGCGCGAGACGCGGACGCGCGGGTGCGCGCCGATGTCGCGCATCTCCTCGGTCTGGCCCGCGATGACGCCGCGCGATCCTGCCTGCAAGCCCTGCTCGGCGACGAGGATGCCGGCGTCCGCGAAATCGCGCGCGAAAGCCTCGATGCCCTGAGCGGAAGCTCGCCGTCCGGCGCCTGATTCGCCCAGCCGCTGCTTGCGGCGAGACGCATATCGGTACGTATCTGCTTGATCCGGCAGGGTAAATTGACAATATTAGAATGCCCTGATAGGCTGAATTAGAAATTTTTATTCACCCCACCCATCCTCTCAGGAGCCTCCCATGCAGACCCATATCGCCGCCCTTGCCGCCCTCGCCCTCGTCGCCGCCACGCCCGCCTTCGCCGGCGACCCGGTGATCGGCAAGCAGAAGGCGACCGCCTGCGTGATCTGCCACGGCGGCGAAAACTTCGGCGGCATTTTCTACACGCTGCAACTGGCTGGTCGCAACGCCGACAAGCTGGCGATCAAGACCAACAAGTACAAGACCCTCAAGGTGCTGCACCCGATGATGAACATGGCGGTGGCCTTCTACACCGAGAAGGAGATCGAGGACGTGGCCGCCTACTACCAGTCCATCGGCAAGCCCTTCCTCACCTCGCCCTTCTTCACCATCAAGGGTGACGACGAGGCGCTTCCCGCCGCGGCCGCCGCTCCCGCTGCCGCCCCCTACACGGTCGCCGCGAAGTAACAGCGATGGCCGGGCAGGCGCTCAGCCGGGCCAAGGTGTACGACCCGGTTCTGCGGATTCTGCACGCCTGCAACGGTCTCGCCATCCTGCTGCTGGTCGCCACCAGCCTGGCCGCCGCCGCCCTCGAGTTCACGCCGGAGGCGGCCACGCTCTGGCGACTCCACGTGTGGTGTGGTTATGCCTTGGCCATCGGCCTGGCGGGCCGCCTCGCCTGGGGTCTGCATGGTCCCGAACACGCCCGTCTCCGCGCCTTCTGGCAATGGCGGGCCTGGTGGACGGCGCTGCGCACGCGGCGGCTGTTCACCGAGCCCGAGGGCTATGGCCACCATCCGCTGGCCGCCGGCGTCTATCTGGCCTTCTACCTGGTCATCCTGGCCCTGCTGGTGACCGGCCTGGCGCTGGCGGCGATCGAGCAGGGACGCGGCCCCCTCGTCGAATGGCTGGGACATGACGTCACCAGCAAGGCCCTGTTCAAGCGCCCGCACGATCTGCTCGAGGAATTCGTCTGGGGCTTCATCGTTCTGCACCTGGCCGCCCTGGTCCTGCACGAGTCGCGCCATGGCGTGCCCGTCGCGCAGGCGATGGTCAGCGGCTACCAATATCGCAAGGAGAAATCGTGAAACGCCTCATCCCCCTGTTTGCCCTGTGCATCGGCCTGCCCGCGGCCGCGCAGACTCCGCAACTGATCCTCGAGAGCCTGGTCGCCAAGGCCGGACCCGCTTCCGCCGCGCGCGGCGAGCAGTTGTACCGGGCGAAATCCAAGGCCGGCAAGACGGCCGATTCCTGCGCCGCCTGCCATACCGACAACCCCAAGGCCGTCGGCCAGCACGTGAAGACCTTCAAGGCCATCGATCCGCTCGCGCCAGTCGCGCAAAAGGATCGCTTCACCGATCCGGCCAAGGTGGAGAAGTGGTTCAAGCGGAATTGCCAGGAAGTCCTCGACCGGCCCTGCACGCCCCAGGAAAAGGCCGACTTCACCGCCTACATGATCTCCGTGAAGTGAGCGCGCCATGAACGACTACGGCATCACCTGGAAGCATCTGGCCAGTCTGTTCCTGGCGGTGGTCGCCACCGCCCTGGTCATCGAGCGGGCGCCGGCCAGCGACGAGGCCATCTTTCCCATGCCGGCGGGCAAGACCTATGTGAACGAGTGCGGCGGCTGCCACACCGCCTTCGCCCCGGGCCTGCTGCCGGCCCGTTCCTGGCGCAGGATGATGGCGGAACTGGCCAATCATTTCGGCGAGGATGCCAGCCTCGACGAGCCCCAGCACCTGGCTATCCTCAAGGATCTGGAAAGCCTGGCCGCCGACGGTCCGCAGGCCAACATGCGCATGCGCCGCATCAGCGCGGCCATCCCCGCCAACGCGGCGCCGCAGCGCATCATCGAGACCGGTTACTTCAAGTACATGCACGACGAGGTGCCCCGGCACATCTGGCAGCGCAAGAAGATCGGTACGCCGGGCAATTGCGTCGCCTGCCACATCCGCGCCAACGAGGGGCGCTACGGCGAGCGGGAAGTGCGCATCCCGCCGCCCTGACAGCAATTTTCGCGGTCAGTCCTTGCCGAACAGCCGGTCCAGTTCGGAGCGGGCGTCGGCGGATCGTTCCGGCGCGGCGGGGCCGCCGAACAGGACGTCCAGGCTGGCGCTGCCGGAGGCGGTGGCGCCCGCCGCTGGAGCGCCGGTACTGGCCTGGAACCACTCGCAGAAGTTTGCCCGCGTCTTCTCGCGCACCTCGTCGGCGGCCAGTTCCCGACACTGCTTGGCCTTGCCGCTGTCGTAGTGGCGGCATTGCCGGCAGACGTGCAGTTCGGCGCCGCAGGCCAGGCATTCGGCCCGTCGGCCGAGCGGCTGCGGCAGATCCTTGAGGTCGGCGCCGCATTTCCAGCAGGCTAGAGCGATGCTCATGTTTCCCTCCGGGGGGCGAAAATAGGCGTCATCATAAATCCGCAAGGAGACTACGCATGGCTTTCGGCCTCATCGTCATCGGCGACGAAATCCTTTCCGGCAAGCGCCAGGACAAGCATTTCGCCAAGGTGGTGGAACTGCTCGCGGCGCGCGGCCTGAAGCTCGCCTGGGCGCGCTATCTCGGCGACGAGCATGCCAGGCTGGTGGAACACCTGCGGCAGACTCGCGCCGGCGAGGATGTCGTGTTCAGCTGCGGCGGCATTGGCGCCACCCCGGACGACCATACCCGCCAGGCCTCCGCCGAGGCCTGGGGTGTGCCCTTGGTGTCGCACCCGCAAGCATGCGCGCGGATCGCCGAACACATGGCGGAGATCGGCCAGCCGTTGACGCCCGAGCGGCTGCGCATGGGCGAACTGCCGGCAGGCGCGGCGCTCATCGCCAACCCCTACAACCGCATCCCCGGCTTCAGCCTGGGGCGGCACCATTTCGTGCCGGGTTTCCCGGTGATGGCCTGGCCGATGATCGAAGGGCTGCTGGACAGCCAGTACCGGCATCTTTTCGGCGTCGGCGGGGAGGCGGAGCGGGGCCTGCTGGTCAGCGGCCTCAACGAGGGCACGCTGACGCCCCTGTTTGACGCACTGGAGCGGGAATTCGAGGGAGTGCGCATCTGGAGCCTGCCGCGCATCGACCCCGAACAGCGTTTTCACTACGAGATCGACCTCGGCGTGCGGGGTCCGGCGGATCGCCTGGAAGCCGCTTTCGCCCGACTGCGCGCGGGTGTTCTGGCCCTGGGTGGGACGCTGACGGATCAGACCTGATCGGACAGATAGCGGCAGTTCGTTTCACGCAGGGAGAAGGCCATCAGCCAGCCCGCCAGCGTGAAGCCCAGCAGCACCGTCATGCCGACCCGGTAATGCGGCAGGGCCAGGGCTCCGCCGCCGGCGGCGCGGTCGATGACCCAGCCCACCAGCGGCTGCAGGATGGCGGCGCCGAGGAAGGCGCCGGTATTCACCAGGCTGGTGGCCATGCCGGACAGCGCGTGGCGGTTCACTTCCTTGGCGCAGGCCCAGGTCAGGGTGAAGCCGGCGGCGCCCAATCCCATCAGCAGGAACAGGGCGTGGCTCCAGCCCGGCCGCAGGCTCCAGCCCAGCACCAAAGGCAGCCAGCAGGCCACGTACAGGCCGCAGACCAGCAGGACCACGGGTTTGCGTTTGCCGAGACGGTCCGACAGGCTGCCGATGAAGAAGGCGCCGACGGCGAAGGCCGCCAGCAGCAGGGATGTGTGGGCGGTGGCGGTGGCGCGGTCCCAGCCGTGACCCTGGGTCAGGAAGGGCACGGCCCACAGCCCGGCGAAGGCGAACAGGCTGCCGGACACCCCCAGGTTGACGAAGAAGCCCGGCCAGGTGAGGCGGTTTCCCGCCACCTCGCGCAGGCCGTCATACCAGTGCCCGGTGCGCGCCGGGTGGGCGCTGCCGCCTTCCAGTTCGCGCAGGCTGGGCAGGCCCACCTCGGCCGGGTTGTCGCGCACCAGCCACCAGGCCAGCCAGGCCAGGAACAGGGAGAGGATGCCCACCAGCATGAAGGCGTCGCGCCAACTCGCATAGGCCAGCGCCCAGGCCAGGGGGGAGGCGGCCAGCACCGCGCCGAGGTTGCCGAGCAGGATGGTGAGGCCGGTGAGGGTGCCGAACCGGCGTTCGCTGAACCATGCGGCGTTCAGCTTGAGCAGGGCGATGAAGGTGACGGAAACGCCCAGGCCGACCAGCAGGCGCCCGACCGCGGCCCACTCGAAGCTCGGCGCCAGGCCGAACAGCAGCGAACCCAGGCCGGCCACGACACCGCCCGCGGCGACGATGCGGCGCGGTCCCAGGGTGTCGGCCAGCACCCCGGTGGGGATCTGCATGAGGGTGTAGACGTAGAAATAGGTGGCTGCCAGGCTGCCCAGCGCCGCCGACTGGATGGTGAAGGCGGCCTTCAGGTCGTCGGCGATGGCAGCCGGCGCGAAGCGGTGGAAGAAGGACAGCACGAAGGCCAGGCCGACCACGATGAAGGCGGTCCAGCGCAGGCGGTGGAGTTGGCGGTGCTGGTAGGGGGTGAGCATCAAGCGCTGCCGTCCACGTTTCTCTGCAGCCAGAACTCCAGCAGGGCCAGGTGCCACAGCTTGCTGCCCTGGATGCGGGTGTGGTGCTTTTCCGGCGCCGCCAGCAGTTTGCCGACGTAATCCCGCTGGAACAGTCCGCGCTGCCGGCAGGCGCTCGATTCCAGGATGTCGCGCATGAATTCGAGGAACTCGCCGCGCACATATTTCAGGGCCGGCATGGGGAAGTAGCCCTTCTCGCGGTCGATCACCGCGTCCGGCAGGAGACCGCGGGCAATGCTTTTCAGGATGTGCTTGCCGCCGGAGGCGAGTTTCAGTTCCGGCGGCATGCGCGCCGCAATTTCCACCAGTTCGTGGTCCAAGAACGGAACGCGCGCTTCCAGGCCCCAGGCCATGGTCATGTTGTCGACCCGTTTCACCGGGTCGTCGGTGATGAGCATGGTCACGTCCATGCGCAGCACCTGGTCGATGAAGCGGTCGGCGTCGGGTTCGGTGAGGCGCGCGGCGACGGTGAAGGCGGTGTGGTCGGGGCCGTGATGGGCCGGATCCACGGTCTCCAGGTATTCCGCGTGGTCGCGGTCGAAGTAGTGGCGGCGGAAGCGCTCCAGCGGCGAACCGAGGGTGTCGGCATGCATGCGCGGGTACCAGTAGTAGCCGCCGAACACCTCGTCGGCGCCCTGGCCACTCTGCACCACCTTGACGGTCTTCGCCACCTGCTCGGCAAGCAGATAGAAGGCCACCGCGTCCTGGCCCACCATGGGTTCGGCCATGGCGTCGACGGCTTCCGGCAGGCGGCCGAGCACCTGGCTGTTGGGGATGTGGAACTGATGGTGGCGCGTGGCGAAATGCGCGGCGACGGCGTCGGAGTACTCGAATTCGTGGCCGCGTTCCTCGGGCTGGTCCTCGAAGCCGACCGAGAAGGTCAACAGATCCTGCGCGCCCTGTTCCGCCAGCAGGGCCACCAGCAGGCTGGAATCGAGGCCGCCGGAAAGCAGCACGCCGACTTTCACGTCGGCGATCTGCAGGCGTTTTCTCACCGCCTGGCGCAGGGCGTCGTGGATGGCCTCGCGCCATTCCGCCTCGAGCAGCGGCTTGTCCGGCCGCGTCGCCGCGAGGCGCCAGTAGGGGCGGCTGGCCAGGCCGCCATCGACGCCGACCCGCATCATGCCGGCCGGTGGCAGTTTGCGCACACCCTGGAGCAGGGTGGACGGCGCCGGCACCACGGCGTGCAGGGTCAAGTGGTGATGCAGGGCCGCGGGGTCGATGCCAGTATCGATGCCTCCCGCCGCCAGCAGCGCCTGCGGCGTCGAGGCGAAACGCAGACGGCGCGCGTCGAGGCTGTAGTAGAGCGGCTTGATGCCGAGCCGGTCGCGCGCCAGGAATAGGTTGCCGGCAAGGTGGTCCCAGATGGCGAAGGCGAAGGCGCCCTGCAGCCGCTCGACGCAGGCCTCGCCCCATTCCGCGTAGGCGCGCAGGAGGACTTCGGTGTCGCCGTCGGAGTGGAAGCTGTGTCCCTTGCCGATGAGTTCCGCGCGCAGTTGCGGGTAGTTGTAGAGGGTGCCGTTGAACACCAGGGCGAGGCCCGTGGCGGCGTCCACCATGGGTTGGCGCGAGCGCTCGCTGAGGTCGATGATGGCCAGCCGCCGGTGGCCCAGGGCGACGGGGCCGTCGCCATGCAGGCCCTCGCCGTCCGGCCCGCGCCGGGCCAGGCTGGCGACCATGCGCCGCAGCGCCGCCTGGTCGGGAGCGGTGCCGTCGAAGCGCAATTCACCGGCGATGCCGCACATGGGCTGCCTCCATCAACTCGGCCACAGCGGTTCCTCCTGCATCAGGGCGATCTGCTCGCGCAGTTCCAGGATGCGTTCCTGCCAGTAGTGCTGGGTGTTGAACCAGGGGAAAGCGGCGGGAAAGGCCGGGTCGTCCCAGCGCCGCGCCAGCCAGGCGGAGTGGTGGATCAGGCGCAGGGTGCGCAGGGCTTCCACCAGGTGCAACTCGCGCGCGTCGAACTCGCGGAAGTCCTCGTAGCCCGCGAGGATGTCGGCCAGTTGCCGAACCTGGTTGCCGCGGTCGCCGGACAGCAGCATCCACAGATCCTGCACCGCCGGTCCCATGCGGCTGTCGTCGAAATCGACGAAATGCGGGCCATCTTCGGTCCACAGCACGTTGCCGGCGTGGCAATCGCCGTGCAGGCGCAAGCGGCGGTAATCGCCGGCGCGGGCGAAGCAGTGGCGAGCCAGTTCCAGGGCCTGGTCGATGACGCTCTTCCAGGCCGGCAGCAGGTCGGCGGGCAGCCAGCGGCCGGCCAGCAGGAAGGCGCGCGGTTCCTCGCCGAAGCTGGCGATGTCCAGGGTGGGGCGGTGGACGTAGGGTTGCAGGGCGCCCAGCGCATGGATGCGGCCGATGAAGCGGCCCATCCACTCCAGGGTGTCCGATCGGTCGAACTCCGGCATGCGCCCGCCCCGGCTCGGATAGACGGCGAAGCGGAAACCCGCGTGCAAGTGCAGGCTGGTGCCGCTGGCCAGTGTCAGGGGCGGCACCACGGGGATTTCCGCTTCCGCCAGTTCACGCGTGAAGACGTGCTCCTCGAGGATGGCGGCATCCGACCAGCGTTCAGGCCGGTAGAACTTGACGACGACAGAAGGCGCGTCCTCCCGGCCGGCCTGGTAGACCCGGTTCTCGTAGCTGTTCAGGGCCAGCAGGCGGCCGTCGGGATGCAGGCCGACACTGTCCAGGGCATCCAGCACCCGGTCCGGGGTGAGGCCGGCGTAGGCGGGCGGGCTCAGCAGAGCACCCTCCTGTCGCTGCGCGACAGCCTCCCCAAGCGAGGCTTCGCGCCCCCTTCGGACGGCCGGGCGGGGGCGCTCATGCCGCGGGCAGGGCGACGGCGCGGCAGCCTTGCGCGTCGCAATGCAGGTAGGCGCCGGTGTCATACCAGTCGGCCAGTACCCAGCGCTCGCGCGGGCGCCCGTCCACTAGGTGTTCATGCCGGGCGGGCCGATGCGTGTGGCCGTGGATGATGCGGTCCACCCGCGATTCGCGGAAGGCGCGTTCCACCGCCTCCGCGTTGACGTCCATGATCTCCGGCTTCTTGCCGGCCTTGGCGTGCTCGCTGCGCTCGCGCAATTCGCGTGCCAGCGCCCGCCGTTCGGCCAGCGGGCGGGCGAGGAAAGCCTGTTGCCAGGCGGCGTCGCGCACCTGGGCGCGGAAGGCCTGATAGGAGGAGTCGTCGGTGCAGAAGGCGTCACCGTGGGTGAGCAGGGTAGGGACCCCGAACAGATCGAGGTGTGTGGGGTCGGGCAGCAGGGTCAGGCCGGCGGCGCGGGCGAATGCCTCGCCCGCCAGGAAATCGCGGTTGCCCGGCAGGAAAGCCACCTGCGTGCCGTGGCCTGACAGGCTGCGCAGGGCCTCGGCGATGTCGGCGTGGAAGGGCTCGGACAAATCGTCGTCGCCCACCCAGGCTTCGAAGAAATCGCCGAGGATGTAGAGCGCGGCGGCGGACGGCGCCACCTCGCGCAGGAAACGCCGCAGCAGCAGGGCGGCCGGCGGCCGTTCCCGCGTCAGGTGCAGATCGGAAATGAAGAGGACGGGGGACATTTGCCGGGTGCTGCCGGGCGGGTGGCCAGGCCGGGGGGCGTGCCCCCGCGGCGTCAGCCTTCGAGGATTTCCGCGCGCTCGATGAGCACGCTATCCACGGGCACGTCCTGATGACCGGCGCGCATGCCGGTGCGTACCTTGCGGATGTTGTCCACCACGTCGCGGCCTTCCACCACCTTGCCGAACACGCAGTAGCCGTAGCCGGAGGCGGAGGGCTCGCGATGGTCGAGGAAGGCGTTGTCGGCGACGTTGATGAAGAACTGGCTGCTGGCGGAGTGGGGGTTCGGCGTGCGCGCCATGGCGATGCTGTAGGCGACGTTCTTCAAACCGTTCGCCGCTTCGTTCTGGATGGGCGCGCGCGTGGGTTTCTGCTCCATATCGGCGGTGAAGCCGCCGCCCTGGATCATGAAACCGTCGATGACGCGATGAAAGACGGTGCCGTTGTAATGCCCGTCCTGCACGTATTGCAGGAAGTTGGCGACCGTTTCCGGCGCGGCGGTGGCGTCGAGTTCGAGGGTGATGGGACCGAAGTTGGTGTGCAGTCTGACCATTTTGACCTTTCGGGGGACGGGAGTGGCCGCTTTGCCGGATTTGGCGGGAGCGGGGGCGGTGCTGTTGGCCTCGCAGGCCGACAGCGGGGTGGCCAGGGCAAGCAGCAGGAAATTGCGGCGGGTGAGGGGCATCAGCGTTTGGCGAGTTGGGTGGATGGGTGCGCTTCGGCGGAGGTTTCCAGGGCGACGCGCCAGGCGCCGTCCTCCATGCGCCAGAACAGGCGCTTGCTGGACTGGCCGGACAACTTGTCGCTGGCGTAGTGCTGCCGGAATTCAGCGTAGGCCATGTCGCCATCGGGGTAGAGGAACAGGTTGACGTCGGAGAGTTCGACGCGAATCCAGTCCTTGTTGAGGATGTTGCCGCGTTTGGCGTTCAGCCAGCCCTGGCTGTCGCGCATCGCCAGGTTGTTCGAGTAGTGGCGCAGGAAGCGGTCGGGGTCGCGCGCTTCCCAGTCCTCCTTCCAGTCGCGCAGGCGCAGCAGCAGGCCATCGCGGGTCCGTGTCCAGGTGTCGCGATCGATCCAGTCTGCGCGCTCGGCGATCACCACCGGGGTACTGCCGATGTCGATGTAACGCGACAGATCCTTGAGGTCGGGATTGCTCACCACCACGCAGCCATCGCTGGAGCGCGGTGGCCGACTGTAGGTGTCGGAGGGCACGCCGTGCAGCCAGATGCCGTGCCCGCCGCGACGCTGGGCCTGGTCCCAGGCGTTCGGGTAATCGAGCGGAAAGGCACCGGCACCGTAGAAATCGGTGAGGCGCTGGCGCGCCACCTGGCTGAGGATGCGATACACCCCCACGGGCGTGCGCTTGTCGCCTTCCACCCGCTTCTCGGTGCCGTTGCGGCCTATGGTCATGTAGTAATCGCTGACCAGCTTCGGTTCGCCATTGACGTTCTCGAAGACATAGAGGCGGGCGCGGCTGGCGTCGGCCAGCAGCACGTGCCGGTGTTGCGGCGCCAGTTGCAGGATCTGGCGGGGCATGAGGTCGGGCGCCGGCTGGTCGATGTAGCGCAGCAGGCGGGCGCGCGCTTCGTCGCGCAGGTCCGCCAGCGAATCGGCCGGCGCGCGCGTGCTCGTGCCCAGGCCGGTGAGAGGCCGCGAGCGCGCCATGAGGATGTCGCCGCGAATCAGGTGGGCGAGACGGAAATCCGGTCGCTGGGCGATGACGCGGTCGACCTCGCGCAGGGCGTCTTCCAGGCGATTGCCGCGGATGTCCTGCAGGGCCCTGGCGATGCGCGCGTCGGGCGAGCCGAGCAGGCGGCCGGTATCGGCGGACGCCAGTAGCAGCGGGGCTTCACCGGCGACCGCGCCGTGGGAAAGGGCGAGACCCAGCAGGACACGGCCGAGGAAGCGCGAGAGGCGATTCATCGTTCGTCGACGATCTTCCAGGCGTCGCCTTCCCACGCCAGGGTCAGCGTCTTGCTGTTGGCACTGCGCAGCAGGTTGGACTCGTAGCGCTGGCGGAAGGTGACGCGGGCGAGCTCGTCGCCGCTCATGCGGACACGCAGCTGTTCGACGGCGACCTTGATGTGCTGGGGGCGGGTGACGCGCTCGCGGCGCTGGTTTTCCCAGGCTGCGCGGTCGTTGCCGGGGGTCTTGAAGCCGTTGCCATAGAAGGCCAGGTAGGCGTCGGCATCACGCGCGCTCCAGGCCTCGGCCCAGGCCCGCACCGTCTTTTCGAGCTCCGTCTTGGCATTCGCGCCGGGTTTCGTCACGGTCTTCGGTTTGTCGTCCGCGGCGGCTGCGACGGCGGCTGCCACCGGGGGCACTTCGGGCTTGACGTCCACACCCGCGGTCGCCTCCTGGGGGCGGGGGGGTTCAACCGGCACGCTGGTTTCCTGGGCGAGCTGGGGCTGCTTCGCTGCCACGCCTTCCTTGGCCGCCTTGCCCACGCCTTTTGGCGCGGTATCCTGGGCGCGCGGAGCCGGGCTGAAGAGGTCCTTGATCAGGGCCAGCTTGGTCAGCGCGGAAACGTTGCCCTGGTCCAGTTGCAGCGCCTTGTCGTAGGCGCGGGAGGCCATCTTGGCGTAGATGTCACCCAGGTTTTCGTGCGCGGTGGCATAGCTGGGATGCGTGCGGATGGCCATCTCCAGGCTTTGCTTGGCGCGCTCGTAATCGGCCTGCGCCGCATACAGCACGGCCAGGTTGTTGTAGGGCTCCGGCAGTTCGGGATAGTCGTCGGTGAGGCCGGAAAACACCTTGATGGCCTCGGGGTAACGATTCATGTCGGTGAGGATCAGCCCCTTGAGAAAGCGCCCCTGCGCGTCCTTGGGGTTGGCGGCGAGAAAGGCGTTCACCTTGTCCAGCGCGGCGGTCTTGTTGCCCTGACGGAAGGCCTGACTGGCTTCCTGCACGGTGGGGATGCTCGCCATGACCAGCGCCGGCGACAAGGCCAGCAGGAAGGCGAGGGAAAAACGGGTTAAGGCCATATGTGCTATGCTTTTCGAGGATTTTTGCGGTTGCCTGGCATGCGCCAAGTCAGGCGAATTCTAGCGTTCGCGGGGCACAATTGAAAATTGTCACGCGCTTCTGTCCCGCGCCCGGATACCCGTTCCCACTCATGCACAACAAGACTTCGTCCTCCTCCGCGTCCCCAGTCGGCGCGCCGGTTGCCCATTTCATCCGTTCCATCGTCGAGGCCGATCTCGCCAGCGGCAAGCACAGCCTCATCGCCACGCGCTTCCCGCCGGAACCGAACGGTTACCTGCACATCGGCCATGCCAAGTCCATCTGCCTCAACTTCGGCCTGGCCCAGGACTACCAGGGCACCTGCAACCTGCGCTTCGACGACACCAATCCGGAGAAGGAATCCGAGGAATACGCCAACGCCATCATGGAAGACGTGCGCTGGCTCGGCTTCCAGTGGAACGGCGAGGTGCGCTGGGCTTCCGATTATTTTCAGGCTCTCTACGACTACGCGGAGAACCTGATCGAGCAGGGCAAGGCCTACGTCTGCGACCTGACTCCCGAAGCGATGCGGGAGTTCCGCGGTACCCTCACCGAACCGGGCCGTCCCAGCCCTTACCGAGAGCGTACGCCGGCGGAGAACCTGGACCTGTTCCGGCGCATGAAGGCGGGCGAATTCGCCGACGGGGCCAAGACCCTGCGCGCGAAGATCGACATGACCAGCCCCAACATCAACCTGCGCGACCCGGTCATCTACCGCATCAAACGGGCGCACCACATCCGCACCGGGGATGCATGGTGCATCTACCCGATGTACGACTACACCCACTGCATCTCCGACGCCCTGGAGTGCATCACCCATTCGCTGTGCACCCTGGAGTTCGAGGATCACCGGCCCTTGTACGACTGGGTGCTGGACCAGTTGCCGGTGCCATCGCACCCGCGCCAGATCGAGTTCTCCCGCCTGGAACTGCACTACACCATCACCAGCAAGAGGAAGCTGCTGCAACTGGTCACCCAGGGCATCGTTTCCGGCTGGGACGATCCGCGCATGCCCACCATCCACGGCATGCGCCGGCGCGGCTACACGCCCGCCGGCATTCGCGAGTTCGCCCGTCGCATCGGCATCTCGAAGAGCGAGAACATCGTCGACATGGCGGTGCTTGAAGGTGCCATTCGCGAGGATCTGGAAGCCAAGGCGCCCCGGGTCATGGCGGTGCTGAACCCCCTCAAGGTGGTGCTGAGCAATTTCGCGGAGGGAGTCACTGCCTCCCGCGCCGCCGGCTTCCATCCCCAGCATCCGGAATTCGGCGAGCGGGACGTGCCCATCGACCGGGAAATCTGGATCGAGCGCGACGATTTCGCGGAAACCCCGCCACCCGGTTGGCAGCGCCTGACGCCGGGCGGCGAGGTGCGGCTGCGCTATTCCTACGTCATCAAGTGCGAGGAAGTGGTGAAGGACGCCGACGGCCAGGTGGTGGAACTGCGCTGCGCCATCGACCACGCCACCCTGGGCCAGAACCCGGTGGGCCGCAAGGTGAAAGGCGTCATCCACTGGGTGTCCGCCGCTCATGCCGTGGCCATCGAGGCGCGACTTTACGACCGCCTGTTCCTGGACCCGATTCCCGATGGCCACAAGGGCCGCGACTTCCTGGAATTCCTCAACCCGGATTCCCTGCAAGTGGTGACGGGCTGGGCGGAGTCCTGCGTCAGCGGTGCCGATCCGGAAACCCGCTACCAGTTCGAGCGGCTGGGCTATTTCTGCGCCGACCGCTTCGAGCACGCGCCGGGCGGGCGGCCGGTGTTCAACCGCACGGTAACCCTCAAGGATTCCTGGGCCAGGGAGCAGGGCTGATGCTCCAGGTGCACAACTCGCTGACGCGGCGGAAAGAGGCATTCGTTCCCATCACTCCCGGCCGGGTGCGCATGTACGTCTGCGGCATGACGGTCTACGACTTCTGCCACCTGGGTCATGCCCGGGTGCTGGTGGTGTTCGACATGATTGCCCGCTGGTTTCGCGCCTCGGGCCTGGATGTCACCTACGTGCGCAACGTCACCGACATTGACGACAAGATCATCAAGCGCGCCCAGGAGAACGGCGAAGCCTTCACCGCCCTGACCCAGCGCTTCATCGATGCCATGCACGCGGACAGCGTCGCTCTCGGGGTGCTGCCGCCGGACCATGAGCCCCGCGCCACGGAATACGTGGGCAAGATGCTCACCATGATCCAGGCCCTCATCGATCGGGGCCATGCCTACGCGGCGGACAATGGGGACGTTTATTACGCCGTGGGCAGCTTCCCCACCTACGGCCAGCTTTCCGGCAAGTCCCTGGACGACTTGCGCGCCGGCGAGCGGGTGGAGGTCGACCCCAACAAGCGCGATCCCATGGATTTCGTGCTGTGGAAGGCCGCCAAGCCCGGCGAGCCATCCTGGCCTTCGCCCTGGGGAGCGGGCCGGCCAGGCTGGCACATCGAGTGCTCGGCCATGGGTTCCGATTTGCTGGGCCAACATTTCGACATCCACGGCGGCGGCCAGGACCTGCAATTCCCCCACCACGAGAACGAGATCGCCCAGAGCGAGGGCGCCCATGGCTGCAAGTTCGTCAACTACTGGCTGCACAACGGCTTCGTGCGGGTGGACGACGAGAAGATGTCGAAGAGCCTGGGCAACTTCTTCACCATCCGGGAAATCCTGGAGCGATTCGACGCCGAGGTGGTGCGCTTCTTCATCCTGCGCGCCCATTACCGCAGCCCCCTGAACTACTCGGACCAGCATCTGGAAGACGCCAGGGCGGCGCTGACCCGTCTCTACACCGCATTGCGTGGCATAACCGCGGTTGAGGTCGCCATCGATTGGCAGGAGCCGTTCGCCGCCCGCTTCAAGGCGGCCATGGACGACGATTTCAATACCCCCGAAGCCCTCGCCGTGCTGTTCGACCTGGCCGGGGAAGTGAACCGCACGCGGGATGCCCGTCTGGCCGGATTGCTCAAGGCGCTGGCCGGGGTGCTGGGGTTGCTGCAAAGGGAATCCGGCGATTTCCTGCAAGGGGGCGTCGGCGAAGACGACGGCTACAGCGCCGAGCGCATCGAGGCGCTGATCCGGGAGCGCCTGACGGCGCGCAAGGCCAAGGATTTCAAGCGTTCAGACGCCATCCGCGATGAACTCAAGGCGGCCGGCATCGTCTTGGAGGACAGCGCGCAGGGCACGCTCTGGCGACGGGCCTGATCGCTCCGCCACGCACTGCTCTTACAAGAAAAAACGCCCACCTTGTGGTGGGCGCTTTTTTGTCCGCCTGCGCGGGGCGCAAAAAAAACGGCTGCTTCGGCAGCCGTTTTCGCGGAACGAACCCGATTACTTCGCGGGCGCAGCCGGAGCGGCGGCCGGAGCGGGCATGCCGGGGATCTGGAACATCTGGGTCCAGACATTCGGGTCGAACGGGTTGAACATCGGAGCGGCGCCGGCGGGAGCGGCGGGCAGGGCCGGCATGGTCAGCGCGGGCATGGCCGGGATGGTCGGCATGGTCAGCGCGGGCATGCTGTAAGTGGCGGGATTCATGAAGCCCTTCCACATGTCACCGTAGGAACCCGGGTTCATGGAAGCGCCCATCCAGCCCATGTACAGGTTGGGGTTGGCGGGGGCCATCATGAGCTGCATGGCGCGGGGATCCAGGGGGGACAGCGCCCACTTCACGTACATGTTGGGGTTCAGGGTGTTCATCAACATCTGCATGACCTTGGGATCCATCGGCGACATCATCCAGCGCATCAGCTTGCCCGGGTCGGACATCTGGGTCAGGACGGCGGTGTAGAAGTTGGGGTCCATACCGGCGGCCAGCCACTTCATGTACACGTTCGGGTCGGCGAAGGCGGCCATGTTGGTGTAGGCGCCGGGCTGGGTCATGGAGTTCATCATGTTCAGCCAGTTGGCGGGATCCTGCATGTGCACGCCCATGGTGGTGTAGAAGCCGGGTTCGGTCACGGCGTTCAGCCAGGGCACGAACGTCTTGGGATCCTTGTAGGCGGACATGTTCTGGGTCATGTCGGTCATGCGCGCCAGCCAGGCTTCGGGAGTCTGGGGAACCGGCTTGGCGGCGGGCGCGGCGGCGGGCGCGGCGGTCTGGGCGAAGGCAATGGGGGCGGCGCTGACCAGCAGGGCGGCAACGAGGAATTTCACTTTCATTACGATCTCCTTCAAAGGTTGGGTCGGAACAGGGGGGTATGGAGGGAACTGCTTGGTGGTGAATAGAATATCAAAATATCCTAATTTATATAGTGCCTGGCATAAGGCACCCTTATGGAGATGACGCGATGTTGCAAATTCGCCAAGTGCTGACGCAACTTCGTCAGTGGCGCGGACTGTCATACGGACTGTCATATATGCAGAGCGGGGCCGCATGAGTGCGAGCATCCGCATTGGCGCGGTGGATTGGCGCCATGCCGCCTGGACGGGCGCGTTCTATCCCGACGACATGCCTGAGGAATGGCGGCTTTCCTATTACTCGGGCCAGTACAACTGTGTGTTTCTGGCCGCGCGCGACTGGCGCGCGGTCGGTCCCGCCGGGTTGCGGCAATGGGGTGACGAGGTGCACGCCCGCTTCGTGTTCCTGCTGGAGGAGGATGCCGGCACGCTCTCCGACGGTGGCCTGGACGGCAAGACCCGGCTGCTGGCGCGCGGAGATGCGCGCCTCGTCTGGTTCGATGCGCACAGCGATCTGAAACACCTGGCGGAAGCAATCCGCGCGCGCACCGAACACGGGGAACTGTTTCTGCTCAGCCGTGATGCCGATCTGGCGCAAATGGATCGAGTCAACACCTTGCTGGAACTCATGGGCTACTGATACGGACCCGCTCGCAGACTTCGGTGTGAGCCACGCGGGCCGGAAACGCACGGTCCGGCACGCGATTCGGGGGGTGCTAGAATGCGGCCGCCAACAAGAACCAAAGCTGCTTCAGAACATCATTCCGTGTCGGACAACCTCATCGAAATTCGCGACCTTTCCTTTGCCTACAGCGATCGCATGGTGCTCAAGGGCATCAATCTGAGCGCCAGGCGGGGACAGGTCATTGCCATCATGGGCAACTCCGGTTGCGGCAAGACCACGCTGCTGCGGCTCATCGGCGGCGCCATGCGACCGACTCAGGGCCTGCTGCGGGTGGATGGCGTCGACATGGGCGAGGTCGACCAGCGCGGTCTCTACCGGCTGCGCCGGCGCATGGGCATGCTGTTCCAGTTCGGCGCCCTGTTCACCGACATGTCCGTTCTGGACAACGTGGCCTTCCAGTTGCGCGAGCACACCGACCTGCCGGAGGAAATGATCCGCGATCTGGCGCTGATGAAGCTGAACGCGGTGGGCTTGCGTGGCGCCCAGGATCTCATGCCCTCCGAGTTGTCGGGCGGCATGGCGCGGCGCGTGGCCCTGGCCCGATCCATCGCCCTGGATCCGGCCCTCATCCTTTATGACGAACCCTTCGCCGGCCTCGATCCGATCTCCCTGGGGGTGACCGGCAATCTCATCCGCCGCTTGACCGATACCCTGGGCATGACTTCCGTCGTCGTCACCCACGACGTCCACGAGTCGCTCAAGATGGTCGATTACATCTACTTCGTCTCGGAGGGGGTCATCGTCGCCCAGGGTACGCCGGACGAGATCAAGGCCTCCGAGCTCCCCTATGTGCACCAGTTTGTGCACGGCGAGGAGGATGGCCCGGTTCCGTTTCACTATCCGGCGCCGTCCTACGCCGCCGATCTGGAGTTGTCCGCATGATCAACGGCTTGCTCAACGGTGTGCGTCGCCTTGGCCACCGCGTGGTGGACATGTTGTGGCGCATGGGGGTGTCGACGCGCTTTTTCCTGCTGCTGCTGCTGCATTCCGGCCAGTGCTTCCGTCGCTTCCACCTGATTATCCGGGAGGTTTTTTCCACCGGCGTGCTCTCCCTCATCATCATTCTGGTGTCCGGCCTGTTTGTCGGCATGGTGCTCGGCCTGCAAGGCTACGAGACCCTGCAGACCTACGGTTCGGAGGAAGCCCTGGGCGTTCTGGTATCGCTCTCGCTGGTGCGCGAACTGGGGCCGGTGGTGGCCGCCCTGCTGTTCGCCAGCCGGGCAGGTTCCGCCATCACCGCCGAGATTGGCCTGATGAAGGCGACCGAGCAACTGGCGGCGATGGAGATGATGGCGGTGAACCCGATCGCCCGGGTGGTGGCGCCGCGCTTTTGGGGCGGGGTGATATCCATGCCGCTGTTGGCGGCGCTCTTCTCCGCCATGGGCATCCTCGGCGGCTGGCTGGTCGGTGTGGTGCTGATCGGCGTCGACGAGGGCTCGTTCTGGTCGCAGATGCAGGCGGCCGTGGACTTCCGCGAGGACATCCTCAACGGCATGATCAAGAGCTTCGTGTTCGGCGTCGCGGTCACCACCATCGCCCTGTTCGAGGGCTATGACGCGCCGCCTACCGCCGAAGGCGTCTCCCGCGCCACCACCCGCACGGTGGTAACCTCGTCCCTGGCCATCCTCGGCCTGGATTTCATTCTTACCGCATTCATGTTCCGTGGAGTCTGATGCATGCAGCGCGCAACCCTTGACCTCTGGGTCGGCTTCTTCGTGGCGGTGGGCCTCGCCGCCATGCTCTTCCTCGCCCTCAAGGTGGGCAACATGGGGGCCTTCGACAGCGCCAAGGCCTACGAGGTGAAGGCCTCGTTCGAGAACATCGGCGGGCTGAAGGCGCGTGCGCCGGTGAAAAGCGCCGGCGTGGTGGTGGGCCGAGTCGCGGATATCAGCTTCGATACGGGGACCTACGAGGCCAGCGTGACCCTGAAGCTGGACTCGCGCTATCCCTTTCCCAAGGACTCCAGCGCGTCGATCATGACCTCGGGCCTGCTGGGCGAACAGTATGTCGCCCTGGAGGCGGGCGGAGACGACAAGATGCTGGCCAACGGCGACCGGCTCAAACTGACCCAGGGCGCCGTGGTGCTGGAGAACCTCATCGGCCAGTTTCTCTACAACAAGGCCGAGGGCGAAGGCAAAGCCGAAAATTCGGCTCAATAACGCGACAGTTGCGGGCCGATCCCTTGGCCGGACCGTGCATGGGGTTGACCCGCCCCGGCTTCCTGTGGAAAGTGGGGCGACCGCAGACATGAGACAGCAACCATGAATCGAGCAAGCAGACTATTCCTGGCCGCCGCGCTGGGCCTGATGACCGTGGCCACGCAGGCCCAGGCCCTGGCCCCCGACGCGCTGGCACGCAATACCACCAACGAGGTGCTGAGCATCCTCAAGCAGGACAAGGAACTGCGTAACGGCAACAGCCGCAAGATCCTCGCCCTGGTGGAACAGAAGATCCTGCCGAATTTCGATTTCCGGCAGATGACGCAGCTGGCGGTGGGCCGTAACTGGTCGAAGGCTTCGCCCGAGCAGCAAGAGCGGCTGGTGGAGGAGTTCAAGACCCTGCTGGTGCGGACCTACTCGGCTTCCCTGACCAGCGTGCTGGATTACAAGATCGAATTCCTGCCCCTGCGTATGGCGCCGGGAGCCAGCGAGGTGACCGTCAATACCGTGGTGAGCAAGTCCGGCGCTCCGCCGTTGCCCATCGATTACCGCATGGAGAGGCAGGACAACGCCTGGAAGGTGTTCGATGTGCTGGTCGAGGGCGTCAGCCTGGTCACGGTGTATCGCAATTCCTTCACTTCTGAAGTGCGCAAGGGCGGCATCGACGGACTCGTTGCCACACTCAGCCGCCGCAACCAGCAGCAGGCCGCCGTGGCGGGACCCTGATGCGCGTGCATGAAGGCGTCGCCGCTTTCGAAGGCGACCTCATCCTGGACCAGGCCAGCCGCCTGTTGGCGGAGGCCGAAGCCGCCCTGGCGCAAGGCGCCATGGTGTTCGACTTCTCACGGGTGGGCCACATGGATTCCTCGGCCCTGAGCCTGATGCTGTCCCTGCGGCGCCGCGCCGCGGGCCGGTCCATCGAGTTCCGCGCCGTGCCCGAGAGTCTGAGCAGCCTCGCCAAACTCTACGGCATCGCCGACCAGTTGTAAGTTTTCCCGCCATGAACGTCGCCGTCCGCCTGCGCGGCCTGGACAAGCGATTCGCGCGGGTTCATGCCCTGCGCGGCGTCGACCTGGACATCGTGGAGGGCGAATTCTTCGCTCTGTTGGGGCCCAATGGCGCCGGCAAGACCACCCTCATCAGCATCCTTGCCGGTCTCACCCGCGCCACGGCGGGCAGCGCCGAGGTCATGGGCCACGATGTGGTGGCCGACTACCGGGATGCCCGCCGCGCACTCGGTGTGGTACCGCAGGAACTGGTGTACGACCCCTTCTTCACGGTGCGCGAGACCCTGCGCTTCCAGTCGGGCTACTTCGGCTTGCGTTTCAACGACGACTGGATTGACGAACTCCTCGCCCACCTGGCGCTGACCGACAAGGCCGATACCTACACGCGCCAGCTATCCGGCGGCATGAAGCGGCGGGTGCTGGTGGCCCAGGCGCTGGTGCACAAGCCGCCGGTCATCGTCCTCGACGAGCCCACCGCCGGCGTCGACGTGGAACTGCGGCAATCCCTGTGGGCCTTCATCCGCCGCCTGAATCGCGACGGCCACACCATCATGCTGACCACCCATTACCTGGACGAGGCCGAGAGCCTGTGCGAGCGGGTCGCCATGCTGAAGGAAGGCCGGGTCATCGCCCTGGACCGCACGGAGAACCTACTCAGGACCGGGGGCGGGCGCCGCCTGAGCCTCGAACTGGAGCCGGCGCGCTTGCCCGAAGGCCTGCTGCCGCGCCTGATCGGCAGGGAAGGGGAGCGTTTCGTGCTGGACCTGCCCGATTACGGCGAATTGGAGAACACCCTCGCGGCCTTGCGGCAATCCGGCATCGCCGTGCGCGACATGAACCTGGGCCAGGTCGACCTGGAAGAAGTCTTTCTGCGCCTGATGCGCCAGGGTCCGGGGGCGGCATGATCGGCGTTGGCTTCCGCACCCTGCTGTACAAGGAAATCCTGCGCTTCATGAAGGTGCTGGTGCAGACGGTGGGCGCCCCGGTGCTCACGGCCCTGCTCTACCTGCTGATCTTTTCCCACGTGCTGGAGGCGCACGTCCAGGTCTACCCCGGTGTCAGCTACACCGCCTTCCTGATGCCCGGCCTGATCATGATGTCGCTGCTGCAGAACGCCTTCGCCAATGCCTCGTCTTCCCTGATCCAGTCCAAGATCACCGGCAACATCGTGTTCGTGCTGCTGCCGCCTATCTCCTACCTGGAGTTTTTCCTGGCCTACCTCATCGCCGCCCTCATCCGCGGCTTTGCCGTGGGCCTGGGGGTGTTGCTGGTGGGCCTGTTCTTCGCCGACATCGAAATGCGCCATCCGGCGTGGATCCTCGCCTTCGCCCTGACCTCGGGCGCGGTGTTCGCTTGCCTCGGCATCCTGGCCGGGATCTGGGCCAACCAGTACGACAACCTGGCGGCGGTACAGAACTTCCTGATCATGCCGCTGACCTTCCTGTCCGGCGTGTTCTATTCGATCCATTCCCTGCCGCCCTTCTGGCAGGGGGTATCCCACCTCAACCCGGTGTTCTTCATGATCGACGGCTTTCGCTATGGCTTCTTCGGCCAGGGTGACGTCGATCCCTGGCTGAGCCTGGCGGTGGTGACGCCATTCGTCGTGCTGCTTGCCGCCCTGACTTTGAGGATGTTGAAGTCGGGCTATAAACTTCGCCATTGACCTTCCGCGAGCATTTTCATGGTGACCCCCCAGCAAATTCAGCAGTGGATCCAGGCCGGCCTGGCCTGCGACCACATCCAGGTGGCCGGCGACGGCCAGCATTTCGAAGCCCTCATCGTCAGTCCCGAGTTCCGCGGCAAGCTGCCTTTGGCCCGCCACCAGCTGGTCTATGGCGCCCTCGGCGAGCGCATGCACGCCGACATCCACGCCCTGTCCATGAAAACTCTGACGCCGGAAGAGTGGGCCAGGCAGCATGGATAAGCTCGTCATCACCGGCGGCGCCCGCCTCTCCGGCGAGGTTTCCATCTCCGGCGCCAAGAACGCCGCCCTGCCCATCCTCTGCGCCAGCCTGCTGTCCAGCGAGCCCCTGACCCTGACCAACGTGCCCTGTCTCAACGACATCGGCACCATGCTGAAGCTGCTGGCCCAGATGGGCGTGAAGGTGGAACGGGACGGGGAGAACGTCAGCCTGGACGCCTCCGGGCTGAACAACCCCGAGGCGCCCTACGAACTGGTGAAGACCATGCGCGCCTCCATCCTGGTGCTGGGGCCGCTGCTGGCCCGCTGCGGCGAGGCCAGGGTCAGCCTGCCCGGCGGCTGCGCCATCGGCGCCCGGCCGGTGGACCAGCACATCAAGGGCCTGCTGGCGATGGGCGCCGAGGTGGCGGTGGAGCACGGCTACATTACCGCCAAGGCGCCCAGACTCAGGGGCGCACGCCTGTTCACCGACATGGTCACCGTCACCGGCACCGAGAACCTGATGATGGCCGCCTGCCTGGCGGACGGCGAGACCGTCATCGAGAACGCCGCGCGGGAGCCGGAGGTCGTCGACCTGGCCCAGTGCCTGGTGAGCATGGGCGCCCAGATCAGCGGCGCCGGCACCGACCTGATCCGCATCCGTGGCGTGGACCGCCTGCACGGCGCCAGCCACCGCATCATGCCCGACCGCATCGAGACCGGCACCTTCCTGTGCGCGGCGGCGGCCACCAGCGGCGACATCCGTCTCAACGGCACCTCCACCGGCTACCTGGACGCGGTGGTGGACAAGCTCATGGACGCCGGTTGCGAACTCATCGGCGAGAAGACGCCGCGCCACGAATCCATCCGCATCATGGCGCCGGCCCGTCTCAAGGCGGTGTCCATCCGTACCGCCCCCTATCCTGCCTTCCCCACCGACATGCAGGCCCAGTTCATGGCCATCAACTGCGTCGCCGACGGCACGGCGGTGATCCGGGAGACCATTTTCGAAAACCGTTTCATGCACGCCGTGGAACTCCAGCGCCTGGGCGCCGACATCAAGATCGACGGCAACACCGCCTTCGTCACGGGCGTCGAGAGGTTGCAGGGCGCCACCGTCATGGCCACCGACCTGCGCGCCTCCGCCAGCCTGGTCATCGCCGGCTTGGTGGCCGAGGGCGAAACCCACATCGAGCGCATCTACCACCTGGACCGGGGGTATGAACAGATCGAGCGGAAGATGGGGGCGCTGGGGGCCAAGATTCGACGGGAGAAGGCCTGAGAAACCAGGCAAGGCAGGACGTGTACGTGCTAGGATGTAACCATGTACATCATGCGAGGTTTGCCATGGAAACCGTCACCCTCACCGCCTTGAGGCAAAACATCTTTCAGCTTGCAGATCAGGTTCTTGAAACCGGCGAGCCGGTGGTCATCGAACGCAATGGCCGGCACTTGCTGCTGGTCGCCGAGCGCCCCAGGCTGGATCTCAGTAAATTGCCGCGCCGCAAGCTGTTCAACGGCGACCCCGAGGAACTCGTAAACGCCAAAACCTGGGATGAAACCGAATGGGGCGAACCGAACAACCTCGGCTAGTCCACCTCGACACCCATGTGGTGATCTGGCTCTATGAGGGCAGGGACGAGCAATTTTCACCTGCGGCAAGGGCCTACATCGAGCGAGGCCCGTGTTGCATTTCACCCATGGTGCGACTGGAGTTGCAGTACCTCTATGAGGTCGGCCGCAATGACCTCGATGCCGAGACCGTTCTGACTGCGCTGCGCCAGATCATGGACCTCGGCATCGCTCGCGCAGATTTCGATGCGGTCGTGCAGTCGGCGCTGTTGCTCACCTGGACGCGCGATGCCTTTGATCGTTTGATTGCCGCAAACGCCCAGCACGACGGTGCCTTGCTGGTCACACGTGACCAGCGGATCAGGGAGCACTTTGCGGGGGCGGTGTGGTGAGGCCAGAAGACAAAAATCGGGGGACGGGCGTTTGTATGAATAGTTTTTGTTAGGATTTTTATGAGTCAAATCACCCTGGCCCTGTCGAAGGGCCGCATCTTCGACGAGACCCTGCCCCTGCTGGCGGCGGCGGGCATCACGCCGAGCGAGAGCCCGGAAACCTCGCGCAAGCTCATCATCGGCACCAACCGGCCGGACGTGCGCCTGATCATCGTGCGCGCCACCGACGTGCCCACCTACGTCCAGCACGGCGCCGCCGACCTGGGGATATCCGGCAAGGACGTGCTCATCGAGCACGGCGGCGAGGGCCTGTACCAGCCGGTGGACCTGCACATCGCCAAGTGCCGGATGATGGTCGCCACGCCGCTGGGCTTCGACTACGAGGCCGCCGTGCGCCGGGGCGCCCGCCTGCGCGTGGCCACCAAGTACGTGCAGACCGCCCGCCTGCATTTCGCGCGGAAGGGCGTGCACGTGGACCTCATCAAGCTCTACGGTTCCATGGAGTTGGCGCCCCTGGTGGGACTGGCCGACGTCATCGTGGATTTGGTCTCCACCGGTGGCACCCTCAAGGCCAACAATCTGGTGGCGGTGGAGGAGATCATGAGCATCAGCTCCCGCCTGGTGGTCAACCAGGCGGCCATGAAGCTCAAGCACGACACCCTGCAACCCATCATCGAGGCCTTCCGGGGGGCGGTGCGACCTTGAGTTGAATCCGGAAAATCCGGCATCCCAACCCTTGCCGCACTGCGGCATGGCTATAATTCGACTTCCGCCGGACTTCCTTGTCACGCTCCCCAAATCTCCGCCGAGAGCCCCGATCATGACCGACGTCACCATGACCCGACTCGATGCCGCCGCCCCCGACTTCCGGGCGCGCCTCGCGTCGCTGCTGGCCTTCAACGATGCCACCGACAGCGCCGTGCAGAACGCCGTCTCCGACATCCTGGTCGGGGTGCGCGCCCGCGGCGACGCGGCGGTGCTGGAATACACCGCCCGCTTCGATCGCCTGAACGCGCCGGACATGGCCAGCCTGGAACTGAGCAAGGCCGACCTGGAAGCGGCCCGGGAGAAACTGCCTCTGCGCCTGGAAAAGGCCCTGAAGGCCGCCGCCGAGCGGGTCCGCGTCTACCACGAGCGGCAGCGCCTGGAATCCTGGACCTACACCGAGCCGGACGGCACCGTGCTGGGCCAGCAGGTCACGGCCCTGGACCGGGTCGGTTTGTACGTGCCCGGCGGCAAGGCCGCCTATCCCTCCTCCGTGCTGATGAACGCCATTCCCGCCAAGGTGGCCGGGGTGAAGGAACTCATCATGGTGGTGCCGACTCCCGACGGGGTGCGCAACGACCTGGTGCTGGCGGCGGCCCTGGTATCTGGCGTCGACCGCGTGTTCACCATCGGTGGCGCCCAGGCGGTGGCGGCCCTGGCCTACGGCACCGCCAGCATCCCCCAGGTCGACAAGATCGTCGGCCCCGGCAACGCTTACGTGGCCGAGGCCAAGCGCCGGGTGTTCGGCATCGTCGGCATCGACATGATCGCCGGTCCCTCGGAAATCCTGGTGATCTGCGACGGCAAGACCGATCCGGACTGGATCGCCATGGACCTGTTCTCCCAGGCCGAGCACGACGAACTGGCCCAGTCCATCCTCATCTCCCCCGACGCCGCATTCCTGGACGCGGTGCAGGCCAGCGTGAAGAAACTGCTGCCCACCCTGCCGCGCCAGGACGTGATCTCCGCCTCCATCGGCAACCGTGGCGGCCTGATCCTGTGCCGCGACCTGGCCGAGGCCGCCGAGATCGCCAATTTCATCGCCCCGGAACACCTGGAACTGTCGGTGGCAGACCCCGACGCCATGCTGCCCCTGATTCGCCACGCCGGCGCCATCTTCATGGGCCGCAACACTTGCGAGGCCCTGGGCGACTACTGCGCCGGCCCCAACCACGTCCTGCCCACCTCGCGTACGGCGCGTTTCTCTTCGCCTCTGGGGGTGTACGACTTCCAGAAGCGCTCCAGCCTGATCCATGTCTCCGAGCAGGGCGCCAGGAGCCTGGGCGAGATCGCCACCGCCCTGGCCTATGGCGAGGGCTTGCAGGCGCACGGCCGTTCCGCCGAATACCGGATGGGGCACTGACCGACACGAGAAGCCGCCCGAGGGCGCCCCGCGCCCTTCGGAATCCGGTATCTTTCGGGCTCGCGCCCACGCCATGACCCCCGAACAGCTCATCCGCCCCGACATCCTGGCCCTGTCCGCCTACCACGTCGCCGACGCCGGCGGCCTGGTGAAGCTGGATGCCATGGAGAACCCCTACCGGTTACCGGAAGCGCTGCGCTGGGAACTGGGTGGCCTGCTCGCCGACGCGCCCGTCAACCGCTATCCGGATCCGTGCGGCCGCGAGCTCCAGCAGGCCCTGCGCCGAGCCTTCGGCTTTGCCGCCGAACACGACATCCTGCTGGGCAATGGCTCCGACGAGTTGATCCAGATCCTGGCCATGGCGCTGGCCAAGCCCGGCGCCACTCTGCTGGCGGTGGAGCCCTCCTTCGTCATGTATCGCCTGATCGCCGGCTTCACCGGCATGCGTTACGCGGGAGTGCCCCTGCGGCCGGATTTCTCGCTCGACGAGGCCGCCATGCTGGAGGCTCTGGAGCGCGAGGAGCCGGTCCTGACCTTCCTGGCCTATCCGAACAATCCCACCGGCAACGCCTTCGCGCGCGATGCCCTGGATCGCATCATCCGCGCCGCGCCGGGGCTGGTGGTGGTGGACGAGGCCTATCACGCCTTCGCCGGCGGGCTGTCGGTGATGGATGCCCTGGGCCACCATGACAACCTGCTGCTGCTGCGCACCGTCTCCAAGCTGGGCCTGGCGGGTCTGCGTCTGGGCATGCTGGTGGGCGCGCCGGCCTGGATCCGCGAGCTCGACAAGGTCCGGCTCCCCTATAATGTCAACGTCCTGACCCAGGTGGCGGCCCGTTATGCCCTGGACCATGTGGACACGCTGGAAGCCCAGGCGGCCATGCTGGTCGAGGAACGCGGGCGGCTGATGTGTGCGTTGTCCGCGTTGGCAGGTGTGCAGGTGTACGACAGCGCCGCGAATTTCATCCTCTTCCGGGTGGCCGAAGCGGTCCGCGTGTGCTCCGGCATCCAGGCGCGCGGCGTGCTGATCAAGAATCTGCACGGCAGCCATCCCCTGCTGGACAACTGTCTGCGGGTGACCGTGGGCGCGCCGGAAGAGAACGCAGCCTTCCTCGCCGCCCTGGGCGCCGAGTTGAAAACCGAGTAGGGAAGCAGGAACACCGACATGCCGCGAATCGCCGAAGTGCAGCGCAACACGCTGGAAACCCGCATCACCGTCAAGCTCAACCTCGACGGTGCTGGCCGCTGCGCGTTCCGCACCGGTCTGCCCTTCCTGGAGCACATGCTGGATCAGGTCGGCCGGCATGGCCTGATCGATCTGGATATCGACGCCGAGGGCGATCTGCATATCGATGCCCATCACACCGCTGAGGATATCGGCATCACCCTCGGACAGGCCGTGGCCCGTGCCCTCGGCGACAAGAAGGGCATTCGCCGCTACGGCCACGCCTACGTGCCCCTGGACGAGGCCCTCTCGCGTGTGGTGATCGACCTCTCCGGTCGGCCCGGCCTGGAATTCCACGTGGCATTCAGCCGCGCCCGCATCGGCGACTTCGACGTCGACCTGTTCCGCGAGTTCTTCCAGGGTTTCGTCAACCATGCCGGCGTCACCCTGCACGTCGACTGCCTGCGCGGTGTCAACGCCCACCATCAGGCGGAAACCGTGTTCAAGGCCTTCGGCCGCGCCCTGCGCATGGCGGTGGAGGCCGACGCGCGTCTGGGTGATGCCATGCCCTCGACGAAGGGCTCGCTGTAATGCCGGACATCGCCGTCGTCGACTACGGCATGGGCAATCTGCATTCGGTGCGCAAGGCCCTGGAGCACGTGGCCCCCGGCGCCGAGGTGGTGGTCACCGACGATGCCGCCCTGATTTCCGCCGCCGCCCGCGTGGTCTTTCCCGGCCAGGGCGCGGCGCCGGACTGCATGGCGGAGATCGAAGCCCACGGCCTGCGCGCGGCCATCCTCCGGGCGGCCGCGGACAAACCCTTCCTGGGCATCTGCATGGGCCTGCAGGTGCTGTTCAGCCACAGCGACGAGGGTGACACGCCCTGTCTGGGGCTCATCTCTGGCGACGTGCGGCGCTTCCCCGACGCCGCTATGCGCGATGCCGCCGGCAACAAGCTGAAGGTGCCGCACATGGGCTGGAACAACGTCCGCCAGAGCATGCGCCATCCCCTGTGGAACGGCATCGAGGACGGCGCGCGCTTCTACTTCGTGCACAGCTACTACGCGCTGCCGGCCGAGCCCGGCGTCACCGCCGGCGAGAGCAGCTACCCTTTCCCCTTCACCTGCGCAGTGGCCCGCGGCAACCTGTTCGCGGTGCAGTTCCACCCCGAGAAAAGCGCGGCCGCGGGGCTGCGTCTCCTACAAAATTTTGTGTCCTGGGACGGCAATCCGAGGTAAGCCATGCTCATCATTCCCGCGATCGATCTCAAAGACGGCCAGTGCGTGCGCCTCAAGCAGGGCGAGATGGACAGCGCCACGGTGTTCTCCAGCAACCCCGCCGACATGGCCGCGAAGTGGCTGCAGGCGGGCGCCCGCCGCCTGCACCTGGTGGATCTCAACGGCGCCTTCGCCGGCAAGCCGGTCAACGAGGCGGCGATCAAGGCCATCGTCAATACGGTGGGTGATGACATTCCCGTGCAGCTGGGCGGCGGTATCCGCGATCTGGACACCATCGAGCGCTATCTGGATGACGGCATCACCTACGTCATCATCGGCAGCGCGGCGGTGAAGAATCCGGGCTTTCTGCACGACGCCTGTACCGCCTTCCCGGGCCACATCATCGTCGGCCTGGATGCCAGGGACGGCAAGGTGGCGGTCGAAGGCTGGTCCAAGGTGACCCACCACGACGTCATCGACCTGGCCAGGAAATTCCAGGACTACGGTGTGGAAGGCGTGGTCTACACCGACATTGGCCGCGACGGCATGCTCTCCGGGGTGAACATCGAAGCTACCGTGCAACTGGCCCAGGCCCTGACCATCCCGGTCATCGCCAGCGGCGGCATCACCAACCTGGACGATGTGCGTCGGCTGAGCGCAGTCGAAGGCGAGGGCATCATGGGCGCCATCACCGGCCGCGCCATCTACGAGGGAACCCTGGACTTCGCAGCCGCCCAGGCCCTGGCCGACGAGCTTTCCGGCAACAAGTAAGGGAAGACCGAATTGGGCCTCGCCAAGCGCATCATTCCCTGCCTCGACGTCACCGCCGGCCGCGTGGTGAAGGGAGTCAACTTCGTCAACCTGCGCGACGCCGGCGACCCGGTCGAGATCGCCCGCCGCTACGACGAGCAGGGGGCGGACGAACTGACCTTCCTGGACATCACCGCCACCTCCGACAACCGCGACCTGATCCTGCACATCATCGAGGACGTCGCTGCCCAGGTCTTCATTCCGCTCACCGTGGGCGGCGGCGTGCGCGCCGTCGAGGACGTACGTCGGCTGCTACACGCCGGCGCCGACAAGGTCTCCATCAACACCGCCGCCGTGTTCAACCCGCAACTGGTGAAGGAATGCACCGACCGCTTCGGCAGCCAGTGCATCGTGGTGGCCATCGACGCCAAGCAGACCGTCTGGGGCGCGCATCCAAAATGGGAAATCTTTACCCACGGTGGTCGCAAGCCCACCGGCCTGGACGCCCTGGCTTGGGCGAAAAAGATGGAGGAACTTGGCGCGGGTGAAATCCTTCTCACCAGCATGGACCGGGATGGCGCCAAGATCGGTTTCGATCTCAACCTGACCCGTGCCATTGTCGACGCCGTTAACATTCCCGTCATCGCCAGCGGCGGCGTCGGCAACCTGCAGCACCTGGCCGACGGGGTGAAAATTGGCGGTGCCGACGCGGTGCTGGCTGCCAGCATCTTCCACTTCGGCGAATACACCGTGGAGCAGTGCAAGCGCTTCATGGCCGAGCAAGACATCGAGGTACGGTTGTGAGGAAAACGACGTGAGCGAAGCCTGGCTCAACAAGATCAACTGGTCGGCAGACGGCCTGATTCCGGCCATCGCTCAGGACGCGAAGACCGGAGACATCCTCATGGTGGCCTGGATGAACCGGGAATCCCTGAAGCGCACGGTGGAAACCGGCGAAGCGGTGTACTGGTCGCGTTCGCGAAAGAAGCTGTGGCACAAGGGCGAGGAGTCCGGCCACACCCAGAAGGTGCTGGAGCTGCGCCTGGACTGCGACGAGGACGTGCTGCTGATGAAGATCGAGCAGGTGGGCGGCATCGCCTGCCACACCGGCCGGCGCAGCTGCTTCTTCCACAAGCTTGAGGACGGCCAGTGGGTGGCGGTGGACCCGGTGCTCAAGGACCCGCACGAGATCTACAAGCAATGAGCGGCGCCGCATCCGACATCCTCGACCGCCTGGCGGATACCCTGGAGGCTCGCAAGCAGGCCGACCCGCAGTCCTCGTATGTGGCCAAGCTCTACGCCAAGGGCCTCGACGCGATTCTGAAAAAGGTGGCGGAGGAGGCGGCGGAGACCATCATGGCGGCGAAGGACGGCGAACGCGAAAAAATCATCTACGAAACCGCCGACCTGTGGTTTCATTCCCTGGTTCTGCTCGCAAGGCAAGGCATCCGCCCCGACGAGATACTGAACGAGCTGGCCAGGCGCGAGGGCCTGTCCGGGCTGGCCGAGAAGGCTTCGCGCGCGGACTAGGGCGACGAGAGGCGTAACGATGAGCGACTGCATATTCTGCAAGATCGTGGCGGGAGAGATTCCCTGCCGCAAGCTGTATGAGGACGAGGACGTGCTGGTTTTCCACGACATCCACCCCGTGGCGCCGGTGCATTTCATGCTTATCCCCAAGGCGCATGTGGCCTCGCTGGCGGAGTGTGACCAGAGCCATCGCGACGTCCTCGGCAAGATCCTGTTGCTGGCACCGAAACTGGCTTGGGAGCAAGGTCTCACCGATGGTTTCCGTACCGTCATCAATACCGGCCGTGGTGGCGGCCAGGAAGTGTTTCACCTGCATGTGCATGTCATCGGCGGCGGCGGACCCCGTCCGTTGTGACGCCACCCCATAGAGATTTCGTTAGAGGAGAGATGTGATGGGTACTTTCAGCATCTGGCACTGGTTGATCGTGCTGTTGATCGTCCTGCTGGTATTCGGCACCAAGAAGCTGCGCAACATCGGTGGCGACCTGGGCGGGGCGGTGAAGAACTTCAAGCAAGCCATGGGCGAGGAGAAGAACAAGTCGGACGCCGTCGAATTGCCGCGCCAGGACGAGGCCAAGGGCACCACCATCGAGGGCGAGGTCAAGGACAGGCAAAATAGCTAGTAGCTTGGTAGCTAGTAGCTCGTAGTCTTTGTTTGCGCGCCGCAGGCGCGGAACAATTCAGCTGCCCGCTACGAGCTACCTGCTACCCGCTACAAAAAGATATGTTCGACATCGCCTTCACCGAACTGCTGGTCATCGGCCTCGTCGCCCTGATCGTCATCGGCCCCGAGCGCCTGCCCAAGGTGGCGCGTACCGCCGGGCAATGGCTGGGACGGCTGAACCGCTATGTCTCCCAGGTCAAGCAGGACATCGACCGCGATATCAAGCTGGAAGAGTTGCGCAAGATGCAGCAGGAAATGCGCGAGACAGCGCAAAAATACGAACTTCTGGCCGGCCAGACGGCGCGTGAGGTCGAGGAGACGGTGCAGCAGGAGACCGGCCAGATCAGCCGGGTGATGGAGGCCATGAGCACCACCGACGGCGGCCTGGCCAAGCGCGAATACGAGAAGATGCAGGCCGAGCAGGCGGCCGCAGCGAGCGAGACGCCGCTGGTCGGGAGTCCGCCCGCCGGCGAACAGGCCACTCCGGCCGCGGCGAACGCCGTTACCGCACAGCCGGCTCCGGCGCTGGACGATGGCGCGGCGCCTGCTGCGTCAAAGCAGCGCGAAGCGCCGGCCGGACGCACGGTTTGAGGGTGCGGGCATGAGCCTGGATGGTCAGGAAACCTTCATTTCGCATCTGATCGAGCTGCGCGACCGGCTGCTGCGCGCGGCCATCGCCTGGATCGTCCTGTTCATCGCCCTGTTTCCCTTCGCCAACGACCTCTACACCCTGCTGGCGCAACCCATGCTGGCCAAACTGCCGCAGGGCGGGCAGATGATTGCGACGGAGGTGGTGACGCCCTTCTTCGTGCCCATCAAGGTGGCCATGATGACCGCCTTCCTCGGCTCCCTGCCGGTCATCCTCTATCAGGTGTGGTCCTTCGTGGCACCGGGGCTGTATGCCCACGAGAGGAAGTTCATCCTGCCCCTGGTGGTGGCGAGCCTGTTCCTGTTCGCCCTGGGCATGGCCTTCGCCTATTTCCTGGTGTTCCCCGTCGTGTTCGGCTTCATCATCGGCATCGCCCCAGAAGGGGTGGCGGTGATGACCGACATCAATAAGTACCTCGATTTCGTCCTCACCACCTTTATCGCTTTCGGGCTTACGTTCGAAGTGCCCATCGTCGTCATCGCCCTGGCGCTGATGGGCTTGGTCCAGGTGGAGAAATTCAGGGAAGCGCGTCCCTACGTGATCGTCGGCGCCTTCGTCATCGCCGCGGTGGTGACGCCGCCGGACGTGATCTCCCAATTCATGCTGGCGGTGCCGCTGTGGGTGCTCTACGAACTGGGGGTGGTGATCGCCGCCTGGCTGGTGAAGAACCGCCCGGCTCCGGCCGCCGAGGAAGCCTACACTCCCCTGACCGGCGACGAGATGGATGCGGAACTGGACCGCATCGAGGAAGAGCAGAAGAAGCTGAACTGACGCACCGACACGGTGCATGCCGCCTGATCGCGCCCCTTCGTGGGGCGTTTTGCTTGCAGGGCATGGTTTCCCGCCCGCAATACGGCCCGCCGGCCGTTGCTGGGGTAATCACCGCAACCCCCGTTCGTGCCTGGCAGATCCACTGATTTGCGCAAACATCCCGGATTCGTGCTGCCTGCCCCAGGAAGAGGCATGGCTCTTGCTTACCGCTTCTCCGTTTTGATCGGAGAACACCATGGATGCATTCAAAGCGGGCGGCGACGTCTTGTTCATTCTGCTGGGCGCGATCATGGTTCTGGCCATGCACGCGGGCTTCGCCTTCCTCGAATTGGGGACGGTACGCAAGAAGAACCAGGTCAATGCCCTGGTCAAGATCCTCACGGATTTTTCCATGTCCACCATCGCCTATTTCTTCATCGGCTACGGCATCGCCTATGGGGTCGGCTTCATGACCGGGGCGGAACACCTGCTGGCGAAGAACGGCTACGACCTGGTGAAATTCTTCTTCCTGCTCACCTTCGCGGCGGCCATCCCGGCTATCGTTTCCGGCGGCATCGCCGAGCGCGCCCGTTTCAATCCGCAATTGGCGGCCACTTTCATTCTGGTGGGCTTCGTCTACCCCTTCTTCGAGGGCCTGGTGTGGAACAACAACTGGGGCTTCCAGGACTGGATGCAGGCCAGCTTCGGCGCCAAGTTCCATGATTTCGCCGGCTCGGTGGTGGTGCACGCGATGGGCGGCTGGATCGCGCTGCCGGCTGTGCTGCTGCTGGGCGCGCGGCGGGGACGCTACCGCCAGGATGGCATGATGTCCGCCCATCCCCCGTCCAGCATCCCCTTCCTGGCCTTGGGGGCCTGGATCCTCACCGTCGGCTGGTTCGGCTTCAATGTCATGTCGGCGCAGACCCTGGAGGCCGTTTCCGGCCTAGTGGCGGTGAACTCCCTGATGGCCATGGTGGGTGGAACGCTGGCGGCGCTGTGGGCGGGACGCAACGACCCCGGTTTCATCCACAACGGCCCCCTGGCCGGTCTGGTGGCGGTGTGCGCCGGCTCCGATCTCATGCACCCGCTGGGCGCCCTGATCACGGGCGCGGTGGCTGGTGGCCTGTTCGTGCTAATGTTCACCATTACCCAGAACAAGTGGAAGATCGACGACGTCCTCGGGGTCTGGCCCCTGCATGGCCTGTGCGGAGCCTGGGGTGGCATCGCCGCAGGTATTTTCGGGCTGCAGGCATTGGGCGGCCTGGGCGGTGTGAGCTTCGGCGCCCAGTTGGCGGGGACCCTGGCCGGGGTAGGTATCGCCCTGGCGGGCGGTGCGCTGGTGTATGGCGTCCTCAAGGCGGTCATCGGCCTGCGGCTGGATGCGGAAGAAGAGTTCATCGGCGCCGATCTGAGCATCCATAAGGTTTCTGCCACCGCGGAACGGGAGACCAACTGGTAAGCTCGCCTGTCCATCCCTTCGCCATCTCCGCCATGCTGACCCGACGCGCCGAGATCACGCCCTACCGCACCCTGGACGGGTCGGAAATCCACGAACTCATGCATCCGGATCATCATCCGGTGCGCCGGCAGAGCCTGGCCCTGGCGGTGGTGGCGGCGGGGACCGCCACCCGCCCGCATCGGCACCGGGAGGCCGAGGAGATCTACCACATCCTCGCCGGACGCGGCCGCATGACGCTTGGCGGGGAGCAGTTTCCGGTGGAGGAGGGCGATAGCGTGCTGATCCCGCCGGGCACGTTCCATCACATCGAGAATGTCGGCGCCGGACCCCTCCGGTTCCTGTGTTCCTGCAGCCCGGCGTACCGTCACGAAGACACGGAATTGCTGGAAATATCTGACTTCGGGCACTACACAAACGCCGTAGCCTTGTTATGATCGCCCCCGTCATTTCCCATGACATCTACCAGGAGACCTGACTATGAACAAAGCTGAAATGATTGAGATCGTTGCCGCCAAGGCGAAAGCCAGCAAAGCCGCCACCACGGTGGTGGTCGCCGCCGCCATTGAAGCCATCTCCGAGGCCTTGGCCAAGGGGGAGAACGTTCAGTTCATTGGTTTCGGCACCTTCAGCGTGCAGGACCGCAAGGCACGCACCGGCCGCAATCCGCAGACTGGCAAGGAAATGAAGATCCCCGCCAAGAAAGTCGTGCGCTTCAAGCCTGGCGCCGCCCTCACCGCCGCCGCCAACGCCAAGGGCAAGAAAAAGAAGTAAGCGGGTCTTGTTCTGGTGAAACCGCCGCCGGCGCGCGGCGGTTTTCATTTCCGGTCCCCGCCCGGAAGGCGCGGCCAGCGCGGATTTCAACCGGGATCACCCGGTCCGCGCCTTGCCTGACGCCCCGCCTGCGTGTATTCTCCGGCCCCTTCCGGAGAGGTGGATGAGCGGTTTAAGTCGCACGCCTGGAAAGCGTGTGTGGGCTAATACCCCACCGCGGGTTCGAATCCCGCCCTCTCCGCCAAAAACGTAAACGCCCCGCCTGCCGGGGCGTTGGTGTTTTCGCCTCGGGTTGCCGCATCCACTCCGGCTCCGGATAATGCGCCCGTCGCCACCCCCAAGATAGCCCGATGGATCCCCAGGCAGCGCCCGATTTCGAACTTGCCGCCACTGGCGGCAAGCGCATCAAGCTCAGTGATTTCAAGGGACGCGGCGTCGTCCTTTATTTTTATCCGAAGGACAGCACGCCGGGTTGCACTACGGAAGGTCGTGATTTTGGCGATCTGCATGCCGAGTTCCAGGCCCTGGGCTGGGACATCCTCGGGATCTCCCGCGACAGCGTGCACTCCCACGAGAGTTTCAAGGCCAAGCAGGATTTCCCCTTCGACCTGCTGTCCGATCCGGAAGAGAAACTGTGCGAGGCCTTCGGCGTCATGAAGCTGAAAAACATGTATGGCAAACAGGTGCGCGGCATCGAGCGCAGCACCTTCGCCATCGCCCCGGACGGTGGCATCGCCCGGGCCTGGCGGGGGGTGAAGGTGCCCAAGCATGCCCAGGAGGTTCTGGAATTCGTGCGGACCCTGGGCTGAGCCTTCCTACCGCATCCCTCTCTCAACTTCGGACGATCCCGATGGCGCGCAAAACCGGCAAGAACCAAACCAAGCTGTTCGTACTGGACACCAACGTCCTGCTGCACGATCCCACTTGTCTGTATCGCTTCCAGGAGCACGACATCTATCTGCCAATGGCGACTCTGGAAGAGCTGGACCACAACAAGAAGGGCATGTCCGAGGTGGCCCGCAATGCCCGCCAGGTCACCCGTTTCCTGGACGAAATCGTCAGCCCGGCCGAGCTTTCCATCCAGGACGGCGCGCCCCTGGCGCCTTTCAGCCACAAGGCCGCCACTGGCAGGCTGTTCCTGCAGACCCACCCCATCTCCAGCGACGTCACCGCCATCCTGCCCTTCAGCAAGGTGGACAACCAGATCCTGGGGGTGGTGGCCTACCTCAAGGCGCAGCAGCCGGAGCGTCAGGTCATCCTGGTCTCCAAGGACATCAACATGCGCATCAAGGCGCGTGCCCTGGAGATCCCGGCGGAGGATTACTTCAACGACAAGGTGCTGGAAGACACCGACCTGCTTTACACCGGTGTCCTCGAACTGCCCGCCGATTTCTGGGAGAAGCACGGCAAGGGCATGGAGTCCTGGCAGAGGGACGGCCGCTCCTATTACAAGCTTTCCGGCCCGCTGGTGCCGGCCCTGCTGGTCAACCAGTTCCTCTGGCAGGAGGGCCCCAATCCCTTCCATGCCCGCGTCACCGACGTCACCGGCAATGTCGCCACCCTGGTCACCATCCGGGATTACAGCCACCACAAGAACAATGTCTGGGGCATCACCGCCCGCAACCGCGAGCAGAACTTCGCCCTCAATGCCCTCATGGACCCGGACATCGACTTCGTTTCCCTGCTGGGCCAGGCCGGTACCGGCAAGACCCTGCTGACCCTGGCGGCGGGGCTCACGCAAATCCTGGAAGCGAAGACCTACAGCGAGATCATCATGACCCGGGTGACGGTACCCGTTGGTGAGGACATCGGCTTTCTGCCCGGCACCGAGGAGGAGAAGATGACCCCATGGATGGGCGCCCTGGAGGACAACCTGGACGTGCTCAACAAGCCCGACGAGGAAGCCGGCGAGTGGGGCAGGGCGGCAACCCAGGACCTGGTGCGCAGCCGCATCAAGGTCAAGTCGCTGAATTTCATGCGCGGCCGCACCTTCATCAACAAGTTCCTCATCATCGACGAGGCCCAGAACCTCACCTCCAAGCAGATGAAGACCCTGATCACCCGCGCCGGTCCCGGCACCAAGGTGGTCTGCCTGGGCAACATTGCGCAGATCGACACGCCCTACCTGACCGAGGGCTCCTCGGGACTCACCTACGTGGTGGACCGCTTCAAGGGCTGGCCCCATTCCGGCCACATTACCCTGGCCCGTGGCGAGCGTTCGCGGCTGGCGGACCACGCCGCCGGCATCCTGTGAGTCGGGTTCAAGAAGAAGCGACAGGCGACCGATAACCCCATCCAGTCATTGCGTTTTTACGCCGGGTTCGCGCATGCGGAGCCGGTAAGCCTTTTTTCAATCCGTCAGAGAGGATCGACATGTACGCGAACCACCGTATCGGCCTGGGTGCCCTCACCCTGGCATTGGCCATGCTCCTCGGGGGCTGCGGCGACAAGCAGGAGGCGGGCCAAACGGCCGATCAGCTGGCGGCCCGGGTGAACGGCGAGGCCATCACCGTGCCCGAGTTGGAGCACGAACTGGCCAAGCTGAACAATCTGGCGCCGGAACAGCGCCAGGCGGCGGCCAACCAACTGCTGAAGTCCCTGGTGGACCAGCGCATCCTGGTGCGCCGGGCAATCGAGGAAAAGCTGGACGCCGATCCGGAGGTGTCCTTGTCGCTGGAATCGGCCCGCCGCCAGATCCTGGCCCAGGCCTATTTGCAGAAATCGACCGCTGCGACCGCCAAGCCGGACGATGCCGCGATCGGCGAGTATTTCGCCAAGCATCCCGAATTGTTCGCGGAGCGCCGTATCTACCGCCTGCAGGAAATCAACGTGCAAGCGGGGCCGGACAAGCTGGAAGCGGTCAAGGCGCAACTGGCCCAAAGCAAGAACCTCAACGACTTCGTCGCCTGGCTGAAGGCCGAGTCCATCCCGGCCCGCGTCGGCCAGTCCACCAAGGCGGCCGAGCAACTGCCGCTGGAGATCCTGCCGCGCCTGCACCAGTTGAAGGATGGCCAGGCCATGACCATGGCCTCAGCCGGCAGCCTCACCATCCTGTTCGTGGCCGGTTCCCAGACCCAGCCGATGACGCAGGAACAGGCCAGGCCGGTGATCGAGCGTTTCCTGCAGAATGCCCGCAAGCGCGAAGCCGCCGAGGCCGAACTGAAGAAGCTGAAGGAACAGGCCAAGATCGAGTACCTGGGCGATTACGCCGATGCCGGCAAGGAACCGGCCAAGCCCGCCGAGGCCTCCGCCGCGCCCGCTCCGGCCGGCGCCGGAGGGAATGATCCCCAGGCCGCCAAGTAAGCCCCTGCCGAGGCGCGTCGCCGGGCCGTCGGGCCCCGCCGCGATGCGCGCTGGCAGAGGCTGTTTCCTCGCGCATGGCACTTGCCTTCCTGACCGAGCCCCGCGTCCTCGCGCGGGTGTTGCCTTTCGCCGTCTACATGGCCTTTCTGGTTGTGGAGGGCCTGGTGGCCTCGTACTGGCCGGAACTGGACGCGCGCTGGATCTATCCGGTCAAGGTGGGCGCGGTAGCCCTCGTGCTCTGGCACTACCGCGCCGAGTACCGCGAACTGTTCGCGCGGCCGGATCCGCGCTGGGCCGTCCTGGTGGCGCCACTGCTGGGCATCGCGGTGTTCGTGCTGTGGATCAACCTGGACATCGGCTGGCTGAACCTGGGCGGCGGCGCGGGCTTCGACCCGCGCGACGACGGGGCCGTGCGCTGGGATCTCGCCCTGTTGCGTCTGGCCGGCGCTGCCCTGGTGGTGCCCCTCATGGAAGAGTTGTTCTGGCGCTCCTTCCTGTTGCGCTGGATCGACCAGGCGGATTTCCCAGCCCTGGAGCCGGCGCGCATCTCCCTGCGTGCCCTGCTGATTTCAAGCGTGCTGTTCGGCCTGGAACATACCCTGTGGTTCGCCGGCATCCTCGCCGGTCTCGCCTACGGCTGGCTGTACCGCGCCAGCGGCAACCTGTGGGCGCCCATCGTGTCGCACGCCACCACCAACCTGCTGCTGGGCATCTGGGTTCTCCACACCGGCGCCTGGAGCTTCTGGTGAGGTCCGATCCCGCACTCATCACGCTCGAAAAGCCATGAAATACGACGTTTTCAACGGCGACGCCGACGGCATCTGCGCCTTGCACCAAATGCGCCTGGCGCAGCCGGAGGCGGCCACCCTGGTCACCGGCGTCAAACGCGACATCGGCCTGCTCGCCCGCATCGACGCGCGCGTTGGTGACGAGATCCTGGTCCTGGACATCGCCGTGGAAAAGAACGCGGCGGCCCTGGCGGCGGCTCTGGAGAAGGGTGCGCGGGTGCGCTGGTTCGATCATCACGAGTCCGGTGAACTGCCCGTGCATGCGAATTTCCAGGCCAGCATCGATACCTCGGCGGAGGTCTGCACCAGTCTGCTGGTGGACCGCCACCTGGGCGGCGCCCATCGGCCCTGGGCGGTGGTCGCCGCCTTCGGCGACAACCTGCACGGCGCCGCGCGCCGGGCCGCCGAGCCCCTTGGACTGCCCCGCGCGCAACTGGAATCCCTGCGTGAACTGGGCGAGTGCCTCAACTACAACGGCTACGGCGACAGCCTGGAGGATCTGCACTTCCATCCCGCCGACCTGTATCGCGCCCTGCATGCCTACGCCGATCCCTTCGCCTTCATGCACGAGGCGGCGGAATTCCATACCCTGAGTACCGGCTATCTGCTCGACATGGCGCAAGCGCGTGGCGTGCAGGCCATGGAGGCGCGGCCATCCGGCGCCGTCTACCTGTTGCCCGACGCCGCCTGGGCGCGGCGGGTGTCCGGGGTGTACGCCAACGACCTGGCGACGGCCCATCCGCAGCGTGCCCACGCCCTGCTGACGCGTTCCCCGCGCGGGCATTACGTGGTCAGCGTGCGCGCGCCCCTGGTCAACAAGACCGGCGCCGATGCCTTGTGCAGGCGCTTCGATACCGGTGGCGGGCGCAAGGCGGCGGCCGGCATCAACGTTCTGCCGGAGGCGCGCATCGGCGAATTCGTGCAGGCCTTCTTCGAATCCTATCCTTGAGTACCCGCGCATGCAGCACACCCTGATTCCTCCCTACGGCGGCACCCTGCTGCCCCTGCTCGCCGACGCCGAGCGCGCTGCCGCCATCCGCGCCGAAGCGCGCGAGCTGGCCTCGCTGGATCTGGACTGGCGGCAGATATGCCAGCTGGAGTTGCTGCTGACCGGCGCGCTATCGCCGCTCACCGGCTACCTGGGACGTGCCGAGATGAGCGCGGTGCTGTCCGGCCTGCACCTGCCCGACGGTCGTTTCTGGCCCCTGCCGGTGATGCTCGCGGTGCCGGAGCAGGCCGCGCGCGGCCTGAGTCCGGGGCAGACCGTCTGCCTGCGCGACGGCGAGGGCTTCATGCCCGGCGTCCTGCACGTCACCGAAGTCTGGCCGGTCGACCCCGCCGAAGAAGCGCGGTTGGCAGCGGCCTCGGGCTTGCCACCGGCCGCGCCCCTGGGCACAGCCGGCGAGGTCTATGTGGCGGGCCGGGTGGAGGGCGTGGCGCTGCCGCCGCGCCATGATTTCCTGTCCCTGCGCCTGACCCCCGCCGAATTGCGCGGCGAGTTCCAGCGTCGTGGCTGGCGCCGTGTGCTGGCCTATCAGCCGGCGCAAGCCATGCACCGGCCGCAGCGCGAGTTCGTGCTGAACGCCGCCCTGCGTCATGAGGCCAATCTGCTCATCCATGTCATGGCCGGCGCCGATCCGGTCAGCGACGCCACCCATTTCGGCCTGGTGCGCGCCTGTCGCGCCATCATGCCGCGCTTCCCGGCCGCCAGCAGCGCCCTTGCCCTGAATCCCATGGTGCCGCACGCGGCGGGGGTGCGGGAGACCTGGCTGCGCGCGATCATTGCCCGCAATTACGGCTGTTCCCATCTGGTGGTCGGAGGCGAGACACAGCCGGCCGGCGAGTTCCGCCGCGGCGAGGACGTCGCTGGCGCGCCTGTCGGGCCGTCGCAGCGTTTTCTCAGCGAACTCGGCGTCACCCTGATTGACTACCCACGTCTGGTCTATGTCGAGGATGCGGACGAATTCGTGCCGGAGGCGGAGGCACCGCCGGGCGCCCGCGTGCAGACCATGCACGGCGGCGAATTGACGCGGCGCCTGATGACGGGCGCCAGGATCCCCGCCTGGTTCGCCGACGCGGAAGTCCTCGACGAATTGCGCAAGGCCTTTCCGCCACGCACGCGGCAGGGCTTCACGGTGTTCTTCACCGGCCTGTCCGGGGCGGGCAAGTCCACCCTGGCGCGGGCGCTGACCGTGAAATTGATGGAAATGGACGGCCGCCGCGTGACCCTGCTGGACGGCGACGTCGTGCGCCGCCACCTGTCTTCCGAACTGGGCTTCTCCAAGGCGCACCGCGACATCAACATCCGCCGCATCGGCTACGTCGCCAGCGAGATCACCAAGCACGGCGGCATCGCCATCTGCGCTCCCATCGCCCCCTACGCCGCCACCCGCCGCGCCGTGCGCGACATGATCGAGCCCTGGGGCGGCTTCATCGAAATCCACGTCGCCACTTCCATCGATGTCTGCGAAAGCCGCGATCGCAAGGGCCTCTATGCGAAGGCGCGGGCCGGCCTGATTGCCGAGTTCACCGGGGTATCCGATCCCTATGAAGTGCCGGAGAAGCCCGAACTGGCCATCGACACCGCCCTCTGCGGGGTCGACGAGGCCGTGCAAAGCATCGTCCTGAAGCTGGAACATGAAGGCTTTCTGCGCTGACCGGCACGCGCCGGCCGCGTGCCATCCCCGTTTCCACTGACTGCATCGAGGAACCGACCATGCCGCTCCATCCCGTCATCCTCTCCGGAGGCTCCGGCACCCGCCTGTGGCCTCTGTCCCGCGCCGCCCTGCCCAAGCAGCTGCTGCCCCTGGCCGGGCCGCGCACCATGCTGCAGGAAACCGTGCTGCGCCTGCATGGCATCGCCGGCATCGGCGCGCCGCTGGTGGTGTGCAACAACGACCACCGCTTCCTCATCGCCGAACAGTTGCGTGAGATCGGGGTGGAACCGCTGGGCATCTTCCTCGAGCCCATGGGCCGCAACACGGCGCCGGCGGCGGCGGTGGCGGCGCTGACCCTGCTGAAGCGGGATCCGGATGCGGTCATGCTGCTCTTGCCCGCGGACCATCTGATCGACGACGTGCCGGCCTTCCACGCCGCCGTCGCGGAGGGCATGCGGGCGGTGGCGCAGGGCCGGCTGGTGACCTTCGGCATCGTGCCGGCTTCACCGCATACCGGCTACGGCTACATCCAGCGCGGTGCAGCCCTGCAGGGCACGACGGCACGGCAGGTGGCCCGCTTCGTGGAGAAGCCGGACGCGGCCACGGCGGAGAAATTCCTGGCCGGCGGCGATTACTTCTGGAACAGCGGCATGTTCCTGTTCTCGGCCCGCCAGTTCGTGGAGGAACTGGGCCGGCTGCGCGCCGACATCCTGGCCGCCTGCGAGCGTGCCCTGGCGGCGGGCGAGCACGATTTGGACTTTTGCCGCCTGGACAAGGCAGCCTTCGCCGACTGTCCCTCGGATTCCATCGACTACGCGGTGATGGAGAAGACCGCCAACGCCGCCGTCGTGCCGGCGGACATCGGCTGGAACGACATCGGCGCCTGGTCGGCGCTGTGGGACGTCGGCATGAAGGATGCCGACGGCAACGTGGTGCGCGGCGACGTTTATCTGGATGGCGTAAGAGGCAGCTACGTGCGCGCGGAAACCCGCATGGTGGCGGCCCTGGGGGTGGAGGATCTGCTCATCGTGGAGACTGCCGACGCAGTGCTGGTGGCGGACCAGTCCCGCGCCCAGGACGTCAAGAAGGTGGTGGATTACCTGAAGAAATCCGGCCGCACGGAGCACGAATTCCACACCCGCGTCTTCCGGCCCTGGGGCTGGTACGAGGGCATCGACATGGGCGAGCGCTTCCAGGTCAAGCGCATCATGGTCAAGCCGGGCCACAAGTTGAGCCTGCAAATGCACCACCACCGGGCCGAGCATTGGGTGGTGGTATCCGGCACCGCTCGCGTGACCCGCGACGGGGTCGAGCAGTTGCTGACCGAGGACCAGTCCACCTACATCCCCCTGGGCACCAGCCACCGCCTGGAGAACCCGGGCAAGGTACCGCTGCATCTCATCGAGGTGCAGTCCGGCTCTTATCTGGGCGAAGACGACATCGTCCGCTTCGAGGACGTGTACAAGCGCAACTGAAGCCTCACCCGCGCGGGTGATGCTGTGCGTGCAGCCGCTTCAGGCGCTCCTTGGCGACGTGGGTGTAGATCTGGGTGGTGGCGATGTCGGCGTGGCCGAGCAGCATCTGCACCACGCGCAGGTCGGCACCGTGGTTGAGCAGGTGGGTGGCGAAGGCGTGGCGCAGGGTGTGGGGCGACAGCGGCGAGCGGATGCCGGCGTTCAAGGCATGCTTCTTGATCAGGTACCAGAACATCTGCCGCGTCATGGGGCCGCCCCGCTCGGTGACGAACAGGGCCTCGCAGCCCTTGCCTTTCAGTAGCACCGGCCGGGATGCCTTGGCGTAGCGGGCGATCCATTCCCGCGCTTCCTCGCCCAGGGGCACCAGTCGTTCCTTCCTGCCCTTGCCCATGACCCGCGCGACGCCGTCGGTCAGGCTCACCGCCGCCAGGGGCAGACCGACCAGTTCCGAAACCCGCAAGCCGGCGGCGTAGAGGGCTTCCAGCATGGCCTTGTCGCGTAAACCGTGAGGGGAATCCACATCGGGGGCGGCGAGCAGGGCTTCCACTTCCGCCTCGCTGAGGGTTTTTGGCAGGGGTTTGGGCAGCCGGGGGGCGTCCACCGTCAGGGTGGGGTCGTCCGTGCGTCGGCCTTCCCGCAGCAGCCAGCGGTGGTAGCGCTTGATGGCGGTGAGCTGGCGGGCCAGGCTGCGTGCGGCGATGCCCTGGTCGAGGGTGCGGTGGGCGAGGAAGGCCTGGATGCGGTCGCGCTGCGCCTGGTGTGGGGCGATGCCCTGCTCGCCGAGCCAGGCGAAGAGCTGGGTCAGGTCGCGCCGGTAGCTTTCCAGCGAGCGGGGGGAAAGGCCGTCCTCCAGCCAGAGGGCGTCGCAGAAGCGGTCGAGTTCCGCTTCAAAGGACGCGCTCATGCCTCAGCAGCCAGCGCTTGATGTCCTGGGAGTAGCCGGTGCGGCTGTGCATGAAACCGCCCAGGCTGCCGTCGGCGGCGATGACCCGGTGGCAGGGAATGACGATGGGCAGGGGGTTGTCGCCCACCGCCTGGCCCACGGCGCGGGGGGCGCTGCCGAGCGCGCGGGCGATCTCGCCGTAGCTGCGGGTCTGGCCCGCGGGAATGTTCAGGAGGGCGTGCCAGACCTGTTGCCGAAAGGGGGTGCCGATCGCTTCGAGGGGCAGCTCAAAGGCGTGGCCGGGGTCGGCGAAATAGGCGGCGAGTTCCTTTTCCAGCCGCTTGACGAGAGGCAGGCTGGAGGCGATCGGACTGGTGCCCGGAGGCAGGAATTCGAGGTTGCCGAGGCGGCCGCCGGCGATGCGCACCCCCAGGGCACCAAAGGGGGCGGCGAGAATGGCGGTGTAGTCGGCGGGGGGGGTGGTCATGCCGGCATTGTCGGGCCATCCCGCGCAAATGCAAACGGCCGCCAGGCGCGAGGCCCAAGCGGCTGTTTGACGGGCTGGTTCCGCTTACAGATGCGGCTCGATCATCCGCCGCAGCCACTCGTGGAAGTGCACCATGCCGTCTTCCATGGGCGACTGGTAGGGGCCTTGCTGGCTGATGCCCTGCGCGTACAGGGCCTTGCGGCCCTTGTGCATGCCGTAGCAGATGTCGTCGTCCTCGATGGCGGTCTCCCGGTAGGCGGCCTGTTCCGCTTCGACGAAGTCGCGCTCGAACAGGAGGATATCCTCGGGGTAGTAGTACTCCACCACGTTGAGACAGGACTCGATGCCGGTGGGGATGATGTTGCTCACGACCAGGGTGTGCGGATACCACTCCACCATCAGTGTGGGGTAGTAGGTGAGCCAGATGGCGCCGTGGGCCGGGTCCTTGCCCTCGCGATAGCGCTTCACCTGCTGCGACCAGCGGTTGTAGACGGCGCTGCCGGGGCGGTCGAGGTGGTCCTTGATGCCCACGGTCTGCACGGAATACATCTCGCCGTATTCCCATTTCAGCTCGTCGCAGTCGACGAACTGGCCCAGGCCCGGGTGGTAGGGCACCACGTGGTAGTCCTCCAGGTAGACCTCGATGAAGGTCTTCCAGTTGAAGTCGTACCGGGTGATGTGCGTGCTGTCGTAGAGGAAGCCGCTGAAATCCATATCGGCGGCCACGCCCAGCCCGGCGAGATCGGTGTGCACGTCGCGGGGGCCGGCGAAGAGCAGGCCGTTCCAGTTCTTCAGGGCGGTCTTGTGCAGGTGCAGGCAGGGATTCTCCGGGAAATGGGGCGCGCCCATGAGTTGGCCCCGGGTGTCGTAGGTCCAGCGGTGAAAGGGGCAGACGATGTGCTGGGCATTGCCGCGGCCCTTCAGCATCTGCGCCTGGCGGTGGCGGCAGACGTTGGACAGCAGTTCGATGCCGTCGGGATTGTTGACCAGCATCTTGCCGCCGTCATGCAGCCAGTCGAGCACGTGATAGTCGCCCAACTCGGGGGTCATCAGGGCGTGGCCCACGTAGTTGGCGCCGCGCTTGAACAGGAGTGCCATCTCCAGTTCGTAAATCTTGGGGTCGAAATACCAGTGCACCGGCAAGGCGGGGGAAACCTTGTTGAGCAGTGCCGCGGAATTGAGTTCGGTCATGATCCCCGTATCCTCCAAAAAATCCAGACAAAACAAGGGTTAACAAAAGCGCAATGAAGGCGGGATTATGCCCCGCGCCCACCCCCCGGGCAAGGCGACACGCATATCCGGATTCAGCGTTTGCAGGGCTCGGCGAGGTGGGCCAGCTCCTCCGCGCCGAAGCCGGCGGCCCGTCGGGCGGCTTCGTTGAAGGGGCGACGCGGGCGGGGCACGCCGGGGGTGTCCAGCAGTCCCAGGAAGGCGGCCTCGGGCTCCAGGCCGCGTTGCGCACAGAGGTGGCGGAACCAGCGGTCGCCGGCGGCCACGTGGCCGATCTCGTCGCGCAGGATGATGTCCAGGATGGCGGCGCCGGCCCGGTCGCCGTAACCGCGCAGCTTGCGCTGGATATCCGGCGTCACGTCCAGGCCTCGGGCTTCCAGAAGGCGCGGCACCAGGGCCATGCGGGCGAGGGGATCGTGGGCGGTTTTCGCGGCCATTTCCCAGAGGCCGGCGTGGGCGGGGAAATCGCCGTAGTCGCGGCCCAGGCTGCGCAGGTGGTCGCGCAGCAGGCGGAAGTGATAGGCCTCCTCCGCCGCCACGCGCAACCAGTCGCCGTAGAACTCAGCGGGAAAGTCGGGAAAGCGCTGCACCGCGTCCAGGGCCAGGTTGATGGCGTTGAATTCGATGTGGGCCAGGGCGTGGATCAGCGCGGCGTGGTTTTCCGGGCCGTTCAACTCCCGCCGGGGCATGGCCCTGGGCGAGGCGAGCACGGGCCGGTCGGGCAGGCCTGGGGTATCCAGGGCCGGGCCGGCCTCGGCCTCCAGGACGAGGCGGCCGGCTTGCCACTCCGCGCAAAGCCTTTCGGCACCGGCCAGCTTGGCCTCGACGTCCCTTTCCGCCAGCACGGCGCGGGCGGCCTGGCGGACGTTCATCGCGCGCCTCCAGGCTCCAGGCGGGCCAGCCAATTCGGCGCCCACCCACTGGCCAGCCAGCCCAGGCCGATGCCGAGGCAGTTGGCCGCCAGGTCGAGGAACTCGCCGCTGCGGATTCCTCCCCAGTGTTGCAGGAGTTCCAGCGCTCCCCCCATGAGCAGGAAAGCCAGCGCGAGGCGCCGCGGGCCGGGTACGAGCTGCGTCCACCAGGCCATCAGCGCGAAATAGGCGAGTACGTGGCCGAGCTTGTCGGCGTGGCTGAAGGAGGGGGAGGGCGGTTGCGGAGTGAGGGCGAAATAGACCACCAGGAGGATCAGCCCCCAGCCCACAGACCACCACAACAGCGGCCGCGCGAGCGGCACGGCGGGCGGCGGGAGGACACGCATGACGCGGTGCTCAACGGAACTCGAGCATCTCCGTCAGCGGCAGGCGTTGCTTCTCGCCCGCGGGGTGGGCGCAGTAGCCCAGCGGCAGCACCAGCACCGGCTGGCTGATGCGGGCATCGATGTCGAGCACGCGGCAGAGTTCGCCGGGGATGAAGCCGCCGATGGCGCAGGAATCAACACCGATGCCGGCGGCGGCGGTCATCATGTTGGCGGCGGCGATGTGGCACTGGGCGGCGCTCCAGGTGGGCACATCGGTGGCGGCGTGGAATTCACGGTAATTCCGGAGGGCACCCTGCAGCGCCTCGGCCTGCGGATACTCGCGCGCCATGAGCCGGCGCACATAGGGGGAATCGGGGTGCAGTTCGGCGAGGCGGGCAAGGATCACCACCACCACGCTGGCGGAGCCCACCTGCGCTTGTCCGAAACACGCCGCCTGCAGCGCCTGTTTGTCGGCGGCCTGCTCGCAGACGATGAATCTCCACTGTTCGAGCCCGAAGGAGGAGGGGGAAAGACGGCCGGCCTCGAGGATGAATTCCAGGTCCTCGCGCGGCAATGGGCGGTCCGGCAGGAACTGATGACAGGCGTGGCGTCGCAGGAATATTTGCAGCAGTTCGTTTCTCATACTGGCGGCTCGTTGAAAACCACGGCATTCTAGCCATTCGTTCGCGGTTGGATATCCCCCATGTGGCGATTGCCCAAGCCCAAATTCAAGGTTCTCATGTACGGACCGGATCTGCCGTCCGGCGGCGTGCCGGGCTTCGCGCATTTCGAGCCGGGGATTCTGGTGCTGGAGGGCAGGGGCTACTGGTTTACCGTGCAATTCTCCCAGGTCAGCCTGGATACCGGCGGCTACGACGGTCGCCAGTGGATGATCGCCTGGAAGTCCGACGCCGGCCCCATGAAGGCGTTGCTGCAGGGCGGCGATGCCATCGATCTGTTCATCAAGTATGCGCCGCCCGAGCTCGCCGGGCAGTTGCATCTGGCCCGACGCGCGCGCTGGTCGGGCCAGGCGGGCAAGTGGCTGGGCGCGGCGATCCTGCTGATCCTGCTGGCTTTGCTGGCCGCCAGCCTGTTCTGGGCGACTCCGCTGCGTTGAACCCAGCTTCCTCCAACTGCGCGCGGAGAAGTGAAACAGATCACAGAGCCTGACGCCTGGGCTTCATACACTGGTGCCATTTTCCACCCGCGCGAAGCATGCGAGCCATGGCACCCAAGTCCTCCGGTTCCGGCAAAATAGATGGCACCGACCCCAACACGGGCAAGGAATCAGCCACTCCCTCAACCCTGGGAACCCTCGCCACAGCCATGGATATCGCCGAACTGCGCAAACGTAGCGTGATTTTTTCCGCCCTCGACGAGGAGGAGGCTGCCACCGTCATGAAGATGGCCCGCATGGTGCAGCATCCGGCGCGCCACACGGTGTTCCAGGAGGGCGAACCCGGCGACCACCTGCTGGTGGTGATGCAGGGCCGGGTCAAGGTCAGCCTGGTTTCTCAGGACGGCAAGGAGGCGATCCTCAGTATCCTCGAGCCCGGCGATGTCTTCGGGGAAATGGCCCTGCTCGATGGTGAGGCGCGCAGCGCCTCGGTCACCACCATGGAGCCTTGCAGTTTCCTGGTGCTGTGGCGGCGTGATTTCCTGCCTTTCCTGGAGCGTAACCCGCGCGCCGCCCTCAAGCTTCTCGCGGCCTTGTCCAAGCGCCTGCGCGCCACCAACGACATGGTGGGCAATCTCAGCTTCCTCAACCTGCCCGCCCGCCTGGCGCGCATCCTCATCAATTTGGGCCAGCAGTACGGCAAGCTGACCGCGGAAGGCATCGCCATTGGCCTCAAGCTCTCGCAGGAGGAGCTCGGCAACCTGGTCGGGGTGTCGCGGGAAAGCGTCAACCGGCAGGTGCGGCATTGGGTGGAGGCCGGGGTGCTGGATTACACGCATGGCACCATCGTCCTGAAAAACTCCGACCTGCTGTTCCGCGAGGCCCTGAACTCCGAACGCTGAAATAAAAAGAGCCCTTCTCGCGAAGGGCTCCGGGCGGGACAAGTGGGGCTTACTTGGGGGAAACACCGAGCGCCTTGACGGTCTCGATATTCAGGTAGCCGTCCTGGGCAATGCCCTTGGCTTTCTGATAATCGGCTACCGCCTTCATGGTGGCGTTGTCGAGTTGTCCGGCGACGCCCGGGGTGAAGCCGGCGGCCTTCAGCGCGGCCTGGATTTCCGCGATCTTGGCGGGCGTGGCGTTCACGTCGCAGAGCACGGAAGTCCAGTATTCCTGCACCGGGCAAACCATGACTTCCTGGGGAACGTCGGCGTACTCGGCCGCGATCGGCACGCGCACTTCCTTCGCCGCCGCCACCAGCTTGGTCACCTCGCGTTCGGCATACTCGGCGGGAATGGGAATGCGCTTCTCGGTGGCGGGGGTGACCACGGTCATGATTTCGCGTTCGTAGTTCACGGGCACCACCTTGGTCACCGTGGCGGCCGGCTTGATCAGCTTCTTCACTTCCCGTTCGACGTATTCCGCGGGGACCTGCACGGTGCGAGTGGCGGCCGGGGTCTTCAGCACGGTCTTCTTGACGGTCTGGTACTCCGCCGGAATGTCCTCGTAGCGCACGCTGGCCGGGGACTTCAGCACCTGGCGGGTGAAGGTCTGATACTCGGCGGGGACTTCGACCAGACACATGATCTCGCCGGTGGACGCGTCGATCCGCTGGATGTTGGTCTGGGTGCCCGGCTTCCAGGTGGTGTAGGCCTCACGCACCAGCTTCTTCTCGGAAACGGTCTCGTAGACGGCTGGGACCTCGATGGCCTTGCGGCTGGCGGGCTTCACCATCAGTTTTTCCTCGACCTCCTCGTACACAGCGGGCACCGGCTCGAGGCGAGTGCTGGCTTCCTTGGCGAGGACGCGCTCCTTGACGGTCTCATAGACGGCGGGCACCACCTCCTGAACTTCTTCGCTTTGCACATGCACCTTCACCGCCTTGTAAACGGGCGGCACGATCTCGATGCGCTCGCTGGCTTCCTTCACCAGCACGCGCTCCTTCACCGTCTCGTACTTGGCGGGGACGGATTCCACGCGTTCGCTGGCTTCCCTTACCAGCTTGCGCACTTTCTCGGTGCGGAACTGCGCGGGGCGGACCACCTTGGCGTAGCACTCGCCGGCCTTCGCGTTCATCGGTGTCTTGTCGCCCAACAAGGTGCCCGGCGGCAGCGGGCAGGGCACTGGCTTGGCCGCGGTTTTGGCGGCCGGCGCGGGTTTTTTGTCCTCGACGCAGCCCGGATCCAGCAGGGCGCGGCCGGGGCAACCGATGGTGCGGTACAGCTCGAAGCCGGTGGTGTTGCCGACCTGATTGCCACTGGCCTTGTTCTCGGGGTCATAGAACTTGGACTGCGCCAGGGCAGAGCTTGCCAGCGCGGCGGAGCCGATGGCGAGCAGGGCAATGTTCAGGGTCTTAAGCGAAAACGTCATGGTGAGCTCCTAGGACGAGTGGGTGAAACGAAACGATCCGGGTGATCTCCGGCCTGTCTTGCTCGCCGGGCATGGCGAAACGCCGGAACCACACTGGTAAAGGTGGTGGCTGGTGCATGTTGGGCCATGTATGTTAGCACCGTAGCGTATCGGTGCTTGCATGACTGTGAGGCTGTTCACAAAGCCCAAAAAACACACCAACCTACGCTCAGCGCCGCCTGAACCAGCCCGTCAGGCTCAGCCGTTCGCGGCGGGCGGGCAGCACCTCGTGCCAGAAGCGGTTGGACAGGAAGGCGACCAGGGTGCCACCGGCCGGCACGATCTCCAGGGGTTCGCCATCCGCCTCGGGCCAGAAGCGCAGCAGGCCACCGTCTTCCCGGTTCCAGTCCTCGTTGAGGTAGAGAATGACGGTGAGAGTGCGGCGGTCGTCGTCGCGGAAACGGTCCAGGTGACGCTGGTAACCGCTCCCCGGGGGATACACGGCGAAGTGCAGTTCCACGTCGAACAGCCCCAGGAAGAGGGCCAGGTTTGCCGCCTGGCGCAGGGCTTCGAGCCTGGCCAAGGCGTCTTGCAGAGCCGGGCCGGCACGGCTTTCGTCCACCCAGAGGATGTGGTCGCCACGGATTTCCGAACGCACCGCGGCGTTGCCCCTGCCCACGCCGGCGGCATGGAAACCGCCGGCCGCGAAGGCCTGCCGGCACTCCCCGCGCAGCGCCCCGGCATCCGCGGCGCTCAGGAACCCGGGCGCCACACACCAGCCCGGCCCGGCCAGGCCGGCAACGATCGAATCGAGCACCGCGCTCAGTATTTCACCCGTACCCGCCAGGCCAGGGTGGTCTTGCCGTCGGCAGGCACCGGAACATTCCAGACGGCGGTGCGGGCGGAATCCTTCTTGTGCGGGTGGCTTTCCTGCAGCATCTGCCATTCGCCGGGGATGCTTTCCAGCACGGTGACTACCACCTTCTCGCTCTTGGCATTGCGGATTTCCAGCTGGTAGGTGGTCTCGATGACGCCACCCCGGGCATTGAAACCGGCGGCGGCGATTCTCTGGAAGTCCACCTGCTTCTTGTCGGCGGTAATGTCGAAAGCCTCGCCCAGCTTGAGCTTGACGGTCTCGCCCTTGGCGGTGTGCTCGATGCGGTCTTCGCCGATGAATTGGGCGCGGCCAGCGCTGTCCTTCTTGTAGACCCGCACGATGCCCTTGGGCAGCGGCACGCCCAGGCCGGCACCTTCGCCTTTCTCGGACTTGTTGGTGAACTCCATGAAGACGCCGGGTTTGAGTTTCTTGCCCAGGTCGCCTTGCTGGCTGGTGTAGTACCAGTCCCCCCCGGCCAGCCGGAATTCCTTGTCCACCGCCACCTTCTGCGCGGAGAGCAGGGCGACCTGCTTGGTCTGCCGGTCCTGCAGGGTGGTGAGCCGATCCAGGGTGTAGAGGTGGTATTCGAACAGGCCCTCTTCCTGCATGGCCGGCGCGGCATCGGCCATGGCCATGGCTTTCGCCATCATGGGCATTGGCCGGCGCTCGGGCTGGGCCCGGTTCACCTCGCCGGCGATGAGTTGCAGGCGGGCATTGGGGTAGGCGGTGCCGCTGGTGTTGGTGAGGGTGACCCAAGCGTTGAGGTCGATGTGCTCCTCCTTGTTGGAGAGTTCGGCCACGTAGTCCGCCTTCCAGGTCAGGCCCTGGGTCAGGTAGGTGAGCTCCATGTCCTGATCCACGGTGGCTTTGGAACCGGCGAAGAAGGGGGCGGTCACCTCGGTCCTGAACAGCATGGACAGGGTGGGACGGTCGCGCAGATGGGCCGGCACGCCGGGGAAGGCCAGGCGGCCTGGATTCGGCAGGGCGGTCTCCACCCGGTCGCTGAATTTCAGCACCGCGCCTTCATTGGCCGCCAGCACGGTGGCGTATTCGCTGATTTCGACGCCGGTGATGGGCTGGTTGCGGATGACCCGCACCTGGGCGCCGACGGATTCCTCCAGCAGCTTCTGGGGGGTGAGCAGATCGAAGTCGAAGTTCTGCTCGTACAGGATGAGCTTGCGCCCGTCCAGGGAACGCAGCAGCGCGGTCTCCGGCTGCATGCGGGCGGAAACGTCGCGCCAGGCCAGCAGGTTGTCGCCGTTGGTCACTTTCACCTTGCGGGCATCCTTTACCAGGGCCAGGTCGCCATTGTAGATGGTGACCGCCAGGCCAATCTGCTCGCTGGCATTGCTCTGCCGCTCCTCGGCGGCCTGGATGGCGCCGGCCGCCATCAGGGCGAGGGCCAGCAGACTTCCCTTGAAGGTCGTTTTCATCGAATGACTCCATGCGGACAGGTGTCCGTCTCAGTTGAACCCGGGCTCCGGTTTCCAGATCGTGACCCGGCCGACCATGCGGTGGGGGGTGTTCTGGAGTCGGTCAGCCCCGAGGGAGGATGGCCAAACCGGATAGAATTGCCCGAATTTTATCCCGAGCCATCATGACTCCCGTTCTCGTCTTTGACATCGAAACCATTCCCGACATCGCCGGGTTGCGCCGCCTCCACAACGTGGGGGACGAGGCCAGCGACCACGAGGTGGCGGAGATGGCCTTCCTCCTGCGCCGCCAACAGACCGGCGGCTCCGATTTCATGCCCCATTACCTGCAACGGGTGGTGACCATTTCTTGCACCCTGCGGGAGGGCGACCGCTTCCGGGTGTTCTCCCTGTCCGAGCCGGAGGCCACGGAAGGCCAGATCATCCAGCGCTTCTTCGACGGCATCGAGAAATACACGCCCCAGCTGGTGAGCTGGAACGGCGGCGGCTTCGACCTGCCGGTGCTGCACTACCGGGCCATGCTGCACGGTGTCACTGCGCCCAAGTACTGGGACTGGGGCGATGATGACCGTGATTTCAAATACAACAATTACCTGAACCGCTATCACACCCGCCACCTCGACCTGATGGATGTGCTGGCCATGTATTCCGGTCGCGCCAACGCGCCCCTGGACCAGCTGGCCAAGCTCTACGGCTTTCCCGGCAAGCTGGGCATGGACGGTTCCGAGGTCTGGCCCGCGTACCAGCGCGGCGAGGTCAATGCGATCCGCGATTACTGCGAGACCGATGTGGTGAATACCTGGCTGGTCTACCTGCGTTTCCGGAAAATGCGCGGGGAACTCACCGCCGAGCAGTACGAGCGGGAAATCGCCCTGGTGCGCTCCAGCCTGGAGGAAATCGGCGCCGAGCACTGGTTCGAGTTCCTGGAGGCCTGGGCAGCATGAGGACACCAACGGAGAACCCGACGCCCATCGCCATCGAATCCCTGGACCACGAGGGTCGCGGCGTGGGCCGCTTCGAGGGCAAGACCATTTTCGTGGACGGGGCGCTCACCGGCGAAATCGTCCACTACGCCAGCTACCGCAAGAAGCCCCATTTCGAGCAGGCCCAGACCACCCGCATTCTCAAGGCCAGCCCTTTCCGGGTGACGCCCGCCTGCCGCTGGTTCGGCATCTGCGGCGGCTGCAGCCACCAGCATCTGGACGAAGCCGCCCAGGTGGCGGCGAAGCAGCGGGTGCTGGAGGATTGCTTCGCCCACATCGGCAAGGTGATGCCGGAAAGCATCCTGCCTCCCATCCACGGCCAGACCTGGGGCTACCGCACCCGTGCCCGCCTGTCGGTGCGCAACGTGCCCAAGAAGGGCGGCGTGCTGGTGGGCTTCCACGAGCGGCGCAGCAGCTACGTGGCCGACATGGACAGTTGCGAGGTGCTGCCGGCGCGCATCTCCGCTCTGCTGCCCAGGCTGCGGCATCTGGTGGAGCAGCTTTCCATCCGCGATCGCCTGCCCCAGATCGAGCTGGCCACCGGCGAGGCGGTGGACGTCCTGGTGCTGCGGGTGCTGGAGCCACCCACCCCGGAGGACGAGGCAAAACTGAAGACCTTCGCCGACGCCCATCACGTCCAGTTCTGGCTGCAACCCAAGGGCCCGGACACCGCCCATCCCTTGCATCCCCTGGACGCGCCGGAGTTGGCCTACAGCCTGCCGGAGTTCAACCTGGTGATGCCATTCAAGCCCACGGAATTCACCCAGGTGAACCACGGCATCAACCGCATGCTCATCCGCCGCGCCATGCGTCTGCTGGATCCTCGGCCCGGCGAGCGCATCGCCGATTTCTTCTGCGGTCTGGGCAACTTCAGCCTGCCCATTGCCCGGCGCGGCGCCACCGTGGTCGGCATCGAGGGTAGCAAGGGCCTGGTGGAGCGGGCCGCGGGAAACGCCGCGCGCAACGGCCTGAGTCTGCTCACCGAGTTCCGCGTCGCCGACCTGTTCCTGATGACCCCGGAGGCCTACGTGGCCCTGGGCGCCTTTGACAAGCTACTCATCGACCCGCCCCGGGACGGCGCCATCGAACTGGTGAAATCGTTGCCGGACGCCGGGTCGCCCGGGCGTATCGTCTACGTCTCGTGCAGTCCCGCCACCCTGGCCCGGGATGCCGCCTTGCTGGTGCACCAGAAGGGCTACCGGCTGGTGTCGGCGGGGGTGGCGAATATGTTCCCGCATACCGCCCATGTGGAGTCCATCGCGCTGTTCGAGCGCTGAGGCCACGTTACTGGACCAGTGCGTTGGCGATCACCGCCAGTGCCGCCGGGTGGGTGATGTGGCGCTCGCCGGTGATCGCGTAGAACGCGTCCTGGATGTCCTCCACCAGGCCGACCCGCCGCACGCCGAATTGCGCCTCGATGGCTTCGCCCAGCACGGCCGGCGCCGGGAAGTAGCCGCCGCCGGCCTGACCGAAGGCCATCATGAGGGCGCCGTCGTCGAATTCCCCCACCACCCGGGGAGCCAGGCGCTGCTTCTCCAGCCAGGCTTCGATGCGGGGGCGGGTGGTGGCGTCGTCGCCCGGCAGCAACAGGGGCGCGCCGTTCAGACAGGCGGGGAAATCGGCGCAGGCGTCCGCCAGCGCGGGCGCGGCGAAGAAGGCCAGGGCGCATTCCCCGAGTTTGTGGCTGTAGCCGCGCACGTTGATGTGGGCGGGCAGGGGACGGTCGGCCAGCACCATGTCCAGGCGGTGCAGGGCCAGTTCCGCCAGCAGCCGGTCCAGCTTGCCTTCCCGGCAAACCAGGCGCACCGGTTCCACCAACCCGGTGCTCGGGGAGAGCAGCTGGTAGGCGAGGGATTTCGGCATGACGTCGGTGATGCCGACGCGGAAGGGCAGGAAAGGCGCGCCCTGGTGGCTGGCCAGGGCAGACTTGAGCGCGTCGCCCAGAGCAAAGATCTCGTCGGCGTAGCCCAAAGCCAGGCGGCCCGCCTCGGTGAGTTCCAGGCCCCGACCGGCGGGCCGCAACAGCGGGGAGCCGAGTTGCTCTTCGAGCAGCTTGATCTGGGCGCTCACGGTCTGCGGCGTCAGGTTGAGGCGTTCGCTGGCCCGCGCCACCCCGCCGCTGCGGGCGACAGTCCAGAAGTAGTACAGGTGCTTGAAATTCACGGTGTCGACACTATTCGTAATATACGAATGGTAATCTAGAAATATTCGACTTTATTTGATCTTTCAACTGGCGTAGCCTGCGCCACGTTTTCAGCCCCGTTCAAGGAGCTTGTCATGAAACGCATCTTTCTGTTCCTGGCCACCAACATGGCCATCGTCCTGGTGCTCTCGGTCACCATGCGCATCCTGGGCGTGGAGCCCTATCTCAACGCCCAGGGTCTCAACCTGCAGGCCCTGCTGATTTTTGCCGCGGTCATGGGCTTCGGCGGTGCCTTCATCTCCCTCGCCATCTCCAAGTGGACGGCGAAGAAGGCCACCGGCGCCCAGGTCATCACCGATCCGCGCACCCAGGAGGAACTCTGGCTGGTGCAGACCGTGGCGCGCCAGGCGCAGGCCGCCGGCATCAAGATGCCCGAGGTGGCGATCTTCGATTCGCCTGAGGTGAACGCCTTCGCCACCGGCATGACCAAGAACAGTTCCCTGGTGGCGGTATCCACCGGCCTGCTGCGCAACATGACGCGGGAAGAGGCGGAAGCCGTGCTCGGCCACGAGGTGGCCCACGCCGCCAACGGCGACATGGTCACCATGGCCTTGATCCAGGGCGTGGTGAACACTTTCGTCATGTTCCTGTCGCGGGTCATCGGCCATACCGTCGACCGGGTCGTGTTCAAGAACGAGAACGGCCATGGCCCGGCGTTCTTCGTCACCATGATCGTCGCCGAGTTGATCCTTGGCCTGCTGGCCTCGATTATCGTCATGTGGTTCTCGCGCCAACGCGAGTTCCGCGCCGACCAGGGCGGTGCCAGCCTTGCCGGCCGGCAGGCCATGATCAATGCCTTGAAGCGCCTGCAGGCGGTGCACGATCCGCAGCCGCTGCCGGATAAAATGGCCGCCTTCGGCATCAGCGGCGGCGGTGGTGGTAGCCTGAAGCGCCTGTTCATGACCCACCCTCCCCTGGAAGAGCGCATTGCCGCGCTGGAACGGGGCGGCTGAGGAAGACATCGGCGAGCCGTGACGATGACCGGGGGGCTTCCCCCGGTTTTTCTTTTAACCCGATAGCAACAAGGAACGTTTCATGGATCTCTCCAGCGCGGTCAGCCCGCTGTTCTGGGTCGGCTTCATCGCCTTCGTGCTGGCCATGCTGGCCATCGACCTGTTCGTCCTGGGCGGCAGGAAGGCCCACCGGGTTTCGGCGCGGGAGGCCCTGGCCTGGACCGGCGTCTGGGTGACCCTGTCGCTGAGCTTCTGCGCCCTGCTCTGGTGGTGGCTGGACGGCACGGCGGGTCGGGAAGTGGCGAACGCCAAGGCGCTGGAGTTCCTGACCGGCTATCTCATCGAGTTGTCCCTGTCGGTGGACAACATCTTCGTCTTCATCATGATCTTTACCTTCTTCGCCGTGCCGGCGGAGTACCAGCGCCGCGTCCTCATCTACGGCGTGCTGGGCGCCATCGTCATGCGCGCCAGCATGATCCTGGCAGGGGCCTGGCTGGTGCAGCAGTTCCACTGGATCCTCTACCTGTTCGGCGCCTTCCTGGTGATCACCGGCATCAAGATGCTGATCTTCGCGGAGGCCGAATCCAACCTCGCCGACAACCCGGTGCTGAAATGGATGCGCGGCCACCTGCGCATCACCCAGGAATACCACGGCGAGAAATTCACCGTCATGAAGGATGGCGTGCGCTGGTTCACGCCGCTGTTCCTGGTGCTGGTCCTGATCGAGACCTCGGATCTGGTCTTCGCCGTCGACAGCATTCCCGCCATCTTCGCGGTGACTACGGACCCGTTCATCGTCTTCACCTCCAATATCTTCGCCATCATGGGCCTGCGCTCCATGTACTTCCTGCTCGCCGACCTGAACGACCGCTTCCACCTGCTCAAGTACGGCCTCGCCATGGTGCTGGTTTTCGTCGGCAGCAAGATGCTGATCGTTGACTTCTACAAGATTCCCATCGGCTTGGCGCTGGGCATCGTCGCCCTCATACTTACCTCTTCCGTGGTGGCCAGCCTGGCCGCCACGCGCAAACGGCACGCCTAGGAGCAACTCGCATGAAGCATGTGGAAACCCGCCTGGAAAGCTTCCTGTTCGCCAGCCGCTGGCTGCTGGTGCCTTTCTACGTCGGCCTGATCCTGGCTCTGGCGCTGTTGCTGGTGAAATTCGTCAAGGAGTTCATCTATTTCGTGCCGATGGTGTTCACTGCCGAGGGCGGTGACATCATCATCGGCGTGCTCACCCTGGTGGACGTGGTGATGGTGGCCAACCTGCTGATCATCATCGTCTTCGCCGGCTACGAGAACTTCGTCTCCCGATTCGACGCCGCGGAGCACGAGGACTGGCCGGGCTGGATGGGACACGTCGGCTTCGCCGAGCTGAAGATGAAACTCATCGGTTCCATCGTCGCGATTTCCGGTATCGAACTGCTCAAGGCCTTCATGCACGTGGAGTCCCTCACCAACGAGCAACTCGCCTGGAAGGTGGGCATCCACATGACCTTCGTCATCTCCGGCGTGTTGTTCGCGCTGATGGACCGCATCTCCGCCGGCAAGAAGGGCCACGCCGAGGCATGAAGGGGCGGGCCGTGACAGCCGCCGGACGAAGGTTCAAACTTGTCCTGTATCGGTCCGATGCGGTACAGACATGAGCCACAAGCACGTCAATTTCATACGCGCGATCTTTCAGGATCCCATCAGCGGCAACATTCACTGGCGGGAAGTCGAATCCCTGCTGCATCACCTGGGGGCCAGCGTCGAATCCCTGTCCGGGGCGCGCGTGCGGGTGCTGCTCAACGGCACCGAGGGCATCCTGCACCGTCCGCATCACAGCAACGTGCTGGACCGCCAGGCGGTGAAGCACCTGCGCGAGTTTCTGGCGCATGCCCGCGTCACGCCTTCGCTCTACGAGGCCGGACATCAGTGAAGCCCCGCCGGCCGGGCCGGCATGGTTCGTCTATCTGCTGCGTTGCGCGGATGGCAGCCTCTATTGCGGCATCACCACCGATCCGGAGCGGCGCCTGCGCGAGCACAACCGGGGCCGGGGTGCCCGCTATACCCGCGGGCGCCGGCCCGTGCTGCTGATTCACCTGGAATGCCTGCCTTCACGTGCCGCGGCGGCCCGCCGCGAAGTCGAACTGAAGCGGCTCCAGCGTGCCGCCAAGTTGGCCGTGGTTGCTGGCAACGTGCAATAGCCGTCGAGGGCGGCTCCGCATGGCCTATCCGGTCCATGCTCGATTCGCCTAGATTTGGCGGTGTCCCCGGTTTCTTTACATTTGCCCGCATGGGGGGCAATATCCCGCGCGGTACCCAGTATCAAGAGGCAAAGAGGAGGCAATGGTCGCGGTCACCGTGAGCGCCAATCTGACGGGTCTGTGTCGGGCGATGGTCACCCAGGGGCTGCTTTCCCCGGAGGAAGGCGAGAACCTGCAGACCCAGTCGCGCAGTTCTAACGAGAGCTTTATCGCCCATCTTCTGCGCACCCGCAGGTTCCGTGCCGATCAGATCGCGGCCTTCGCCTCGGTCAATTTCGGTATTCCCCTGTTCAACCTCGATGCCCTCGATGCGACGGTCATTCCCAAGGGCGCGGTGGATCCCAAGCTGCTCGCCAAGCATCGGGTGCTGCCCATCTCCCAACGCGGCAACCGGCTGTTCGTCGCCCTGTCGGATCCTAGCAACCTCAAGGCCCTGGACGACATCAAGTTCCAGACGAGTCTGGCCACCGAGCCCATCGTGGTGGAGGACGACAAGCTGGGCCGCTGGCTGGAAAGCTATGGCGAGGCGACCGAGGAAAGCATCCTCAAGACCATCGATACCGAGGACCTCAACCTCGAGTTCGGCGACGATGACACTCAATACGCTGCGGATACTGCGGCAGCCGCGGACATCGATGACGCGCCGGTGGTCAAGTACCTGCAGAAGATGCTGCTGGACGCCATCAACAGCGGCGCCTCCGACATCCACTTCGAGCCCTACGAGAAAAGCTACCGCATCCGCTACCGCCTGGACGGTTCTCTGTACGAAGTGGCCCAGCCCCCGCTGGCGATCAAGGACAAGATTGCCTCGCGCATCAAGGTGATCTCCAAGCTGGACATCTCCGAAAAGCGCGTGCCTCAGGACGGCCGCATGAAACTCATGCTGTCCCGCAGCAAGGCCATCGATTTCCGGGTTTCCACCCTGCCCACCCTGTATGGCGAGAAGATCGTCATGCGTATCCTGGATGCCACCTCCGCCACCGTCGGCATCGAGCATCTGGGCTATGAGCCGGATCAACTCAAGGTTCTGCTGGAGGCGGTGCAGCGGCCCTACGGCATGGTTTTGGTGACGGGCCCGACCGGCTCGGGCAAGACGGTCTCGCTCTATTCCTGCCTCAACATCCTCAACAAGCCCGGCGTGAACATTTCCACCGTCGAGGATCCGGTGGAAATCCAGCTGGCCGGCATCAACCAGGTCAACGTCAACGACAAGGCGGGCCTCGACTTCGCCTCGGCGATGAAGGCCTTCCTGCGGCAGGATCCGGACATCATCATGGTGGGTGAGATCCGCGACCACGAAACTGGCGACATCGCCATCAAGGCCGCGCAGACCGGCCATATGGTGCTGTCGACGCTGCATACCAACGACGCGCCTTCCACACTGACGCGTCTGGTCAACATGGGCATTCCGTCCTACAACGTCGCCGCGTCGGTCAACCTGATCACCGCGCAGCGCCTGGCCAGGCGCTTGTGTCCAAGCTGCAAGAAGCCGGTCGATATCCCGCCCGAGGCCCTGCTCAACGCCGGCTTCAGCGAAGCCGAACTGGATGGTTCCTGGCAGGCCTACACGCCGGTGGGTTGCTCCGCCTGCAAGGACACGGGATACAAGGGGCGGGTCGGCGTCTACCAGGTCATGCCGGTCACTGAGGAACTCACGCGCCTGATCCTGAAGAACGCTTCGACCATGGATATCGCCGAACAGGCGCAGCGTGAGGGCGTGCTCAACCTGCGCCAGGCCGGGCTGCTCAAGGTCAAGCAGGGCCTGACCTCGCTGGAAGAGATTCTTTCGGTTAGCAACGAATGAAAGGATAGAGACGCATGGCGCAAGCTACGAGTGCGGCGGTTGCCAAGCAGGAGCCTTTCAGCTGGGAAGGCACGGACAAGACCGGCAAGAAGGTCAAGGGCCAGATGCTGGCTCCGGGCGAGGCCTTCGTGCGCCAGATGCTGCGGCGCCAGGGCATCAACGTGGTCAAGGTCAGCAAGCCGGGCCTGTTTTCCCGCAGCCAGAAGATCACGGAAAAGGACATCGCCCTGTTCACCCGCCAACTTGCCACCATGCTGAAGGCGGGGGTGCCACTTCTGCAGGCCTTCGACATCTCCGCGCGCAGTCACGCCAACGCCGCCCTGCAGAGGCTGCTGGGGGAAATCAAGACCGACGTGGAAACCGGTTCCAGCCTCAGCACCGCCTTCCGCAAGTACCCGCAGTATTTCGACGGCCTCTACTGCAACCTGGTGCATGCCGGCGAGCAGGCCGGCATCCTGGATACCGTGCTGGACCGCATTGCCAGCTACAAGGAAAAAATGCTGGCGATCAAGGGCAAGATCAAATCCGCCCTGTTCTATCCCGCCATCGTGCTGACGGTGGCTTTCATCATCACCGCTGGCATCATGATTTTCGTCATCCCCACCTTCAAGGATTTGTACGGCGCATCCGGCCAGGACCTGCCGGCCCTGACCATGCTGGTGATGAGCATCTCCGACGCCTTCGTCAATTACTGGTACATCATCTTCGGCGTCATCGGCGTCACCATATTCCTGATCCTGCGCGCATGGAAACGCTCGCCCGCCCTGCGACGCAAGATGGATGCCTGGATATTGAAGGCGCCGGTGTTCGGGCCCCTCATCGAGAAGGCCACGGTGTCGCGCTGGGCGCGCACCTTCTCCTCCATGTTCTCCGCCGGCGTGCCCATGGTGGAGGCGCTGGATTCGGTGGCGGGGGCCTCGGGCAACGCGGTATTCATGGAAGCCACCCTGAAGATCAAGAACGAGGTCTCGACCGGTTCGAGCCTGGCGGTCTGCCTGCAGTCCGCCGGGGTGTTTCCCAACATGCTCATCCAGATGGTTTCCATCGGCGAGGAGTCGGGCGCCCTGGATTCCATGCTGACCAAGGTTGCGGACTATTACGAGCGTGAGGTCGATGAGGCGGTGGCCGGCATCTCCAGCCTGATGGAGCCGTTCATCATGGTCATCCTCGGCGTGCTGATCGGCGGCATCGTCATCGCCATGTACCTGCCGATCTTCAAGATGGGTTCCGTGGTCTAGTCGACCCCGCCTCGCGCACGTGCTCGAGTTGCTCGCCGCCCAGCCCGGGCTGTTCATCGCCCTTGCCGCGCTGCTGGGCCTGATGGTGGGAAGTTTCCTCAACGTCGTCATCCACCGTGTGCCGCGCATGCTGGAACGGGAATGGCGCGAGCAGTGCGCCTGGCTTGCCGCGGGCGGCGACAGCACCGACAAGCCGCAACACGAGCAGCCTGGCGCGCCGGCGCAAGCGTCGGCCGCGCCCTACAATCTGTGGACGCCGCGCTCGGCCTGCCCGCATTGCCGACATGTCATCGCCTGGTACGAGAACATCCCGGTGCTGAGTTGGCTGTTTCTGCGCGGCCGCTGCGCTGCCTGCGGCGGCGCCATCTCGCCACGCTATCCCATGGTCGAGATCCTGACCGGCCTCCTGTTCGGCTATGCCGCCTGGCACTGGGGTCCGGGCGCGCAGGCGGTGGCCGCCTGCTGCCTGCTGGGTGCCCTGATCGCCCTGGGTTTCATCGATCTGGACACCCGCCTGTTGCCGGACAACATCACCCTGCCCCTGGTCTGGCTGGGTCTGCTGGTCAACCTGCACGAGGTCTTCGTACCCCTGGAACAGGCCGTGCTTGGCGCGGCGGCGGGCTATCTGTCGCTGTGGCTGATCTACCATCTGTTCCGCTGGCTGACCGGCAAGGAAGGCATGGGCTACGGTGATTTCAAACTGCTCGCCGCCCTGGGTGCCTGGCTGGGCTGGACCATGCTGTTGCCCATCGCCCTGATGGCGAGCCTGGCCGGCGCCGTGGTGGGGGTCAGCCTGGTCCTCTTGCGCGGCCATGACCGCGCCGTGCCCATCCCTTTCGGTCCCTGGCTCGCCCTCGGCGGAGCCGTGGCCTTGTTCTGGGGCGCGCCCCTGACCGCCTTCTGGCTCGGTTGATGGCGCCGTCGCTGCGCGTCGGCCTGACCGGTGGCATCGGTTCGGGCAAGAGCACGGTCGCCGACATGCTCGCCGAACTCGGCGCCGAGGTGGTGGACACCGACGTCATCGCCCACGCCCTGACCTCCGCCCATGGCGAGGCTATCGCCCCCATCCGCGCCGCTTTCGGCGACGCCATGCTGGACCGGGAGGATGCCCTGGATCGCGCCGCCATGCGTCGCCTGGTGTTCGCCGACGAGCAGGCGCGGCGGCGACTGGAGGTCATCCTGCATCCCCTGATCCTGAGGCAATCCCTACAGCGCATGCATGCTTCGCGAAGCGCCTACGTGGTGGTGGTGGTGCCTCTGCTGGCGGAACACCTGCACGCCTACCGGCCACACCTCGACCGCATCGCCGTGGTGGACTGCGAGGAATCCGAGCAGTTGCGCCGCACCGCGCTGCGGCCGGGCATGGATATCGACCAGGCGCGGGCCATCCTGGCCGCCCAGTCGAAGCGCGATGAGCGCCTGGCCATCGCCGACGACGTCATCGAAAACCTTGGCAGCCTGTCCGCTTTGCGCGCGCGAGTTGTGCGGCTCCATGAAAGCTACCTGCGACTCGCCGCGCAGCGCGCGCAAAAAAAACTCAAGATGCCGTTGCACTGAGGCTGTGCATTCTGCAAAATCGCCGGCCATTCAAGCCGTTGCGCTGACTTGCTCATGTATCTCGTCGGAACCGTCCGGTGACCATCTACGAATTCCCCCTGCACGAGCGCATCCGTACCTGGCTGCGGCTCGAGGATTTGTTCGAGAAGGCCCGGTTCTTCATCCAGCAGACTGACGCGCGTTCGCATCACGCCGCCCTGCTGGGGATTTTCGAGATCGTCGATGTCACCGCGCGTTCCGAGTTGAAGAGCGAGCTGATCCAGGAACTGGAACGCCAGAAATCCAGCCTCGAGGTCCTACGCAGCAACCCGGCGGTGGATTCGGTCAGGCTGGGCAAGGTACTGCAGGGCATCGGCGCCGCCCTCGGGGAGGTCCATGCGATGACCGGCAAGATCGGCCAGCATGTGCGCGACAACGAATGGTTGCTGGGTATCAAGGGCCGTGCCGGAATTCCCGGCGGGACCTGCAGTTTCGATCTGCCCGTCTACCATTTCTGGCTGCATCAGGATCCCGCCAAGCGCGGCGCCGATCTGTCCGAATGGATCGCTCCCCTGATGCCGCTCAAATCCGCGGTGGATGTGGTGCTGCGCATCCTGCGCGACAGCGGTCACGTCAGCCGGCATACCGCCACCCAGGGATTGTTTCAGTTGATGCTCGGGGGCAGAACGGCGCATCTGTTGCGCGTGGCGCTGGAAGCGCCCTGCGCGCCCGAGGTCAGCGCCAACAAATACGCCCTGAACATCCGCTTCCTGTCGCCCGACACCGTGCAGAAACCACGCTTGTGCGACCGCGATGTCGATTTCGATCTGACCTTCTGCAACCTATAAGCAATCAGGCGGAAAGCGGCCGCGGACCGGCCTTGCGGCCGGCTCAGGCGCTCAGTTGAGCGAGGCCAGATTGGTCGTGCGCAGCAATTCCAGTCGATGCAGCATGGGCCCGGAGGCCGCCGCGAACTGCGCCTTGGCGCGCGCATCGAGCGGATAGGAGGTGGGCAGTTTGAGGGCCAGCGGGTTCTTCTGCACGCCGGCGACACGGAACTCATAGTGCAGGTGCGGGCCGGTGGCCAGGCCGGTGGCGCCTACATAGCCGATCACCTGTCCCTGGCTGACGCGGCTGCCCCGCTTGATGCCCTTGCCGAAGCGCGAGAGATGCCCGTAGGCGGTGCTGTAGACGCCCTGATGCTTGAGGATGACCAGGTTGCCGTAGCCGCCCTGGCGGCCCGAAAAATCCACCACCGCGTCGGCCACCGCGCGCACCGGCGTGCCGGTGGGGGCGGCATAGTCGATGCCCTTGTGCGAGCGCCATTCCTTGAGAACCGGGTGATAGCGGGAATTGGAGAAGCCGGAGGAGATGCGCGTGAAGGGCATGGGCGACTTCAGGAAGGCGCGCTTCATGTTCTGCCCATCCGGAGTGTAGTAGCCGTCGCGCCCCTGGGCGTCGCGGAAATACAGGGCCTGATGGGATTTACCCTGGTTGATGAACTCGGCGGACAGCAGACGGCCGGTGCGGATCAATTGCCCTTCGAAATAGTAGGCCTCGTAGATCACCGAGAAATGATCGCCACGCCGCAGATCCTTGTGGAAATCGATATCGCCGGAAAACGCCTCGGCCATTTCCGAGGCGACGCGGTCTGGCACGTCGGCGGCGTCGGTCGCCCCGAACAGCGAGCCCTGGATTTTTCCGGAACGCATCAGCATGCGGGGTTCCAGGGTGACATCCTGCTCTTGCAGGCGGAATTCCCCGCTCGCGCGGCTGACCGTGACCAGTTTGTCTTCGGCCGCCAGATAGCGGAAGGTCATCAACTGGCCACCCGCGGTGACGCGCGCCAGCACGCTGCGGCCGGGCGCGAGATGGGCGAGGGCGCGGCTTTGCCGGGCGGCCGTCAGAAAATCGCGCGCATCGCCAGCGGCGACGCCCATGCGCGACAGAATGCCGGCCAGGCTGTCGCCCCGCCCGATGCGTTCCTCACGCCAGAAATCGAAGGCGCCGCTGTCCGTCGGCTGCGCCTCGGGCAGGGCCACATCCTCCACCAGGGTGGTGCGCGGAATGCTGTCGGTGGCGCTATCTGGCGCGATGCCGAAAGCGGCGACCACGCCGAGAAAAGGGAGGGTGGCCAGGGCCAGCAACAGGCGTTTACGGATGGAACGAGGCGCGGTGCTCACGATGGTTTGAACTCCCCAGAGAAACCGGTCAGAAAAACGGACGAAGCGTAGCAGGAATACCTATCGGCACAAAGGCTTGAATACTTTAGGAACATGTGTTGAAAGAGAGCTCGGGTCAAGCGGCGCGGCGGGGCTCAAGATGTGCCGCGCGACGCCGTTATCTCCACTCACCTGCCCGTCCCCCCACCGCGTACCCGTCCCATGCCCAGTGAACAGGAAGTCGTCGGCCGCATCCGCCTGGAGATGGAGAAGCACCTGCGCGAGCAGGGCGCGCCCGAGGAGGTGCACGACTTCCTGGTCCGCCACTGGGCCAGGTTGATGGCCGGCGTCTTCATGGCCAAGGGCAACCAGCACGCGGACTGGATGGCCGGTTGGGACACCGTCAACGCCCTGCTCTGGAGCCTGGCGCCGAAACAGGGCCAGCAGGAGGCGGAACACATGCTGCGCATGTTGCCCATGATCCTGGCGCGCCTGCATGAGGGCTGCGATGCGTTGTCCATCCCGCGCGCGGCAAGGGACCAGTTCTTTCAGCACCTGGCCATGATGCATGCCGCGGTCGCGCGCGCGGGACTCAGGTTCCAGACGGAGACCGGCGCGGCGCGGCCGGCCCTGGCCGCCTCCGGCGAGGTTATCCCGCTGTCACAGAAAAGCCGGGACGCTGCCGGAGAACAAGTGCCGCCCACGCCACCGCCCAGTCTCCGCCCGGGCGATCGCGTCCATCTCAGCCTGGGGGGCGAGGACCGTATCCTCATGGTGCATTGGGTCAGCCCGCTGGGCGGCATGTACCTGTTCACCAATGACCAGGGCCTGGATGCGCTGACCCTGACACGGGCCAGACTGGCGGAGCGTTTCGCCGCGGGTACCGCGCGCATGGCCTGAAGCCGGGCCCCGCCTCAGACGGAGAGGCGCACGGGCAGGCCCAGGGCTTCGATGCGTGCCGCCAACCCGCGCAGCCAGCTTTCCGGCAGCGGGTCCAGGCGCGCCGCCTCCGCCTGCAGCGAGGGACGGGCCAGGCCGTACAGGAGGACGCCGCGCAGGGCCGGAATCTCTGCCCGGCCACGGCGCAGCAGGCTTAAATAGGCGTCGATTTCCGCCGGCGCGGGGGGAGATCCGTCCAGGCTGAACATGCAGGTCTGCACCCAGGTCGGGCACAGACCGGCGACTGTCGCCAAGCGGCGGAAATGTGCGGCCGGATCGGTGGCGGTGCCGTTGACCTGGGCGATACCGGCGCGCGTGGCGCGGTCCAGCTTGAACCAGACCTCGCCGTTGAGACCCGCCATCGCCGCCAGGCCGGCGCTGACATGGGCGCGGCCCGCCAGGCTGCCGTTGCTGATCAGGATCAGCTTGATTCCGCCGGCCAGACCGAAGTCTTCCAGGATCCGTCCGATACGTTCGACCACCCGCGGGAATTCGCGCGCGCTGGTGGGCTCGCCGTTGCCGGAGATGGCCACGTCGTTGAGCCGGCGCATGCCTTCCGGCACCGCGCGGACCATGAAATCACCATGCACCACGTCCGTCAGCATGGCGCGCAGTTCCTCCTCCAGGCGATCGAGGTCCAGCGGCGGCGGACCGCCACGCTGGAGATCCGGGACCTGGCAATAGATGCAGCGCCAATTGCAGGCATTGTTGGGGTTCAGGTTGACGCCCACGGACACCCCGCCGGCGCGGCGCGACACCACGGGATAGACATAGGTCATGCCGGCGCGGTCACGGTCGTGGTCGGCCACGCTGAGAAGGCGATCTTGCCCGCGCGTCATGCCCGATGCGGTCGCTTGCGCTGCGTTCAGAACCGGCGTACTAGCGGGTGCCGCCGGGTTTGCTCTTGCGCGTGGAGCGCGCCTTGACAATGACGGCATCGGTGATGCTCAGCAGGTCGGGCAGGCCCCGCGCGGCCTGGCCCAGCACGACGTAGCGTCCGTCCACGGCGAGGGTGGGTACCGCGTCGACGCGATAGGCGCGGGCGAGCTGCTCGGCGCGGGCCAGCTTGGTCTCCACGGCGAAGGAGCGGAAGGTCTCGCTGAACCGCCGGCTGTCCACCCCCTGCTTGGCCAGCCAGTCCAGGCTGGTCTTTTCCGTGTACAGGTTGACCTTGTGCTTATGGATGGCCTCGAACATCGCGTGCTGCAAGCCCGCCAGCTGGCCGCCCGATTCCAGGGCAAAGTGCATGCGCGCCAGGTTGGCCCAGGCGGCGCGACCGAAGGTGACCGGGATCTGGCGGAAGGCCACATCCTTCGGCAGACGCTCCACCCAGGGAGTGATGAGGGGATGCAGGTCGCGGCAGTGACCGCAACCATAGGAAAAGAACTCCAGCACCTCGATCTTGCCTGGACTGTCGCCCGGCTGGGCGGGCGAAAGGGCCGCCCAGTCGCGCCCTTCCACCAACTCCTGGGGGGCGCCGCGGGACAGCGCCTGGGTGGGAACGAGCCCGGCCGCCAGGGCGGCCAGCAGGGACTGATTGAATCGGCGACGTGACAGGGGCATGTGGACTCTCAGGACTATCGGTGGAGGGAGGCGCGCGCGGACGGGCGCAGGGCCCAGGCCGCAGCGCCCAGACAGGCGAGGAAAAAGATCAGGGACCAGTTCGCCAGACTCAGTCCCAGCACCATGAGTTCCGTGTCCTCGCAGAAACCGGTGGCCAGGAACAGCGTGGGCCATTGCTGGCCCAGCCATTCCACCAGACGTTCGATCAGGCCGGGTTCCCCGGCCATGCAGGAGATGCTGCCTGCCGGCTGCATCTGCAGCCAGCTCTGGTAGGCGGCGGTGGCGGCGCCGGCGGCGGCGGTGGCCAGGACGAGTCCGCCGGCCAGCATACCCAGGCGCGTGCCCGCCTTAAGGGCCGCAAGCAGACCGAGCAGGGCGAGCAGCATGTAGAGCAGGCGCTGGAAGATGCACAGATGGCAGGGATGCAGGTCCAGCCATGCGCTCAGCAACAGGCTCGCCGCCGCCAGCGCGAAGGCGCCGGCCGCGACCAGGGACCACAGCAGCCGGGGCAGGTGGGCGCGCGAGAACATGGCGAGATTCTGTCACACTCGCGCCATGCTTCCCGATTTCGCCTCCCGCGTGGTCGCCTGGCAGCGCGCGCATGGCCGTCACAACCTGCCCTGGCAGGGCGGGCACGATCCCTATCCGGTGTGGGTGTCGGAAATCATGCTGCAGCAGACCCGGGTGGACAGCGTCATCCCGTATTTCACGCGTTTCCTGGCGCGCTTCCCGGATCTCGCCGCGCTGGCGGCGGCCGACGAGGACGAGGTGCTGGCGCTGTGGTCGGGCCTTGGCTACTACAGCCGCGCGCGCAATCTGCATGCCGCCGCCCGCCGCATCCTGGCCGAGTATTCCGGGCGCTTTCCAGCCGACCCCGAGGCCCTGACCGCGCTGCCGGGCATCGGCCGCTCCACCGCCGCCGCCATTGCCGCGCTCGCCTTCGGGCAGCGGCGGGCGATCCTGGACGGCAACGTGAAGCGGGTGCTGGCGCGCGTGTTCGGCGTCGAGGGGTGGCCCGGGGAGCGGACCGTGGAGAACGAACTCTGGCGCCTTGCAGAGGCCCTGCTGCCGGAACGTGACCTGCCCGCCTACACGCAGGGCCTCATGGACCTTGGCGCCACCCTGTGCACCCGGGTGGCGCCCCGCTGCGACGCCTGTCCCCTGGGCGACGCCTGCCTGGCGCGCCGTCAGGGCCGCCAGCGGCAACTGCCGGCGCCGCGGCCGCGCAAGCCCGTGCGAGAACGCGCCGTCGCCATGCTGGTGCTGTTGCACGCGGGTACGGTGCTGTTGGAAAAACGCCCCCCGACCGGCGTCTGGGGTGGCTTGTGGAGTCTGCCTGAATGCGCCGAGGCCGAGGACCCCGGCGCGGTTGCGGAGCGGCTTGGCTGCCGCGTCGCCGATGCAGCGGCGTTGCCGATCGTCAGCCATGCCTTCACGCATTTCCGCCTGCGCATCCAGCCCTGGCGGCTGCGGGCGCAGCCGCGTCCCGGCGCCGCCGAGCCGGGACGTCTTTGGCTGGACCTGAACGACATCGAGGGGGCGGCGCTGCCCGCGCCGGTGCGCCGCATACTCCTCGACGCGCGGGCATAATCGGTCGCATGGCCTGCGCCCAATCCTCCCTGCCACGCGCGCTCGCGCTGTTCGCGCTGATCCTGGCCGGCGTGCTCGGCCTTGCCCTGGGGGGCCTGCGGCATGCCGGAGAAAATCAGGCTGAGTCGCTGGCCCGCGCGGAATTGCGGCTCATGGCCGATGCCTTGGGCCGCGAGCTGGCCGCGCGCGGCATTGGTCTGGCCAAGGCGGCAGCGGTGCTGGCCGAGGATCCCGGTCTCGCCCGCGCCCTTGTCGGCGCCGATCTGCTTCAGGCCGAAGTCAACCTGGGTGAGCGCGTGCGCGGCTTCGGTGCCGATCTGGCGCTGCTGGTGAGCCTGGACGGTCGCGTTCTCCTGGATGTCTTCGATACGATGGAGCCCGGTGCCGATTTTCCCGACCCGCGCATGCTGCGCATGGCCGCGACGGAAGGCGCCGTGGCCGGATATCTGGGTCTACGCGAGCGCGTCCACCAGCTGGTCCTGGTGCCCGTGCCGGGGCCCGCGCAAGCTCCCGCCGCCTGGCTGGCCCTGGGCGTGCCGCTGGGCGATGCAGAGCTGGCGCAACTGCGTTTTCACGGCGACGCGCACGCCTATCTGTTCGCGCTCGAAGCGCGTGGCGGTCGCCTGCTGGCCGCCTCGTCGCAGGGCCCCGCACGCCTGGCGTTGTCGAATTGGCTGGCGGACCGGTCCTCCGCACCCGCTTCCTTGCACGACGCCGCGCTGGCCGGAGGTGAGCACTGGATCCAGCTGGCACCGCTGCATTCTGCAGACGGCAACACCTTCGCAGTGGCCCTGAGCCTGCCGCGCAATGCCGCGCAATTGCCCATTTGGGCGCAGCCCATCTTTCTTGCCGCCATGTTCGTCGTCGGCCTGCTGGCTCCCGTGCTGCTCGCCTGGAGGCTGTTTGCGCGTGGCGATGGTGGCGCGCTGCCCGCCTCGGCGATGGATGCCAACCCCGACGCCGTTGCGCGCGAGCCGGCCGACTTGTCCGACCCGATCACCGGGTTGGTCGGGCGCGACGGCTTCCTCGCCGAGGTCGATGCCCTGCTGCGCGAGCGCCCGAGCCCGTGCATTCTGCTGGTGGCCAGGCTGGCGCGCTGGAACGCGCTGCGCGATGCCTTCGGCGACGCGCTCGGCGATGACCTGCTCGGCGCCCTCGGTCGCCGCCTGCGCGGTCGCGGGGACTGGCTGGCGGCGCGCGTGGGCGATGCCGATTTCGCCTTGTTCTGTCCGCTCGACGAGGCTTCAGCCGATGCCTGGGAAGTAAGTGTGCGCGCCTTGCTGGAAGTCCCCGTCGAGTTGCGGGGCGAGTCCCTCGATGCGGGTATCCACCTGGGCAGCGCCAGCAGCCCAGGCGACGGGAGCGACGCCACGCTGTTGCTGCGTCGGGCTTGCACGGCGATGCGCCAGGGCATGGACGGCATGGGTGGGCACGTCGCCTTCGACGCTCGCTTCGAGGCCGACGCGGCGCGCCGTCTGGTCCTGCTCGAGGAACTTCGCACGGCCATCGAGGCGGACCGCCTGCAGGCGCGTTTCCGGCCGCGCGCCCGCCTGGCCGACGGCCGCGTGGTGGCCTGCGCGCTGGAGACGTACTGGCCGCATGCGCAATTCGGCGATATGGGGATAGACGATTTCCTGCTCGTCGCCGAGCAGGGCGGTTTAATTCGCCCCTTTACCCGCTGGCTGGTCTCCACCGCCGCCGCGCGCGTCGGGGAGTGGCGCACGCCGGGGCTGGACATCGCCGTCGGCCTGCGCTTGCCCTCGCGCGCCCTGGCCGACCACGAGGTGGTGGAACTGCTGGCCGGCGCCCTGGCCCGCCACAATCTACCGCCCGAGGCGCTCATCGTCGAGATCGGCGACGTGGCCCACAGCGAGGACATCGACACCGCGGTCGCGGTCGTCCATGCCATCGGCGCCCTCGGCCTGCAAGTCGCCATGGCCGACCCGGGCGGTGTCTGTTTCAGTCTGGATCGCCTCGCGCGACTGCCGGTGAACCAGTTGATCATTCACCGGTCATCGGTACAGCGCATGCTGGGATCCGCCCAGGATGCGGTTTTCGTGCACGCGACCATCGATCTCGCCCATGCCTTGGGCATGCGCGTGGTGGCCGAGGGCGTCGACAGCATCGAGTTCTGGGGTCCACTGGGGTTCCATGGTTGTGACCAGGCCCAGGGTGACCATGTTGGTCCGTGCATGCAGGCGGAAGAACTGGTTGCCTGGCTCACGCGGACCGATGCCGGTGGCTGAGGGACATTGTGCCGGCCCCCATGCAGCGGGCGTGGTGGCGGTAAGCAGGTACGCATGCATCGCGCCCGTGGGAGAACCGACATGACCCAGCGAATCCCGATCCGCCTCCTGCCCACCCGCGCCGTCACCGAAGGCGCCGGCGTGCGGGTGCGCCGCGCCATCGGCACCCCCGAGCTGCGCGAGCTCGACCCCTTCCTGCTGCTCGATCATTTCGGCAGCGACGACCCGGACGACTACGGCGCCGGTTTCCCCGAGCATCCGCATCGCGGTTTCGTCACTTTCACGCACATGCTCGACGGGCACATGGAACACCGCGACAGCATGGGCAACCGCGGCGACCTGCGGGCCGGCGGGGCGCAGTGGATGAAGGCGGCGTCCGGCGTGATCCATGCCGAGATGCCGCGGCAGACGCGGGGCCGCATGCGCGGCTTCCAGCTCTGGCTCAACCTGCCGGCGGCCGAGAAGATGTCGGCTCCCGACTATCGCGACTTCAGCGCCGACGACATCCCGGAAGTGACCGACGGCGCCGCGCGCGTGCGCGTGCTGGCCGGCGAGTATGGCGGGCGCGAGGGGGCGCTGCGCGACCCGCACACCGGCCTGCTCTATCTGGAAGCGAGCCTGCCCGCGCATGGCCGCCTCGAGGTCCCGCTGCCGGCCTCCCACCAGGTCTTCGTCTATGTATTCGAAGGCGACGCGGCCATCCTGGGCCATCCCGTGCCGCCCCACCACCTGGCCGTGCTGGGAGCCGGCGACAGCCTGGAGCTGGATGCCGGCGCCGACGGCGCGCGCCTCATCCTGGTGGCCGGCCGGCCCCTGGGCGAGCCGGTGGAACGTCACGGTCCGTTCGTCATGAACACCCGCCAGGAAATCGAGCAGGCCCTGGCGGACTACCGCGACGGCCGCCTGGTCCGCCCGCGCGCGTGAGCCGTTGCGCCCCCCCGCGCGAGCCCGGCACGGCCGCCGCGCGCCTCGACAAATGGCTGTGGGCCGCGCGCTTCTTCAAGACCCGCGCCCTCGCCCATGAGGCGGTGGAAGCGGGCAGGGTGCGGCTCAACGGCGAGCGGGTGAAACCCGGACGGGTGATCAAGCCGGGCGACGAACTGAGCATCCAGGTCGGCGACCTCACCTGGAAACTGCGGGTGGAAGCACTGTCCGAGCGGCGCGGGCCGGCCGCCGAGGCGCGCCGCCTGTATGTCGAGGATGAGGCCAGCCGCGAGGCGAGGGAGCGGCGCATCGAGGAACGCAAGTGGCAGTCCGATCCCGCCGCCGCCCTGCACGGGCGCCCCACCAAGCGCGACCGTCGCCTGATCCATCGCTTCAACGAGTAAACGGGCGCGCGGCGCCCCCGGTTTCTAAACAATATTTGACGTTTTTCCTCGCCTTTTTCCGCCATCATTCGCGCATGTCGGACAGACGCCGGAGCGCGCAATGGAGAAATCCCGGACCGAGGTGAAACGCCGCATCCTGGTGGTGGAGGACGACGCCGACATCGCCGACATCCTGCAACTCAACCTCGCCGACGAGGGCTACGCGGTGGACCGCGCGGAAGACGGCGAGAAGGGCCTGGCGTTCCTGCGGCAGACGGCCTACGACGCCCTCATCCTGGACATCATGCTGCCCGGCATCGACGGTTTGGAGGTGTGCCGCCAGGTGCGCGCGATGCCGCGCTACACGCCGATCATCATCATCAGCGCGCGCACCGGCGAATCGCAGCGCGTCCTCGGCCTGGAGCTGGGCGCCGACGACTACGTCACCAAACCCTTCTCCCTGCAGGAACTGCTGGCGCGCGTGCGCGCCCTGTTCCGCCGCGTCGACGCCCTCGACCGCGGCGCGCGCCAGCAAGCCGGCCTGCTGGAGAGCGGCGACCTGGCCATCGACCCGCTGGCGCGGCAGGTGCGTTGCCGCGGCGAGGCGGTGGAGCTGACCGCGCGCGAATTCGACCTGCTGTTCTACTTCGCCCGCCATCCCGGCCAGGTCTTCTCGCGCATGGACCTGCTCACCCAGGTATGGGGCTACGGCCACGAAGGTTACGAGCACACCGTGAACACCCACATCAACCGCCTGCGCGGCAAGATCGAGGCGGACCCGGCCCGGCCGGAAATGATCCGCACGGTCTGGGGCGTGGGCTACAAGTTCACCCCGGAGGCGGGGCAAGGAGAGACACCATGATGCGCAGCCTGTACGGCCGCCTGGCCCTGGTCTTCGCCGTGCTCACCCTGGCCTGTGGCGGCTTCACCGCCTGGCTGTTCCAGGACATGGCCGCGCGCCATCAACAGGAGGTGTTGCAACGCCTGTCGAAGGATCTGGCCCAGCACATCGCCAGCCACACCGATCTGGTGAAGGAACTGAAATGGAACCGGCCGGCGGTGGAGGAACTGTTCCACATGCTCATGGTGGTGAACCCAGGCATCGAGGTCTATCTCATCCAGGCCAACGGCCATATCGATGCCCACGTCGCCCCGCCCGGCACGGTCAAGCGCCAGTCGGTGGATCTGGCGCCCGTGCGCGCCTATCTGGCCGGCAATCGTTTCCCGCTGCTGGGCGACGATCCGCGCAGCGCCACGGCGAAGAAGATTTTCAGCGTCGCCCCCTGCGTCCAGGACGGCCACACCGTGGGCTACCTCTACGTCATCCTGGCGGGGGAGACCTACGACCGCCTGGCCGCCGACGTCTGGGCCAGCCGGGCCTTCGCCGGCGGAGCCACACTGATGCTGGCGATGCTGGCCCTCACCTTGGTGGCCGGCCTGGTGGCCTTCGCCCTGATCACCCGGCGCCTGCGCCGCCTGACCGCCGAGGTGGCGGCGCTGGAAGCGGGCGGGTTGCAGCCGCCGGCGGAGGAGGACGGCCGGGACAGCGCCGATGAAATCGGACTGTTGCGCCGGGCTTTCCGGCAAATGGCGGCACGGATTGCCGCGCAGGTGGGCGAACTGAAGCGCCAGGACGAGATGCGCCGTGAAATGGTGGCCAACATCTCGCACGACCTGCGCACGCCGCTGACCTCGCTCCAGGGCTACCTGGAAACCCTTACCCTCAAGGCCGGCCAGTTGTCGGAGGAGGACCGCAACCGCTACCTGGACGTGGCGGTGCGCCAGAGCCGCAAGGTGAGCCGGCTGGCGCAGGAACTGTTCGAGCTGGCGCGGCTGGAATGCGACGCGGTGAAGCCCCAGAAGGAACGCTTTGCCCTGGCCGAGCTGGTCCAGGACGTGCTGCAGAAGTTCGAACTGGCGGCGCGGCAGAAGGGGGTCGTCCTGCGCGCCAGCGTGGCCCCCGAATTGCCCGCCGTCGTAGCCGACCTGGGCATGATCGAACGGGTGCTCACCAACCTGCTCGACAACGCCCTGCGGCACACCCTGGCCGGTGGCTGGGTGGCCGTTGAACTGACGCGGGAGGACGGCCGCGTCGGCGTGCGCGTCAGCGACAACGGCGGCGGCATCCCCGCCGAGATCCGCGCCGACATGTTCGAGCGGCCCTCGCCCCTGCGCGGCGGCGATGGCCGCGCCTCCGGCGGCCTGGGCCTGCTCATCGTCAAGCGCATCCTCAACCTGCACGGCAGCGCCATCCGCCTGGAAGAGAAGGCCGAAGCCGGCGCGGCGTTCAGCTTCGCCTTGCCGGCGGCTTAGCGAACAGACGCTGGAAGCATCCCGTGAAGGGGGCGTCAAGTCTTGCGGGTGGCGCGGTTTTTCCCCATCCTGCCCGGCCTTCATCACCCGGTTTTTATCCATGCTTCCCCCCATCCCAGCCCGCATCGCCCAGGAACTCCAGGTCCATCCCAACCAGGTGCTCGCCGCCGTCGCCCTGCTCGACGACGGCGCCACCGTGCCCTTCGTCGCCCGCTACCGCAAGGAGGCCACCGGCGGCCTGGACGACACGCAGTTGCGCCATCTGGAGGAACGCCTGGGCTACCTGCGGGAGCTGGAAGAGCGGCGCGAGGCGGTGCTGGCCAGCATCCGCGAACAGGACAAGCTGACGCCGGAACTGGAGGCCGACCTGCGTTCGGCGGAGACCAAGCAGCGCCTGGAAGACCTCTATCTGCCCTACAAGCCGAAGCGCCGCAGCAAGGCCCAGATCGCCCGCGAGGCGGGCTTGCAGCCCCTGGCCGAGGTGCTGCGGACGGACCCCACCCGTAACCCGGAAGCCGAGGCCGCGGCCTTCGTGGATGCCGACAAGGGCGTCGCGGACGTGAAGGCGGCGCTGGATGGCGCGCGCCAGATCCTCATGGAGCGCTTCGCCGAGGACGCCACTTTGCTGGAAAATCTGCGCGCCTACCTGCAAGACCGGGGCCGGGTGGTCTCCCGTCTTGTGGAGGGCAAGGAGAACGAGGGCCAGAAGTTCCGCGACTGGTTCGAGTTCGACGAGGCCTGGAAGGACATGCCCTCCCACCGGGCGCTGGCTCTGTTCCGGGGCCGCAACGAGGGGGTGCTGGGGCTGGCCATCAAGCTGCCGGAAGAACTCGCCGCCGAAGCGGCGATGAAGGGCAACAGTCCCTGCGAGGGCATGATCGCCGCCCACTTCGGCCTTTCCGACCAGGGCCGCGCCGCTGACAAATGGCTCATGGACACGGTGCGCTGGACCTGGAAGGTGAAGCTTTCCCTGCACCTGGAACTGGACCTGATGAACACGCTGTTCGAGCGGGCCGAAACCGAGGCCATCCGGGTCTTCGCCAGCAATCTGAAAGACCTGCTGCTGGCCGCGCCGGCCGGCCCCAAGGCCGTGATCGGCCTGGACCCGGGCATCCGCACCGGCGTCAAGGTGGCGGTGGTGGACCGCACCGGCAAGCTCCTGGACACCGCCACCATCTTCCCCCACGAGCCGCGCAACGACTGGGAGGGGGCGCTGAACAGCCTGGGCCGCCTGGTGGCCACGCACGAGGCCCAGTTGATCAGCATCGGCAACGGCACCGCCAGCCGGGAGACGGACAAGCTGGTGGGCGACCTCATGCGCCGTTATCCGCAACTGGGCCTGACCAAGGTGACGGTGAGCGAGGCGGGCGCCTCGGTGTATTCCGCCTCGGCCCTGGCGGCGAAGGAATTCCCGGAGCTGGACGTGTCCCTGCGCGGAGCCGTGTCCATTGCCCGCCGGCTGCAGGATCCCCTGGCGGAACTGGTGAAGATCGAGCCCAAGGCCATCGGCGTCGGCCAGTACCAGCACGACCTCGGCCAGGCCAAGCTAGGCCAGGCCCTGGAAGCGGTGGTGGAGGATTGCGTCAACGCGGTGGGGGTGGACGTGAACACCGCCTCCGCGGCGCTGCTGACCCGGGTGTCCGGCCTTAATACCACCCTGGCCAACCAGATCGTCGCCCACCGTGACGCCCACGGCCCCTTCCCCAACCGCGAGGCCCTGAAGCAGGTGCCGCGCCTGGGCGCGAAGACCTTCGAGCTGGCTGCCGGCTTCCTGCGCGTGCCCGGCGGCGACAATCCCCTGGACATGTCCGCCGTGCACCCGGAGGCCTACCCGCTGGTGCGGCGCATCCTGGCCGACCTTAAGCTGGAGATGAAGGGCGTCATCGGCAACACCGACGTATTGAAGCGAGTGGACCCCAACAAGTACGTCGACGAGCGCTTCGGCCTGCCCACGGTGCGCGACATCGTCAGGGAACTCGAGAAGCCCGGCCGCGACCCGCGGCCCGCCTTCAAGACCGCCGCTTTCCAGGAAGGCATCGACGATCTCAAGGACCTGAAGCCGGGCATGACCCTGGAAGGCGTGGTCACCAACGTCACCAACTTCGGCGCCTTCGTCGACATCGGCGTGCACCAGGACGGCCTGGTGCACATCTCCGCCCTGTCCGAGAAGTACGTCAAGGATCCCCGCGACGTGGTCAAGGCGGGGGACATCGTCAAGGTGAAGGTGATGGAAGTGGATGTTCCGCGTAAGCGCATCGCCCTGAGCATGCGCCTGCGCGACACCCCGCCGACTGCCAGCGGCGGACCCTTGCGCGGCGCCCGCGAGCGGACGCTGATGCAGCAGCCGGCGCAGGCCGGGTCCGGGGCGCTGGCGGACGCCCTGAAGCGGGCGATCACGCGGAATTGAGAAACCTCCCCGGCCCCGTCTCCGTTGAGACGGGCGGGGAGGCTGCCGTGGCGTCGAAGACTCGCGCGAGAGGTCGCTGCAACGCCGCTTTCAGAGTAGCTTGAGCAAAGCCACCATGCCAAGTATCAAAGTGACCCAGCCGACCACCCCGCGCAGAGTCGCCTCGGTCGCCCGGCGCACGGTCAGCGTGGCCATGGGCACGGAAAGCAGGGCGCCGAGGGCCAGCGGCAGGGCGAGTTCCCAAGCGATGCTCTTGCCCAGGGCCAGGTAGGCGAGGACGCCGATCAGGCAGGTGAAGGATTCCGCCACCGAGGTCACCGCCACCGCGTGTTTCGCCGGCAATCCGGAAACCACCTGGCCGGAGGTGACGAGGGGGCCGTAACCACCGCCCGACAGACCCTTGTTGAAGGCCGCCACGGCGCCCACCGCGACGATGCCGGCGGGCCGGTAGGGAATCTGGCGGTGGCGGGTCAGCAGGATGATCACGCCCATGGCCAGGATGATGACGGTGATGAACAGGCCCAGCCAGAACTTGGAAACGCTGACCGCCAGCCACACCGCGAGGATGGCGCCGACCGCCGACAGGCTGCCGAGCAGCAGGGTGGTGCGGCGGGCGCGCGCGTCATTGAGGAAATCGACGTTGCCATCGCGCTGATGCAGCAGGCCGGCGGCGAGGCCGGTCATCAACTCGCTGATCAATATAGCCGGCACGATTTGCAAGGGCTCGAATCCCGACAGCAGCAACAGTGGCGTCAGCGTCGTGCCGTAACCCATGCCCAGACTCGAATCCAGGTATTCGCAGGCGAGGGCGGCCATGAAGATCGCCATCATCACCGGCATGGAGAGTCCCAGGGTTTCGCGGGCGCCGACTTCCCAGCCCGGCACGAGGTGCAGCGTAGCCAGGGTGGCGAGCACCCCGCCGACCAGCAGCAACCACAGGCGCGTGCGGCGGCTGGACAGGGGGGGCAGGGCGGCAACCAGGGATAGGGCGGACATGATGTGCTCCGAAGGGGAGGGATGTCCCCTCCTTGCAATAGCCATGCCAGCCTCGCCTGTATTGGTGTGGATGGCCGGCCGGCTGAGGGGCGCGGCCGGTTGCCATCAACTGGAGTAATCCATGCTTGCGCCTATACTGTTTATATGAACGGAAAAACGGTGCTTAAACAATGGAAAACCATTCATTAAAACAGATAAACGATCTATTTGAACGGATTGAACTTCTGGCCGGGCAATGCACGGGCAGTGACGCCGAACTGGACGACTTTCTCGCGGAACTGGCCAACCATCTTGGCCCCGCAGCCCGCCACCTGCTGCTGCGCCTGGCGGAGGAACGGCGCACGGCGCGCCTCAAGCGCGCGGGCCTCAACGAAGCCATCGTCGGCGCCGAGGATGGCTTGCGCGAGGTCATGGCGGCGGTGCGGCAGGTCGCGCGCTCCGACGCCCCGGTCCTGATCCTGGGCGAGACCGGCACCGGCAAGGAGGTGGTGGCGCGCGCCGTGCACAGCCACTCCAGGCGATCCGGCGGTGCCTTCCTGCGCGTCAACTGTGGCGCCATCCCGCCGGAGCTCATCGATTCCGAGCTGTTCGGGCATGAACGCGGCAGCTTCACCGGCGCAGTCGGCACGCGCAAGGGCTGGTTCGAACGCGCCGACGGCGGCACCCTGTTCCTCGACGAGATCGGTGAACTGCCGCCGGCGGCGCAGGTGCGCCTGTTGCGCGTGTTGCAGGACGGCAGTTTCCAGCGCGTCGGCGGCGAGCGCGTGCTCAATGTCGACGTGCGCCTGGTCGCCGCCACCAACCGCGATCTGCGCCGGGCGGTGACGGAGGGCGCTTTCCGCGAGGACCTCTGGTTCCGTGTCGCCGTCTTCCCCATCCCCCTGCCGCCGCTGCGTGAACGACCGCAGGACATTCCCGCCCTGGCCGCGCATTTCGCGCTGCGCGCCGCCGAGCGCCTGGGCCTGCCGCCGCGCATGCCCGATGCCGCCGACCTGGCGCTGCTGGCGGCTTATCCCTGGCCCGGCAACGTGCGCGAGTTCGCCTCGGTGATGGAGCGCGCCGCCATCCTCGGCGACGGCCGCAAACTGGAAGTGGCGCGCGCCCTCGGCGTGGTGCCGCCGGCCGTGGCCATGCTGCCCGCCGCGGTGGCCACACAGGTGGTCCTGCATGGCGGCGAGGCCGCTCCGGTTTCCTTCGTCGAAGCCAGTCGCCGCCACATCGAGGATGCCCTGCGGCGCTGCCATGGTCGCGTCGAGGGGCCGTTCGGCGCGGCGCGGCTGCTGGAGATGAACCCGCACACCCTGCGCTCGAAGATGCGGCGGCTGGGCATCGAGGCGAAGCATTACCGCCGCGCCGGTTGAATCACAGGTGCCGTGATCAGCCCGCGCGCCGGTGCGCGCGAAGGTGGAAGCGGCCGGGATCGACGGCGTCGAGCAACTCGCCTTCCAGCGGCATGGGGTCGCCGTTGAGGTCGCTGGCCAGGGCTTCGGCGGCCAGCGCCGCCCACACCAGGCCGCGCGAACCCAGGCCCAGCAAGCCGTAGAGCCCGGGCAGGCGCGGCAGGTCGCGCGGACCCGCGTCGCGGGGGAGCGCCACGGACAGGTCGGGCAGCGCGCCCACCAGGGGCAGGCGGTCCGGCGTGGCGGCGCGGAAGCCCACCCGCCCGTCCAGTTCGTCGGCCGACAGACCGGCCTCGGCGCCCGGCAGGATACGCGCCAGGCGCGCCAGGTTGTCGGCGTGCTCCTCGCGGCGCGGGCCGCTTTCCAGATCATAGGCATAGGAGGCGCCCAGACAGTGCACGCCGTTCAGCTCCGGGGTGAGATAGCCCTCGCAGCAGACGGCGTGGCGCGGCGCCGGCAGGCGGCCGGCGGGGACGTGGCTGACCTGGCCGCGTACCGCCTGGATGGGCAGGCCGGCGGCCACGTCGAGGGTAGTGGCGCGGGCGCCGGTGGCGAGGATGACGGTGGGGGTTTCGGCGAGGACCCCGCCGTCCGCGTCCAGCAGTCGCCACAGTCCGTCGCTTCGCGCCAGTCGGGCAACCGCGCTGCGGCCATGCCAGCTCGCCAGCGGTCGGCAGGCCTCCAGTTGGGCGCGGCAGAGGTCGGCCGGACTGGCCCAGCCGCCGCCGGGAAACCACCAGCCGCCGAAGGCGGTGGCGTGGCCGATGCGCGTGGCGGCTGCCGCCCGATCCAGGAAGCGGACGAAGTCGGCTGGATAGGTGGCGGCCAGTTCCGCCTGCAGGGCTTCCTGCGCCGCGTCGCGGGCGACCTGCAGCACCCCGTCCAGGCACCGGCGCTGCACCCGGCCGACCTCGTCGAGGCGTGTCCAGGCGCGCGTGCCGTAGAGGAAGCAGGCGCGGCTGAGGCGCGAGGCGAGGCTGTCATCGCGCGACAGCAGGGGACGCACGATACCCGCCAGATTGCCGGAGGCTTCAGCGGCCGGCTGCGCGTGCGTGTCGAGTACCTGCACCCGCCAGTCCCTGGCCACCAGCCGCTGGGCGATGGCGCAACCGGCCAGGCCGCCGCCGAGCACCACCGCATGTCGTTCCGGCGGCGGCGATGCGGACGGCGCGGAGTCGGCTTTGGCGGCATCGCGCGCGGCGGCGAGCCGGCCCACCAGCATCTCCCGCTTGCGCGCGAAACCGGGCCGCTTTTCCGTGGCGAAGCCGGCTTCGGCCAGGGCCGCGCGCACGCCGCCGGCGACGCACCAGGTGGCCAGGCTGGCGTCGGGCGCGGCAAGTTGGGCGCAACGGCGGAACAGGGCGGCGGACCACATCTCCGGGTTCTTAGCGGGATCGAAGCCGTCCAGGTAAAAGGCATCGACGCGGGCCCGCAGTCGCGCGAGGCTGTCGCCGGCATCACCGAGCATGAGGGTGAGCACCACGCGGCCGGAGGCGAATTCCAGACGATGGAAGCCCGGTGTGAGAACCGGCCAGGACCGCCGCAGGGCATCGGCGAGGAAGCTGAAATCCGGCCAGAGCCGGTGCAAGCGATGCAGGTCGTCGATGCCGAGGGGGTGACGTTCCGTGGCCAGATAGTGCAGGTGGCGGCAGCGCCCGGGATCCGCGCGCCAGGTAGCCCAGGTGGCGAGGAAGTTGAGGCCGGCGCCGAAGCCGTTCTCCAGGATGACGAAGCGTTGCCGCCCCTTCCAGCGCACCGGCAGATCATTGCCGCCAAGGAAGACGTGCAGCGCCTGGCCGGGGCCGCCGTCGCTGGAATGGTAGACGTCGCCGTGCGTCTCCGAGCGCGGCGTGCCGTCTGGCGCAAAGCCCAGGCGGGCGGGTTGCAGGGGGACGAAGGCCATCGGCGGACGAACTTAACGGGAAAGTCGCGTAGAGACTTCTCGACGCTCCCCTCGCCCGCAGGCGGGAGAGGGGAGGGGGGTGAGGGAAACGGGCGAGGCCTTCAAGATTCTTGGCATCTTACAAAGCCATGCCCGTTAGTGCATGCGCTGCGCTGGGGCCGCGAAAAGCGCCTCCACGGCGGCCGCGTCGAAAAGGTATTCGTGGTTGCAGAGGTCGTCGCGCACGCGCACCTCGCCCTTCTCCGCCAGGATGGCGTCGCATTCCGCGCGCCCCAGGCTGCGCAGCATGGCGTGGATTTTCTCGGGGTCCCTGGGGCACTGGTGGCTGACGGGGCGCGCCGCGAACACGCGCACCTCCTCCTCGGGGAACAGCCGGCGCAGCAGATCCAGCGGCGCGTGGGCGAGCAGCTCGCCCGGCGTCAGCGTGGCGAGCAGGTGCAGCACGCGGTTCCAGCCATCCGCGTCGCGGCGGTCGGCCTCGGGCAGCTTCTGCAGCAGCAGGCCGGCGGCGCGGCGGTCGTCGGCGGCCAGCAGCACTCGGGTGGGCTGTTGCTCGGATTGGTTGAGGTAGTGCTCGAAAATCGCGGCGATGCTTTCCCCCTCGAGGGGGACCATGCTCTGGTAGGGGGTGCGCATGCCGGCGGCGTCCAGGGTCAGCAGCAACTGGCCGTCGCCCAGCAGGGCGCGGGCCGGGATGCCGTCCGGCACCGCTTCGGCACCGGTGCGGGCCATGCCACGCAGGCGCAGGCGTTCGTCGCAGTCCAGCACCAGCAGGTTGACCCCGCCGTCGCTGCGCAACTGGAAGGTCATGCGCCCGGTTTGTTTGAGGTTGGCGCTGATCAGGCAGGTGACGGCGCTCATTTCACCCAGCAGCGCGCGCACGCCGGGGGGATAGTCGCGGCCGGCGAGCAGCGCGTGCCAGGCGCGGTCCAGCGACACCACGGCGCCGCGGATATCCAGGTGCTCGAACATGAAGGGTTGCACGCAATCGCCGTGCGGGGCGGTCGCGGGGCGGGCGGCGGGCTTGCTCTGGCCGGTCATGCTGTCACCCCGCTCATGCCCCGGGTTTCAGCCGGGCGGCATGCCCCTGCATGAATTTGGCGAGCTTCGGTGCGACCACGTACACGCAGTAAGGCTGCCGCGGGTTGTGCTCGAAATAGCGCTGGTGGTAGTCCTCCGCCGGCCAGAACCTTGCGGCGGTGGCGACTTCGGTGACGATGGGGCGGTCGAACACCCGCCTGGCGGTGAGTTCGGCGATGACCTCGAGCGCCGTCGCCCGCTGCGCCTCGTCGTGCCAGAAGATGGCGGACCGGTACTGGCTGCCGACGTCATTGCCCTGGCGGTTGAGGGTGGTGGGATCGTGCAGTTCGAAGAAGATGTCGAGCAGATCCCGGTAGGCGATGCGGTCGGCGTCGAAGCGGATCTGCACGACCTCGGCGTGGCCGCTGTCGCCGGCACACACCTCCTGGTAGGTAGGATGGTCGGTGGCGCCGCCCATGTAACCGGAGACGGCCTCCTCCACCCCCTCCAGGCGGTTGAAGGCGCTTTCCAGGCACCAGAAGCAGCCACCGGCCAGGGTGGCGGTTTGCGGGTTCACGTGGTATCCCCCATGCGTTGACGAATATGAGCGGGACCTGATATTCAGGTTCCGCCGCAGGTTGCCGATAGACATTCACATTTTCGCATTCTTCGCCATGAACGATCAGGAACAGCGCATCGCCATCAACCGTGTCCGCGTCGGCATGTACGTGCAACTCGACGACTGGATGGGGCATCCCTTCCTGTTCAGCAGCTTCAAGATCCGCAACGAGAAACAACTGCAGGTCCTGCGTTCTCTTGGCCTGAAGGAAATCCTCTACCTGCCGGGAAAAAGCGACGTCGCGCCGCTGCCGCCGGCGGCGCCGAAGACGGACGAGCCCGAATCCCCCGCGCCGGATCCGGAAGTGCTGGCCATGTGGCAGGAAAAACGACAGCGCCGCGAGCAACTGGCAAAGCAGCGCGAAGCCTACGGGCGCTGCGAGAAGAAGTTCAACTCGGGCATGTCCACGGTCAAGGGCTTGCTGCGCAACCTCTTCGCCCGCCCGCAGGAATCGCTGGAACAGGCCCGCGCGCTGATCACCGACATGGTGGATTCCCTGCTCTCGGAAAAGGACGTGCTGATCCACCTGATGAACGCGAAGAGTGGCGACGAGGGCAGTTATTACCATGCCCTCAACGTCACCATGCTGTCGCTCATGCTGGCCAAGGAAGCGGGTTTCAGCGCCGAGGAGATGCGCGCCCTGGGGCAGGGCGCCCTGTTGCACGACATCGGCAAGGAGAAGGTACCCAGCCAGGTGCTGATGAAGAAAACCGCGTGGACGGCGGCGGAGCGCAATTTCTACCAGCAGCACGTGCTTTACGGGGTGGAGATGGCCGCCCGCCTGCCGGGCCTGCCGGCCGGCGCCCTGGAGGTGATCGCCATGCACCACGAGACCCTGGATGGCGGGGGCTTCCCCAATCATCTGAGCGGCGCGCGCATCGGCCGCTTCGCGCGGGTCGCCGCCATCGCCAATGCCTTCGACAACTACTGCAACCACCTCAACCCGGCGGAATCCCTGACTCCCGCCGAGGCCCTCTCGCACATGTTCAGGAAGGAGAAGGAGAAGTACGACCCCGGCCTCATGCAGCACTTCATCCGCTGTATGGGCGTGTATCCGCCGGGCAGCGTGGTGCGCCTGAGCAACGACGCCGTCGGCCTGGTGGTAAGCGTCAATTCCGGGCAGCTGCTGCATCCCACCCTGCTGCTCTACGACCCGGCGGTGCCCAAGGAGGAAGCCCTCCTGCTGAACATGGCGGAGGAGCCGGAGTTGTCCATCGTCGCCACTCTGCGTCCGGCGCAACTGGCGCCGGAGGTGTTCGACTATCTGAACCCGCGCAGCCGCATCAGCTACTACTCCGAGGGACGCGAGGGCGCTCAGGCAGGTTGAAGCAGTGTTTCCACCAGCCGCGCCCAGTAGCTGGCACCGAGGGGAAGGATGTCGTCGTTGAAGTCGTAGCGGGGGTTGTGCAGCATGCAGCCGCCCTCGGCCAGGCCGTTGCCGATCCACACGTAGCAGCCGGGCTTCTCGCGCAGCATGTAGGCGAAATCCTCGGCGCCCATCGAAGGTTTCATGTCGAGGCGCACGTTGTCGCTCCCCACCAGATCGGCGAGCACCGCCTGGCAGCGTGCGGCCTCGGCGGCGTCGTTGACGCTGGGCGGGTAGCCGCGCCGGTAATCGAGGCTGGCCTGCACCCCGTGCGCGGCGGCGATGCCGGCGCACAGGCGTTCCATCGCCGCCTCGATGGCATCCTCCACTTCCGGGCGGAAGGCGCGCACCGTGCCGCCGATGCGCGCCTCGCCCGGAATCACGTTGTAGGCCTCGCCGCCCGCCAGGAAACGGGTGACGGAGAGCACGGCCGCGTCGAGGGGGTCGAGGCTGCGGCTGACCACGGTTTGCAGGGCCTGCACGAGGGCCGCGCCGGCGACGAGGGGGTCGCGTCCCTGCTGCGGCATGGCGGCGTGGGCGCCATGCCCGCGCAGCAGGATGTCGAACTGGTCGGCGCAGGCCATCACCGGCCCTGCGTGCACGGCGAACTGCCCCGCCGGCAGGCCGGGCCAGTTGTGCATGCCGTAGACGGCTTCCACCGGGAAGCGCGCGAACAGACCCTGCTCGATCATCACGCGGGCACCGCCGTCGGTCTCCTCGGCGGGCTGGAAGATGAACACCACCGTGCCCTCGAAGCTACCGTGCGCGGCAAGGTATTCCGCCGCTCCCAGCAGCATGGCGGTATGCCCGTCGTGGCCGCAGGCGTGCATGCGACCTTCATGCCGCGAACGGTGCGGGAACAGGTTTAGCTCGTGCACCGGCAGGGCGTCCATGTCGGCGCGCAAGGCGATGGCGCGGCCTCCGTCGCCGCGCCGCAGCACGCCCACCACGCCGGTGCCGGCCAGGCCGCGATGCGTCTCGATGCCGCGCGCCGAGAGGAAGTCCGCCACCTTGCCGGCGGTGCGGTGCTCGTCGAAAGCAAGTTCCGGATGGGCGTGCAGATCGTGGCGCAACGCCACCAACTGCTCGCGCGCGGCCTGGATGCGCGGCAACACGTTCATGACATGCCCGGCACGACCTGCTTGGTCACGGCGACCGCGACGATGTAGGCGAACACTCCCAGGGCGGCGATGAAGGCCTTGATGCGCACCGCCCTGGTCGCGCCCCGCTTGAGGGCGATCGTGCCGAGGCCGATGTAGGCCAGCAGGCCGACGATCTTGGCGAGTATCCAGGGCTGCTGCAGGGGATTGAGGCCGCCCACCACCAGCATGGCGAGGGCCGCCAGCAACAGCAGGCTATCGTTCATGTGGGGCGCCACCCGCACCCAGCGCTCGCGCAGGCGTGGCGACTCCCGCATCATCCAGAAGCCGCGCAGCAGAAACAGCAGCAGGGTGATGACAACGGTGACGGCATGCAGGCCGCGCAGCAGTGCGTAATCCATGACGGACGGACGAGGGTGGTCGGGCCGTCCATCTTAACCCGGAAGCCGCGCGCGGCGGCTATTGCGGCTGGAAAGTGCGCTCGATCGCGGCCACCAGGGTTTTCACGTCATGCGTCGTGAGTTTCGGGTAGGCCTCGTGCACGACACGGTGGGCCAGATAGTCCATCGGGCTGTTGGCCCACTCGTTGGTGGCATGGAAGAAATGGTCGATGCGGCCCCGCGCGTCGTCGAAGATGGCTCGCAGATGGGGATGGCGCCGCCGCTCGTTATGAAAAACCCCGTGCTTGTCCTGGAATGTGCCCATCATGGTCTCCTCGCTCTATGTTTGGCGTCGGCGGATGCACCACCGCCTTTTCATGATAGTGGTTTTTTCAAGCGATTGAAGGGCTTACGTGTTTATCCGGTTTCCTCCGCATCGACGTACAGCCAGCGCCCGTCGATCCGTGTGAAGCGGCTGTTTTCCTCGAGGCGATGCGCCTTGCCGTCGATCTTGTAGCGCGCCAGGAAGGCGACGCGGGCGTGGTCGGCATCCAGCACCTCGTGTTTGCGTACCTTGAGACCCAGCCAGCGCACCCGCCCATCGCGGTCGAGGCCCAGCTCCGCCGGCCGGGTGCGCGGATGCCAGGTGTCCAGCAGATAAACCTCGTCGCCCAAAACATAAGCGCTGTAGCGCGAGCGCATGAGGGCCTGCGCGTCCGGCGGCAGGCGCTCGCCGCGCAGGTAGGGCCCGCAGCAGCGGGCCAGCTCCAGGCCGGAGCCGCAGGGGCAGGGGATGGACGTGACGGAGGTCATTCGCATGCTGTGCCGTTCGTGTTTCCATTTTCCCGGTCTTGTCCCTCGCGCTCCGCAAGGCGGAAGGCGTCTGGACCAGACAGGTTCTGATGCAGTGCCGCCGGAGAGCATAATGCCCTCCTGATCCAGCCTGATTTTCACCCTTTTCTCATCCGGGAGCCGACCACCATGCATTCTTCCTTGTTCCGGCACAAGCCAAGCCCTGTTTCCGCGCGCCAGTCCTGGACGCTGCTCCCACTCCTGCTGGCCCTGGGCCTGGGCGGCTGTGCCACCCAGGATTACGTGCGACAGGAGGTGGGCCAATACAACGACCGCGTGCAGGGCATGGAATCCTGGTTCAAGGCCATCGAGCTGGGCCTGGACACCCAGGCCAAGCGCATCCGCGAAGCGGAATTACGCGCCGACCGGCTGGAGCGCGATGCCGCCGAGAGCGGCAAGCTGCTGCGCGAAACCCGCGGCGAACTGACGGCCGGCGCGCAGCGCATGCAGGCGCTGGCGGCGGATCAGGCGGCCACGGGCCGGCGCCTCGACAGCCTGGATCGTCAGGTGGCGACTGACCTGGCCGCCGTCAACCAGCGTCTGCAGGGCACCACGGCCGACGCTGCGCGTGCCCATCGCCGGCTGGATACGCAGGAGGCCCGCCTGGAGGCCGCCGATACGCGCGTTTCCTCTGTCCTCGCCAGCCTGGATGCAACTGGACAGCGTCTCGGCGGCCTGGAAAACCAGTTGGCTGCCATGCCGGGGGTACCTGCCCCGGCGAGCGCGCCGGCAGTGATACCGGCCGCTCACGCATCTGCCGCGACGGAACGGCCCACGCCGGCCGTGGTGCAGGTCGTCACGCCTAGCGCACCGGCGGCGGCTGACGCGCAGACCACGGCCTTGCAAGGCCTGATCCTGGATATTCAGCGCAAGCTCGAGCAGCAGCATGCCACCCTGGATGCCCTGACGGCGCGCCTAGGCGGCGTCGAGTCCGGATTGACCGAACAGGGCCGCGGCGGTGCCGATCGGCAAGCCGCCATGCAGACGACCAACGCCACCCTGGTCGATCTGCGCGCCGATCTCACGCGCCTGCGCGGCGAGAGCGAAGAGCAGGCGCGAGCGATCGCGCGTATCGACCAGAAGATGGGCGGTCTCGGCCAGGATCTCGCCAGTGCCCGCCAACGCGTGGAGCAGGGCGAAAAGGCGCTGGCGGATTCCGGCCTGCGCCTGACCCTGGTGCAGGAGCTGGTGACCAAGCAGGGTGAGCGCCTGGCGCAAAGCGAAAGCGCCTACGGCCAGGTGTCGGTCACCGCGCGGGAGGCGCTCGACCGCGCCATGCAGGCGGGCAGGTTGGCGGAAGGCAAGATCGTCTATGAAGCGACCCTGACCGACGAGGTCACGCATTTTGCCCTCAACGAGGCCCGCCTCAACGCCGAGTCCAGAAAACAGCTGGATGAGTTCGCCGCCCAACTCAAGGCGGAGAACCGCGGCGCCTTCATCGAGATCCAGGGTCATACCGACAACCTGGGCACGGCCGAGGTCAACCAGCGCCTCGCGCAGCGGCGCGCCATGGCGGTGCGCGACTATCTGCACCAGGAGGCGGGCATCCCTCTGAATCTGCTTGCGGTCGCGGCTTACGGTGCCAGCCGCCCGGTGGCCGACAACGCTTCGCGTGAGGGGCGCGCCAAGAATCGGCGCGTGGTGCTGGTCGTTCTGCGCTGAGCCAAGCCCTAGCGGGTTGCGCTCAGCCGCCGGTCGGCGTAGCGGTTGCGGGCCAGTTCGGCAAGGTCCGGCGGCATGGCTTTCAAGTTGCGCTGGATTTCCTGCTCGCCCAGGCGGTGCCCGTATTCCTTGGCCAGACAGAACCAGTGATGCGCGGCCATGCGGTCCTGCCGGTCGCCCTTGCGATGCAGGAACAACTGGCCGAGGGCGTAATAGGCGTCAGCGAAGCCCTGATCGGCGGAGCGGGCATACCAGTACGCGGCAAGCAGGTCGTCCCGCTCCACGCCCTGGCCCTCTTCGTGGAGCAGGCCCAGCATGTACTGGGCTTCGCGGTCGCCCCGCTCGGCCAATACCCTGAATTCGCGCGCGGCCTTGTCGTAGTCGCCGCTGGAGTAGGCGCTCATGCCCGCGTCCACACCGGCGTGGGCGAGCGCCGCGACGGACAGCAGCAGGCAGGTGAGAAGGAAGCGAACGTGTACGCGCATGGTCAATATTCAAGATGTCCTGGAATATTAACGGATGCTTATATATAAACTTTAGAAAAAAATGTTAGCCGGCGAGGAAAGCTGTCGCGGGTTGCGCAGAGGCAGCGATTTCACCAAGAAGAGGGCGATGGGTTCAGGCCAACCGGGTTGCTGGAGGCGGGCGCCGATGCCGGTTATTTCTACGCCTATACCGATGCCGGAAGCACGCCATGGAAGCCCCGATCCTCCCAGTACCCGAAGCCCCGCCCGCAATCCCAGTCCGGGTACCGTTGCCGCGTGAGCAGGCAAGAACGAACCCCGGGGCATGTCCGCCGTGCATGGATCGCGAGCAGACCGCCCTCCGCGTGGATATCCGCGCCCTGTTCAGAAAATGGGGCGAGTGAGGCGGCATGTGCGCGTATCAGCCGCTTCGCCAGTGTCCCGACTTGCCGCCCAGCTTCTCCAGCAGGCGCACCGATTCGATCACCATGCCGCGATCGACGGCCTTGCACATGTCGTAGATGGTGAGCAGGGCGATGCTGGCGGCGGTAAGGGCTTCCATTTCCACACCGGTGCGGCCGACGCATTCGGCCATCGCCGTGCATTCGATGGCGTGGGCGGTCTCGTCCAGACGGAAATCCACCGTGACGCGGGTGAGGGGGATGGGGTGGCAGAGGGGAATCAGTTCGGCCGTTCGCTTTGCCGCCATGATGCCGGCCAGGCGCGCGACGACAACCAGGTCATCAAGCTGGCCGTGATGGGCGAGGTGGTGGTGTTCCACAGCCTAGGCGAAGCCCACATCGCCAACATCGCCCGCATCCAGTTGCACTACCTGGAGAAGTGCGTCGCCCAGATGGACATGAAACTGGAAGTCAGCGAGGCCGCCATGCTGCAACTGGCCAAGGAAGGTTTCGACCTGGTGTTCGGCGCCCGACTCCTGAAGCGCGCCACCCAGCATCGGATCGAGAACCCGCTCGCCAAGGAAATCCTGTCAGGCCGCTTCGCCCCCAAGGACATCATCCGCGTGGACGTGGTGGACGGCCGCATCGAGTTCCAGCAGGTGATGGAGGCGGAGGTGGTGTGATTCCGGGTGGGTGGGCTGCTATGCTTGCCGCAACCCTCCCGTCCGGAGGGGCGATGACAAGGTGAACAGATGCGTGTGGTTGGAAATTCACAATGGCGGGAATTCGCGGCAAGCCCCCAGGAAGCCCTGGAACGGGGCGAACGACTGGATGCCATGACGCGCTTGCCCGGCATGCCTGACTTTCAGCCTCAGGGCCTGTTTCGCGGTTCTCATGCCTTTTTCGCGGCGATGGATGCGGAGAAGGAACGCCGGCGCCAGGCCTGGTTCCAGCAGCATGCAAAACGACCTGATTGAGGTCTGCCGGGCCCTGCAAGCGCACGGGGTCCGCTACATTCTGGTGGGGGGGCATGCCGTGCGTCTGAACGGCATCGTGCGCGCCACCGAGGACGTGGGCATCCTGGTTCCCTTCGATACCGCCAACGGCGTCCGTCTGATCGAAGGTCTGGGCTTTCTGGAATCCGCGCGGGACATCGACCCGGCCTGGTTCAGCCAGGAAGCCAACCAGCCCGACGTGGAAAACATCCGCGTGGCCGACCGCATCGTCGTCGACATCCTGTTCGCGGTGAACGGCGAGACTTACGACTCCTTGCAGCCCCATGTACGGATATTGGAAGTCGAGAGTGTCGCCATTCCTGTCCTGGACATCGATGGCCTGCTCAAGGCCAAGACGGATTACCGGGAAAAGGACGTGCTCGACAAGGCCATGCTGAGGCGATTGAAGTCGGCCCGGCAGGATTGAAACGCTAGAGGCTTCCGCTACCGAATTCTGGGTGTGCCCCCATCCATGAACAGCCACGCCGCCGCGATCGTCTTTGACCAGGTGGAGAAGGATTTTCGCCGCACGGGCAAGGTGATCGCGGGGCTCGATCTGGAGATTCACGCCGGGCAGTTCGTTGCCCTGCTGGGCCCTTCCGGGTCCGGCAAAACCACCCTTTTGCGCCTCGTGGCGGGACTCGAACAACCGACCCGGGGCGAGGTCCGGGTGCCGGATGCGGCAAGGCGCAACCGTGGCTATGTTTTCCAGGAGGCCCACCTGATGCCCTGGCGCAGTGTCTTCGCCAATGTGGCCCTGCCCCTGGAAATCCTGGGTCGACCTCGCGAGGAAATCCGCGCACAGGTCGAAACCTCCCTGGCTCTGGTGGGCCTCGAATCGGCCGGTGCGCTGCTGCCGCACGCCTTGTCCGGGGGCATGAAGATGCGGGTTTCGGTCGCTCGCGCCCTGGTCTCCAAGCCGAGCCTGCTGCTGCTGGACGAGCCTTTTTCCGCGCTGGACGAGGCCACCCGCTTTCGCCTGGCCACGGAACTTCGCCGCATCTGGCTGGCGGCGGGCATGACCGTGGTGTTCGTGACCCACTCTCTGGCCGAGGCGGTGTTCGTGGCGGACCGGGCCGTGGTGTTTTCCCAGCGGCCCCTGCGCATCCTTGCCGACCTGCCCATTCCCCTGGGCGCGGAACGGCCCGACCGGTTGCGGGTGAGTCCCGCCTATGCCGAGCTTCTCGCCCGGGTCTACGAGATCGTGGCCGAGACTGGCGACGCGCACACTCGGCACGCCACATGATCAGCCCCTTGCGCCTGTTCGCTCCCCTGATCCTGTTCGCCGTGGTGGTCACCCTGCTGGAAGCGCTGAGCCAGTCGGGCATCGCGCCCCGCTATCTGCTGCCGCCCCCGAGCGAAGTCTGGGCCACCTTGCGCGGCGATGCGCGTGAATATCTGCGGGCCGCAACCATCACGCTTACCGAGGCTGGTCTCGGCCTGTTGCTGTCCTTCCTGGTGGGCAATGGCCTTGCCATCCTGATGTCCGTCTCCCGCTGGCTGAGTGCCGCCCTGCAGCCTTACGCGGTCTTCTTTCAGACGGTTCCCCTCATCGCCATCGCCCCCCTCCTGGTGATCTGGTTCGGCTATGGCATCCCCACAGTCGTGGTCGCCGCCTTCATCGTTTCGGTCTTCCCGGTCATCGTCAACACCCTGGCCGGTTGTCGCGCCGTCGAGCCAGCCTTGCGCGACCTGTTCCGGCTCTACGGTGCAAGCCGATTCCAGACCCTGACGAAACTCACCCTCCCCCATGCCATTCCGAACATGGTGACCGGTCTGCGTATCGCCGCGGGACTGGCCATGATCGGCGCCATCGTCGGCGAATTCATTGCCGGCGGCGGCTTGGGGGGACTCATCGATGCGGCCCGCACCCAGCAGCGCCTGGACAAGGTCTTCGCCGCCGTGCTCCTGGCTTCCCTGGCGGGGGTGCTGATGGTGGGCCTGGTCAACCTCTCGGCACGGGTGTTCGTGGGCCGCTGGCGGGAACCGGGGACCGACTGAGGCAAGCCGCATGAACGACTTCCTGGTCCATGGGCATCGCCTGCGCCACCTCCTCCTGACGGCCGTGGTCCTGTTCCTGCTGGCCTCCTGCCACGGCTGCGCTCCGCAACAATCCGAGCGGGTACGCCTCGGCCTCAACTGGAAAGCCGAACCGGAGTTCGGTGGCTTCTATGCCGCCCAGGTCAAGGGACTTTACCAGGCCCACGGCCTGGATGTGCAGATCATCGAGGGCGCGGCCAATGCCCCGGTGCTGCCCATGGTGGCCGCGGGTCAACTGGATTTCGGCATCGCCACCGGCCTGGAGGTGCTCGCCGCGCGGCAAAGAGGCGCCGATATCGTCGCCCTCTTTTCCGTGTACCAGAAGTCGCCCAATTGCCTGATGGTGCGGGCGTCGTCCAGCATCCGTTCCATCGCCGAGCTGATGCGCTCCGGTTACGACGTGGCGGTGGGACCCGGCCAGCTCTACGTGGAGTACCTCCAGCGCAAGTATCACCCCGTCAATGTGCGCTGGGTTCCCTATCTGGGCGGGGTCAGCGGTTTGCTGGGCAATCCGCGCCTTGCGCAGCAGTGCTTCGTCGGCTCCGAACCCGAACTGGCCCGCGCCAGGGGCGTGCCGACGCGCGTCTTTGTTGTGGCGGACGAGGGCGTGGACAACATCAGTGCCTTGCTGGTGACGCGCGGGCAGTTGCTCCGGGAGAACCAGGAACTGGTGCGCCGCATGCTGGCCGCCATTGGCCTCGGATGGCGGGATTACCTGGCGGACCCCGCCCCCACGCACGCCCTGATCGCCCGGCTCAACCCCGCCATGAGTCTGTCCATACTGGACACCATGCTGCGCGAGCAACGCCCCTTCATGCTGGGGGATGCGACCGGATTCGAGCGCCTGGGTCGGCTGGAGCCGGCCATGTGGGAGCGGCTGCAAGGGCACATGCTGGATTTCGGCAGCCTGGATAAGCCTATCGATCTGCGTTCCGCTTATCGCGAATATCCCTGACGCAACGTGGGAACGCTGCCGGCCGAGGGGCATGACCGACGGCCAGGGCAATACGGCGGACTTCAACCGCATCGACCCGGTGTTTGGGCCCTGCCGGATGCCCCGTCTCAGGTGCCGATGACGCCGCCGTCCTCGCGCGTGATCACCACCGTTGCCGAACGCGGGTAGCGGCCCAGGTTGGGCCAGGTGCCGGTGAGCTTGCCGGCGGCGAAATCGGCGGCCGAGGTGCTGGCGCCCGGATGCTGGATGTTGACGAACATCGTGCGCTGGTCCGGCGTGGTGATCACGCCGGTGATCTCCTGGCCCAGGGGGCCGACCAGGAAGCGGCGCAGGTCGCCGCTCACAGGGTCGGCGGCGAGCATCTGGTTGTTGCCGAAGGGCGCGTAGTCGCCGTTGTTCATCACGCTTTCGCTGATGTCGGTCTGGATCCACAGACGGCCGTCCGGGTCGAACCAGAGTCCGTCCGGGCTGTTGAATATCTGCTCGGCGGCAAGCGGCTTGCCGGCGAAGCGCGAATCGTCAGGCGGTCCGGCGAGCAGGAAGATGTCCCATTCGAAGCGCGTCGCGGCGGGATCACTGGCCACCCCGTCGCCTGCCTCGCGCCAGCGGATGATGTGGCCCCAGCGGCTGTTGACGCGCGGGTTGGCGGCGTCGGCATCCTTGCGGCTGGTGTTGTTGGTCAGTGTGAAATAGACCATGCCGGTCTTCGGGTCGATGGCGCCCCATTCCGGGCGGTCCATCTTGGTCGCGCCCAGCTTGTCAGCGGCCAGGCGGGTGTTGAGCAGCACATCGGCCTGGCTCTTGAAGCAGTCGCAGTCCGGCTCTTCGCCCTGGTTGACCGGCTGCGGCACCAGCGGGCCGTGACCCCATTTCAGCGGCAGCCATTCGCCCGTGCCGTCGGCGTTGAAGCGGGCGACGTAGAGCGTGCCCTCGTCGAGCAGGGCGCCGCTGGCGCTGGCCTTGTGGTAGGACTTGGCGCTGACGAACTTGTAGATGAACTCGTTGCGCGCGTCGTCACCGGAGTAGCACACCACCGGCTTGCCTTCCACCGCCGGATGAAAGATCACGCCCTCGTGCGCGAAGCGACCGAGATGGGTGCGCTTGACCGGCACGCTGGCGGCATCGAACGGATCGATTTCCACCACCCAGCCGAAGGTGTTGGGTTCGTTGCGGTAATCCCGGGTGGCGTCGGCGGCCCTGGCGCCGGCGTCAAAGCGGACGAATTCGTCGGCGCCGTTGTCAGCCTGGTCCCAGGCGTAGCGCGCGGTCTTGGTAGCGACGCCATAGCGCGCCTGCTCGCGTGGGCGTTCGCCGCGGTTGACGAAGTAGCTGGCCCAGTTTTCCTCGCAGGTCAGATAGGTGTTCCAGGGCGTGACGCCATGCGCGCAGTTGTTCAGCGTGCCGCGCGTCATCGTGCCGTCCGGGCTGTATCGGGTCTTCACCTTGTCGTCGCCGCGCACCGGGCCGGCGATGGCTATCGGCGTGAGGCCGGTGACGCGGCGGTTGCGCGCATCGCTCACCACCTTCCAGGCGCCGTCGGCATCGCGCCGAATGCGTAACACGCTGACGCCGTGGCCGTTGAGTTCCTTCAGCACCTCGTCGGCGGCGCGCTTGCCGTTGGCGTCCAGCGTTACGGCGCTGCGCGTCAGCGCCTGGCCGACGGCGGTGGCGTGCATGAAGCGCGGCTCCACGTATTCGTGGTTCATCACCAGCAGGCCGTCCGAAGAACTGCCCCGGTTGGGGTCCTTGCCCTCGATCGGGAAGAAATGCATGCCGTCGTGATGGCTGCCAACCTGCGCGGCCTGGTCGGCGCCGCTCGCCTTGAGCGGGTCGAACGGCATATCTGTGCCCGACAACGGCGCGCCCGACAGGGGGGTGCCCCACGGTGCCAGCACCTGTACGCGGTAGCCCTTGGGTACCGTCACCTGATCGGCCGCGCTGGCCGCCACCGGCGCGAAGCCGAGCAAGCTGGCGCGGGCGCCCGAGGTGGCCGCCGTGCTGGTGCCGGCGAACACTGGCGCGATCGGTGCGAACAGCGCAGCCAGGGAGGCGCCGAGACCGCCCTTGAGCACCGCGCGCCGGCTCAACCGGGCGGCAAGGATGGAATCGAATCCGATATTTGCGGAATGGTTGCCGAGAGGTTCGTCGCCATCGTCGTGGTCGATGACGCGTGGGGTGTTGTCGGGCTTCATCCGGTGTCCTTGTGTCGGTTAGCGTGAGCCGCGCACTCTATCCGCGCACTGTTGCGCGCGGATGACGGTTCAGGCGTGCCCCCCGTTTTGGCTCCCCCGGCCGAACCTTCCTCTTACAGGGCCGCGCCAGAGGCCCCGGACGAAACGCCATGCGTAGAACAACGCCACCATCGCGACCAGCATGAATACCGCCAGCCCGGCGAGAAAGACCAGCGGATAGTGGAACAGCGTCCACAGGCCGCCTACCACCACGGCGTCCTCGCCGAGGGAGGCGCCGACGTTGCTCACCGGCTCCGGCGAGGTGTTGATGGCGGCGCGCACGCCGGACTTGGCCAGGTGGGTGCCGGCGGCCAGACTGCCGCCGAGCAGGGCCATGGCGACCTGCATGGCCGTGCCCTGGTCGACCATCACCGCCGCCGCCAGGGCGGCGCCGGCGGGAATGCGGATGAAGGTGTGGATGCTGTCCCACAGCGAGTCGACGTAGGGAATCTTGTCGGCGAGGAATTCCACCGCCAGCAGCAGTCCTGACATGCCCAGCACCAGCGGATGGGCGAGGACATCCAGGCCGCCCGGCAGCTGCACGCCGGCGAAGCGGTCGAGGGCGCCCAGGGTGAACACCAGGGCGTACAGGCGTAGGCCGCTGGCCCAGCCGAGGCCGGCGGCGAGGGCGGCGAGCGAGGCCAGGTCCAGAGGCAGGCCGGACCAGTCGAGCAGGGGGCGCAGGCCGTCGAGGACGGCGCCGGCCTCCATCAGGCCGATTCCTTGCGCGCGCGGCGCCAGGCCACCAGCCGGCGCAGCCCTTTCCAGACGCCCCACAGCACCGGCACGACGATGACCAGCCAGGGCAGGGCCTGGACGATGAACAGCAGCGCCGCCGCCAGGCTGGAGGCGAAGGCCCGGCCGGCGCCGCGCCAGGCCTCCACCAGCGGCTGCATGGCGCCGGTCTCGCCGAGGCTGGGCTCGGGGCGGTACTCCACGTGCAGCAGGATTTTTTCGGTTTCGTTGGCCAGGACCTTACGCTGGGCCGCCATGGCGTCCAGCTCGCCCTGCACGCGGGCCAGCTCACGTTCCGTTTCCAGGATGTCCTTCAGGCTGCCCGCGCGCTTCGCCAGCAGTTCACGCAGGCGGTCGCGCAGGTCGCCCAGCGTCTTCAGGCGGGCTTCCACGTCCACCACCTGCAGGGTCTTGTCCTCCCGTTCCACGCGCCGCTCTTTGACCTCCGGACCGCTCATGGCGCCCAGCAGCTTCTCGGCGCTGGCGCGGCCGACGCGCAACTGCAGGGCGGCGCTGACCGGACTGTGGGCCGACTTGCTGAGGGCCGCATGCAGCACTTCGCAGTCCTGTCTGCACAGGGCGATGTGCGCCTGCCAGCGCGTCTCGATGGCCTTTTCCGGCAGTTCGAACACCCAGAACTGACGTTCGGCCAGATAGCGCGGTGTGGCGGCATCGGGGGCAGCCTGCGCAGCGCCGGCTTCCGCCATCGCCTGGTCCATGGCCAAGGGGACCGGCGCGGCCATGCGCAGGGATGCCGGCGCAGCCGCCTCCTGGTGGACGGGTTCTCCGCAGGCGGCAAGGATGAATGAGAGGGCGAGAATTGCGGCGCGGGCGTTCACGGTGACCTCCGGGGCCAAAGTTTCGCCCGCATGCTACACGTCCGACGCCGCGAGTCCCTGTGAGCTTTGTTTCAGGGAATCAACCGCGTGGATTTGCCCCACCTGTGCGCTTTCATTTCATGCCCACGCTGGCCTTGATGCGGAATAGTTGCCCAGCCTGGCTCCTGGCATCTTCCCGCTGGGAATCCAGATCGTTCAGATGATGCGGCAGGGGCGTCCATTAAGCTTGCCTTAACCTGACGCGGACATGATGCGACCTGTCGCTGAATGGACTTCCATTCTGGATGGCCAACCCCGGCCCATCCCCCCCTGGAGCCAACGTATGTCCCTTCCTCAGGAAGAAGCAATGCGCCCTATTAACCACCCGGAACTTGTGCTGCGTCGCTATCACGTATTGCTTTACGTAGTGACCTTCCTCTGCATGTCGTTTTTCTGGCCACATGTGGACGCTCCCACCCTGGCGGTCAAGCTGTATGTCCTGGCAACCACACTGGGCTATGCGGCCCTCTACGTCCTGCCTGTCTTCCTGTTGAACAGCGGGCTGCGACGCTTGCTGGTCCGCAACGCCACCCCAGCAAGCTGGCGCATGGCCGTGGTGTACACAATGGCGGTGCTTACTGGCAGCGCAGTACTGCTGGCCATCTATGCCGACTATCGCCTGTTCATCATGTATGACTACCACATCAACGGCTTTGTCTGGAACCTGATCACGACGCCGGGTGGCATCGCCGCGCTGGGTGCGACCAGGTCGACCGAGATGACGGCGACCTTCCAGGCCGGCCTGTTCGTCATTGGCTGCGTCGCATCACTGTTTTTTGCGCATCGAATTGCCGGCAAGCGCTGGCTGCCTTCGCGCCGCAATGTGGCGATCGGTCTTGCCAGCGCTCTGAGTGTCCTGGCGAGCACCGAATTCGTCTATGCCTACAGCGCCTATACAGGCAAGGAGGACGTACTCGCCGCTGCCGACGCCATTCCATTCCATCTCCACAGTCACTTCACGAAGCTGTTTGGCCGTCTCGGGGTGGAACGTACCTCGCTCACCGAACTCCGACTTGCCGGGGGGGTGGTTGACTACCCGGGCACGCATCTACTGGCAAAGGTGGCAGCCAAGCCGGCCAACGTGATCATGCTCGTGGCGGAATCATTCCGCTGGGATCTGCTGACCCCGGAGATCACCCCCAATTTGTGGCGTCTCTCGCAACGTGGCCTGCGCTTCGACAAACATTACAGCGGCGGCAATCGCACACGCATGGGCATGTTCTCGATGTTCTATGGGATCTACGCGCCTTACTGGTACAGCTTCGAGAAGCAACGCATCGCCCCGGCGCTGATGAATTATTTCAGCGAACACGACTACCAGATGGCCCTTCATACCAGCCAGAGCTTTACCTATCCGGAGCTTGACCACACCGTATTCGCCAATGTCGATCCCAAGTTCATGCAGGCATTGCAGACCGGCGAACCCTGGCAGCGCGACATCCGGAACATCGACGACCTGATGGGGAAATTGGACCAGCGCAAGCCGGATAAGCCCTTCTACGGTTTCATGTTCTTCGAATCGACCCATGCGCCCTACAGCTTTCCCGAAGACAAGGCCCTGCGTCCGGACTACATCACCGATTTCAATTACATCAAACTGAATCTGGCACAAAACATCGCAGGCATTCATGCCCGCTACATCAACGGCGCTCACCACATTGATGCCCAGGTTGGCCGGCTGCTCGCCCATCTGGAAGAAAACAAACTGATGGACAACACCGTCATCCTGTTCACGGGAGACCATGGCGAGGAGTTCATGGAAAAAGGCCGCTGGGGCCACGGCCACGGCAACACCTTCCCCGAGGAGCAAATCCGCGTGCCGCTCGTTCTCTGGATGCCCGGCAAGGCCGCACAGGTCGTCGGTCACCGCACATCGCACCTGCAGATCGCTCCGACCCTGCTCGAGTACCTGGGCGTGATGGCGCCGTCGCGCAGCTACAGCTCCGCCGAACCTCTGCTCACGCCGATGGACAGCTTCGTAGTGGGTGAGTACGACCACATGTCGATCATCGACGCGACCAAGAAAATCACCTTTCCCTACACTGGCGCGGATTTCTTCCGCTATCGGGTTTACGACAACAACGACCATCCCATGCCGCGCGAGCGCGCTCAGACAATCGTCAGCGAAAGCCAGCCCCTGATTCAAAGCGTAGTGCTGGAAAGCATGCGCTTCGTTGCAAAGACCAGACATTGATCCGCGTCTGGCTGGACAATGCCCGACAATCGGTTGGGCGCGAATCGAAACCAGGAGCCGCGCCGTTGGGAACCACGAACTCGCCGATGTAATCCCTATGGCCCGCTGCTCCAACGGCGGATCCAGGTGGATCCGCTTTGAACTGGGCCTGACAAGACAACGCCCGCTTGATGCGGGCGTTGTCTTGTGATGACCCGGCGCCGGTAACGGCAACGCCGGGCTGCTTGCTGACGATCAACCCAGGGTATCCGCCCAGATGTTGTCGTGCCAGGACTGGCCGTAGGCGAAGTCCAGCTCGCTGTGCAGCGGGTTGGCGCCGCCCGTGGGCTGACGTTCGTACACCTTCTTCTCGGGGCTGTAACGCATGACCACGGCGATGGCGCCGGAGGTCTTGTCCGAGGTCACCGAGTAGCTGGTGCTGCCGATCACCGGCACCGGCTCGGGCTGGCGGCCGTTGAACAGGTCGATGATGGCGGCGGCGCAGATCTTGGCCTGGTTGTTGGAGACGTGGGCCGATTTGGGCATGTTCGACAGGACCGGGTCGCCGACGATGTGGATGTTGGGCACCGAGGTGGATTCATAGGTGATGTTGTCGATGCCGCACCAGCGGTCCAGGGCGTCGTTGCGTACGCCGGCGTCCTTGCACAGCTTGGGCGCGCGCTGCCAGGGGATGATGTTGACCACGTCGGCCTTGACGTCCTCGAATTCGCTGCTGACGACCATGGTCTTGTGGTTGAAGGCGGTCACCATGTTGTTGGGTCGGTGATCGATCATGCCGGGATAGAGTTCCTTCCAGGCGGCCTTGAACATGGGTCCCTTGGACACCACGTCGAAGTGCCCGTCCAGCATGATGATCTTGGACTTGGGCTTGTGCTGCTTGAAGTAGTGCGCGGCGACGCTGGCGCGCTCGTAGGGGCCGGACACGCAGCGGCCGGGGGGCGGCGGCGAGGCGATGAGGAACACGCCGCCGTCGGGCATGGCTTCGAGCTGCTTGCGCAGCAGCAGGGTATCGGGGCCGGCGCGGAAGGAATGCACCACCTTCTTGGCCGCGTAGGCCTCGTCCCAGCCCTGTACCGACTCGGTCGCCCATTCCATGCCGGGCGCCAGCACCAGGCGGTCATAGGCGATCTTCTTGCCACTCTTGGTCATCACCAGGCGCTTTTCGCCATCCACGCCGGTGACCCAGTCCTTCACCATCTTGATGCCGTACTTGGGCAGGTTGTCGTAGCTCTTGACCAGGGCGTCGAAGGTCTGGAAACCACCGATCACCCAGTTGGACATTGGGCAGGAGGTGAATTTCTCGTTCGGTTCGATCAGGGTGACCTTGATGTTCGGATCCCACATGCGCAGGTACTTTGCGCAGGTGGCGCCGCCGAAGCCGGCGCCCACCACCACGACGTGGGGTTGCGCCTGGCTGGCCTTGGCATGGGCGGCCAGGGGGGCGATGGAAGCCGCGAAGGTGGCGGCGGACGACTTCAGAAAATCGCGTCGATTCAGGCTCATGTTCGTTTCCTCGTGATTCTTCGGATGTACGCTTACTTCAGCTTGGAGAAGTACTCGGCCAGTTGCCCGATTTCCTCGGGAGTGAAGCCGTTCATGTACTTGCGCATCACGGTGGTTTCCCGTTTGCCCGCACGCTGTTCCATCATGGCTTCCTGCAAATACGCCTTCTCCTGGCCGGCTAGGCTGGGCACCGCGCCCAGGCTCTGTCCGCCGGGTCCGTGGCAGGTGACGCAGGTGGATGCCAGCAGGCGGACGCGCGGGTTATCGCTGGCCTGGGCGGACAGGCACGGTCCCAGGCCGGCCAGCACTGCGATGGCAAGGAAGCTTCTTCTGATCATGACGACTCCTCGGATTGCATACACACGATAAATGCCCGTCTGACGGACGGCGGGCGCCTATTGAAACTTGATCGGACTAACGGGAAGCGGAGGGGGTGGGCCGGGGAAGAGGCGTTGCCGGGGCTTGCGCCTCGGCCATCGCGCCGCCGAATTACGCCGGGTGCTGAAGCGGACCGGCGTGGGCTCGATTCTTCTTAGTCTTCTTGCTGGCTCGCATTGCTGTCTCCGTCCAAAGCTAAGTTTGATCTTAGTCAAACAAGATATGGACGTCTTTATATAGAAAATAAATAGAATATGCAAATATTCAAATGTACCAATGTGCCTGGCGTCCCTCCGCAAATCCGCGACAGGACCGATCCATCCCCGCTGACATGAAAAGCGTGGCGGTGATCGCCGGCGATGGCGCGAAGCGGGCGATATGCCCGATCATCGCCGCCTTGAAGGAGGGGCGGCGATGATCGGTTTGCTGCAGAGAGTCCTGGAAGCCAGCGTGCGCGTCGACGAAGACTGCGTGGGCGCCATCGGGCCGGGCCTGCTGGTGCTGGTGGGGGTGGAGAAGGGTGATGCGGAGGCCCAGGCGGAGCGCTTGCTGGATCGCCTGCTGGGCTACCGGGTGTTTGCCGATGCGCAGGGGCGCATGAACCGCAGCCTGGCCGAGGTCGGCGGTGGCTTGCTGCTGGTGTCGCAGTTCACCCTGGTGGCCGACACGCACAAAGGCGCGCGGCCCAGTTTTTCCTCGGCGGCGGCGCCCGAGGTGGGACGCCGCCTGTTCGACTATCTCGTGGCCCGCGCCCGCGCGCTGCACGCGCCGGTGGCCACCGGGGAGTACGGCGCGCACATGCGGGTGGCCCTGGTCAACGACGGCCCGGTCACCTTCTCGCTGCGCGTGCCGCCGCCGCGCTTGTCCTGAGCCGGGCGCGCGGCCTCATTCCACGATCTTGTTGATGGGCAGTTCGATGATGCCGCGCGCTCCGGCGGTGTAAAGGCGCGGGATCAGTTCCCGCACCTGCTTCTCGTCGACCACGGTGGACAGTTCCACCCACTCCGGGTCGGCCAGGGTGGACAGGGTTGGCGTGGCCAGCGCCGGCAGGATGCGCAGGATGTCCTCCAGGCCCGAGCGCGGCGCGTTCATCGACAGCAGCACGCGGGTGGCGGCGGCGATGGCGCCTTTCAGCAGCATCAGCACGCGCTCGATCTTGTCCCGCTTCCAGGCGTCGTTCAGGGCGTCGTGGTGGGCGATGAAGCGCGGCGTGCTTTCCAGCACCACATGCAGCACCTTGAGGCCGTTGGCGCGCAGCGAGGAGCCGGTTTCGGAGACGTCGACGATGGCGTCGGCGAGGATGGGCGGCTTCACTTCCGTCGCGCCCCAGGAGAATTCGACTTCGGCATCGACGCCGTGCGCGGCCAGGAAGTGCCGGGTCATGCCCACCGCCTCGGTGGCGATGCGCTTGCCTTGCAGGTCGGCGACGCTGTGGAAGGGCGAATCCTCCTTCGCCGCCATCACCCAGCGCACCGTGCCGTAGTTGGGCCAGGGCGCGCGCAGGTCGGCCAGTTCGGCGACGTCGGCGCCGGTTTCCAGGATCCAGTCCAGGCCGGTGATGGCGCAGTCGAGGATGCCGTGGCCGACGTAGCGGGCCATTTCCTGCGGGCGGATGAGGATGCATTGGATTTCCGCGTCGTCGATGTCCGGGTAGTAGGAGCGGCCGGAGATGCGCAGGTCGTAGCCGGCGCGGATGAAGAGTTTCTGGGTGGTGTCCTGCAGGCTGCCCTTGGGGATGCCGAGGCGGAGGGTGTTCATGGTGGTTGCCGGCTGTGTGGGTAAAACCTGAACCATAGCCCATGCGCCGAAATCGCACCCGGGCGCGTGCATTTAACGGCGTCGACATGCCAGGAGCATGGCCCCGGCGTTACCATTTGCAGTTGATCCATCCAACGCACCCACAACGGAGTTCCACCATGGCCCACCCCCGCGCCGGTCAGCCCGCCACTGCCCAAGACCTGATCGATGTCCCCGCCCTGCTGCAGGCCTATTTCGACCTGCCTGACGCCAACGACCCCGCGCAGCGGGTGGCCTTCGGCACCAGCGGCCACCGCGGCACGGCGCTGAAGAAGAGCTTCAACGAGGCGCACATCCTGGCCATCTCCCAGGCGGTGTGCGAGTACCGCCAGGCGCAGGGCATCACCGGCCCCCTGTTCCTGGGCATGGACACCCATGCCCTGTCGGCACCGGCGCAGCGCACCTGCCTGGAGGTACTGGCGGCCAACCGCGTGGAAACCCACCTGCAGCGCGACGGCGGCTATTCCCCCACGCCGGTCATCTCCCGCGCCATCCTGGCCTGGAACCGCATCCACCCCAACGTACGTGCCGACGGCATCGTCATCACCCCCTCCCACAACCCGCCCCAGGACGGCGGCATCAAGTACAACCCGCCACACGGCGGCCCGGCGGACACGGACGCCACCGGCTGGATCGAGAACCGGGCCAACGCGCTGATGGCCGCCGGCTGCGCCGGGGTGAAGCGCATGGCCTACGAGCAGGCCCTGAAGGCGCCGAATACCCACGTCGAAGACTTCATGGCGCCCTACATCGCCGACCTCGACAACGTCATCGACTTCCAGGCCATCCGCGACGCGAAACTGAGGATCGGCGTCGATCCCATGGGCGGCGCGGCGGTGGCCTACTGGAAGCCCATCGCCGAGAAATACGGCCTGGACATCCGGGTGGTGAACGACAAGGTGGACCCGGCCTTCGCCTTCATGACCCTGGACCACGACGGCAAGATCCGCATGGACTGCTCCAGTCCCTACGCCATGGCCGGCCTGGTGGACCTGAAGGACCGTTTCGACATCGCCTGGGGCAACGACGCCGACGTCGACCGGCACGGCATCGTCACCCCCTCGGTGGGGCTGATGAACCCCAACCATTACCTGGCGGTGGCCATCCATTACCTGCTCACCCACCGGCCGCAATGGCCCGCCACGGCGGCGGTGGGCAAGACCCTGGTGTCCAGCGCCATGATCGACCGGGTGGTGGACGGCCTGGAGCGCAAGTTCCTGGAAGTGCCGGTGGGCTTCAAGTGGTTTTCCGCCGGCCTGCTGGAAGGCGCCTTCTGCTTCGGCGGCGAGGAGTCGGCCGGCGCCTCCTTCCTGCGCCGCGACGGCACGGTGTGGACCACCGACAAGGACGGCCTCATCCTCGGCCTGCTCGCCGCCGAGATCACCGCCGTCACCGGCCGCGATCCGGGCCTGTACTACCAGGATCTGGCCGCCAAGTACGGCGCGCCGTTCTACGTGCGCATCGATTCCGCCGTGAGCCGCGAAGAAAAGGCGGCCTTCAAGCAACTGACGCCGGAACGGGTCACCGCCAGCACCCTGGCGGGGGACGCCATCAGCGCGAAGCTCACCCAGGCGCCCGGCAACGGCGCCGCCATCGGCGGCCTCAAGGTCACCACCGCCAACGGTTGGTTTGCCGCCCGGCCCTCGGGCACCGAGGACATCTACAAGCTCTACGCCGAGAGCTTCGTTAGCGCCGAGCACCTGCAGCGCATCGTCGCCGACGCCCGCGCCATGGTCAGCGCGGCCCTGGCGGGATGAAATAAGACGGCCCGCAAAGCGGGCCGTTTTCGGGGGGGCTGTCGGCTTACTTGGCAGCGGCCTTGGCGTCGGCCTCGCACTTCTTCATGAAGCTGGTCTTGGCCGCGCCGGCCAGTTTTTTCTCGGCGGCCTGGGCTTCGCAACTGCTGCCGGCCTTGGCGTCGGCCTCACATTTCTTGATGAAGCTGGTCTTGGCCGCGCCGGCCAGCTTTTTCTCGGTCGCTTTGGCTTCACAGCCGGCGTCGGCGGCGAAGGCCATGTTGATGGCAAACAGGGTGGACACGACGGCGATGAGGAGTTGGCGCATGGTCGGATTCCTTGCTGAGTGGTTGGGGGTGGCGCCGCCCGAGGCAGCGAAGACGATAGTACACGGAGAAATCCGCAAGTCGCCGTAGCCATGGTGGGATAATCGCCGCCCCGCAAAACCATCAACCGCTATGCCCATCCAGTGGTTTCCCGGCCACATGGCCTCGGCCCGCAAGAAGGCGGCCGAAACCATGGCAGGCATCGACGTGGTGATCGAGGTCCTCGACGCCCGCCTGCCAGCGGCCAGCGCCAATCCGATGATCGAGGAGTTGCGCCGGGCGCGGCAGCGTGCCTGCCTGAAGCTGCTCAACAAGGCCGATCTGGCCGACTCGGAGGCCACCCGCGAGTGGCTGGAATTCCTCAACCGCGAGCCGGGTGTCAAGGCCGTCGCCCTGTCGGCCCGCAAACCCGCCGAGGTGGCCCGCATCCCCGCGCTCTGCCAGGCGCTGGCGCCGCATCGCGACGACAACACCAAGCCGCTGCGCATGATGATCATGGGCATCCCCAACGTCGGCAAGTCGACCCTCATGAACGCGCTGGTGAAGCGGCGCATCGCCGCCGTCGGCGACGAGCCGGCGGTGACCAAGTCGCAGCAGCGTGTGGTGCTGGGGCCGCGCCTGGTGCTGGTGGACACCCCGGGCCTGATGTGGCCGAAGATCGAGCACGACGCCGACGGCTACATGCTGGCGGCCAGCCATGCCATTGGCCGCAACGCGGTCCCCGAGGAAGAGGTGGCGGTGTTCCTGGCCGGTATCCTGCTGGTGCGCTATCCCGGCCTGCTCTCGGCCCGCTACGGTTTCGCGGTGACCGGGCTGGACGCGCCCGGCGTGCTGGAGGCGGTGGCGCGCCGGCGCGGCTGCCTGCTCAAGGGGCGTGGCGGCGAGCCCGACCTCGAGCGCGCCGCGTTGCTGTTGCTGCAGGATTATCGGGACGGCGCCCTCGGTCGCGTCAGCCTGGAAACGCCGGCCAGCCGCCGCGCCATGCTGGCCGTGCCGCCGCCGGCCGAGGATTGAGACCGGCGGCGGAGTTGCTCAGCGGTTGACGATGTCGTCGCGCATGGAGGCCAGCAGGTTCATGACCTCGGCCTTCTCGGCGGCGGGCACCTTGAAGCTGTCCAGGGTCTTGGATGCGTTTTCCGCTACCGCCATGAATTCCGCTTCACTGATTTTCATGCCGGTGTGCGCGGTCTTCATGTCCATGCCCTTGTACTTGCAGGGGCCGCCGGAGGCCTCGCAGAGCAGGTCCACCATCTGCGCCTTGAAGCGCTTGATGTTGGCGTTGGCGAAACGCTGGTTGACACGCGCATCCGCCGCCACGTTGGCGGACAGGGTATCCACCACCGCGGTGATGGCTTCCTTGCCGCCGAGCCGGTCATATAGACTGGCTTGCGGCTTGGCGGGGGTCTGGGCGCAGCCGGCGAGCAGCGCGGCGGAGAGGGAAACAGCGACGAGGGTGTGTACGAGGCGATGGGCCATGATTTGCTCCTGATGGGTTGAAAGGCGGGAGCAATGTACGTCGCGCGGAAAACCGCTTCCGTGACCGCGGTCCCTGAGTAACCTAAGTCACGCAAGCATCCCGGCCGGGGGTGGTTCAACGCACGGCCGCACCCGAGGCGCCGTCGAAGCCCAGTTCCAGCACCTTGGCGAGTTCCTGCTCGCGTTCCACGCCCTCGGCGAATACCAGCATGCCGATGCGATGGGCGATTTCCAGGAGGCCGGCGAGGAAGGCCTGATTGCCCGGATTGCTGTCGAGGCCGTGGATGAAGCTGGCGTCCACCTTCAGGAAATCGAGGCCGAGGTCGTACAGCCGGCCGATCTGGTTGAACTGGTGGCCGTAGTGTTCGAGGCCGATGCGGCAGCCCAGCGGCTTCAGGTCCCGGCTCAGTTCGCGCAGCGCCTCCAGTCGCGCGAGGCCGCCGGCCTCGGGGATTTCCAGCCACAGTCGGTCGCGACAGGCCGGGTGATTGCCCAGCAGATCGAGCAGGCGGGCGCGGAACTCGGCGTCGCCGACGGCCTTGGCCGAGAGGTTGATCCACAGACCTGAAAGTTCCTCGTCGACTTCCAGTTCGGCGATGGCCAGCCTGAGGGTGTTGAGGTCGAGTTCGCGCACCAGGCCGAGCCGGTCGGAGATGGGCACGAAGCTGCCGGCGGCCAGCCATTCGCCGCTCGCGTCGGAGCGCAGGCGCAGCGGGGCTTCGCGATGGCGGTCGTGGCCATCGCCGAGGCGCAGCGGATAGTCGTCGAGGCGCAGGTGATCCTCGGTGTCCAGGGCCTGGCGCAGGGTGGCGCGCCAGTCCTCGCCGCCAGCCCGCGGCGCGGCGCCGTTCTCCGGCGCGGCCTCCAGCACCGCGCTGCCGCCGGCGACGTCGGCGCGGGCCAGGGCCTGATCGAGGCGGGCCAGCAGGCGGTCGGCGGGCTCGCCCGGCTGGAAGGCGGCATGGCTGATGTAGACCGTGGAGTAATCGCCGGCCAGGCCATCGAGGACACCATGCAGATCGAGCAGCAGTTCGTTGAGGACCGGAGCGGGGTCGCAGCCCGCGGGCAGCAGCAGGGCGAAGTCGGCGCCGTTGAGGCGGCCGGGCATGGTGCCGACGCAACGCCCTGTCATCTCGTCGAGGCGGGCGCCGATGCGCCGCAGCAGGTCGTTCGCCACCTCGCGGCCGAGGGCGCGGTTGATCTTGCCCAGCTTGCGCAGGCGGACGATGGCCAGGGCGCCGAAGGGCGTGCCCTCCTGGTCCAGCGCGCTGTCCAGGCTGGCCAGGAAATGCACGCGGTTGGCGAGGCCGGTGAGGGGGTCGAAGTTGGCCTGCAGGCGCATGCGTTCGTAGCGGCGCGCATCCTCCTCGAAGTCGATGCGCAGGCGGTTCACCGTGTCGTTCATCGCCGCCGCCAGGGCCTTCATTTCCGGCACCTTGGGCTCGGGCATGGTGATGAAACGGTGCTGGTTGATGGCCTCCGCCTGTTCCAGCACCGCCTGCAGCGGCCGCGTGATGCGGCGCAGGACCAGGCTGGAGAGCAGGCCGGCGAGCAGGCCGGCGGCGAGGATGAAGGCGCTCATGCCAACAGCGGTGTCCCACAGCGCACGGTAGGCGAAGCCGGCGTCGCTCATCAGGGTGAGCGTGCCCACCGGTTGCCAGCCGCTGGTGATTTCGGCGCGGCCGGGCAGGGAACGCAGCGGCAGCAGCCGCATGAACCAGTCCGGCGCGCCGCTGTCCGCGGGCGGCGCCACCTTGTCCAGCAGGGCGACGCCGCGCGCGTCGACGACCTGGATGAGGGCGTAGTGGCCACTGTCGAACAGCGCCGTGACCGCCGGCACCACGTCTTCCGGCCCGGCGCCGCCCTGGCTCAGGGCCACGGCCAGGGTGGTGGCGTTGTCCTGGTTCTTCATGGCGAGCTGGGTTTCCAGATAGGCGCGGGCGTTGAGCAGCGCGGCGAGCACGCTGGCCACCAGCGCGATGAGCACGCTGCCGAGGATGGACAGCCAGAGTTGACGGGTCATGGACATGCTGCTCGCCTCCTATTCGAATCCCTGTTCGCGCGCACGCCGCAGCGCGTCTTCCCAGTTGGCCAGGCGGCGGGGATCGCCACCCGCCGCGACGCTGGCGGTTTCCTCCCAGACGCCGGAGCTGTTGAAGCTGAACACCGGCTGCAGGTCGCCGCGCTTGCCGGCGGGCAGCGGCCGCGGCCGCAGGTTGTCGAGGATGGTCGGCTCGGCGCCGGGCTTGTCGTAATGCGCGAGGACGATGTGCACCGCTCCGGCCGCCTTGCGGGTGTCGCCGCGCGGACTGACATAGACCAGGCGCAGCGCCTCGGGCGGCACGTTGAGCGCCAGCAGGGTGAAGTACTTGGCGATGGCGAAATCCTCGCCGTCACCGCGGCCGGCGCCCAGCAACTCGCCGGGGCTGGCCCAGTAGTCGTCGCGGCCCCACACCTCGCGATCTTCCGCGAAGCGGATGCGCTGGTTGAAGAATTCGTTGACGCGCTCCAGCTTTTGCGCGGTGGTGGCGCCGAGGTTCGCGTCCACCAGCCGCTTCCAGTCCTCGTAGGCGCGCGTGCCCCGCTCGCCGTGCCGCTCGCGCAGGAAGGCGGCGAGTCGCTCGCTGCGCGCCGCGATGACCGGCGGCCGGCCGCCACGCTGCGCCAGCCACTGATCCATGAAGGTGAGCAGGCGCGACACGCGGATCTGGCCGGGAATGAACATGACGATCTCGCCGGTGGGGTCGTACAGGTAGGAGGTGGGGAAGTAATCCACCGGCCCCACCTGCAGGAAGGCGCTGTTCGGCGACTTGCGGCTGCCGCCCGCGACCTGGGCCTCGAAGCGCAGCTGGTTGGCGGCCACCGCGCCGCGGATGGCGGCCTCGTCGGCGCCGTAATCCAGGGCGATGCCGATGACGCGGAAATCGGGACGCTGGTTGAGCTGGTTGAGACTGGGCACCTGCACCTTGCAGAGCGGACACCAGGGTGCCCAGAAGCTGATCAGCACCCATTTGCCTTGGTAATCCGCCAGGCGGATGGCGCGGTGGTCCAGATCGGTGAACACGAACGACACCGCCTTCGACGCGTCGCCGCGCACCAGCAGGATGCCCTGGCCGAGGGCCGCCAGCATGAGGCTTAGGAGAAACAGATACCGCCAGTGCGAGACGAGCGCGGTCATGATGGCAAGGTCGGTTGGGGGATCGGTTGGCTCGAGCGGCATGATATGCCGATACCGGGCTGCCCGGTGGATGGGCTCGGCGCCCGTGGTCCGCGCCGTACAATGCGCCTACCAACCGCAATCGACGAGGCGCGCATGGAATCCCGAATGACCGAACTGGAAACCAAGCTGAGCTTCGCCGAGGATCTCCTCGACAGCCTGAACGCCACGGTGTTCAGGCAGCAGGAAAGGATCGAGTTGCTGGAACGCCAGATGCGGATGCTCTACGAGCAGATGCAGAGCCTGCGTCCGGCCGACGAACCGGGCGATCCCCGCGCCGAAATCCCGCCCCACTACTGACGCGGGATCGGGTGCCCGCGCCCCGGACCGGCTATTGCAGCACGTGCACGACGATGCGGCGGTTGTTCTTGCCCACGTGCTGTGCGGCCTCGGCGGCGCCGTAGGAGATCACCGACATGCGCAGCAGGGGGATGCCGCCTTTCTCATTGAGATAGTTCTTCACCACCTCGGCGCGGGCGCGGCCCAGTTCGTAGTTGTAGTCCTCCGAGCCGAAGCCGTCGGTGTGGCCCTGGATCTGCAGGTGGAACCAGGTGCCCATCGCCTTCACGCGGGCCGCCAGCTCGTCGAGCTTGGCCATGTCCTTGTCGCCCATGACCGGCGAGTTGATGGGGAACAGGGTCTTGTCGTCGGTGAGGGTGACGCTGTGCACCACCTTGCCGACGATGCGGCGCTGTCCAAGACCGGTGGCGTCGAGGGCGTCCTGGGCCATGCCGGCCACTTCCTCCAGGCGTTTTTCCAGGCGCGCGAGGCGGGCGGCCAGATCGTCGGCGCGGCCGGCCGCGACGCTGGCCGCAGCCTGAGCGGCCTGAGCGGCCTGGTCGCGCAGGCCGGGCAGGCTGGCCTGCAGGGCGGCGGTGCGGGCCGCCTGGTCGCGGGCTTCGGTGGCGAGCTCGCGCAATTGCCGTTCCACCCCGTCCATACGCTCCGCCTGGCTACCCGCGGCGGCGCGCGCTTGCTGGCCGGCTTCCTGTCCCTGGCGGGCCAGCCGCTCGACCAGCTCGCGCTGACGGGCATCCTGACCGGTCACGCTTTCGGCCAGGCGCTGGAGATCCCGGCTGAGACCGTCCAGCTTGCGGTCGAGGTCGCCGAGCCTGGCCTGGCTGGCCTGGTTGCGATCCAGGGCCAGGGTGGCGATGCCTTCGACGTTGTTCAGGCGCGCATCCGCGGAAGCGGCGGGATCGACGGCGGCCTGCTGGCTGGCGCAACCGCCCAGGACCAGGAGCAGACCGGCGGCGAGGAGGGAGTGGGAGCGATGCATCATGGTGAACCTTTTGCGAAATACGTTGAGGAAATGCGGAACATTCGCAGCATGCCGCCAGGACCTTGCGCTGTCATGAATTGCGGGCTTCGGGCGGCGTCGCGAGGCCGGCGGATGGGCCTTTCAGCCACAGTCCGCGGGATCGCGGGAGAATTATTTCCCCACTCAGACCCCGCCGTTACCAACCCAGGTATTTCAGATGGCTTACGCAGCCACGCCGGCAGTCCGAGGCACCGAAGCCGGCCGCGACGATGTGGCCGCCGGTGGCCTGGTTGAGGTCGCACTCCGGGACATTCGACGGCATCACCGCGACGACCGCGACCCCCGGCGCGGCCAGCAGGTAGTCGATGTGCCAGCGCAGAGTCTTGGCCTGGCGCAGGTGGCGTTCGACGCGCGCCCGCAAATTGCGCCGCGCCGAGCCGGTGTAGACATAGCGTCCGGCGGGAAAGTCGAAGCTGCCGAGACGGCCCACCGCAAGGCGCAGCGGTTCGCGGACCGCGATGTGCAACTGGTAGGTGGTGAAGTCGGGCGCATGCATGGCGCGGATCAAAAGGTTTTCTCCAGCAGGGCGGCATCGTCGGCCAAGGGCTCCGTCGCCACCTCGAAGCGATGCACGGCCACGGTGCGGCCGTTTTCCGTCTCCACCGTCACCTTCCATTCCCCGGGCGCCAGATTGCGTTTCCAGGTGTAGCCCCGGTAGCCGCCTTCACGGCCACCGGCCAGGCCGAAGCCGATGTGGGAAGCAGTGACCCAACCCCGCTCCGCGTCGTGGTGCGACCAGCGGTGATAGAGGCGGGTTTGCAGACCGCGTGGGGCGAACACCGCCGAAACGCAGTAGATGGGCTCGCCGGGGCGCACATGTACTTCCCCGGAAACCCGGCGCCAGAACACCCACCAGGGCGTCTTTTCCTGGCGCAGCAAAAAGGTGCCCGCCGTCTTGGCGAGGGCGTGCCCCACCGCGATGTCCTTGTTCACCAGCGGGACGGGGGGAATCAGGTTGACGAAATAGGCCAGCAAGAGGCCGGCGGCGACCGCCCAAACGGGGCGGATACGGCCGGGCCGGCCGGGTGTCCGCAGGTACAGCCCGTGCGCCAGGCCCGCGCCGGCGAGGGTGCTGAGGATGAACCAGAACACCGAAATGCTCCCCACCACATGCGGCACCACGAAATTCAGCAGCAGCATGGCGCACAGTCCGAACAGCGCCCAGGCCAGCGTGAAGCGGCGGTAGCGGTCCTCCAGGAACTCGTTGGCCACCAGCAGGCCGCCCAGGGCCAGCGCCCACAAGGTGGCGAGCAGATAGCCGGAACTCTTGAAATAGAAGATGAACAGGGCGGAAAACAGACCGCCGAACAGGAACTGGAGCAGGAAGTAGGGACCGGATTCCCGCCACCAGGGCAGTGCCGCCACCGCCGGCTCCGGCTCGGAGGGCAGGGCGGCGAGGGCCTGCTGGCGCCGGCCCAGCCACCACAGCAGCGCGCCCGCCCCGGCCAGATAGGCGGACAGGATCCACAGGTCCAGCGGCGCGACCGAACGGCCCAGGGTGAGGGCATCCCACAGAAAGCCGGCGAAGAAGGCCACGGCGGGCAGGGCCCGCTTCAGCCGTTCCGGGTTCGGGTCGAAGCCGATGAGGGATTGGGGGATCACGGGTGTTGGGGTGAAAAAGGGGGCAGTTGGTCCCAGCCTGCCGGGTCGCTGCCCGAGATTGGCAGCCCTCCCCGGTGGGAGAAAAAGACGGAAGCCGTCGCGATGTCGGCGACCATCTGGAAAGCCACGATGACACCCAACGGCTTGTCCAGGTTGCGGCTGATCCAGGGCTCTCCCTTGTCGGTTTCTTCCATCCTATCCACCTGCGCGGGGCTCCCAATGGTTTATTGCTGTTCGACCTTCTCCTGCAGCCACACCTTGATCAGCGATTGGTAAGGCACGTCCCGGGCGTTGGCGGCGGCCTTGATGGTTTCCAGCAGATGCAGGGGCAGACGCAGGGAGATGGTCTGGGTGGTGGGCTTGAGGTTCGGCATGACGACCTTGGTGGCCTTGGCCCAGTCCAGGTAGTCACTGCTGTCGTGGTTTTCCCAGAACGCGCGTTCTTCGGCTTCGTTGGCGAAGAGAGGGATGGATTTAAGTCGCTTGTTCATAAATTGCCCTTTCCTTGCGATGCACATCCCGCACCGAGGGCGGGAAGAGAGCCGGGTCGTGATGGTCAATTCGGCGCGGGTGTGGATTGCTTGGTTACGTCGACCAATTTCCCATCCTGTCGAACGATGCAGGGTGTATTGGTTTGTATGGCAATTTCGCGCGCGCGTTGCGCGGCTCGTTTAATGGCTTTCTCGGAGCCGATCAGGTCCGGAGACGTGGGGCGTTTTTTCCGTGACGTAGTCATGAGTCGGTCCAGTCAAGAGGAATGGGTTCGTCGCCTGAATTGTCGTAATGCATCCAGACATCGACAAGGGGTTTGTAGAGCCGGTGGAAATTCATGAGGCCGCTGGCAAAGCGGCGGCGAATGGTTTTTTCCGGAACATCGTGGCCGCCTTGTTTGACGCGGGCGCTTACTCGGGCGATAGCCGTTTCAGGGGAGTCCAGCGCCAGGAAGAACAGTTCCACTCGATAGCCGGCTTTGCGCCACTCGACGATATGTCGCGCGTAGCCGTGGCCTGATAGTGTGGTTTCGAAGGCGAAGCTCTCCCGTTTGGCGGCCTTCTCGGCAATTTCGGCCAGCATGATGCGGCCGGCTTGGATGGCGGCTATATCCGGGTTGAATGGCGACAGGCCGGCAGCGATCAGATCGGCGTTGATGAATACGGGTAACCCTGCTTCTCGCGGCAGGAACTCCCGCGCGAACGTGGTTTTGCCGGCCCCGTTGGGGCCGGCGATGATGATGACGCGCGGGTTGGTTTCCATCAGCGGCTGATCGGCTTGTAGCGAATCCGCCTGGGCTTCGCTCCTTCCTCGCCCAGCCGCCGCTTCTTGTCGGCTTCGTATTCCTGGTAGTTGCCGGCGAAGAATTCCCAGTGCGAGTCGCCCTCGCAGGCGAGGATGTGTGTAGCGATGCGGTCCAGGAACCAGCGGTCGTGGGAGATGATCAGGACGCAGCCGGCGAATTCGAGCAGGGCGTCTTCCAGGGCGCGCAGGGTTTCCACGTCGAGGTCGTTGCTCGGTTCGTCGAGCAGCAGCACGTTGCCGCCTTGGATCAGGGTTTTCGCCAGGTGCAGGCGGCCGCGCTCGCCGCCGGAGAGGTTGCCCACCTGCTTGCCCTGGTCGGCGCCCTTGAAGTTGAAGCGGCCGAGATAGGCGCGGCTGGGCATCTCGAACTTGCCGACGGTGAGAATGTCGGCGCCCTGGGCGACGGCGTCGAACACGGTCTTGTCGTTCTCCAGGCCCCCGCGGGACTGGTCCACGGAGGAGATCTTGACGGTGGGGCCGATGTCGATGGCGCCGGTGTCCGGCTGTTCCCTGCCCTGGATCATGCGGAACAGGGTGGATTTGCCGGCGCCGTTGGGGCCGATGATGCCGACGATGGCGCCGGGAGGGATGCTGAATGACAGGTTGTCGATGAGCAGGCGGTCGCCGAAGGATTTGCTGACGCCGTTGAACTCGATGACCTTGTCGCCGAGGCGTTCCCCGGGCGGAATGAAGATTTCCTGGGTCTCGTTGCGCTTCTGGTATTCGAAGGTGTTCATCTCCTCGAAGCGGGCCAGGCGCGCCTTGGACTTGGCCTGGCGCGCCTTGGGGTTCTGCCGCACCCACTCCAGCTCCTGCTTCATGGCCTTCATATGGGCGTCGATCTGCTTGTTCTCGGTTTCCAGGCGGGCTTCCTTCTGTTCCAGCCAGGAGGAATAGTTGCCCTTCCAGGGGATGCCGTGGCCGCGGTCCAGCTCCAGGATCCACTCGGCGGCGTTGTCGAGGAAGTAGCGGTCGTGGGTGACGGCGATGACGGTGCCGGGGAAACGCACCAGGAACTGCTCCAGCCATTCCACCGATTCCGCGTCCAGGTGGTTGGTGGGTTCGTCCAGCAACAGCATGTCCGGCTTCGACAGCAGCAGCTTGGCCAGGGCCACGCGGCGCTTCTCGCCGCCGGAGAGGTTCTTGATGAGCGCCTCCCAGGGCGGCAGGCGCAGGGCGTCGGCGGCGATTTCGATCTGGTGCTCGGCGTCAGCACCGGAGGCGGCGATGATGGCTTCCAGCCGCGCCTGCTCCTCGGCGAGCTGGTCGAAATCGGCGTCGGCTTCCGCGTAGGCGGCGTAGACCTCTTCCAGTTTCTGCTTGGCCTGCATGACTTCGCCCAGCGCGGCTTCCACCTCATCGCGCACGCTTTTCTCGGGATCGAGTTGTGGCTCCTGGGGCAGATAGCCCATGGAAATCCCGGCCAGGCGCTGCACCTCGCCGTCGTAATCCTTGTCGACGCCGGCCATGATCTTCAGCACCGTGGACTTGCCGGAACCGTTCAGGCCCAGGAGGCCGATCTTGGCGCCGGGGAAGAAGGACAGGGAGATGTCCTTGATGATCTGGCGCTTGGGGGGAACGATCTTGCTCACGCGGAGCATGGACATGACGTATTGGGCCATCGGGTGTCTCGTGTGGGTTCAGATGAAAAGTAGGTCGCCGCCGTAGTCGTGGAACACGCCGTCAGCGGTCAAGAATTGCAGATGTTCGTGCCCCGCCTGGGCGAGCAGCAAACGATCGAATGGATCGCCATGCAGCAATGGCAGGGCGACCGTGGCCACTGCGTGCTCGGCTGTGACGGCCAGCAGGCCGATGTGGGCGGATCGAGCGGCGGCCAGCAGTGCATCAGGGGCCACGGGGAGTTTGCCCAGCTTGAATTTGATGGCGACTTCCCAAACGGAAACGACTGACAGCAGGCATTCGGACTCGGCGATCAATGTCCGCGTGGCTTCGTCCAGACGCGGATGGGCCGTGAGCCACCAGAGGGCAACATGGGTATCCAGCAGAAGGCGGCGCATCAGGATTCGGGAAAGAGACGGCTGTTGTTGAGTTCCGCCGCAATCTGTTCATCCAGTGCCTGGTTGAAGGCAGCGTCGATGACTTCCGGCACAACATTCAGGCTGCCCCAGCCCACGGTGCGGTGGGTGGGCGCCACCGCCACCAGCCGCACCGCCGGCACCCCATGATTGGCGATGATGACTTCCTCGCCGGCCAGGGCGGCTTTCACCAGCTTGGAGAGCTGATTCTTGGCTTCTAGCATGTTGACTTGCATGGGGTGTTCTCGAGTCGGGAGACGCTTGGAGTGTAGCGAACTTGGCTAAGTTGGCCAAGTATGGGAAGCCACTGGAAAACCGCTGGAAAATCGGGTTGATAAAATAGACGATATATCAATTAAAATATATAATAATCATATAGATAGAGAATCAATTTGCGGTTTCTGCATGACGGATTCAATTCTGCATGAGGCTCGTCCAATGAGCCTGTCAGAGCCGAAAATTCTTCCAAAATCGTCAGGAGGTTCGCATGGATCCCTATGAGGAATCCCCGATCGAGTTCCATTCCTATCGCGACTCCGTCAACCAACGTCCGGGCTTGTATTTCGGTGACCTGGAGGACGGGACGGCGTATGCGCTAATCGTAGAGGAACTGGTAAGCGCGGTCTTGTGGTGGAAAACCGGCGCCAACCTGAGTTTGACTCTGGAGCCGGAACTGATCGAGCTCGCCTGCCGTGCGGAGTTGCCTGGCGGCGCTGCACCGGCTACGTGGCCCGGTTTCCGACCCTTATTTGTGTTCGGCAAGGGCATGGCCAGCCTCGCATTCACGCGGTTTACCAATCCCCTGCATATGCTTGCCGCCGCTTGTCGCCAGTCCATGTGGGAACTGCGCGACCGGCACGGCGAAGAATCGGCCCTGTTCGATGAGGGGCGCTGCCGGATGGCGGCGTTTGTCGCGCCCGAGTTGCCCCGGGAGTTTTGCTTCCGTGCCTCGTTGCGCATCGGTACCGAGCGCCTGACATTCGCCCCGGCGAGCCTGGAGCAGGTTGCCCGGCGCATCCGTTACCAGGACGGCCCCCAGGCGGCGGCCTATTGGGGCTGCGTCACCGTGCGGGACATGGAAAGCGAGGAAACCCGCGTGGTGATCGTCACCGAGCCGCCGCACCTGCCTAGAGCGAATTGGCGGCCGGCGTGATCCGCAAACGGTCTCTTTCTGCAAAGGGAGCCCATGTACAGGGTCTATGCGGCCGTGCTTCGCGATGAAGAAAAGGACCGCCGTTTCGTCGGCGCCACGGAAAGCGAGTTCGAAGACAAGCACATGGCCAACGTGGCGACCTGTGCCTAGGCGGATTACGCCTATGTGAAATCCTTCGGTGAAGACACCGTGTTCTTCATCGAGAAGCCGTTCGAGGAATATAAAGGCTGACTCCGCGCCGTTTCCGGGCGGGAGGAAGGCTCGCCGCATCAGGCGATATCTTCCAGAGCCGCCTGCTGTTCCAGCCATTCCGCCTCCAATTGTTCCAGTTCCTTGATGATCTGTGCCTGCTCGTAGAGGGCATGCTTGAGGCTGTCTTTGTTGGCGTCGGCATAGATGGCGGCATCCGCCAGTTGCGCGTCCAGGGCGGACTTGCGGGTGTTGAGGCGGTCCATCAATTCCTCCAGGCGCTTGATGCGGGCCTCGATGGGCTTGCGCTGCGCGGACAGGCGCTGGCGGGCTTCGGCTTCCTGGCGCTTCTGCTCCTTGCGATCGCCACTCTCCCGCGTCGGTTCCGGTTTGGCTTCGGAGGTGGAGGCGGGCGCTTCCGGCTTCGCCAGCTTGGTCTTGAACAGCCAGTCGCGATAGTCGTCGAGGTCGCCGTCGAAGGGTTTCAGGCCGCCGTCTGCGACGATGAGGAATTCGTCGGTGGTGGCGCGCAGCAGGTGGCGGTCGTGCGAGACCAGCACCAGGGTGCCCTCGAACTGGGCCAGGGCGACGGTCAGGGCTTCGCGGGTTTCCAGGTCCAGGTGGTTAGTGGGTTCGTCCAAGAGCAGCAGGTTGGGGCGCTGCCAGACGATCAGGGCCAGGGCCAGGCGTGCCTTCTCGCCGCCGGAGAAGGGGGCGATGACTGTGGTGGCCATGTCGCCGGCGAAGTTGAAGCCGCCGAGGAAGTTGCGCAGATCCTGCTCCCGCGCGGTGGGGGCGAGTTTTTGCAGGTGCCAGAGCGCTGACTGGTCGTGGCGCAGCATCTCCACCTGATGCTGGGCGAAATAGCCTATGGCCAGGCCTTTGCCCAGGGTCACCGTGCCGGACAAGGGCGGTAACTCCCCCACCAGGGTCTTGATCAGGGTGGACTTGCCGGCGCCGTTGACGCCCAGCAGACCGATGCGCTGGCCGGCCTGGAGGGTGAGATTGAGATTTTGCAGGATGACTTTGCTCCCCTCCCCCGCCGGGGGAGGGGCTGGGGGTGAGGGAGAAACGTTTGCGGTCATGTAACCATTGTTCCCTCTCCCCATCCCTCCCCCGGCGGGGGAGGGAGCCAACAAATACCCCGCCGTCACCTCCTCCAGCACCAGCAACGGGTTGGGTGCCCGCTCCGGCTCGCGGAATTCGAAGCTGAAGGCGGCGGCGGCGTGGATGGGAGCCAGATCCTCCATCTTCGCCAGCATCTTCATGCGGCTTTGCGCCTGCTTCGCCTTGGTGGCCTTGGCCTTGAAGCGGTCGATGAAGGATTGCAGGTGGGCCCGTTCGCGCGCCTGCTTTTCGTAGGCAGCCTGCGACAGGGCTAGGTGGATGGCGCGCTGCTGTTCGAAGGCGGAATAGTTGCCGCCGTAGCGCACGAGCTTCTTCTGGTCGATGTGAGCGATGACGTTCACCACCCCGTCCAGGAAGTCGCGGTCGTGGGAGATGATGATCAGCGTGCCCGCATAGCGCTTGAGCCAGTCCTCCAGCCAGAGGATGGCGTCCAGGTCGAGGTGGTTGGTGGGCTCGTCCAGCAGCAGCAGGTCCGAGGGGCACATCAGGGCCTGGGCCAGGTTGAGGCGCATGCGCCAGCCGCCGGAAAAGCTGGCCACCGGCTGGGCCAGTTGTTCCCGCGCGAAGCCCAGGCCGGCCAGCAGTTGCTCGGCGCGCGAGCGCGCCGTGTAGGCATCCGCGTCGGACAGTGCGGCGTGGAGCTCGCCGATGCGGTGGCCGTCATGGGCCGCCTCGGCGGCCGCCAACTCCTGTTCCAGTCGGCGCAGGGTGGTGTCGCCGTCGATGGCGTAGTCCAGGGCGCAGCGTTCCAGGGCCGGGGTTTCCTGGGCCACGTGGGCGATGCGCCAGCGGGCGGGGAAGTCCAGGTCGCCCGCGTCCGCGTGCAGCTCGCCGCGCAGCAGGGCGAACAGGCTGGACTTGCCGGAGCCGTTGGCGCCGATGAGGCCCACCTTCTCGCCCGGATTAAGGGTGATATCGGCCGCGTCCAGCAGGGGCTTGGTGCCGCGGATGAGGGTGAGTTTCTGCAGGCGGATCATGGCTATGCCGCCTTGGCGGCGAAATGCGCCGGGAGAGGCCCCGTGCTCACGGCAACGGCGCCAGCAAGGCCGCCAGGTCCGCCTCGCCGAACTTGTCCATGCCCTGGGCATCCTCGGACAGGATGCCGGCGGCCAACTCGGCTTTCTTCTCCTGCAGGGCGAGGATCTTCTCCTCGATGCTGCCGGCGACGATGAGCTTGTAGACGAACACCGGCTTGGTCTGGCCGAGGCGGTGGGCGCGGTCGGTGGCCTGGTTCTCCACCGCCGGGTTCCACCACGGGTCGTAGTGGATGACGGTGTCGGCGGCGGTGAGGTTGAGGCCGACGCCCCCGGCCTTGAGGCTGACCAGGAAGATCGGGGCTTCGCCGTCCTGGAAGCGGCGGATCGGGGTTTCCCGGTCCTGGGTGGCGCCGGTGAGTTCCACGTAACCCAGGCCGGCCTGGTCCAGTTCCGCGCGGATCAGGTCGAGCATGCTGGTGAACTGCGAGAACAGCAGCACGCGCCGGCCTTCCTCCACCAGTTCCGGCAGCATGGCCATGAGCAGGTCGAGCTTGGCGCGTTCGCGGACGTCGCGCGCGCTCGCCGACTTCAGCAGGCGCGGGTCGCAACAGACCTGGCGCAGCTTGAGCAGGGCGTCGAGGATGACGATGCGGCTGCGGTTGAGGCCGAGGTCGGCGATGGCTTCGCGCACCCGCGCGTCCATGGCGCTGCGCACGGTTTCGTAGAGGTCGCGCTGGCCCCCCTCCAGTTCGACGGTGCGCAGGATGGTGGTCTTGGGTGGCAGTTCGCGCGCCACTTCCTCCTTGCGCCGGCGCAGGATGAAGGGCCGCAGGCGCCGCGCCAGCAGTGCGCGGCGGGCGTTGTCGCCATGTTTCTCGATGGGCGTGCGCCAGGCGCGGGCGAAGGACTTGGCGTCGCCGAGAAAGCCGGGCAGCAGGAAGTCGAATTGCGCCCACAACTCGCCCAGGTGGTTCTCCAGCGGCGTGCCGGTCAGGCACAGCCGGTGCCGCGCCTTGAGCCGGCGCACCACCTGGGCGGCCTGGCTGCCGGCGTTCTTCACGGTTTGCGCCTCGTCGAGGATGAGCAGGTGGTACTCCTGCTTCTCCAGCGCCTCGTGGTCGCGCCAGAGCAGGGGGTAGGTGGTGAGCGCGACGTCGTGTTCGGCAATGTGCTCGAACTGGGCGTGACGGTCCTTGCCGTGCAGGGAGATCACCCTGAGGCCCGGCGCGAAGCGCGCGGCCTCGTGCTTCCAGTTGAAGATGAGGGAGGTGGGCAACACCACCAGGGCCGGCCTGTCCAGGCGGCCGGCCTGCTTTTCCGCGAGCAGGTGGGCGAGGGTCTGCGCGGTCTTGCCCAGACCCATGTCGTCGGCCAGGATGCCGGAAAGATCCTGTTCGCGCAGGTATTGCAGCCAGGCCAGGCCTTCCTGCTGGTAGGGCCGCAGTTCCAGGGCAAAGCCGGGCGGCGTTGGCACTGGCTTGACGCCACCGGTGCGCAGCAGGCGGTCCGCCAACTGGCGCACGGCATCCATGCCGCGCAAGCGCCAGCGGCCCGACTCGGCCAGTTCCGCCAGGCGCGGCGCGTCAAGGCGGGCGACGCGGATGCGGCCGTCCTGCTGCACGCCGCCGTCGAACAGATCCAGCAGCGTGCGCGCCAGTGGCTTCAAGCGTTCCGCCTTGACGCGGATGCGACGGCCGTCGGGTCCGTCCAGGGCGACGGTGGCCTGGTCGGGAATGGCTTCCAGGGTGCGCAGATCCAGCCAGCGCGGCTCGCGGTTGAACAGCCCCACCAGCAGCGGCGCCAGGGCCAGGCGGCGGCCTTCGACGACGATGCCCATGGACAGGTCGAACCAGCCCGGCGCGGATTCGCCGATCTCCGCCTGCCAGTCCTCGACGTCCACGTACTCGTGGCGGAAGTCGGCGGGCAGTTCCACTTCCCAGCCGGCCTCGCGCAGTCGCGGCAGCAGGGTGGATTTGAAGTCCTCCCAGTCGGCCTCGCTGGCCAGGCCGAAGCTGGGCCTGGGCAGCGGGCGGGCGGCATAGATCACGTGCGGGGGAATCTGCGTGAAACCCAGTTCCGCCAGGCATTCGATCAGGCGGGCCTCGGCCACCGCGTCACGGCGCACGCGCACGGTTTCGCCGCTGGCGAGGGTGGCGAATTCGCGTTTCTCATCGAGGCCGAAGCGATGCTCGCCATAGCGGAACACCGGCACCGCGTAATCGAACAGGCGGCGGTTCCATTCATCGCTGTAGTCGCGATAGCCGGACAGGCCGTAGATGTGGGCGGTGACCACCTGCAGGATGGGCGCGAGGGGCGCTTCGATCAGGCGGAAGGCGTCGCTGTCCAGGGCCGGCGCCGGCAGGTCGGGGGCGACTTCGGCCAGCGTGGCGGCCACCACCTGGGCCTCCGAGGGCGAGAGGGCGGGGCCGGTGAGCAACTGCCTGACCAGATGCGGCGGCACCTGGGTGCGCAGCACTCCGGTCTCGCCGGCCAGCGGGTCCAGGTACCAGGGCGGATCCAGCGGAATCGCGCGGGCCGATTCCGGCCGACTGCTCAGGCGCGCGTGCAGGCGTCCGCGCGCGTCCGGCCGCCAGGCCAGGGTGGCGTTGCGCTCCGCGCCCAGCCGCCATGGCAGCCGCGTCTCGCGGTCCATCAGCCAGCGGCTGGTGGCCAGCATGCGGCGCAGCACCTCGTCGCCCTGGCGGCCGTCGATGGCCAGGGCATCGCCGTGGCGCTCGCGCGGGTGATGGTTCCAGAGCAGGCGCAGGATGAACAGGTCCTCTTCGTCGACGAACTGCGGCGGCGTGGTCAGCGCCCGCTCGAAGCCGATCCAGTGCTGCAGGGCGCCGGTGGGACGGCCCAGCGTGTCGGTGCGCGCCTTGTAGCAGTTGACGCGGTAGTCGCCGCGCGCGTCGGGGCCGTCCAGCAGGTAGAACAGACGGAAGCTGGGCGCCGCCTTGGTGCGCTTGACCTCCTTGGGGGTGTCGGCGAGTCGGCGCAGTTCCTGCACCCAGTTCAGCACCTCGGGCCGCACCTGGTCCGGGTGTTCGCGTTCCTCCAGGGCCTTCAGCAGGACCGCCGCCGCGTGCTTGCAGTGGCCGCCCACCGGGCACGAGCAGTAGAAGCGGGGACGCAGGTCGCCCGACTGGGCGGGCTGGAAGCGGATGTCGACGCGGTAGGGGCGGGGCCGTGTGCCCTTGACGGCGGCGGTGATGGTTTCCGCCTCGACGCGCAGGTCCTCGACGGCGTCCAGATAGCCGCGGCCCTTGGTCACCACCCAATCGCCCAGCCAGGCCACCACGTCCTTGGCGGCGTAGCGGGAGGTGGGGTCCTGGGGGGCGGGATCCTGGGCGCGCATGGAGGGGCTGGCCGGGAGTGTGCGGGGGAACTTGATGGCGAACGGGGCATTATGCCCCGAAACGGCGGCGTCCCGCCAAGTCTGGAACGTTCGAGCCCTGCTGAAATGGGCGCTTAGCGCCGGCGGCCGAACAGGCCGGCCAGCACACTCGCCAGCCAGGCGGCCAGCAGCGCCCATTTCAGCAGGGCGGCGGCGCAGGCCGGCAGCGCGACGACGAGCGCGCCGCCGGCGATCAGGAGCAGGTGCAAAACGTTTTCCAGCAGGTCGGCGGCCGCAGCCAGCAGCGGCAGCCAGGCCGTGACGTGGCCGCCATGAGCGCCCCGCCGCAGGCCCCCGCCCAGGCGTTCGCCGAGGGCGGCGAGGGCGAGGCCGTAGGCGGGAGCGAAGGCCATGTCCCAATAGAGGCTGAGGCGGGCGTGCTCCAACATGAATGCATCCCAGCTTGCCAGGATGGTCTGCACCGCGCCCGCGCCGCAGGCGAATTGCAGCGACAGGATACCCAGGGGCGCGGCGGAGGTGACTAGCGCGTCGGAGTGGGCGCGCATGGGTTCGCCCAGGACCAGGGCGAGCACGGCCAGGCCAAGGAGGCCGGGGATGCTCCGCAGGGCGCGCGCCGGGGCGGGCGGCAGCAGGGCGAGAGGCGGACTGCGCAGGAAGGAGAACATGAACCCAGTGTCGAGCGTGCCTGCCGGCTTGGCAAGCGCTTGCCGGTGCCGGACGTGTTGACGCCGCCCACCCCAAGTTGCAGTCTGTGGGCCTCACCCCTCACCCCTCACCCCTCATGCGCCGCCCCATCCGCCTGAAAATCTTCGGCATCACCCTGGTGCTGCTGGCCCTCATGGTGATCGTGACCTGGCTGTCGGTGCTCAACTCGCGCCAGCTCAACAACCAGGTGCGGGCGCTGTCCGACTACTACCTGCCGCTGCAACAGCAGGTGGCCAGCGTGGAAATCCTGGTGCGCCAGCAGATGGTGCACATGGAGCGGGTGTTGCTGGGCATGCAGGCGGCCAGTCCCGATCGGGAATTCCTGGACAGGGAATCGCGCGGCTTCGATGACCGCGGCGTCAACGCCGACCAGATCGTCGATTCCTCCCTGCGCATGCTGGGCGAGACGGAAGCCGACCGCGGCCTGGAACTGGACCGCGTCACCCTGGCCGTGCTCGGCAAGCAACTGCCGGCCGTGCAAACCGCGCGCCAGGATTTCCACCGGACGTTCCGCCTCTACCAGATCGAGGCGGAGGAGGGCACCCGGCGTTCCGCCGGCCTGGTCCGCGAGAACCTGCTGCGCGAGAAGGACAAGCTCGACGGCGAGATCGGCAAGGCCATCGACCTGCTCAACAAGCTCACCGCCGACACCGCCGCCCGCGCCAAGGCGGAAGAGGAGAAGTCGGTGCGGCTGAACTGGCTGATCACCGCCATCGCCACCGTCGTCGGCCTCATCTTCGCCTGGCTGGTGAGCCGCTCGCTGGTTGAGCCCATCCTCCGCCTGCTCAAGGGCACCCAGTCAGTGGAGCACGGCGACCTGCAGGTGGAAGTCCTGGTGCAAACGCACGACGAGCTCGCCACCCTGGCCGACTCCTTCAACCATATGGTGCTGGGCCTGCGCGAGAAGGAACACATCAAGGCCACCTTCGGCCAGTACGTCGATCCGCGCATCGTCCGCCGCCTGCTCGACAAGCGCCTGCCCGCCGAAGGCGGCGAGCGCCACGAGATGAGCGTGTTCTTCTCCGACCTGGCAGGTTTCACGCGGCTGTGCGAGGGCCTCACCCCGGACGCCGCGGTGCGCTTCCTCAACCGCTACTTCGCCCTCATGGCCGAGGTCATCCGCGCCCGCCAGGGCATCATCGACAAGTACATCGGCGATTCCATCATGGCCTTCTGGGGCCAGCCCTTCACCGACGAAGCCTCGCACGCCAGCCTGTGCTGCGAGGCGGCCCTGGACCAGCGCGACCGCCTCGACGACTTCCGCGCCGACCTGCCCAACCTGCTCGGCATCCGCCACGGCCTGCCCGATGTGCAGGCGCGCATGGGCATCGCCAGCGGCGAAGTCCTGGTGGGCAACATCGGCTCGGAAACCGCGCGCGGCTACACCGTCATCGGCGACACCGTGAACCTCGCCTCGCGCCTGGAACAGGCCAACAAGTTCTATGGCAGCCGCATCCTGGTCAGCGAAGCCACCCGCAAGCTCGCCAGCGACAACTTCGTCTTCCGGGAACTCGACCTCCTGCGCGTGATGGGTCGCGAAGAATCCGAGCGGGTGTTCGAACTGCTCGGACGGCGCGGCGATGCCGCCGCCCAGTCCCTCGCCACTAGTTTCGAAGCGGGCCTGGACCGCTACCGCGCGCGTGACTGGGACGGCGCCGAACAGGCCTTCAACGAGTGCCTGAAGCAGAGCCCGGACGACGGTCCCAGCCGGGTGTTCCTGGACCGCATCCGCGTCTTCCGGGAAACCCCGCCGCCCGGCGATTGGGACGGAGTGTGGGTGGCGCTGGGGAAATAGCGGCGGAGGGGTGAGGCCCGCAGGGTGGCTGATGTTCTCGGGGATGTGGCGCGGAGGGCTGTTATCGCGCTTCTACTGGGCCTTGGGGAGTAGGTGGGTCATTGGCTCAGATTTCGCCTAAGCCGACTGCCAACAATTCCAAAAGTGCTTCAACCGCCTCATATCTGCTTTGGCCACCCTAGAATAAAAGCATGTTGATTTTTCTTTGGGCGTGGTCATGATCGGGTGGACTCGCTGCATATGGGGCGTTCTGCTGATATGCCTGCAGTTCACAGGATGCGCGGAGTTGCCCAAACAGCCGACCCAGGCTGAGCGGATGGGGTGGGGGAATATGCTCGTGGCACCCGCGCGCTATCCCCCTCGATCCAATATCCGGGCATTTGCCTCCCAAGGGCATGACCTTACAAAAGGGGCCGTAGCCGGTGCGAGTGCTGGTGTGGTCGGTGTCGGCTTGTATGCCATGACAGGTGCTCTGGAGGCCGTCATCGCGCCCTACCTGGCGGTTGTCGCCATTCCGGTTGGGATGGCTGCAGGGGCGCTCCACTCCGCCCGGCCGGTCATGCCGGAGTCAGAGGTGACCATCCTGGAGGCGCAGGTCAGCCAGAACCTGGCCACGTTACAGATCCCTTCAAGCTTGGCCCGTGCTATTGCAACCGCAGCCGAGCATGACACCGGTCAACGCTTTCCCGTGCTGGACGATGGTGGCCCAGCTAAGCCAGATGCCGCTCCCGACTACCGGACCATGGCCAGGCAGGGCGTCGATAGCATATTGGAAGTGGTCGTCACTGATGTGGGCTTCACGGGCAGAAAGGCCATGAGCTTCCATATGGTGGCTCATGTCCGTGTCGTCCGGACGGCCCAAGGGGAGTCGTCCTATTTTCGCCAGTTCGTCTATCAGAGCGACGAATATGAGGGCCACCTGTGGTCCCGCAACAAGGCCGCCCTCCTCCGGGAAGAATTGCAACGTGCCTATGAAAGCCTCGCCGGCAGCATAGTGGAACAGCTCTTCCTCCTGGCCGGCTTGCCACCCGGTTCCAAGGGCGGTTCGGGGGTCGAGACCAGCCTGAAAGACCTCTTTGGCGGAAGAGACTCGTGTGGCCTAGGCTGGGTCAGCCCGGAGCGGGACTACCAGCCTGGCTTCCTGGATGTACACCACCGGGATTGGAACCGCTTCCCATTGGTGGCCAGCGACAGGCCGGTTTTGGCCTGGGAGGGTTTTCCCAGGGAAGTTGACAGGCGCGGCGAGGCGGCAGCGATCACATCGGGCATTAGCAATGTGCGCTATGACCTGCGGATATGGGAGGTGATCGCAGGCGGTCCCCCGAGGTTGATCTATGAAAAGCGCGATCTGCCAGGAACCAGTCATGCTCTGGATGAAGTCCTGCCCCACGAAAGACGCTACTTCTGGAGCGTTCGGGCTCGTTTTGATCATGAAGGCAGGGTGAATGGCACCAAGTGGGGATGCTACCGCTCCCCTAGCTACGAAGCGCAAGGCAAGGTGCGGGCGGAGGCATCGCCCGGGGCAGTCTTGGGGGTGTTGATTGCTGGCACCGCTCCCCGGGACGTCTGCACGTTGGACTTTATTCCGACTAGCAATTACTACCGGTTTCGGACGCCATGACCGTTGTGCATCTTCCTGGTCGGCTAACAAACGCTAGCATGCTGAGTTAGATTTGCTGCTGCATGATGATGACCCCTTTACAGACAGCTTTGAAGTCAAGAAGACAGTGCGGCCAGTTACATCACAGCATGTGAGCGGGCCATCTGGCACCAGGCCCGATGCCCCCTGCAATCCGCTCAGTTCTCCACCCCGGAATCCCCGTGGCAGGTGCAGTTGGCGCTGATGGTGTTGTCGCAGCAGACGATCTTGCCGGCGCGGCAGCCGCATACGCCCTTGTGTCCCTTGCAGCACTCGGCCTGGCTGACCTGGGCGAGCCGGGCTTCGGGCGGGCAGAGGGCGAGGGCGGCGGCGGGCTGGGCCCGGGGTGACCAGGCCGCTTCGGGCGGGACGGGTTGCGCGGCGCCCAGGGGGGCGATCCAGGCGAAGAGCAGGGCGGTGGCCAGCAGACGTTTCATGGTGGGTTCCTCCGGAATCGTGCGGGCACTATAGCCCATGCGTAAAACAACGCGGGCGATGGTGTCGGGGATGACAGGCGGGCGATGTCCGCCGCCTTCGCGCGGGGAGGGAAGGGCGGCTCAGCCCCGGTTCGTGCGGCGCAGCCTGGCCAGCAGCCTTCTCGCCAGGTCGCCGAACATCTCGGTCTGGGTCGGATGCGGGAAGATGGCTTCGGCGACCTGGGAGAGGGTAAGGCGGCCGGCGACCATCATCACCGCCGCGCCGATCAGGGTATCGGTGTGGTCGGCGAGGAGGTGGACGCCGAGGATGCGGCCGTCGGCCTTGTCCGCCACCAGCTTGATCATGCCGTGCGTTTCCAGGGCGATCATGGCCTTGGCGTCGATGCTCATGGGCATCTTGGCTTCCACCGCGTCGAGGCCGCGCGCCTTGGCCTGGGCCAGCGACAGGCCGACGAAGCCGGCCTGCGGGCGGCTGAAGGTGACGCCGCAATCCAGGTCCGGCCTGTATTCGGCGGCGTGGCCCAGCAGGCTGCGGGCGGCGACGCGGCCCTGGGCGGCGGCGGTGTGGGCCAGCATGTAGCCGCCGATGACGTCGCCCACGGCGAAGATGTGCGGCGCGCTGGTGCGGCATTGCGGGTCGGTCTTGATGGTGGCGCCGTCGAGTTCGACGCCGGCGGCTTCCAGGTTGAGCTTGGCGGTGTTGGGCCGCTTGCCGGTGGCCATGAGTACGTAGTCGCACAGGCACTCGCCCGGGTTGCCGTCGGCATCGCTGTACTTGACGCGCATGCTGTCCGGTTGGCCGGTGATCTCCTCGATGCGGGCGCCGGTGACGATGGGAAATTCGTTTTTCAGCACGTCGTATAGATGGCGGGCGATCTCCTCCTCCAACTCCGCCAGAATTCGCTCCCTGGCTTCGAGCATCAGCACTTCGCCACCGAAGTCGCGCACGATCTGCGCCATTTCGACGCCGATGACGCCGCCGCCGATGATGCCCAGGCGGCGTGGCGGGCTCGGCAGGTTCCAGATGGTGTCGGAGGTGAGCACGCCGCCGGTGCGGATGCTTTCCCAGGCGCCGGGGATCGGCGGCACGAAGGGCGGCGCGCCGGTGGCGATGACCGCGGCGCCGAAGCTGAGGGTCGATTCCGAGCCATCCGGGGCGACGATCTTCAGGCTGTGCGGGTCCAGAAAGCTGGCGAAACCCTGGCGCACGTCGATCTTGATGCTCTTGTCGGCCTTCAGGGCCAGTTCGCCGCGGGTGCGCAGCACGTTCTTGCGGTGCGCTTCCAGGGTGGCCCAGTCGAGCCGGGGGCGATGCGTGCCCACCACGCCCTTGTCCGGGTCGCGCGCACGGTCGCGCATGAGATCGGCGGCGTGACGCCAGGCCTTGGAGGGGATGCAGCCGCGCCAGAGGCATTCGCCGCCGGGCAAGGGGGCATTGTTGATCATGGCCACTTTGAGGCCATGGTCGGCGAGGTCCCGCGCGCAGTCCTCGCCGCCGGGGCCGCCGCCGATGATGGCGACCTGCACGTCCCAGTCTCCGACGGGAATGGGGGGTACGGATTGGGCTGCGGCGTCCTGCATGGTGGTCTCCTCTTTGTGCATGGCGCGCGCATCATGGCGTTTGTCTTGTTGCGCTGCAATAGGGATACTTGCTCGGGCTTGCAAGTCCGTCGCCCGGAGAAATCCATGATCGAACTGACCTCCCAGGAACGTGCCTGGCTGGAGCAGGGTTTCACCCGCTGCCCCATGCCGGGCTCGTTTGTGCCGAACATGATGCCCGTGCTGTGCCGCCAGGAAGGCGATCATCTGGTGTTCCGCCTGGAGGTCCGTCCCCAGCATTGCAACGGCCACGGCAGCGTCCACGGCGGCTTCCTCGCCACCCTGGCGGACATCTGGCTGGCCTACAACCTGATCCGCCAGTTGCCGAAGTCGGCAAGCGTGGTTACCGCCAGCCTCACGGTGGATTACCTGGCTCCGGCCCAGGCCGGGGATGCCCTGGAAAGCCAGATCGACCGGCTCAGGCTGGGTGCCCGCCTGTGCCACGCCTCGGGCGCCATCCTTTGCGCCGGCAAGCCGGTGGCAGCCATGCGCGGCAGCTTCGCGTTGATCGAGGGGCGGCCGGCGGGGGATTGAGCCGCTAGCCTTGCCGTATCCAGATGACTTTGGGTGGCGAACCCCGCAACGTCGCCAGGTCCTGGAAATCGGCATCCTTCGTGACGATGGCGAAGGCGTGGTCGCGGGCGTATGCCCAGATGAGATCGTCTTCGGCACTGCCGGGACCGAGAACAAGGACATGTGCCGAGTCGGCAAAGATGTCATGCAGCCTTTCGGCCAGGCGAGGTGATAGGTTCTCGTCAAACAGCAGTTTCACGCCGCGACAGCCAACATGTGACGTTCCCGGTCAGCCGCGAAGGCAAGGCACGCCCGGATGTCATCGGCGGTTAAATAGGGGAAATCCGCGAGAATTTTGGCCTCCGTCATGCCCGAGGCGAGGTAGTCGAGCACGTCGTAGACCGTGATGCGCAGGCCTCGCACGCAGGGTTTCCCGCCCCGCTTGCCCGGTTAGATGGTGATGATGTCGCGGTAATCCATGTGCGCCTCCTTGGACGTAGGAACGGTATAACACCCGCCCAGGCGAAGCAATGCGATTCCCCGGCTCCGTTTTTTTGGGGGGCAGACTGGCAATCGTCGACTTCATACGCGGAGGTGGCAGGTCGGTAATGTTGCCTTTCGCCATTTTTACCGCGAAGCAGGTCGTCTCCGACAGGGTAGGGTGAGCGTGGATGGTGAGGCCGATGTCTTCCGCCGTGTTGCCCATCTCGATGATCAGCGTTGCCTCCAAGCAGGAGGGCGCTAACGACTACGTTGTCGCCTTCTTCGTGGCCTTAGGGGTGACGACCCGACAGGCATGCGTTTATCCAGACTAAGCGCCATTTCCTTAACCTGGGGTAGATTGAATTCCAGCATGCGTTCGAACAAGGCCACGCCGTCCGCACGGTAGGGCTCTCCCATGTCCTGTAGCGCCAATGCAATGGCGGAGAGAGGCTCCCCGGTCAAGTACCAGCGGGTGGAGAGGTCACGCATGGCCTCGCCCGCCACATCCAGGAGCGTGTTGCATACCCGCGCGACCCGGACCGGATCGGACGTGACCAGTGTCTCCAGATGTTGGATCAGGTATTCAGAACGCTGATCCAGAAACAGAGTGGGATGCTCGCAAAGGGCATCCAGCCATTCCCATGTCGGTCGGTCAGGGAACAAAGTGTTGGTGAGAAATACCGCACCGAGTGGTTGAGCCAAACCCGGGTCGGGGTGGGCCATCAACGGCAACAGATAGGTGTGCGCCAAGGTTCGGAAATCCAACTCCGACCAGAGATGGGCGACTGTGTAGGCCATGCCTATGCGTTGGTGTTGGGTGTCTTCGCTAACAGCGGACAGCCACTCGGCTGTCCTTTGTGCCGGCCATGCCTCGTCGGGAAACCTTGCATGCCGCAGCATCAAGATTTCGCCTGCTCCCTGGGCGGCGGTTGCGTCCATGGCTTCCATTTGCGTCAGCCAGCTTTGGGCATATTCCGGGGCGATCCAGCGTTGAAGGTGGGCCATGAACAAGACGCCCTCGTGACGTTCGAGCATTGCCGGAAAACGTTGGAACAGCCGATCCAGAAATGCTTGCGCCCGCTCCCGATCCGCCAGGTGCAGCCAGGTCAGATAGCGCTCGGCGATGGCGGCCCATACGCGTGGCGACTCGCTGCGCTTCAGATGTTTCTCCAGGCTGTCCAGCCAGCGGATGACAAGGGGTGGTTCAGTTACCAGGCAGGCCTGCGACAGTGCAGCCAGGATGGGGTAATTGCCGGACGGAAGTATGGTCAGGCCGCCATGTCCCCACAACAGGCTGCCTTCATGTCGTTCATTCCCGGAAATGTCTTTCGAGGCCGGGTCGACACTAATCAACCAGCTTTCCATGCGGTCCAGCAGCCTGTTGGGAACAGGCGCTTCCTTGCATGCCGCATCATGAATGGCATGGCTGACGTCGCTCTGGAATTCTGTGCCTCCAAATCCTTTTTCGAAGAGATCTTCGATCAGCGCATACAGCGCGCTTGCGTCAAAGCCTGCCTTGGGCAGGGTGCGAATCACGTCGCCTACTGGGCTCTCATTCCTTCCAGGCTGCATTTGCCGTATCAACCGGACGGCACGCGCAGCATCTGATTCCGCCAGCTTGGCCAGTGACCTGCCAGCTTGAATCGCCCCGCCTTTACCCCGGTGGCGCGGATGGTCCCAACCAGTGTCGTCGGTTAGTTCGGCGAACAGATTGAGCAAATCCTCATCCTTGGCTTCAGCCATTTGTTCGGCACTGACTGGACTGTCCACAGAGTGGATGCCGGAAAACCGAACGTCTTTGTCCGACAAGCCAGGAAAGGCGCGTTCCTCTTCGTCCAGTACACGCCGGGCCGCTTCGCTTATGTATTGCCTTGGCAATCCTCGCAGCAGACGCAGCCGATGTTCACGATCCCATCGCAGGCGCCGCATTCGGGTCTCGGCGTTGTCCTCCGGGAAGTGGCTGTACCGATGCGAGTTCAAGATCGTCTGTTCCAGTTGGTGTAATTGGCCAGTTGCAAGGTGGGGAGCCAAAGCCTCGATGAGTTTTTTTGTGTCTCGATGGGGTTCGGAATAGGGGCCGATCACAAGGCGACGGGGATCAGCACACAGGAATTCCAGTACTTCGTCGGTGGCGTGACCGACGCAATGCCGCAAACCTGTCGCCAACAAACGATGTACAAGCAGGCAATCCTTGTCGGCGTGGTTGTGGGCAAACGCCAGGAAGGTGGCGGGGTTCGTCTTGGCCCAGGTCTCGACCGCCATGAAAAGGGCGGTGGCTAGAGGCCTTTCGAGACGCGTATCCTCGTCCAGGTCGTCAACCAGCAAGCCCACCTCTCGATATCCAACGACGAACGGATGCGCCTCTCGGGTCACGGTTTCCAGCAATTCAAGAAACAGCGGCCAGATCGCTTCCACGAAGGTCTGGGGTGCTGCCTCGGCGATGGCCGGCAAGTCATGAAGCTCCCGACTTTCCAGCACAGTGGACGCGGGACGTTCCCGGAAAGAGGCAACAGGGGTAATGGCCTCGATTTCGTCACCATTTTTCCCAGCGTCTGGGACGCCATTGCGGGCCTTGCGCCACTGTTGTTCCAACCATGCCACGACGAGGCGCGGCGCCTGCTCGGGCAGTACCGCGCTGATCTGGCTGGCGGTAAGGCTGATGGTCCAGGAGGCCAGATTGGTGCGGGAAGCGATACGTTCCAATCTATCCACACAGGCCGCGTCCAGCGGTGCGCTATTGCCCATGGCCAACAGGCGCCATGTCAGCGTGTCCTTGTCCGGATGCGGTAGCCAGTATTGGTCCACCATAGCCAGGACTTCCTCGCCGGCAAAAGCCATGGCCTGTTCCAGGATGGGCAGGGCCAGCCCGGCCATTTCCGCTGATTGTGCCAACAGCATGGGCAGACGGTCAGGGGCCAGATTTTCGAACCAGCCCGGGCTGCCCACCACGGCATTGAAAAAGCGGCGCTGGAACCAGGGATCGTCGTAATTCAGCCAAGCCAGACGTGTTTCGCCCGCGAGAGGGGCTCGCTGTGTGCCCAGAAACTCGATGAGCAGCATGCGCAGATGGGGGCGTAAGTCCGGGGACCAGAGTCGGGCCAGTTCTTCCTGGTACAACTCCGGCGAGACTTGGCGTGTGTGCTGGAGGGCATACCAAAGCTGGGGGCGAATGCGGATGCTGTTTTGTCCCTCGAGAATGGCTTGGGTCAGGCTGCCCAACTGGTCCAGAAATCCCCTGGCGCGGACGAATTCGTAGAGGGTCTGATGCCGGAATTGGAGGCGGCCGGAACCTTCGTCCAGCCGCAACATGCCTTCGGCTACCAATTCCCGCACAATGGCATAGCAGTCCTCGAACCAGGCTAGGGGCAGCCAGAGCATTTCCCCTTCCGCCATGCGCCGGGCCATGTCCAGCAACAGGGCCTTGCGTTCGCTGGGAACGGCCAAGATCTTTTTCTCCCATTGCAGCTGCAACATCCCTTGGAAGCTCGTCAGCAGGCCGGCTTCATCGGTGTCCTTCAGCAGGGTGAGGAAGGTATCCAGGGCATGAGGCGATCGGAGGGTGTCGCGCAGTTCGGCATTCCAGCCGTTGGCTTGAATACCGCGTGCAGCTAAGACCCCGCTGACGTCTTCCCAGCTTGGCAGTTCCAGCGTCAAGAGCAGTGCATCGATCCGGCGCAGGTTGGGGTCGTGGCGTTGTTCGAAGGCTCGGCAAGAGGCGACAACATGCACGTTGGGCAGGTGCGCCAAGTCATGGATCAATTCCAGCAAAGGCCGCAAACGGGCCGAACGCTGGACCACCAGGTCCGCCAGGGCATCTAGTTGATCCAGCAGAACCAGGATCGGTTCGGCTTCGGCCACGCTCCGGACAGTGGTGAGTGGCGACGCTGGAAGGCCAAGGTGGCTACCCAGGGCCGGCTGGGTGAGGATGTCCTCGGGCAGGAAGTCCGCCTTGATGGCCAGTACCGGCATGCCGGACGCTTGGGCTTCCTGCCCAAGGCGGGCAAGCAGGGCGGATTTGCCACAGCCGGGTTCTCCCAGCACCAAGGTCACGGATTGGCTGTCGTCTTGGATACGCTGTTGCAAGGTGGCCAGTTCCGGACGGGGTAGCCATTCGCCACTAGGCAAGGTGCTTGGCCAGGACAATAGCGCGCGCGAGGCCAGCCGCACGGAATCCAATACTGCGGCGATGCCTGGGGCGAGACCGAGACGTTTCAACTCCTTGTCCACTCCTTCCCGCAAGGCAGCAATCAAGCCGTCCTCATCGTTGAAGGGGGCGGGCCTGACGCCGTTTGTTCCCGCCACTTCATCCCGAAAGGCTTTCACTTTCGCCATTTCATCGGGTTTGTAGATGTCGGACAGGGATTCGTGGGGGATACCGGTGCGCTGCAAAACGATGCGCGGGATGTTGTTATTACCCGCGTGGCGGTATTCCAGGCAGGTGATGCTCAGATCTTCGGGGTTATCTTCCGTCGGGCGGTACCCGTAACGGTGGCCCTGAAGAAGTATGTACAACTGACAGGTATCGATGTCCGCCAGGCAACTATTGAGAACCGGCCGGCTATCCGGTCCTGTGCTTCCTACGGGTTCATGGCCGTTCTTACGCAACCATTGGTCTACCCATGCCCGCTCGGTACCCAAATCCAGAAAAGTGTAGGAGATATAGATGCGGGCCATTGATGCGTTTGTGTTGAGGCGCAGTGCGATTTCGTCGCGTACGTTATCGTTGGCTCCGACCAGGGCGCCCCTCAAGCGGCCTGCAAATCCGGCGCGCGTTCCACTATTGGGATGGGGCGCTGTTCCGCCAGCCAGAGGTCGTAGTCCATTTGCATACCCAGCCAGAGTTCGGCGCGACCGCCGCGTTCTGGGCCCAGCCAGACTTCGATCCGCCTGGCCATCTCCGGAGAGATACCGGCGTGGCCATTGAGTATCCTGGACAGGGCGGTGCGGGTGATACCCAGCTGTCGGGCCGCCTCGGTCACCGTCAGGCCTAGGGCGGGAAGAACATCCTCGCGCAGGGTTTCGCCGGGGTGGGGAGGATTAAACATGCGGGCCATGCGGCTCTCCTAGTGATAGTCCAGATAATCGACAAGGATGGCGTCTTCGCCTTCGAAAGAGCAGGTTAGCCGCCGGTTGCCATTGACCCATACCGACCAGTGGCCATTCATGTCTCCGGACAGGGCATGTAGCCGCCATCCGGGAATGTTCATGTCGTCCGGGCATTTCGACCGATCAAGGTGCTTGAGCTGACGGCCGAGGCGCGCGGCGTGATGAGGCTGAATTCCGGCCTTGGAACCCTTGCTGAAGAACGCCTCTATGCCTCGGTGTCGGAAGCTCTTGATCATGTGTGTAGTGTAGCTTAACGATGTGCGGATGGAACGCCTTCTGCAATGCACAAGGGCCGCACTCGCGGCCCTTGTTGTCATGCGGAGAAATTCAGCGTTTGCGTGGCGGCAGCAGGTCGGTGATGGTGCCCTCCGCCATCTCGGCGGCGAAGCAGATCGTTTCCGACAGGGTGGGGTGGGCGTGGATGGTGAGGCCGATGTCCTCCGCCGTGGCGCCCATCTCGATGGCCAGTACCGCTTCGGCGAGCAGCTCTCCGGCGTTGATGCCGACCAGGCCGGCGCCGATCACCCGTTTGCTTTCCTTGTCCAGGATGAGCTTGGTCAGGCCTTCGGTGCGGGCGATGGAGAGGGCGCGGCCGCTGGCGGCCCAGGGGAAGGCGCCTTTTTCGATCTCGATGCCCTTGGCCTTGGCTTCCGTTTCGGTGACGCCCACCCAGGCCACTTCCGGGTCGGTGTAGGCGACGGAGGGGATGACCATGGCCTGGAACTCCACCTTGTGGCCGGCGATGACTTCCGCCGCCACCTTGCCCTCGTGCACTGCCTTGTGCGCCAACATGGGCTGGCCGACGATGTCGCCGATGGCGAAGATGTGGGGGACGTTGGTGCGCATCTGTTTGTCCACGGCGATGAAGCCGCGCTCGTCCACAGCGACCCCGGCGGACTCGGCGCCAATGGTCTTGCCGTTGGGACGGCGGCCGATGGCGACGAGGACCCGGTCGAACTTTTCCGTGCTGACCGTCTCGCCGGCCTTCAGGGTGACGTGGATGCCGTCCTTCTTCGCTTCCATGGCGGTGACGCCGGTGTTGAGCTTGATCGCCTCGAACCGCTTTTCCATGCGTTTGTGCAGGGGCCTGACCAGATCGGCGTCGCAGCCGGGGATGAGCTGGCCGCCCAGTTCCACCACGGTGACCCTGCTGCCCAGGGAGTCGTAGACCGTGCCCATCTCCAGGCCGATGATGCCGCCGCCGATGACCAGCAGGCGCTTGGGGATGTCCGCCAAGGCCAGTGCGCCGGTGGAGCTCATGACGCGCGGATCGTCGGGCTGGAAGGGCAGTTTGATGGCCTCGGAGCCGGCGGCGATGATGGCGTGGTCGAAGGAAATCGTTTGCATGCCGGCATCGCCGGTCACAGTCAGGCTGTTGGGGCCGGTGAAGGTGGCCACCCCGTGGGCCACGGTCACCTTGCGTTGCTTGGCGAGCTGGGCCAGGCCGCCGGTGAGCTTGCCCACCACGTCCCTGGCCTTCCACTGCCGCAACGTGTCCAGGTCCACCTTGGGCTTGGCGAAGGTGACGCCGTGTTCGCCCATCTCTTCCGCTTCGGTGATGAGGCGGGCGGTGTGCAGCAGGGCCTTGGAGGGGATGCAGCCGACGTTGAGGCAGACGCCGCCGAGATTGGGATAGCGTTCCACCAGCACCACCTGCAAACCCAGGTCTGCGGCGCGAAAGGCGGCGGTGTAGCCACCGGGGCCGGCGCCGAGGACGAGGACCTGGGCGTGGAGGTCGGAGGCGTGAGGCGTGAGGGGTGAGGCGTGCGGGGGGGGCGAGGTCTTTGTCTCCTCACTTGCCGACGCTGATGCCAGCATCAGTATCGGCAAGCCCTCCGAGACCTTGTCCCCCACTTTCACCAGCAGCTTCTCCACCACCCCGGCCTGGGGGCAGGGGATGTCCATCGCCGCCTTGTCGGATTCCACGGTGATGAGGGCGGCGTCCTGGGCCACGCTGTCGCCGGGGTTGACCAGAATGTCGATGACCTGGACGTCCTTGAAGTTGCCGATGTCGGGGACCTTGATTTCCATGTTCGTGCTCATTGATTGTGTTGACCGCCACCCCGACGCGGGCCGGGGTCCAGCGGGCTTTGCGGGCGACTGGATTCCCGCCTGCGCGGGAATGACGACAAAGCTTACAGCAGCAGCCTACGCACGTCGGACAGCATGGCGCGCAGGTGGCTGGTGAAGCGGGCGCCGTCGGCGCCGTCGATGACGCGATGGTCGTAGGACAGCGACAGCGGCAGCATCAGGCGCGGCTCGAAAGTCTTCGCCGTCTTGTTCCACACCGGTTTCCAGTCGGAGCGCGAGACGCCCAGGATGGCCACCTCGGGACAGTTGATGATGGGCGTGAACTGAGTACCGCCGATGCCGCCCAGGCTGGAGATGGTGAAGCAGCCGCCCTGCATGGCGTCCACCTTCAGCTTGCGCTCGCGCGCCAGGTCCGAAAGTTCCGCCAGCTCGCGGGCGATGTCCATGACGTCCTTCTTGTTGACGTCGCGGATCACCGGCACCACCAGGCCGTCCGGGGTGTCGCAGGCGAAGCCGACGTGGAAGTACTTCTTCAGCACCAGGTGCTCGCCGTCGGCGGCCAGCGAGGCGTTGAAGTTGGGGTAGGCGCGCAGGGCGTTGACCACCGCCTTCATCAGGAAGGCGAGCAGGGTGAGCTTGACCCCGCGTTTGCCGGCCTCGTCATGCATGGACTTGCGGAAGTCTTCCAGGTCGGTGATGTCGGCCTCGTCGAACTGGGTGACGTGCGGGGCGGTGACCCAGTTGCGGGAAAGATTGACGCCCGAGAGCTTCCTGATGCGCGACAGCGGCTGCGTGTCAGTCTCGCCGAACTGGCTGAAGTCGATCACCGGCGCGGGCGGAAAGCCGAGGCCGAAGGACTCGCCGGCGGGCTTGGCCAGTTCCGCCTTGATCCAGGCCTGCACGTTCTCCTTGAGGATGCGGCCGCGCGGTCCCGTGCCCTTGACGCGGGACAACTCGGCACCCAGTTCGCGGGCGAAGCGGCGTACCGAGGGGCTGGCGTGAGCCGGTTTGCCGCTGTCGAAGCCGGCGTGGGCGGCCACCGGATGGGGCCGGTTTCTGGGCGGGATGGGCGCGCGCGCCTGCGGTGCGGGATTGGACGGCAGCGGTACGGAGGCCACCAGGGTGCTTTCCCCGCTGCCGGAGTCGGCATCGCCGGCGGGAGAGGGGGCGGTGAAGGATTTCACCACCGGCGCGGCCGCTTTGGCGGCGGATTCGTCGGAGGCATCCAGCAGGAGCACCAGGGTGCCGGCGGAGATCTTGTCGCCCACCTTGATTTTCAGTTCCTTGACCGTGCCGGCAAAGGGGGCGGGGATGTCCATGGCGGCCTTGTCGGATTCCACGGTCATGATGGAATCGTCGGTGGCGAGGCTGTCGCCCGGCTTGACCATGAGTTCGATGACCTCGACGTCCTTGAAGTTGCCGATGTCGGGGACGAGGACTTCCTTGATAGCCATGTGCTCGTCTCCTTACACGTTGACCGGGTTGGGCCGGTCCGCGTCGATGCCGTATTTCTTGATGGCTTCGGCCGCCTTGCCGGCCGGGATCACGCCTTCGTCGGCCAGGGCCTTGAGGGCGGCCAGCACGACGTAATGGCGGTCCACCTCGAAGAAGCGGCGCAGCGCCTCGCGCGAATCCGAGCGGCCGAAACCGTCGGTGCCCAGGGTCACGTAGCGGCGATGCAAGTAGGGCCGGATCTGGTCAGGATAGGCGCGCATGTAGTCGGTGGCGGCGACGATGGGGCCGTCTGTGCCGTCCAGGCACTGCTCCACGAAGCTCACCTTCTGCTTCTTGTCCGGATGCAGCAGGTTCCAGCGATGGGTCTCCTGCGCCTCCCGGCGCAGTTCGTTGAAGCTGGTGGCGCTCCACACGTCGGCGGCCACGCCCCAGTCACGTTCCAGCAACTCGGCGGCGGCGATGACCTCGTGCAGGATGGTGCCGGAGCCCAGCAGTTGAACCCGTGGTTTTGCTTTTCTGCTTTTTGCCGTTTCCCGTTTCCCATTTCCCGTTTCATTGAGCTTGTACAGCCCCTTCAGGATGCCTTTCTCGGCGCCCTTGGGGCACGCCGGGTGGCTGTAGTTCTCGTTCATCACCGTCAGGTAATAGAACACGTCCTCCTGCTCCTGCACCATGCGGCGCAGGCCGTCCTGGATGATGAGCGCCAGTTCGTAGTGGAAGGTGGGGTCGTAGCTGACGCAGTTGGGGATGGTGGCCGCCATCAGATGCGAGTGGCCGTCCTCGTGTTGCAGGCCTTCGCCGTTCAGCGTCGTGCGGCCGGCGGTGGCGCCGAGCAGGAAGCCGCGCGCGCGCGAATCGCCGGCGGCCCAGGCCAGGTCGCCGATGCGCTGGAAGCCGAACATCGAGTAGTAGATGTAGAAGGGAATCATCTGCACGCCGCTGGTGCTGTAGGCCGTGGCCGCGGCCAGCCAGGAACTGAAGGCGCCGGCTTCGTTGATGCCCTCCTCGAGGATCTGGCCGCCCTTGTCCTCGCGGTAGTACATGACCTGGTCGGAATCCACCGGCTCGTAGAGCTGGCCGACGGAGGAGTAGATGCCCACCTGGCGGAACAGGCCTTCCATGCCGAAAGTGCGTGCCTCGTCCGGGACGATGGGCACGATGTGGCGGCCGATCGCCTTGTCGCGCAGCAGGCTGGTAAGAATGCGCACGAAGGCCATCGTGGTGGAAATCTCGCGCTCGCCGGTGGCTTCCAGCATGGCCTGGAAATTGGAGAGCGGCGGCGCCGCCAGGGGCTCGGCCTTGACGCGGCGGCGGGGCATGTAGCCGCCGAGGGCGGCGCGGCGGGCCTGCAGGTACTTCATCTCCGGGCTGTCGTCGGCCGGCCGATAGAACGGCAGGTTGGGTAGATCTTCATCGGAGATGGGGATGCGGAAGCGGTCACGGAAGGCGCGCAGGTCCTCCAGGGCCATCTTCTTGGCCTGGTGTGTCGGGTTCTGCGCCTCGCCGGAGGCGCCCATGCCATAGCCCTTGATGGTCTTCGCCAGGATCACCGTGGGCTGGCCGGTGTGCTTCGACGCCGCCGCGTAGGCCGCGTAGATCTTGTGCGGGTCGTGGCCGCCCCGGTTCAGGCGCCAGATGTCCTCGTCGGACATGGCGGCGACCAACTCTTTCAGCTCGGGGTACTTGCCGAAGAAGTGCTCGCGCGTGTAGGCGCCGCCCTTGGCCTTGAAGTTCTGGTATTCGCCGTCGACGCATTCCTCCATGCGCTTGCGCAGCAGGCCCTGGCTGTCCATCGCCAGCAGCGGATCCCAGTAGGACCCCCAGATGACCTTGATGACGTTCCAGCCGGCGCCGCGGAAGGCGGCCTCCAGCTCCTGGATGATCTTGCCATTGCCGCGCACCGGACCGTCGAGGCGTTGCAGGTTGCAGTTGATGACGAAGATCAGGTTGTCCAGCTTCTCCCGCGAGGCCAGGGTGATGGCGCCCAGGGATTCCGGCTCGTCGGTCTCGCCGTCGCCGAGGAAGGCCCAGACCTTGCGTCCGGAGGTGTCGGCGATGCCGCGGTCGTGCAGGTAGCGGAGAAAGCGGGCCTGGTAGATGGCCTGGATGGGGCCCAGGCCCATGGATACGGTGGGGAACTGCCAGAATTCGGGCATCAGCCAGGGGTGCGGGTAGGAGGACAGGCCGCCGCCGGCGGACTCCTGGCGGAAATTGGCGAACTGTTCTTCGCTGATGCGGCCTTCGAGGAAGGCGCGCGCGTACACGCCGGGCGCGGAATGGCCCTGGAAATAGACCAGGTCGCCACCACGCGAGGCGTCGAGGCCATGGAAAAAGTGGTTGAAGCCGACTTCATAGAGGGTGGCGGCGGACTGGTAGCTGGCGATGTGGCCGCCCACGCCCGGTGCCTTCTCGTTCGCGCGCATGACGCAGGCCACCGCGTTCCAGCGGATCAGGCTCTTGATGCGGGTCTCGATGGCCACGTCGCCGGGGTGCTTTTCCTGCAGGTGCACCGGGATGCTGTTCACATAGGCGGTGGTGGCGTTGTAGGGCAGGTAGGCGCCGGAGCGGCGCGCCTTGTCGATGAGGCGCTCCAGCAGGAAATGGGCGCGCTCGGCGCCTTCTTCCTCGATGACGGCGGCCAGGGCGTCCAGCCATTCGCGGGTTTCCTGGGGATCGATGTCGGGCGTGCTGCCCGGCGTGTGGCTATTCGGCATGCAATGAGTCTCCGAACGAGTGGCGGGATCCCTATGCGCGGTGATCGCGGTCTGGCGCGATCCGGCGTGGGTCCTGGTTTTCGTGGAACAATCGGGTTGATGGAAGCGGGCGCATTATCCGGATCGGGCGCTTGCCCGTCAATTCTTCAATACTGAGTATTCACGTTTTTAATATTAAGGTTGTCTAATGAACAACTCCGCAAAAAAAACGGCTATCCCGGCGATCCTGGCCAGAGTGCAACAGAATAGCGAAGTCCTCGTCCAGCGTAACGGCAACCTTCGTCATCTGCTGAATATCCTGCCCGCCGGCACGGACTGGTTCGAGGTGCCGGACGCCGAGGCCGCCCGCGCCGCCCTGGCGCGCAAGGACAAGAAGCCCGGCGAGCTGTCGAAGTCCCCCTTGATCCTGGAACTGCCCGGCGGCTGCCTGTCGGTCTGGTTGCGCGTGGACGAGGCAAAGCCAGTCTTCGACCGCCATGCCGCCCTGCGCCAGGCCCTGAAATCCTTGCTGGACGAGCACCCCGCTGAACTCCATGTCGCCCTCTACGGCGCGGAGGATTTCCGCGTCCGCGCCGCCGGTGAGGCCGCCTACGTGGTCTGGCTGAACGGCGCGCGCCTGCCCGCCTGGAAGAGCGAGAAGGCCCCGGCGGCCCTGGAGCGTATGGTCCTGCACGGCGTCTGCGGCCTGGATCTGAAGCGGGAGCAGGCGCTGGCCGAGGGCAACACCCTCTGCCGGCAGCTCACCCTGCTGCCTCCGAACCTGCTGACGCCGGCCACCTACCGGGAACGCATTCGTGTCCTGGCGCAGGAGGCGGGTTGGGGCATCGAGGAATACGACGTGAAGCGTCTGAAGAAGCTCAAGGCCGGCGCTTTCCTGGCGGTGGCCCGGGGCAGCGGCCACGAGGACGCGGCCATCGTCAGACTGACATATGGCGGGAAGGGTCAAGGGGGAACCGCCCTGAAGGGCATAAAGGGGAAGGGCAAGAGCTTTGCCCTGGTCGGCAAGGGCATCTGCTTCGACACCGGCGGGCACAACCTGAAGCCGGCGCGCTACATGCACAACATGCACGACGACATGAACGGTTCCGCCGTCGCCCTGGGCATCCTGCTGGCGGCGACCCGGCTGCGGCTGCCGGTCAACCTGGAAGTGTGGCTGGCCATCGCCCAGAACCACCTGTCCCCCGAGGCCTACACCCAGAACGAGGTGGTGACCGCCCTCAACGGCACCACCATCGAGATCGTCCATACCGACGCCGAGGGCCGCATGGTCCTGGCGGATACCCTGGCCCTGGCGGCGAAGGAGAAACCGCAAGCCATCCTCGACTTCGCCACCCTCACCGGCAGCATGACCACGGCCTTGGGCGAGCGCATGAGCGGCGTCATCAGCAACCGCGACGAGCTGGCGACGCAGGCCGTGGCGGCGGGCCTGGCCTGCGGCGAGCGAGTGGTGGCCTTTCCCATGCCGGAGGACTACGACGAGGCCCTGGACTCCAGTGTCGCCGACGTCAAGCAATGCACTCTCGAAGGCGAGGCCGACCACATCCTCGCCGCCCGCTTCCTCAACCGTTTCGTCGGCGACACCCCCTGGCTGCACGTGGACCTGTCCGCCAGCCGCTGCAAGGGCGGGCTGGGCGCGGCGGCGTCGGACATCACCGGGTTTGGGGTGGGGCTGGGCCTGGAAATGTTGAACGCTCTCGCCTCGCCGCGCGCCGGACAGGGCTGAGACATACCATGGCCGCGCCGCTCAGCAAGAAAATGATCAAACGCATGGCGGTCAGCGATTAAGACCTCGTGCGCGGGGAACTGCGCTCCGGCGACCTGCTGTTTTGTTCCGGTTCCTATCTGTTTTCAGGGCTGATCCAGCGCTTTACCGGGTCGGTCTGGAGCCATGTGGGCGTGGTCTATCGGGACGAGGCCCTGAAAAGGGTGTTCGTCCTGGAGAGCGAGACGGGTATCGGTGTTTGCCTCGTGCCTCTTTCCAAGTACCTGCGCGACTATCACGGCCGCAATCGCCCGTACCGCGGCCAGATCGTGGTGGGCCGGATCACACCGGGCCTGGATGCGGAGCAGGTCCGCCAGGCGGTCAGCCATGGCATGGACCTGCTGACCAAACCCTACGACAACGCCGAGATCCTGCGCATCGCCATGCGCATCCTGTTCCGCGTCGGGCGCGGCGGTCGCGACCGGAAATACATCTGCTCGGAACTTGTCGAGGAATGCTTTCACAGCGCCGGCTTACTTTTCACCCGCCCCGACAACTACATCAGCCCGGACGAGATCTGGCGCAACGCCTGCGTCGAACCCGGAGGCCGCATTCTCTGAGCGGCTGCCATCGGGCCGACGACCGCCTCTCATGCCATAATCTGCGCACCTGCGTTCCCCTGCACAACATGTCCGGCAACACCCTCGGTCTCATTTTCAGCGTCACTTCCTTCGGCGAATCGCATGGGCCAGCCATCGGCTGCGTGGTGGACGGCTGCCCGTCCGGCCTTGCCCTGTGCGAGGCGGATATCCAGATCGACCTGGACCGGCGCAAGCCGGGCACCTCCCGGCACGTGACCCAGCGGCGCGAGTCGGACACGGTGGAGATCCTCTCCGGCGTGTTCGAGGGCCGCACCACCGGCACGCCCATCGCCTTGCTGATCCGCAACGAGGACCAGCGCAGCAAGGACTACGGCAACATTGCCAGCACCTTCCGGCCAGGCCACGCCGACTACACCTACAACCAGAAATACGGCTTCCGCGACTATCGCGGTGGCGGCCGTTCCTCGGCGCGGGAGACGGCGGTGCGGGTGGCAGCCGGGGCCGTCGCCAAGAAGTGGCTGCACGAGAAATTCGGCACCCTGATTCGCGGCTATCTGGCCCAGCTCGGCCCCATCGCGGTGCCCTTCAAGGCCTGGAGCGAACTGGCCGTGGAGGGCAACAGCTTCTTCGCTGCGGATGCTTCCTATCTGCCCCAGCTCGAAACCTACATGGACGAACTGCGCAAGGAAGGCAACTCAGTCGGCGCGCGCATCAACGTGGTCGCGGAGAACGTGCCCGTGGGCCTGGGCGAGCCGGTCTACGACCGCCTGGACGCCGACCTGGCGCATGCCCTCATGAGCATCAACGCGGTGAAGGGCGTGGAGATCGGCGACGGCTTCGCCTGCGTGGCCCAGAAGGGCACCGAGCACCGCGATGAACTGACTCCCGAGGGGTTCCTTTCCAACCACGCCGGCGGCATCCTGGGCGGCATTTCCAGCGGCCAGGACATCACCGCTTCCATCGCCATCAAGCCCACCTCCAGTATCCGTATCCCCGGCCGCAGCATCGACGTTGACGGCCAGCCCACCGAGGTGGTGACCCACGGCCGCCACGATCCCTGCGTCGGCATCCGCGCCACTCCCATCGCCGAGGCCATGCTGGCCATCGTACTCATGGATCACGCCCTGCGTCAGCGCGGCCAGAATGCCGACGCGCGCTGCCCCACCCCCGTCATTCCCGGTTCAACCCGCTAAGCCCGATCAAGCAAAGGAGCGAAAAAATGATCGAAAGCCACGATCTCTTCCACGAGTTCCCCGAGCATGCCGAGACCATCCGCAAGCTCGTCCTGTCCAGCGACCAGTTCGTCAAGATGATGCGGGACTACGACGACATCGACCACAAGATCCTGCGCATCGAGCAGCGGGTCGAGGCGGCCTCGGATCTGTACGAGGAGGAACTCAAGAAGATACGCGTGAACCTCAAGGACAAGCTGTACCGCATGCTGGTGACGGCGAAGTAGGCGTGGCCACACCGCGAGCGGCCCGGAGACTCCCTCCGGGCCGTTTTGTTTACAGCGCCGCATGTCCGCGATGAGCCCGGTTCCCTACTGGCGCCTGTCCGGCTTCTATTTCTTCTATTTCGCCTTCGTCGGCGCCATGGCGCCGTTCTGGGGGCTGTACCTGCATTCCCTGGAGTTCAACGCCTTCCAGATCGGCGTGCTCATGTCCCTGCTCCAGGTCATGCGCATCTTCGCGCCCAACATCTGGGGCCACATCGCCGACCGCAGCGGGCGGCGCCTCGCCATCGTGCGCCTGGCGGCCATGGCTTCCCTGCTGACGTTCGTCGGCGTGTTCTGGGCCACCAGCTTCTGGCCGCTGTTCGTGGTGATGAGCCTGATCAGCTTCTTCTGGAGTGCCTCGCTGCCCCTGGTGGAGGCGACCACCCTGTCGCACCTGGGCGACAGGACCGACCGCTACGGCCGCATCCGGCTGTGGGGCTCCATCGGCTTCATCGTCGTGGTGGTGGGCCTGGGCTGGGCCCTCGACCATGCTTCCATCCGCCTGGTGCCCTGGGTGGTGCTGGGCCTGCTGGTCGGCATCGTGCTCACGTCCCGCCTGATTCCGGAGGCGGAGATCGCCCACCGGGAACACGTACACATTCCCCTGGGCGAGGTGCTGCGCCGGCCCGAGGTGCTGGCCCTGTTGGCGGCTGCCATGCTGATGGCCGCGGCACACGGTCCGTATTACACCTTCTTCACCATCCACCTGGTGGAAAGCGGCTATAGCAAGTCCGTGGCCGGCTGGTTGTGGGCGCTCGGGGTGGTGTGCGAAATCGGCATTTTCCTCATCATGCCGCGGGTGTTCGCCCGGGTGCGTGCGGAGACCGTACTACTGGCCACCCTGGTCATCGCCGCAGTCCGCTTCCTGTTGATCGGCTGGTACGCGGACAATCTGCCGGTGCTGTTGCTGGCGCAACTCATGCACGCCTTCACCTTCGGCGCCTACCACGCCTCCGCCCTGGCCCTGGTGCACCGTCATTTCACCGGCAAGAACCAGGCCCGCGGCCAGGCGCTCTACAACAGCCTGGCCTTCGGTGTCGGCGGGACGCTGGGCAGCCTGTATTCCGGAGCGGCCTGGGATGGCCTCGGTTCAGGCATGACCTACAGCCTGGCGGCGGGCTTCGCGATCATCGCCGCCCTGGTTTTTGCCTGGAAGGGCAGGCCAGGACAGGGCACGGCCTGAGTCCGGCCTTCGGTCTCGGCCACGCGGGCGCTGTGTCATAATTCGCCACTTCCTTATATTGCCCGCTGAACGCATGTCCGCCCGCACCCTTTTCGACAAGCTCTGGGACAGCCACGTCGTCCACGTGGAGCCCGATGGCACCGCGCTGCTCTACATCGACCGGCAACTGGTGCACGAAGTCACCAGCCCGCAGGCCTTCGAGGGCATGAAGATGAACGGCCGCAAGCCCTGGCGCCTGGCCTCGCTGCTGGCGACGCCGGACCACAACATTCCCACCGCCGACCGCGACAAGGGTATCGCCGACCCCGTCTCCCGCACCCAGGTGGAGACCCTGGACGCCAACTGCGCCGAATTCGGCATCACCGAGTTCGGCATGAACGATCCGCGCCAGGGCATCGTCCACGTCATCGGGCCGGAGCAGGGCTTCACCCAGCCCGGCATGACCATCGTCTGCGGCGACTCGCATACCAGCACCCACGGCGCTTTCGGCGCCCTGGCCTTCGGCATCGGCACCTCCGAGGTGGAGCATGTGCTGGCCACGCAGTGCCTGTGGCAGAAGAAGGCCAAGACCATGCAGGTGCGGGTGGAGGGCGAACTGAAGTTCGGCGTTACCGCCAAGGACATCGCCCTGGCGGTTATCGGCCGCATCGGCACCGCCGGCGGCACGGGCTACGCGGTGGAGTTCGCCGGCTCGGCCATCCGCGCCCTGTCCATGGAAGGCCGCATGACCCTGTGTAACATGGCCATCGAGGCGGGCGCCCGCGCCGGCATGGTGGCGGTGGACGAGAAGACCGTCGCATACATGCGCGGCCGTCCCTATGCGCCCAAGGGTGAGCAATTCGAACAGGCCGCCACCTACTGGCGCAGCCTGGTGTCCGACGCGGGCGCGGCCTTCGACGCGGTGTTGGAACTGGACGCGGCCGGCATCAAACCCCAGGTCACCTGGGGCACTTCGCCGGAAATGGTGGTGCCCGTGGACGGCCGCGTGCCCGATCCGGCCCATGCGCCCAATGCTGTAAAGAAATCCGACTGGGAGCGCGCCCTGGCCTACATGGGCTTGTCCGCCAATACGCCCATCGACCAGATCAACGTGGACAAGGTCTTCATCGGTTCCTGCACCAATTCCCGCATCGAGGACCTGCGCGAGGCGGCCAAGGTGGCGAGCTGGGCCGTGGCGCAGAACCGCAAGGTGGCCGGCAACGTCAAACTGGCCATGGTGGTGCCCGGCTCCGGTCTGGTGAAGGCCCAGGCCGAGGCCGAGGGGCTGGACAAGCTGTTCACCGCCGCCGGTTTCGAGTGGCGCGATCCGGGCTGCTCGATGTGCCTGGCCATGAACGCCGATCGTCTGGAGCCCGGCGAACGCTGCGCCTCCACCTCGAACCGGAACTTCGAGGGCCGCCAGGGGCAGGGCGGCCGCACCCATCTGGTCAGTCCCGCCATGGCGGCGGCGGCGGCCGTGTTCGGACATTTCGTGGATATTCGAGTATTGGCAAATGAGGTGATGCAATGACTCCGCAGAAAATCATCGGCTTGGTGGCCATCAAGGTCCTGGTGCTGGCGGCGGCGATCGGCGTGGTGTTCATGATGGTCGGCTGCAACACCGTGCGCGGCATCGGCGAGGACGTGGAGAAAGCCGGCGAGGCGATCCAGAGGTCCACGCGATGAAGCCCTTCACCCGCCTCGACGGGCTGGTGGCGCCGCTGGACCGCGCCAACGTGGACACCGATGCCATCATCCCCAAGCAATTCCTGAAATCCATCAAGCGCAGCGGCTTCGGACCCTATGCCTTCGACGAATGGCGCTACCTGGACCATGGCGAGCCCGGCATGGATTGTTCTGCCCGCCCGCTGAATCCGGATTTCGTACTGAATCAGGCCCGCTACCAGGGTGCCTCCGTGCTGCTGGCGCGGGAGAACTTCGGCTGCGGCTCGTCCCGGGAACACGCCCCATGGGCCCTGGAGGACTACGGTTTCCGCGCCATCATCGCCCCCAGCTTCGCCGATATATTCTTCAATAATTGCTTCAAGAATGGGGTGCTTCCAATTGTTTTAAAAGCGGAAATAGTTGACAAACTGTTTCGGGAAACCGCCGATGCCGAGGGCTACAGGCTCACCGTGGACCTGGCCGCACAGACCGTGACCACCCCGTCCGGCGAAGCCTTCGCCTTCGACGTGGACCCGGAGCGCAAGCACCGCCTGTTGAACGGCCTGGACGACATCAGCCTGACCCTCAAGTTCACCGACCAGATCCAAGCCTACGAAGCCCGCCGCAAAGGCGAGGCACCCTGGCTGTTCGCCTGAAAGGAAGTTGCATGAAGATCGCTGTGCTGCCGGGTGACGGCATCGGAACGGAAATCGTCGCCCAGGCCATGAAGGTGCTGGACCTGCTCAAGCGCGACGGCATGAAGATCGAGACCGAGGAAGCCGCCATCGGCGGCGCCGGCTACGACACGGCGGGCGATCCGCTGCCCGAAGCCACCCTCAAGCTGGCCAAGGCTTCCGACGCGGTGCTGCTGGGCGCCGTCGGCGGTCCCCAGTACGACAAGCTGGACCGGCCCCTGCGCCCGGAGCGGGGCCTCTTGCGCATCCGCAAGGAACTCAACCTGTTCGCCAATCTGCGCCCGGCCCTGCTCTATCCGGAACTCGCTTCCGCTTCCACCCTGAAGCCGGAAGTGGTGGCCGGCCTGGACATCATGATCGTGCGGGAACTGACCGGCGACGTGTACTTTGGCCAGCCGCGCGGCATCGAGGTGCGGGACGGCCAGCGCTGGGGCTTCAACACCATGATCTATTCCGAGGCCGAGGTGCGCCGGGTGGCCCACGTGGCCTTCGGCATCGCCATGAAGCGCGGCAGGAAGCTGTGCTCGGTGGAAAAGGCCAACGTGCTGGAATGCTCCGAACTCTGGAAGGAAGTGGTGGCCGAGGTGGCCCGGGAGTATCCGGAGGTGGAACTCTCCACCATGTACGTGGACAACGCCGCCATGCAACTGGTGCGCAATCCCAAGCAGTTCGACGTCATCGTCACCGGCAACATCTTCGGCGACATTCTTTCCGACGAGGCCTCCATGCTCTCCGGCTCCATCGGCATGTTGCCCTCCGCGTCCCTCGACGAGCACAACAAGGGCATGTACGAGCCCATCCACGGCTCCGCCCCGGACATCGCCGGCAGGAACCTGGCCAATCCGCTGGCCACCATCCTGTCCGTGTCCATGATGTTCAAGTACACCTTCGGCGACCAGGCCACCGCCGACCGCATCGACAATGCGGTGAAGAAGGTCATCGCCCAGAGCTACTGCACCGGCGATATCTGGACCGAGGGCTGCAAGCGGGTGTCGTGCAGCGAGATGGGCGATGCCGTCGTCGCAGCGATGTAATTGATCTCGGGAAATGGGAAAAGGGAAACGGGAAACGCAAGATCAGAACCGTCCATGATTTGACGGTTTTCACGTTTCCCTTTTCACGTTTCCCTTTTCCCGCCTTTCCAAGGAAAAGCAAATGAAACGAGTTGGTCTGATCGGTTGGCGCGGCATGGTGGGCTCGGTGCTCATGGGCCGCATGAAGGAAGAACGGGATTTCGACCACATCGATCCGGTGTTCTTCACCACCTCCAACCCTGGCGGCAAGGGGCCGGACATCGGCAAGGACGTGCCGCCGCTGAAGGACGCCAACAGCGTCGACGAGCTGAAGGCGATGGACATCATCATCACCTGCCAGGGCGGCGACTACACCAAGGAGGTGTATCCGAAGCTGCGCGCCGCCGGCTGGAACGGCTACTGGATCGACGCCGCCTCCGCCCTGCGCATGCAGGATGAGGCCATCATCATCCTCGATCCGGTGAACAAGCACGTCATTCAGGACGGCATCAAGAAGGGCGTGAAGACCTACGTGGGCGGCAACTGCACCGTGTCCCTCATGCTCATGGCCATCGGCGGTCTGTTCGACAAGGGGCTGGTGGAATGGATCGCCCCCCAGACCTACCAGGCGGCTTCCGGCGCCGGCGCCCGCAACATGCGCGAACTGCTGCAACAGATGGGCGCGGTGAACGCCGAAGTGAAGCCGCTGCTGGACGACCCGGCTTCCGCCATCCTGGAGATCGACCGCAAGGTCACCGACTTCCTGCACTCCGAGCGTTATCCCCTGAATGCCTGGCCGGTGCCCCTGGCCGCCAGCCTGATTCCCTGGATCGACGTGCCACTCGAATCGGGTCAGTCCAAGGAAGAGTGGAAGGCCCAGGTCGAGGCCAACAAGATCCTCGGCCGTTCGCATAATCAAATTCCCATCGACGGCCTCTGCGTGCGCGTCGGCGCCATGCGCTGCCACTCCCAGGCGCTGACCATCAAGATGACCCAGGACGTGCCCCTGGACGAGATCCACGGCATCATCGCCGCGCACAACGCCTGGGTGAAGGTGGTGCCGAACGACCGCCAGATCACCATGGAGCAGCTCACCCCCGCCGCTGTAACCGGCACCCTCACCGTTCCGGTGGGCCGCATGCGCAAGCTCAACATGGGCAAGGACTACCTCTCCGCCTTTACTGTCGGCGACCAGCTCCTGTGGGGCGCCGCCGAGCCGCTGCGCCGCATGCTGCGCATCCTGCTGGAAGCCTGATTTGGCGGCCCGATCCACGTCCCGGCCGGAGGCCGGCGTGTCCGCTTTCGACCTTGCGGTACTCGGCGCCGATGATCCCCTCGGTACCGCCATCCTGCAGATTCTGGAGGAGCGGGAGGTGCCGATCGGGCGGCTGTATGCCCTCAGCGTGGGAGAGGCCGACAGCAGCGTGACCTTTGGTGGCCAGGAGTGGCCTTGCGAGCCGGCCGAGGGCTTCGATTTCGGCCGCGCCCAGGCGTTGCTGGTGGCCAGCCGCACGCCCGTCGCCGCGCGCTTGGTCGAGGCGGCGCGCGCCCGCTGTCCGGCCATGCCGATCCGCACGGTCGACGATCTCGATCCTGCTCCCGCGGTGGCAGTGGGGCGAGTCCTCCGTACGCTCACCGCGCTCGGCGGTCCGCTGTCGGCGGACGCCTTCGTCGCCTTGCCGGTGTCCTATGCGGGACAAGACGCGGTGGAGGAATTGGCCACCCAGTCGCGCGGCCTGTTCAACTTGGAAAGCCCGGATGCGGAGGTCTTTCCCCTGCGCATCGCGTTCAATCTGCTGCCGCACGATGCCGCCACCGGCCCACATGACTTCGCGGGTCGCCTGCGCGCCGCCTGTGCCCGGCTCGCTGGCGACGCGTCGGTGGAGTTCAGCGTGGCCTGGGCGCCGCTGTTTTTCGGCGCCGCGGCGCAACTGCATGTACGCGCCGACGCTGAGTTGGATGCCGATGCCCTGCGCGCGGCCTTGCGCCACAGGGATGATCTGGTCCTGATGGAGGCCGATCTGCCCGCTGCCACGCCCACTCCGGCGACCGACGCGCAGGGCAGCGAGGCCGTGTTTGTCGGCCGCATACGCGGTGATGCCGGTCGTTTTCGCTTCTGGCTGGTGTTCGACCCCTTGCAGATCGAAGCGGGGGCGCTGGTGTCCGCCGTGGAAAATTGGATTGATAAGCCCGCGTCTTCAATGCTAACGTGAGACGACATCAGGATATGCGCCTAACCTCATAACACATTTAAGGAATTAGGCCATCTTGCCGATAAGGGACGGAGACTTTGACGTATTCCTGGGCCAGATTCAGTCGATAAAGGCGATGAGATGAAAAAATCCATGAAAATCAGTGGGTTGGTGTGGGCGCTGTTGCTGGCGTCGGGGGCCGCCAATGCCGCCGGGCTGGGCAAGCTGACAGTTCAGTCGGCTCTCGGACAGCCCCTCAGGGCGGAGATCGAACTGCTTTCCGTCAGCAAGGAGGAACTGGCCGACCTGTCAGCCAAGCTGGCCGGCTTCGAGGCATACCGGCAGGCCCGCATCGAACGCGGCGAGGTACTCAACAACCTGCGTTTCACGGTGGATCAGCGCGCCAACGGGCAACCCGTCGTGCGCATCACCTCTTCCGCCAACGTTGCCGATCCCTTCCTGGACCTGCTGGTTGAACTCAACTGGAGTTCCGGGCGCATCGTCCGCGAATACACCGTCCTGCTGGATCCGCCCACCGCCGCCAAGCCTGCCCAGGCGGTCAAGGCCGTGGCCGCCGCCGAGCCTGCGCGCCCCGCCGAAGCGAAGCCGCAGCCCGTTCCCGAGGCGCCGCCGAAGCCGAAGCCGGCACCTCAGGCCGAAGCCACCGCGGCGCCAGCGCCGCAGCGCTATGGCCCGGTGAAGTCCGGGGAAACCCTGCGCGCCATCGCCGGCAAGGTCAAACCGACGGAAGTCAGTCTCGAGCAGATGATGGTGGGCCTGTATCAGGCCAACAAGAGCGCATTCAGCGGCGACAACATGAACCGCCTGAAACGCGGGCTGGTCCTCAATGTGCCCGATGCCGGCACGCTGACGGCCACTTCGCAACGGGACGCGGTGCGCAGCATCCGCGCCCACGTTCAGGACTGGCAGGTCTATCGTCGACAGTTGGCCGAGGCAGCCGGCGCCGTCTCCCCGGCCGATGTGCCCGCCGCCACCGGCAAGATCACACCCCAGACCGAGGTACCGCCCGCTCCACCCGCCGCTGCCAAGGACGTCCTCAGCGTTTCCAAGGGAGAGCCCGGTACCGCGTCGGGCAAGGCGGACGCCAAAACCCAGGAGCGTCTGCGCGCCCTGGAGGAAGAATTGCTGTCCAAGGGCCGCGCCCTGCAGGAAGCCAACGATCGCGTAGGCCAGCTCGAGCGCAGTGTGCGCGACCTGCAGAAGATGCTGGAACTCAAGGCCCAGGAGGCGGGCAAGGCGCCGCCGCCCGTGGCAACTCCGGCACCCGTCGAAACGCCTGCGGCTCCCGCCCCGGCGGAAGCTCCCGTTGCTCCCGCGGTGACTTCGCCCGCCCCCGCGGCGGTCCCCGCGGTGGTGCCGCAACCGGCGCCAGCGGATGCGCCAAGCTGGTGGTCGACCTTCCTGGGCAACCCGCTGTATGTCGGTGGACTGATCGCCGCCGTCCTGCTCTCCGGACTGCTGTGGATGATGATGGTCGGCAGCCGCCGCAAGCAGGGACTGAACAAGTTCGAAGACAGCATCATGACCGGCGGCGAATTCAAGAACAACGTCGTCTTTAATCCTCCCGCCGCGCCGCCGCCCGCTGGTGTGGCGACGGAAGGCAGCATGCTGCTGACCGATTTCAGCAAGCTGGGCATGGGCGCGATCGACAGCCATGAAGTCGACCCGATCGCCGAGGCCGAGGTTTACATGGCCTACGGCCGCGATGCCCAGGCCGAGGAAATCCTCAAGGAGGCGCTTGGCAAGGATCCCGGCCGCCACGAGATCGCCCTCAAACTGCTGGAGATCTACGCCGCGCGCAAGGACACGGTGGTGTTCGAGAACACCGCCAGCGAGCTGTACGCCGGCCTGGGTGGCCAGAACACCCCGGTCTGGCAGCGTGCCGCCGAGATGGGGCGTTCCATCGACCCGGACAACCCGCTGTATCGCGCGGGTGGCATGGCGGAGGCCCCGGCCGCTCTCGGCGCCGTCGGTCTTGTCGCCACCGCGGCGGGCATCGCGGCCGCCACCGCCGAAGCGGCGCCCGCGCCCGCTCCGGCCGACCTGTCCCTGGATTTCGTCAGTGAGCCCGCCGCGAAGGCAGCCGAGCCCGACACCTCCATGCCCGACCTGGGCTGGGGCGCGGAACCGCTGACGTCCCTCGCCTCCGAGCCGGAGGCCATGCCGGCGATCGAGCCGTTCGCGGAGCCCCTTGCGGCGGACCTGGGCGCGGAGATCGAGGCCGGCCTGCCCAAGCCGATGCCAACTCCGGCGGCCGCTGAGGAGGCGTTCGCCGAGACGCCGCTGGAAGACATGATGGAAGCCTTGACGGCCGCCCCCGTCGAGGAAGAGACCATGCCGGAAACGGTAGCGGAGACGCCGACCGAGGAGGTGCCGGTGCTGGACCTTTCCGGCATCGATCTCGATCTGCAAACCGCCGAGGCGCCGGCCCTCGAGGAACTCGCGGCCGCGCCGGAGCCGGCCATGGATTTCGAGCCGGCCGCGCTGCCCGACGAAGCTCCGGCCGCCGAAGCCGAGCCTCAGGCCGCCCCCGCCGAAGGCGGCATCGACCCCGAATTGCGCGAGGAAGTGAACACCAAGCTGGATCTGGCCCGGGCCTATCTGGAAATGGGTGATCGCGAAGGCGCCCGCGAAATCCTGCAGGAAGTCCTCAACGAGGGGGATGCCGACCAGAAATCCGAGGCTGGAAAGCTCATCGCCGAGGCGAGCTGATTGCACCCGGCCAGTCGCATCCTGACCTACCTCATCGCAGCCCTGGCAACCCCAGGGCTGCCTTTTTTCGTGGTTGCGTTGCTCACGCTTGCCGCACTTCCGCTTCTCGCCATCCTCCGCCGCACTCCCGTCCGCCTGATGTGGCGCGCGCGCTGGCTTCTGCTGGTGCTGGTCCTGGGCTACGCCTATGGCCTGCCAGGAGAACCTCTGCTGCCTGCGCTCGGCGACTACTCGCCCAGCCATGCAGGCTTGCTGCATGGCAGCCAGCAAGCGCTGCGCCTGTTGCTGCTGCTGCTCTGGCTGGACATCCTGGTGCTGGCCCAGCCCAGCGACCGTTTGCTCGAAGGCCTCTATCGGCTGGCCGCGCCGTTTTCGGCGCTGGGCGTCGACAGCCGGCGCGCCGCCCTGCGGCTTGGCCTTACGCTGCAAGCCATCGAACGCCTGGAACGCGGGCGCGGAAATCTTGCCCGTCTGCTCGACACCGACGCCGGCAATGACTTGCCCGGCAGTTTCTCCATCCGCATGCACCCCCTGCGCCCCCTCGACCTGCTCGCGCCGATGGGGCTGCTGGGCGCTCTCCTGGCCCTATGGCTGAACGCATAGCCCTGGGCCTGGAGTATGACGGGCGCGGTTTCTGTGGCTGGCAGACACAACCGGGTGGCTGCGCGGTGCAGGATCACCTGGAACGCGCACTCGCCTTGATCCAGTGCGAACCCGTGCGCACGGTGACCGCCGGGCGCACCGACGCTGGCGTGCATGCCCTCGGCCAGGTCGTGCATTTCGACAGTCCGCGCCCGCGCCCGCCGGCCGCCTGGGTCAAGGGCGTCAATGCCCATCTGCCGGACGGCATCGCCGTGCGCTGGGCGCGTGCCGTGGCGCCGGACTTCGATGCCCGCCGCCATGCCCTGGAACGCGCCTATGTCTACCTGTTGCTCAACCGGCCCGTGCGCCCGGCGCTGTTGCACGGCAGGGTGGGGTGGGTGCACGGCGCCCTCGACGAGACGGCGATGGCGACGGCAGCCGCCAGCCTGCTCGGGGTGCGCGATTTTTCCGCTTTCCGCGCCGCCGAGTGCCAGGCCCGGAGCCCCGTGCGCGAACTGCGCCGGGCCAGCGTGAGCCGCCGCGGCGACCTGCTGCGCTTCGAATTTCGCGCCAATGCCTTCCTGCACCATCAGATCCGCAACATGGTCGGCGCCCTGGTCTGGGTCGGTTTGCGGCGCCGCCCCGTCGAGTGGGTGGCGGAGGTGCTGGAATCGCGCGACCGCGCACGCGGCGCCGCCACCTTCGCGGCGGATGGCCTCTACCTGACGGAAGTGGAATACGATGCGTCCTGGAACTTGCCCGCCGAGGCCGGCTCTCCTGAACTCCTCCTACCCGGATTCTGATTTCGCCAGCATGACCCGAGCCAAGATCTGCGGCATCACCCGCATCGAGGACGGCCTGGCGGCCGCGCGCGCAGGCGCCGACGCCATCGGCCTGGTCTTCCATGCACGCAGTCCGCGCCATGTCGACGCGGAACGCGCGGCCGCCATCGTCGCCGCCCTGCCGCCCTTTGTCGCCAGCGTCGCCCTCTTCGTGAACCCGGCCGCCGTCGAGGTGGAGGCGGTCCTGCGCCGCTTTCGTCCCGACCTGCTGCAATTCCACGGCGAGGAGGACCCCGCTTTCTGCCGTGCCTTCGGCGTGCCCTACCTGAAGGCCGTGCGGGTGAGGCCGGGGGTCGATTTGCTACAATTCGCCGCCTTGTATGCCGACGCCCGCGGCCTGCTGCTGGATGCCTGGAGCGAGAGCACGCATGGCGGCACCGGCGAGCGGTTTGACTGGTCTCTGATCCCGCCGGACCTGCCCAGGCCACTGATCCTCGCCGGCGGCCTGCATGCCGGCAACGTGGCTGCGGCGATACGCGCCACGCGGCCCTGGGCGGTGGACGTCAGCAGTGGCGTGGAGGCCATGCAGGGAGCAACGGCCCTGAAGGGCATCAAGGACGCGGCGAAGATCGTCGCCTTCATGAAGGAAGTGCGCAATGCAGATGCATGATTTGCCGGATGCCCGCGGGCATTTCGGCCCCTACGGCGGCGTCTTCGTCGCCGAGACCCTGATGGCCGCCCTCGACGAGCTGCGGCGCGAATACGAGGCCGCCCGCGAGGATCCCGATTTCCAGGCGGAATTCCACCATGAACTGCGGCATTACGTGGGCCGGCCCAGTCCTATCTACCACGCCCGGCGCTGGTCGGAGAAACTGGGCGGCGCGCAGATCTACCTGAAGCGCGAGGACCTCAACCACACCGGCGCGCACAAGATCAACAACACCATCGGCCAGGCCCTGCTCGCCCGGCGCATGGGCAAGAAGCGCGTCATCGCCGAGACCGGTGCCGGCCAGCACGGCGTCGCCTCGGCCACCGTGGCGGCGCGTTACGGCATGGAATGCGTGGTCTACATGGGCGCCGAGGACATCAAGCGGCAGTCGCCCAACGTCTATCGCATGAAGCTGCTGGGCGCCACCGTGGTCGGCGTGGAGTCGGGCTCCAAGACCCTGAAGGACGCCTTGAACGAGGCCATGCGCGACTGGGTGACGAACGTCGAATCCACCTTCTACATCCTCGGCACCGCCGCCGGGCCGCATCCCTATCCCATGCTGGTGCGCGACTTCCAGTGCGTCATCGGCGAGGAGTGCAAGGCGCAGATGAACGAGATGCTGGGCCGCCAGCCGGACGCCGTGATCGCCTGCGTCGGCGGCGGTTCCAACGCCATCGGCATCTTCCATCCCTATATCCCGGTCGAGGGCGTGCGCCTGATTGGCGTCGAGGCGGGTGGAGAGGGCGTCGCCACCGGACGGCATGCCGCGCCCCTGTCGGCGGGCACGCCGGGCGTGCTGCACGGCTTCCGTAGCTACCTCATGCAGGATGCCAACGGCCAGATCATCGAGACCCATTCGGTCTCCGCCGGCCTCGACTACCCCGGCGTCGGTCCCGAGCACAGCTGGCTCAAGGACAGCGGCCGTGCCGAGTACGTGGCCATCAACGACGACGAGGCCCTGCGCGCCTTCCACGACCTCTGCCGCTTCGAGGGCATCATCCCCGCCCTGGAATCCAGCCACGCCCTGGCGCACGCCGCCAAGATCGCGCCGACCCTGGACAAGGACCGCATCCTGCTGGTGAACCTGTCCGGCCGCGGCGACAAGGACATCAACACCGTCGCCCGGCTGTCGGGCATCGAGCTCTGACATGTCGCGCATCGCCGCCACCTTCGCCGCCCTCAAGGCGGCCCACCGCAAGGCCCTGATCCCCTTCATCACCGCCGGCGATCCGGTCCCCGGGCAGACCGTCCCGCTGATGCACGCCCTGGTGGCGGGCGGGGCGGACATCATCGAGCTGGGGGTACCGTTTTCCGACCCGATGGCCGACGGTCCCACCATCCAGCGCGCCAGCGAGCGGGCGCTGAAGCACGGTGTGGGCCTGCGCGACGTGCTGGCGATGACTGCCGAATTTCGCAAGACCAATACCGCCACGCCGGTGGTGCTGATGGGCTACGCCAATCCGATCGAAGCCATGGGCTGGGAGGCTTTTTGCGCCGCCGCCCGCGAAGCCGGGGTGGACGGCGTGCTGACCGTCGATTACCCGCCCGAGGAGGCGGCCGACTTCGCCGCCCAGTGCGCGGCGGCAGGGTTGGACAACATCTACCTGCTGGCGCCGACGACGCCGCCGGCGCGCCTGGCGGCCATCACCAGGCAGGCGCGCGGCTTCGTCTATTACGTGTCGCTGAAGGGGGTGACCGGCGCGGCCAACCTGGATCTGGCGGAAGTGGCCGAGCGGGTGGGCATGATCCGCGCCGAGTCCGGCCTGCCGGTCGGCGTGGGTTTCGGTATCCGCGACGCGGAAACCGCGCGCCAGGTGGCCGCGGTGGCCGACGCCGTGGTGATCGGCTCGCGCATCGTGCAGGAAATCGAACAGTCCACCGACGCCGCGCGCCTCGACAACGTCAGGCTTTTCCTGGCCGGCGTGCGCGCCGCGCTGGATGCTTAGGAGTTGCCATGAGCTGGTTCCAGAAAATCATCCCGCCCAAGATCAAGCGTCGCGAGTCCGCCAAGAAGGTGGTGCCGGAGGGCCTGTGGAGCAAATGCCCGAGTTGCGAGGCCGTGCTCTACGCTGCCGACCTTGAAAGCAACCATCATGTCTGTCCGCAGTGCGCTCACCACCTGCGCATCGGCGCGCGCAAGCGGCTGGACATCCTGCTCGACGAGGAAGCACGCAACGAGATCGGCGCCAATGTGCTGCCGATCGATCCGCTCCGCTTCAAGGACAGCCGGCGCTACCCGGATCGTCTTTCCGAAGCCGTGCGCGAAACCGAGGAGCAGGATGCCCTGGTGGTCATGGAAGGCAGATTGTTCGGCCTGCCGGTGACGGCGGCGGCCTTCGAGTTCCGTTTCATGGGCGGTTCCATGGGCTCCGTCGTGGGGGAGCGTTTCGTGCGCGGCGTGGAAGCCTCGATGCGCGGCAAGAAGCCCTTCATCTGCGTCGCCGCCAGCGGCGGCGCGCGCATGCAGGAAGGCCTCAACTCGCTCATGCAGATGGCCAAGACCTCGGCCGCCCTGACCCAGTTGTCGGCCAACCGCCAGCCCTTCATCTCGGTGCTGACCGATCCTACCATGGGCGGGGTCTCCGCCAGTTTCGCCATGCTGGGCGACGTCATCATCGCCGAGCCGAAGGCGCTGATTGGCTTCGCCGGCCCCCGCGTGATCGAGCAGACCGTGCGGGAAACCCTGCCGGAAGGCTTCCAGCGCGCCGAATTCCTGGTGGAGCACGGTGCCGTCGATCTCATCGTCGATCGCCGTGAAATGAAGAAGACCCTCGCCCGCCTCTGCGCCCAGCTGAGCCGCAAGACCAGTCCGGTCTGATGCGCGGGCGGGCATGGCGCCGTGGCCTGAAGTGAACGCGCCCGACTCCCTGGCCGCCTGGCTTCGCCTCCTGGAAAGCCGCCAGGGGCAGGCCATCATGCTGGGCCTGGAGCGGGTGGCCCTGTTGCGCGACCGGCTCGGCCTCTATCCCGCCTGTCCCATCATCACGGTCGGCGGCACCAACGGCAAGGGTTCCACCTGCGCCTACCTGGAGTCCGCGCTGGCGGCCGCCGGCTATCGCGTCGGCTGCTACACCTCGCCGCATCTGCTGCGCTACAACGAGCGCGTCCGCGTCGACGGCGCCGAGGCTACGGATGCCGAGTTGTGCGCCGCGTTCGCGGCGGTGGAGGCGGCCCGCGGCGACACGCCCCTGACTTATTTCGAGCAGGGCACGCTGGCCGCCCTCTGGCTGTTCCAGTGGGCCGGCGTCGAGGTCATGGTGCTGGAGGTGGGCCTGGGTGGACGCCTGGATGCCGTCAATGCCTGGGAGGCCGACTGCGCCGTGGTCACCAGCGTGGATCTCGACCATCAACAGTTTCTCGGCGACACGCGCGAGGCCATCGGCTTCGAGAAGGCCGGCATCTACCGTGCCGGGTGCCCCGCGATCTGCGGCGACCCGGCGCCGCCCCTCAGCCTGCGGCGACATGCTGAGGCGATAGGCGCGCGGTGGCTGTGCCTGAACGAATCGATCCAGGTGAAGGTGGACGATGCCGGCTGGACCTGCCGGGTGGAAGGCCGGAGCTTTCCGGCGCTGCCGCGGCCGGCCCTGCCCGGGCGTCATCAATATGCCAACGCCGCCTGCGCCGTCGCCGCCCTCGACAGCCTGCGCGAGCGCCTGCCGGTCGCCGTCAATGCGCTGCGGCAGGGCCTGGCCGTCGCCCGCCCGCCGGGCCGCTTTCACATCGTCGGCCGTCAGCCGCTGTGCATCCTCGACGTCGCGCACAATCCGCATGCCGCGCGCGCCCTCGCCGACAATCTTGCCGATCTGCCGCCGGGCGGGCACGTCCTCGCGGTGTTCGCGATGCTCGCGGACAAGGATGTGGAGGGGGTGATCGCGCCGTTGCTGGGCCGCGTCGATTACTGGTACGTGGCCGGACTGGCCGGTCCGCGCGGACTCGCCGGCACCGATTTGTGCGCGCGTCTGCTGGCCATGGGGGCCGACGCCAGGCTGCATGACGACGTCGCGCAGGCATGGCATCACGCCTGCCGACAGGCGGAACCGGCTGATACAATTCTTGCCTTCGGCTCTTTTCATACGGTGGCCGAGGTACTGGCGGAAACCACAGGCGGACACTGCATCACCCATGGCTGATTCCAAGATTCTGACCCAGCAAGAGATGGCCCTGCGGCGCCGCGCGCGGCGCCGGCTGGTGGGTGCCGCGGCCCTCGCGCTGGCGGCCGTGGTGGTGTTGCCGATACTGTTCGATACCGAGCCCAAACCCCTGGGTCCGGACGTGGAGGTACGCATCCCCGCGAAAGACGCTCCGTTCGAGCCGGTGCCGGCCGCACCAGCCGCCACGCCACCTGCCGCGGGCGCGGTTCCCATCCCGCAGGAGGCGGAGCCGACCCTGCCGCCGGCCGCCGCGCCAAAGCCCGCCGAGGAACCGCCGCCCGTGCAAGCGGACAAGCCCGCACCTGCGCCCAGCCCCGAGCAGAGCGCGCCCGCCAAGCCGGCAGAGCCGCGCGGCGGTCCCGCGCGCGAAGCGGTTGCGCCCGCGGGCAAGCCGGCGACCAAGTCCACGCTGCCCGAGAAGCCGCCGGCACCGCCGGCGAAGGCCGAGGTCGCGCCAGCCAAAGGCTATTTCCTGCAGCTCGGGGCTTTCTCCAGCGAGGCCAACGCCCGCCAATTGCAGGCCAAGGCTCAGGCCGCCGGCTTCAAGGCGGCGGTACAGGCGGTGAACGGCCAACACCGGGTGCGCGTGGGTCCCGTCGCCGAGCAGGCGAAGGCGCTCGACTATCAGGCGCAACTCAAGGCCAAGGGCTTCAGCCCGGTGCTGGTCAGTCCCTGAGCCCGCGCCATGCAGACACTCCGCTCCAGCGTCCACGCTTCGCCCGTGCGCCACGCGACACTTCCCGGTGTGGCGGCCATCCTGGCCGTCGCCCTCCGATCCATCCACCCCGACGCGCCGGAATAGGCGCCCAGCGAGGTTCGGCGACATGTGCGGCATCGTAGGCATCTTTTCCCGGCAGCCCGTCAACCAGGCGCTCTACGACGGTCTGCAGCTCCTGCAGCATCGCGGCCAGGACGCGGCGGGCATCGCCACCATGGATGGCAGCATGTTCCACATGCACAAGAACCTGGGCATGGTGCGCGACGTGTTCCGCACGCGGGACATGCGCAACCTGCTGGGTAACGTCGGCATCGCCCATTTGCGCTACCCCACGGCGGGTTCCGCCTCGAGTCCGGCCGAGGCGCAGCCGTTCTACGTGAATTCGCCCTTCGGCATCGTCCTCGCCCACAACGGCAATCTCACCAATACCTTCACACTGCAGCGGGAGTTGTTTCTGGACGACCTGCGTCACGTGAACACCAACTCGGATTCCGAGGTACTGCTCAATATCCTGGCGCATGAACTGCAGGAAGCCGTGCAGGGCCATCGCCTGACCGCCAACGACCTCTTCGCCGCGGTCTCCGGCACCCACCGCCGTTGCCGCGGGGCCTACGCGGTGGTGGCCATGGTCGCCGGCTTCGGCCTGCTCGCCTTCCGCGATCCCAACGGCATTCGTCCTCTGGTGGTGGGCAGGATGCAGACCGAGGCCGGACCGGAATACATCATCGCCTCCGAGAGTGTCGCGGTGGAGGCCCTGGGCTTCCAGGTGCTGCGCGATGTGGAGCCGGGCGAGGCGGTGCTGGTGACCCAGAACGGCGAGTTGCTCTGCCAGCACTGCGCCTCCCAGGCACCTTTCACGCCCTGCATCTTCGAATACGTGTACTTCGCTCGCCCGGACTCGGTGCTCGATGGCACCTCGGTGTACGAAAGCCGTTTGCGCATGGGCGAATACCTGGCCGAGAAGATCCGGCGCCAGTGTGCCGACCTGCGCATCGACGTGGTCATCCCCATCCCCGACACCAGCCGCCCCTCCGCCCTGCAGCTGGCCTTCAGGCTTGGTCTGCCGTATCGCGAGGGCTTCATCAAGAACCGCTACATCGGTCGTACCTTCATCATGCCCGGCCAGGCGGTGCGCAAGAAATCCGTGCGCCAGAAGCTCAATGCCATGCCGCTGGAATTCAAGGGCAAGAACGTGTTGTTGGTGGATGATTCCATCGTGCGCGGCACCACCAGCCGGGAAATCATCCAGATGGCGCGCGACGCCGGCGCGACCGCCGTGTATTTCGCCTCGGCCAGCCCGCCGGTGCGCTTTCCCAACGTGTATGGCATCGACATGCCGACACGCGGCGAACTCCTCGCCAACGGTCGCACCGATGCGCAGATCGCCGCCGAGATCGGCGCCGACGCGGTGGTGTACCAGGATCTCGACGATCTCATCAAGGCGGTGCGCTCGGTGAACCCCCGCATCGAACGTTTCGACGCCTCCTGCTTCGATGGCTGCTACATCACGGGCGACGTCACCGAGGACTATCTCGCCCGCCTGGAAGGCAGCCGCGACGGTTCCGCGCCGGCTGCTCCGGCCGCCCCGCAGATGGACCTGAACCTGGCTACGGCATGATCCCCGAAGACCTGCATCCCGATACCCTGGCGGTGCGCGCCGGCACCGTACGCACGTCTTTCCAGGAACATTCCGAGGCCATGTTCCTGACCTCCAGCTTCGTATTTTCCAGCGCCGCCGAGGCCGCGGCGCGTTTCGCCGGCACCGAGGCCGGCCCCATCTATGCCCGCTTCACCAATCCCGGCGTGAGCATGTTCGAGGAACGCCTGGCGCAACTGGAGGGGGCGCAGCGTTGTGTCGCCTTCTCCAGCGGCATGGCCGCCATCCTGGCGACGGTGATGGGCCTGATGAAGGCCGGCGAGCATGTCGTGGCCTCACGCTCCATCTTCGGCTCCACGGTGCAGCTGCTGCAGAACATCCTTGGTCGCTTCGGCGTCGAAACCACCTTCGTGTCTCCCACCGACATCGCCGAATGGCGCGCGGCGACGCGGCCGAACACGCGCCTGTACTTCGTCGAGTCGCCGTCCAACCCGCTCACCGAGATCAGCGATATCCGCGCCCTCGCAGGCCTCGCCCATGAGCACGGTGCCTGGCTGGCGGTGGACAACTGCTTCTGCACGCCCATCCTGCAGCGGCCGCTGGAACTGGGCGCCGACATCGTCATCCACTCCGCCACGAAATATCTGGACGGGCAGGGCAGGGTGCTGGGGGGCGCCGTTCTGGGCGCCAGGGATTTGATGGAAGGCGTGTACACCTTCCTGCGCACGGCGGGACCGACCCTTTCCGCCTTCAACGCCTGGGTGTTGTTGAAGGGCCTGGAAACCCTGCCCGTGCGCATGCGCGCCCACTCCGCCGGCGCCCTGGAACTGGCGCAGTGGCTGCAGGAACAACCCGGCGTCGGCCGCGTGCTTTATCCCGGTCTGGCTTCCCACCCCCAGCACGCTCTGGCCATGTCGCAGCAGTTGGGGGGCGGCGGCATCGTCGCCTTCGAGCTGACGGGCGGGCGCGCCGCCGCCTGGCGCCTGATCGATGCCTGCCGGATCCTGTCGATCACCGCCAATCTCGGCGATACCCGCAGCACCATCACGCATCCGGCCAGCACCACGCACAGCCGCATGACCCCGGAGCAGCGCGCCGCCGCCGGCATCGGCGACGGCCTGGTGCGCATCGCCGTCGGCCTGGAGGACCTGCGCGATCTGCGTGCCGACCTGGAGCGCGGACTGGCCGCCGCCTGATCAGCCGGAGAAGCCGATCAGCCGCTGGCGGTCGAGTACCGCGATGCGCCGGCCGCGCACCTGGATGAGGCCGGCTTCGGAGAGCTGGCCGAGCACACGGGAAAAGGTTTCCGGCGCCAGGTTCAGTTGCGAGGCGATGGTCTGCTTGCTGGCTGTCAGGCTGACCTCGAAGGCGTCGCCGGATTCAGGCGCGGATTGCACCAGGAAGCACACCACCCGCTGCACGCTGTTGCGCAGCAGACAGGTTTCCATGTCGCTGATCATCTCGTGCAGACGCACGGAAAGACTGGAGATCATCTTGCGGCACAGGTTGTTGCTGAGTTCCAGGGCATCGAGCAGGACGCGCTTGGGGATCAGCAGCAACAGGCTCTCGGCAGTTGCCTGCGCGTTCACCGGGTAGGGTTTGTCGAGAAACGCCACCGCTTCGCCGAAGGTGTTGCCCGGACCGCACACGTGCACCACCTTTTCCGCGCCCTGCGATGAGGGCAGCGACAGCTTGACCTGCCCCATCACCACCACATGCATACCCTCCACCGCGTCGCCGCGATGGAAGATGATCTCGTTCTTCTTCGCGCGGTATTCGCGTGTGCCGTTGGCGATATCCCGCAGTTCGTCAGCCGCCAGACCCCGGAACATCGGTTGGCGGGAGAGGATTTCGTGAATGGAGTGGCGGGTTTCCAGGATCAAGGACGACTCGCAATGCGCAGCGAACAAGGCCCGACATTAAGTCATTTTGATGGTAGCGACGAATTGATGTGGATCAAGGCTTTTTGAAGACTTGGTTGTCAGGATTCCACTACTGTCTAACCGAGGAGGAAGACCGTGAATCTGTCGGGCATTTTGGTGGTGACGAAACCTGAGTTTCAGGGCGAAGTGGTGGAAACCCTCAACGCCCTCGAGGGTGTTGAAGTGCATCAGGTGGATGAGGCGACCGGCCGCATCGTGGCGGTGCAGGAAGCCGCCGACATCCATGCCGAGATCGAGGGTGTCAAGCGCATCAAGGCTGTGCCGCATGTGATTATGGCCGAGATGGTGTACCACTATCTCGCGGAGGACGAGCGGACCTATGAAGGCATGCCGCCCGAACTGGAAGACAAGCAGGACGGTTTTGATGCCTGCGTCGTGCCCGAGTATCTGAACAGTTGATTGAGCTAGGAGGCTAAGATGGGACTTACGCGTCGTGATTTTCTGAAGACCAGCATTGCCGGCGCCACTGCCGCCACGGTGGGCGTGCCGCTTTCCAAAGAAGCCGAGGCCGCCGTCAAGGCCTCCGAAAAAGGCTGGCAATGGGACAAGTCGGTCTGCCGCTTCTGCGGCACCGGCTGCGGCATCATGGTGGCCACCCAGGGCGGCCGCATCGTCGCCACCAAGGGTGATCCGGATGCGCCGGTGAACAAGGGCCTGAACTGCGTCAAGGGCTACTTCAACGGCAAGATCAACTACGGCCAGGACCGCCTGACCCAGCCCCTGCTGCGCATGACGGACGGCAAGTTCGACAAGAAGGGCAAGTTCACGCCCGTGTCCTGGGAACAGGCGCTCGACGTCATGGAAGAGAAGATCCGCTGGGCGCTGAAGGAAAAGGGCCCCACCGGCATCGGTGTGTTCGCTTCCGGCCAGTACACCATCCATGAGGGCTACGCCGCCGTCAAACTCTGGAAGGCCGGCTTCCGCTCCAACCACATCGACCCCAACGCCCGTCACTGCATGGCCTCGGCCGTGGTGGCCTTCATGCAGACCTTCGGCATCGACGAACCGCAGGGCAACTATGACGATATCGAGCACACCGATACCGCCATCCTGTGGGGCGCCAACATGGCCGAGATGCACCCCATCCTGTGGTCGCGCATCACCGACCGCCGCCTGACCCACAAGCCCATGAAAGTGGTGAACCTGTCGGTGTACGGCAACATGTCGTCCGACATCGCCGACCTGGAAATCATCTTCGCCCCCAGCGGCGACCTGGCCATCCAGAACTACATCGCCCGCGAGATCGTCAAGCGCGATGTCATCGACTGGGACTTCGTCAAGAAGCACACCCAGTTCGCTACCGGCCCGTATGACATCGGCTATGGCTTCCGTCCGGTCAATGCCGAGAAGTTCCACAGTGCCGCCGAGATGGAGATCGTCAAGAACGAGAAGGTGCGCGTTCTGGATAAATGGGAAGCCATCGCCCAGCGCCGCAAGGAGGGCGAGGCGGTCGAACAGAAGAACACCGCCGGCCTGCTGCCCATGCGCGACTGGGCCATCAGCTTCGAGGACTTCAAGACCGCCCTGGAGCCCTACACCCTGGACTTCGTCGCCGAAGTCGCGAAGGGCGATCCGGACGAATCCATGGACGCCTTCAAGGCCAAGCTGAAGCAACTGGCCGACCTGTACTGCGACAAGAACCGCAAGATCGTGTCCTACTGGACCATGGGCTTCAACCAGCACCAGCGCGGCACCTGGGTCAACGAGCAGTGCTACATGAACCACCTGCTCATGGGCCGCCAGTCCAAGCCTGGCGATGGCGCCTTCTCGCTGACCGGCCAGCCCTCCGCCTGCGGCACCGCGCGTGAAGTGGGCACTTTCGCCCACCGCCTGCCGGCCGACATGGTGGTGATGAATCCCAAGCACCGGGAATTCACCGAGAAGATCTGGAAGCTGCCGGCCAAGACCCTGAACCCGGCCATCGGCTCGCACTTCGTCAAGCAGATGCGCGATCTGGAGGATGGCACCATGCTGTTCTCCTGGACGCACGTGAACAACCCCTGGCAGAACACCGCCAACGTCAATCACTGGATCAAGGGCGCGCGCGAGATGAACAACTTCATCGTCGTGTCCGAGGCCTATCCTGGCGTCTCCGCCAAGGTGGCCGATCTGATCCTGCCCGCCGCCATGATCAACGAGAAGTGGGGCGCCTACGGCAACGCCGAACGGCGCACCCAGGTCTGGCGCCAGCAGGTCATGCCGCCCGGCCAGGCGCGGCCCGACATCTGGATGATGATGGAGCTGTCCAAGCGCTTCAAACTCAAGGAAGTCTGGGGCGAGCAGAATATCCCGGGCCTCAAGGCCGCGGGCTTCGAGGACGGCAAATTGCCGTCGGTGCTGGATGAGGCGGTGAAGATGGGTTACAACCCCGAGCAGACCCTCTACGAGGTGCTCTACGCCACCCCGGACAACAAGAAGGTGAAGTGGCCCGACCCCATCGCCAAGGGCCATCCCAACATTACCGCGACGCTCCTGAAGGACGGCTGGTTCCCCGAGAAAGCCCTGTTCGAGGAATACCGCCAGTTCGGCACCGGCAAGGCGCACGACCTCGCTCCCTTCGACGTCTACCACGACGACAAGGTGCGCGGCATGAAGTGGCCGGTGCACCTCAAGGACGGCAAGTGGGTGGAAACCCAGTGGCGCAACAACGAGAAGTACGACTCGTACTGCAAGCCCGGTTCCGGTTTCGACTTCTACGGCAACAATGGCGTCAAGATGGTCATGGGCGATCTGGACAAGCCGGGCGATCCCGCCAAGACGGTGGACATCTCCGGCAAGGCCAAGATCTACTTCCGTCCCTATGCCTCGCCAGTCGAGAAGCCGGACGCCAACTACGACCTCTGGCTGTGTACCGGTCGCGTGTTGGAGCACTGGCACTCCGGCACCATGACCCGGCGCGTGCCGGAACTGCACCGCGCCGTGCCCAACGCCGTGTGCTGGATCCACCCCAAGGATGCGGAAGCCAAGGGACTCAAGCGCAACGATCTGGTCTGGGTGGAATCCCGCCGTGGCAAGGTCAAGGTGCGTCTGGAGACCGGCGGTCGCAACCGCATGCCGCGCGGCATGATCTACGTACCCTGGTTCGACGAGGGCGTGCTGATCAACCGGGTGACCCTCGACACCACCTGTCCGCAGTCGAAGGAAACCGACTACAAGAAGTGCTCGGTGAAGATCTACAAGGCCTGACGTAGATCCTTCCTCCCTCTCCTTCGGGAGAGGGTCGGGGTGAGGGAACGCCTGGTGTTTCCTCACCCCGGCCCCGAGGGCCACGCATAAACAGGTGAAACATGTCCGATTCCAGCCAACCCGGCCTTGACTCCAGACGCCGCGACTTCCTCGTGAAGCTGGCGCAGGGTGCCGCCTTGGCGGGCACCGGCGGTCTGCTCTGGGATTACATCCTGCGCAACGAGGCACGCGCCGCTCCGTATGCGCTGCGTCCGCCCGGCGCCCTCGACGAGGACGATTTCAACGCCGCCTGCATCAAGTGCGGTCAGTGCGTGGTGGATTGCCCGCCGCTCATCCTCAAGTTGCAGCCGGCCGGCGGCAGTCTGCCCATCGGCATGCCCTACTTTGATCCGCGCACGGGCCCCTGCATCATGTGTCCGGACATCCCCTGCATGAAGGCCTGCCCGACCGGCGCGCTGTCCCCCAGCCTCAAGAAGATCGAGGACGCGCGCATGGGCCTGGCGGTGATCGACATCGAGAACTGTCTGTCCTGGAAGGGCCTGCGCTGCGAGATCTGCCATCGGGAATGCCCCATCAAGGGCAAGGCCATCACTCTGGAAACTCACCCTCGGCAGATTTCCAAGCACGCCATGTTCGTGCCGCTGGTGCATTCCGACGCCTGCACCGGCTGCGGCATCTGCGAGAAGGCCTGCCCCACCACCATCGCCGCCATCCGCATCCTGCCGCACAAGCTGGTGCAGGGCAAAATCGGCGAGCACTACCGCCTGGGCTGGACCTTCGACACCGAAGTCACGCAGGACTTCAAGTCGCCCGAGGCCGTTGAACCGGCCGGGCCCGGCGCCGCCGTGCCGAAGACCGCCCCCGGCGTGGATTACCTCAATGAGGGTGGACTATGAGCGAGGCGACCGTGCGCGCTCCGTCCACTGCCGCGGAGCATCCCGTGCCGACCGGGCTTTGGGTCTGGCGCTACATCATCCTGCGGCGCATCAGCCAGGTGGGCATTCTGCTGCTGTTCTTCGGCACCCTGCACTGGGGCTGGGAGTTCTCCAAGGATGTGGGGCTGCTGTCCGGCAATCTGTCCGCCTCCACCTTCATCGGCCTGATCCCGCTGACCGATCCCTTCGCCGCCTTGCAGATTTTCCTTACCGGCCACGTGCTGGCGCAGGAGAGCCTGATCGGCGTCGCCGTGGTGCTCGGCTTCTATCTGCTCGTCGGCGGCCGGGTGTTCTGCTCCTGGGTCTGTCCGGTCAACCTGGTCACCGACGCCGCCGGCTGGCTGCGCAACAAACTCGGCATCCTGGCCATCTTCCATCTGCCGCGCGGACTGCGCTACTTCATTCTGGCCGCCACTCTGGTCATCACCGTGATCAGTGGCCTGGCCGCGTTCGAATGGGTCAGCCCGATCGGCATGATGCATCGCGAGATCATCTTTGGCCTGGGCATGGGCTTCACCGCCCTGCTGGCCATCTTCCTGTTCGACCTGCTCATCCTCAAGCATGGCTGGTGCGGCCATCTCTGCCCCCTGGGCGCGTTCTACAGCCTGATCGGCAAGACTGCGCTGATTCGGGTGCGTTTCGACAAGAACACCTGCACCCACTGCGCCGAGTGCGCCAAGGTTTGCCCGGAGCCGCAGGTGCTCAACCTGAAGAAACTGGAAGAACGCGGGTATGTGTTTTCCGGCGAGTGCAGCAACTGTGGTCGCTGCACGCCCATCTGTCCCGAAGGTAGCCTGAAGTTCGATTTCAAACCCCTGATCCGCGGCCACAACGTGCAGGCGGACGCCATTGCCGTTCAAAGGAGGACGAAATGAGCATTACCATGAGGAAGACCTTTCTGCTGAGCGCCCTGATGGCCTGCGCCCTGTCCGCTTACGCGGTGCAGGACGTGGCGATTCCCGATGACGCCATCGGCTTGTCCAAGAGCAGCGTCTACGAGAATCCGGATCCCATCGTCGTCAACTATCGCGGCGGCGACGTCGGCACCAACAAGCGCGCGCAGCGTTCCTACCAGACCGCGCCGCCCATGATCACCCACACCATCGTCGACATGGTGCCCATTCGCCAGGACTTCAACCTGTGCAAGGACTGCCACGTGCAGCCCGACCTGCTGAAGGAAAAGATCACCCAGGGCATGCCTGTGCCCGCGCCGGTCAGCCACTATGCAAACGTGAAGAAAGGCGAATTGCACATGGCTCGCTGGAATTGCACGCAGTGCCACGCGCCGCAGGCCGACGTGAAAACCCTGGTCAACAACACCTTCAAGAAACCCCGCTAGTCGGGTGGTCGTCGCGCCGCGCGCCTCTGGCACCGGCGCGTCGCCGATGTGCCTGGCACATCCGCGACGAGGGCCAAACAAAAACGACCGGCAAGCCGGTCGTTTTTGTTTGGAGGGGGGCGTTGCGCGCGCGGGTACTTACTCGCCTTCCGCCGCCGCGCGGGGACCGATGCTCACCTGCTTGGTCGGCGACACCGTGGAAATCGCGTGTTTGAAAATCGCCTGCACGGCCTGGTCGTTGCCGCGCAAAAGCACCATGTACTGATCGAAGGACTCGATGCGTCCCACCAGCTTGATGCCGTTCACCAGGAACACCGAGCAGTGCACGTGTTCCTTGCGCAGGGTGTTGAGAAACTGGTCTTGCAGATTCTGGCGGTCGCTCATTGCAGTCGGGATAGGTTCAGGGCGGCCGCCATCATAGCACGGCCGGCCGCACGCAAGCGGTTGCCGGCACGCGCCCCGCGTCGACGCGGCGCATTCGTGGCGAACTCATACGTGCCGCAAGCCCGCGGCGTTATCGTCGAATGCTTCAGGGCTGCCCGCGCTGAGCGAGCTTCACTCGGCCGCCAGGCTGCGTGAACAGGAGATCCGCCACCCAGGCGGACGGCACGGCAAGATTTTCCGCCAGGCAATCCTTGCCGCAATCGAATCGGTGATTGGGTAAAGGTTTTCTGGGATGCCCCCGACCCCGTCCAGCAAGATGGATGCAACTGCCTGATTCATCGTCATAAAGGGTAAGAAAATGTAGTTGGCACACCAATTGCTAAGTCCACCCCGAGATTCATTCGGGCGCTATCCCGGCGACCTCCGATTGGGGCTCCTTGGGGTGGGATGGAAGGATGCCGAGAACACGGACCTCGCATCCCGTCCCGTCGGATCGCTTTTATATGGAGAGATGACATGGCAATTGGCGATATCACGTTGACATCGGCGATGCGGGCCAACCTGGTGAGCCTGCAGTCCACGGAACAGTTGTTGGGAAGAACGCAGGAGCGGCTGGCCACCGGCAAGCGTGTGAACTCGGCCATCGACAACCCCACCAACTTCTTTGCCGCGCGGGCGCATACGCAGCGGGCCGACCTGCTTAACGGGCTCAAGGACAATATCAGCGAGGCGATCCAGACGGTGAAGGCCTCGGACAATGGTGTGAAGGCCGTCAACGGCACCATCGAGGCGCTGCGCGGTATCGTTGCCCAGGCGCGTTCGGCACAGACATCCACCACTTCTGCGGCCGACCTGCAGGGTCTCACCACCCAGTACAACGAATTGATCCGCCAGCTCAATAACACGGTGCAGGATTCCGGCTACAAGGGCGTCAACTTCCTGTCCAGCGGTTCCCTTACGGTCAATTTTAACGAACAAGCTTCCAGCTCGCTGCAAATGCAGGGCTTCAACGGCAGCGCCTCGGGCCTCGCGATTTCCGGCGGCACGCAAACCGGCTCGGGCACGCTGACGTCGGCCCAACTGACTGGCGGCACCAGCCTGGATGGTATCGAAGCGACGCTGAATGTGGCCTTGGGCAAGTTGCGCACGGAAAGTGCCGGCCTCGCTTCTAACCTGTCTATCCTGACCACGCGTCAGCAGTTCATCACCGACATGGTGAACACCCTGGCCGAGGGTGCCACCAAGCTGACCGTGGCCGACACCAACGAGGAAGGCGCCAACATGTTGTTGCTGCAGACCAGGCAGCAGTTGGGTGTGACGGCGCTAAGCCTGTCGGCTGAGGCCAATGCCTCGGTTCTGCGTCTGTTCTAAGTCGCCTGAACATTTGGCTAGGAAATGGAAGTGACCTTGTCTGCCGTTAGTGTTGCGGCGCGGCCAAGAAGATTGGAGCGTTGCGATACCCCTTGGCGCGCGAGGATTCCGACTTGAGCGAGGAGAAGATGGCCGCCGTGATCGGGCGGACGAGCCACAAGCGCCTTGTGTAATTGCCGTTCTTATCCACGGGAGCGTGCATCAGCACGAACCGCGCGATATTGGAAGGCTTGTCGTTTGAGTAAATCCATGGATCAAGGAGAACACAACATGATGGCAATGCAGATGATGTCTCAGGAGTTGGGTGACAACACCAGCGAATTGGCTGGGCGTGAACTGGAGGCGGCCGTATTGAACAAGGCTGCGACGCTGCTTGAGGAAGTCGTCGGCAAGTGGCAGGAGGATGCCGATCATGCCTTGTTGGATAACGCCCTGAAATACAACCAGACACTATGGAGCGTGTTTCAGGCGGAACTTCTCAATGGAGACAATCCGCTGCCCATGGCACTCCGCGAGAATATTCTTACCCTGTCCAGCTTTGTTGACCGCCGTTCCTTCGAAGTCCAGGCCTATCCCGCACCTGAAAAGCTGGACATCCTGATCAGGATCAACCGCAGCCTGGCGGAAGGCCTCATGACCCACTGAGCGCAGGCGAGTTTACTGGGGCCGAGCGGTTCCGCCTTACTCGCACTTTCATCCTGAGGGGCACGAGAGAACCTTTCCACATGCCTAAATGTAAACGCTACCCGTGGCAAGCACTAGCGGAGAAGGGGACACACAAGGACAAGTGCGATTCCTATCCTGATGTACCACGCCGGGAGGTGGTGGCCGAGTTGGGACGGCCGCCTCGACGGGTACTGGAGATCGGCTGCTACAGGGGGGGCACTGCCCAGTACCTCAAGTCACTCTATCCGGCAGTCTGGGTGGCAGGCATCGAATTGTCCCCGGCGGCGGCGGCGGTGGCGCGTGGGCGCATGAATTTGGTTCTGAGCGAGAGATTCGAAGACGCGGACCTGGAAGGCCATGGTATTGGCCCTGGAAGCATCGATACGGTGATCCTGGCCGATGTGCTGGAGCACATGTATGACCCCTGGGGTGCTCTGGTGCGCCTCAAACCCTATCTCACGGAAGATGCCCAGGTCATCGCCAGCATTCCGAACGCACGCAATCTTTGGCTACTGAACGAACTGGCCAACGGCCGTTTTCCATACATGCCCGAAGGGTTGTTGGACATCACACACATCCGTTTCTTTACGCGTGCGGAGATCGAAAAGCTGTTCCGGGAGACCGGATACTCCATCGAAAGCTGGGCGCGAACCGCAGATGGCCGTCTGATGCACCTGCAACTACCCCCCGGCGCTACCACCGTGGGCACGGACAAACTCATCCTGAAAGACGTGACGCCTGAAGAGTTCGAGGATTTCAAGTGTCTACAATTCATCGTGCGGGCAAGGCCGCTGCCCGCGCATGACATGGATGTCCAAGGTGGCGCCAGACGAGGCGCATCCCCCCGCGAACTCCCGGCAAGCATCCGTATCCTCGCGTATTCACGGGACGTGCGTATCTCCTCTTGTGCCCAGATCCGTCTTGTGCGTCCCATGCAACATGTGCAACCGCAATGCGAGTTGGTGTGGGCAAGTGACGCCGGAAGGAACGGGCTTGGCGTGCTGGATGAATCCTTGCTCCAGCATGCCGACCTGATCGTCCTGCAGCGCTCCTTTCCTGGAAAAGACACGGCGCTGTTGCTGGAGGCTATCTTTGCCTCGGGCAAGCCGGTGATCTACGAGACGGACGATCTCCTCACCTACCTGCCCGAAGACAACCCCCATTACGCGGAATTCGCCCCCAACAAGCCTTTCATCGAAGACGCCATGCGGCGCGCCCATGCCGTGGTGGTTTCCACACCAGGGCTTGCGCAGCGGCTCGCCGGCTATAACGCTAACGTCCGCATCCTGCCGAATTTTCTGGACTACAACCTGTTCTACCGCCCCCTGCCGGACAACGGCCGCAAGGTGAACATCGCGGTTGCCGGTACATCCGCCCGGCCCGGGGATTTCAAGCTCATTGACGCGGCCCTGCGCGCGATCTGCGCGGAATATGGCTCCCGCATCCGCATCAAGTTCATCGGCGCCATGCCTGAGTCTTGGATCGGCCATGCCAACGCCGAAGCTGTGCCGTTCACGCCGGATTACGGTGGCTATGCGGCCAGGATGAAGAGCCTGGAACTGGACATTGGCCTGGCGCCGCTGGAAGACAGTGCTTTCAATGCCTGCAAGAGCGCGATCAAGTGGCTCGAGTTCTCGGCCCTGGGCATGGCTGGCGTTTACAGCCACGTTCCAGCCTATCGGGACGTGATCGAGCAGGGCAAAACCGGCTTGCTGGTGGATAACCAGCCGGAGAAATGGATTACAGCCCTTAAGTTGTTGATCGACAATTTAGATTTCCGCAGGGAAATCGCCCTGTCGGCACAGCTCAAGGTGTATCAGGAGCATTCCCTACAGCGGCGCGCTGCCCTGGTGAACGAAACCTACCGGGATTTGCTACGGGACTTTGCGGCCAGCGGGGAGGACGCTGTCGCAGGGGAAGTGGATGCTGGAGAGGGGGCGCCTCCTTCGACAACTGCCATGCTGGACTATTACGCCCTTTGGCAGGCCGGACATGGCTATCAGGAATGGGATCTGCACTGGATGGCAGATCGCATGGCGGCCTGGGGTGAGCCGGCACGCGTGCGCCTCGGTGTGATATGCCGCGCGGGCCGCGAGGATTTACTGGCCCACAACCTCAAGAGCCTGTCCGCCCAGTTCCATCCGGGATGGCATCTGGCCGTGCTGGCGGAGACGGGTGCACCGGATGGCCTGGGGGATTTGACCCGTGTCAGTTGGCATAAGGTGCCACCCGACTTCGCCATCACTTCGTTGAACGATGCTTTGCTGGAGGGAGAAGAAGATTGGGTCGGCATGGTGGAGGCAGGGGATCGGCTACCCCTGCATGCCACCTTCGCCGTTGCCGACGCGGTAAAGCGCCACCCGGAATGGCGGATGCTCTACAGCGACGAGGACCGTCTGGCTGCGGACGGCACTCGGCATACCCCTTTCTTTAAGACCGATTTCGATGCGGATATGCTGCGTTGCGCGCCTTTCTGCCTGGGTGGTCTGCTATTGCTGAAGCGCGATCTGTTTGCCGAACTGGGTGGCTTGCGACCGCAGACCGAAGGCGTCCTTACCTGGGACCTTGCCCTGCGCGCCAGCGAGCGGCTCTCCGCAGGCGAGGTCGGCCACCTGGCGGATGTTCTCTATCACCGTCATGAGGAAGGCGCACATTGCCTGCGCGAGCCAGAGGAGGTTTGGCAGGTGGCTGGCGAGTGCCTGCGCGAGCACCTGAGCCGGCTGGGCTGGGGTGCGGATGTCGAGGATGGACCGCTGCCCGGCAGCTTCCGCATTCGCCATCACATCCTCGACAACCCGCTGGTTTCCATCATCGTTCCAACCAAGAACAAGGTGGACCTGCTGCGCAACTGCCTGACCAGCCTCATCGAAGGCACCCAGTACAGCTACTGCGAGGTGCTGGTGGTGGACAACGGCAGCGACGACCCGGAAACCCTGGCCTACCTCCAGGCACTGCGGGAATTGGGTTCCAACAGCCTGAAGGTACTTTCCTTCCCCGGGCCGTTCAACTTTTCCGCCATGAACAACATGGCCGCGCGGGAGGCGCACGGTGAATACCTGCTGCTGCTCAACAACGATACCCAGGTGCTGCACGAGGACTGGCTGGAGGAGATGCTGGGCTACGCCCAGCGCGAGGATGTGGGGGCCGTGGGCGCGCGCCTGCTTTATCCCGACGGCACCATCCAGCATGCCGGCGCCATTCTGGGCCTGGGCGGCATGGGGTCGAACCACGTTTTCAGCAAAGCCGCCGGTGACGACCCGGGCTACTACGGTCGCCTCATGTTGCCGCAGGCCTATTCGGCGGTCACCGCCGCCTGCCTGCTCACCCGCAAGACACATTACGAGGCGGTGGGCGGCCTCGACGAAACGACGTTCCAGGTCAACTTCAACGACGTCGACTATTGCCTCAAGTTGCGCGAACGCGGCCTCAAGGTGATCTGGACACCGCATGCCACCCTGCGCCACGAGGAGTCGGTGAGCCAGGCCGCTGCCGATGTCGAATTGCTGGCGCGGGAGGAAAAATACAAGCGGCTCTACCGTGAGGTGGAGGCGGTGGTGGCGAAGTGGCCGCGCTGGTTCGCCAACGACCCGGCCTACAACCGCAACCTCAGCCTGATCCAGCCCTTCCAGCCGGAACCTACACCAGCGCTGACCTGGGATCCGGAATGGCACCCCGCGCCCCGCGTGCTTTCCATCCACGCGGATGCCATGGGCTGCGGCGAGTACCGCATCATCGCACCCATGCGAGCGCTGACCCGGGCCGGCAAGGTCATGGGCTGGGATGCCGCCGGCTATTTCCACCCCCGCGAGTACGCCCGCATGGACCCGGAGTCTGTGGTGTTCCAGCGCCAACTAGAGGAGGGACAGATCGAATTCATGCAGCGCATCGCCCGCATTACGAAGGCCTTCCGCGTCTATGAACTGGACGACCTGATCTCCAACATCCCCATCATGAGCTCGCAGAAGAAGGTGTTCGTGGAGCAGAAGGATGTCAACAAGCGTTTCCGCAAGGCAGTGAGCCTGTGCCACCGTTTCGTGGTCTCCACCGAATACCTGGCCGAGGCCTTCAAGGGCTATTGCGACGAAATCGTGGTGGTGCCCAACTATCTGGAGCGGGCGCGCTGGGACGGCTATCGGCCCATACGCCGCGGCGGTGCCAAGGCCCGCGTGGGCTGGGCCGGCAGCGCCACACACGCCGGCGACCTGAGGCTCATCGTGGATGTGGTCAAGGCCACCGCCGACGAGGTGGACTGGATCTTCTTCGGCATGTGTCCCGATACGATCCGACCCCTGGTCAGGGAATTCCATGAACCCGTGAAGCTGGACGATTACGCCGCCAAGCTCGCCAGTCTGGATCTCGATCTGGCCATCGCGCCGCTGGAGGATATTCCCTTCAACCATGGCAAGAGCCATCTGCGCCTGCTGGAGTATGGAGTCATGGGCTATCCCGTGGTGTGCAGCGACATCACCCCGTATCGCGGCGCTTTCCCGGTCGCCCGCGTGGCCCCCAAGTTCAAGGCCTGGGTGGAGGCCATCCGCGAACGCGTGGCGGATCGTGATGCCCTGGCGCGTGAAGGCGATGCCCTGCGCGATCACATCCAGCGACACTGGATGCTGGAAGACCATCTGGATGTGTGGCTGCGCGCCTGGCTGCCGCCTACATCAGGTTTTTCCGAGCGGAGCCGATAACACGCGCAAGCTCGGGCCAATTCGAAACAGTGGGACATGGCGATTCAGGATATTGGTACATCCAATTTATTCGTAACGTTTGCCAGCCGTAGGGCCAGCATGGACTCCCTCGCCCAGCGCTTGTTGAGCAGGGGACTGGAGTCCTTTGTGGCCAAGCGCTATGACGAGGCCGTCGACCAGTTCAGGCGGGCGGCGGGGCTGGCTCCGGGCTCGGACACCGCAATCAACGCCCATGACTACATGGCGCGTTCCTACCTGGCCAAGAGGCAGCCGGAACGGGCGATACAAGCCTATGAACAGGCCATACGTATCAACCCGCAACGCACGGATACGCTGATCTCCCTCGCCAAGCTCTACATCACCTTGGAGAATCCGGAAAAATCCGTGGAGCTGTACGAGAAGGTGGTGACCCTGGATCCGGGCGCCGCCAACCGCTACAGCCTGGGTCAGGCCTATCTGGAAAGCGGCCGCTTGCGTGATGCGGAAGCGCAGTTCCAGCGGGTGCGCGAGCTCGAACCCGGCAAGCCCAACGGCGAGTATGGCCTGGGCCTGAGTTATGCCAGGCAGGGGCGCACTGAGGACGCGGTCGGGGCTTTCGAAAGGGCTCTCGCAATCCAGCCGGATTTCAACATCGCTCGGGTGGAACTGGGTTACGCCCTGACCGATCTGGGCGATCGCGACCAGGCCCAGGATATGGTTCGCGAACTGCAATCCAAGGCCAAGGATCTGGCGAACACCCTGAGCCAATACATCTACGAGAAGACCCCGGCTGCCATGGTAGGGGTGGATGCCAGCAGCACCTTTCCCAGATCACGGGGGGCCGGCACCCTGGTCTCCTCGCTGAGCGCGTACCTTTCGGATCCCGGCGCCCAGCAGACCTTTTCCATGAAGTTCCTGTTCAGCAAACCCATGGATGTGGCCTCGGTCCAGAATGCTCTGAACTGGAGCATTACCCGCTCCCAGGACACCGGAAAGGGCGACGGCTACAATTTTGGCTTTGCCCTGCCCTCCACGGAAGTCGCGCTGGCGCGTTATCCGGTTTCCGTGAGCTATGACGCAACCTACCGGATCGCGACGGTGTTCTTCAGAGTCCAGCAGACCGAAGGCGGGGACGGCACGCTGGACCCCTCCCACATCCAGTTCAGCTTCGCGGGCAAGGATGCCACGGGGCTGGCCATGGACCCCGCGGCCGACGAGTACACGCGTTTCTCAGGTTTTGCCTGATCCGCGCCGCGCAGCCACGCTTGATTCATCGCGGGCAAAGGGGAGCCTGCCGGGCCATCAGTCCCGCTTCTTCGAGTTTCCCGGAAACGTCTGGGCAGAGGCGTATCCAGTTTTTTTCTGACGTGCCCTAAAGTTTTTCCACGCGCGCGCCGAAAAAGGACTGACTGCCCTCGATCATCCATTCTGAGGGGCAGCCAATCGGGATAGAAATCCCGTTATCCAACCCCAGAAAGGAGTTTTATCATGGCAATCGGCGACGTCTCCCTCACTTCCGCGATGCGGTCCAACCTGGTCAGCCTGCAATCGACCGAGGCTTTGCTTGGCCGCACCCAAGAAAGACTGGCGACCGGCAAGAAAGTCAACAGCGCGATCGACAACCCCACCAACTTCTTCGCCGCGCGGGCGCACACCCAGCGGGCCGACCTGCTCAACGGCCTGAAGGACAACATCGGCGAGGCGATCCAGACGGTGAAGGCTTCCGATAGTGGCGTTAAGGCTATCAACAGCACCATCGAGGCGCTGCGCGGTATCGTTTCCCAGGCGCGTTCGGCACAGACCTCGACCACTTCCGCCACCGACCTGGCGGGCCTTACCACGCAGTACAACGAACTGGTTCGCCAGTTGAACAACACGGCGGAGGATTCGGGCTACAAGGGTGTCAATTTCCTGACCAGCGGCGCACTGGCGGTCAACTTCAACGAACAGGCCTCCACCAAGCTGCAAATGCAGGGCTTCAACGGCAGCGCCTCGGGCCTCGCGATTTCCGGCGGCACGCAAACAGGCTCGGGCACGCTGACGTCGGCCCAACTGACTGGCGGCACCGCCCTTGATGGTATCGAAACGACGCTGAATGCGGCCTTGGGCAAGCTGCGCACGGAAAGCGCCGGCCTCGCCTCCAACCTGTCCATCCTGACCACCCGTCAGCAGTTCATCACCGACATGGTGAACACCCTGGTCGACGGTGCGGGCAAGTTGACCAACGCCGATACCAACGAGGAAGGTGCCAACATGCTGCTGTTGCAAACCAGGCAGCAGTTGGGGGTCACTGCGCTCTCGTTGTCGGCCCAGGCGGCACAATCGGTGTTGCGTCTGTTCTAAGCAGCGTTCACTCGTGATGCAGTGGGAACCGGGGAAACCCGGTTCCCAGCAAGGAGAAGAAAATGGTGAACGAGGTTGGAAGCGTGGTTTCCTTTCCCGTTGCCATGCCGCGAACCATGTCCCATGGCGGGATGCCACCCGCCGGTCGCGGTCATCAGGAGGTGGGAATGGTGGGACTGGGCGTACAGATCCAGTCCGGGCTGCATGCCCAAATCAGGCAGGCCAAGGATGCGATTGCCGAAGCAGCCATGCAGATTCGTGGCGCCCATGCGGGCCTCAGCGCGGCAGATCAGTTGTTACGTGAAATCAAGACAAATCTGACACACATCGTCAAACAGTACCCCCCTTATGCTCAGGACAACCCAGAACGCATTGCCTATTTGAATTCCATCACCGGTTTGCGCAAGCAACTCGAAGCACTGGCTTTCCCTCCAGCAGCGGAGCGCCCCGAAATTCCTGCCCAGGCGGCGCGGATCATGGATTGGCAACAGGTCTTGCCGCCCACAGCGGTGTTACCGCGCCAGGGCGATCTTGCGATTCCCGAGCTGAACCCGCAAACCGCCAAGGATGCTGAAGTCATTAACGCTCTGGACATGGTGAACCGGACGCGGGAGAACATCGCGCAGATCCAGAAGACCATGTGGGAAGATGTGATGCGCTTTGTCGGCGGTCTGGATGCGGAGCGCGCGACTTTCCAGGCGGACCAGATACAGGGGTATGTGGCCGGCGGTTCCAGTCGGACGATCGGCGGCGGCGCACAACAAGTCTTGGTGGATGCCGGCTGACGGATCAGGGCATGCCGCTGCGCCTGGATCTCAAGCCCCATGAAAAGCTCTTTGTCGGCGGTGCCGTCCTGGTCAACGGCGACAGCCGCAGTACCCTTACGGTGCTCAACGATGTATCCATACTGCGGGAAAAGGATATTCTCTCCGAGGCGCAGGCCGACACACCCTGCAAGCGAATCTATCTCGCCATCCAGCTCATGTACATGGAACCGGCGAATATGGCCAATTACCATCAGGCTTATTGGTCTTTGGTCAAGGCGATCATCGCCGCCGCGCCCAGCGCCACGGAGCGCATTACCCGCATCAGTGAGGAAGTGTTGGCCGGCAATTATTATCAGGCCCTGAAGCACACCGCGAACCTGATCCAGTACGAGAAGGAGTTGTTGTCCAATGCCCGCGAATCCCCTTGATGCTTACCAGAGCGTCGAGAAATCGACCCTCTCCGGCCGGGAGTTGGAGGCCTCCGTACTCACCAAGGCCGCGCTCAAGCTGCAAGATGTGCAGCAGCACTGGAACGATGCCGACCGCGATGCCCTGCTCGACGAGGCCTTGAAGTTCAACCAGCGGGTGTGGAGCTTCTTCCAGTCCGAGATCTCCCAGGCGGATAACCCGTTGCCGGCGGAGATCAAGCAGAACATCCTGGCCTTGAGCGTATTCGTCGATCGCCGGATCTTCGAGGTCATGGCGTATCCGTCCTCGGAAAAGCTGGACATCCTCATCAACATCAACCGAAATATCGCCGCCGGACTGCGTGGTGAACAGCCCGAAGCCGCGTGACTGACGCGCCGAGGGGCGCTGTGTCCATTGGCGGCGTTTCGCGTTTACCAGTTACCCACTGTGCTCTTGCTGCAAGCGTCGCCGCATACGAGGAACACGGGCCGGGTAAATTACCCGTGAGCAGAGCCTGCCTCGAACAAGTCTGATAGCGCAGCGGGCTTACCGGCGCTGGCCAGCCTCATGATGTGAAATCCGGTTCAAGTTTCCACCCCCCGCGCCGAAATATGGCTCAATCGGGCCTCTGATTTCGAGGGATGCGCGGGCCATGCTGGATACCCTGACCTTTACCGGGCGTGAACTGCTGTTGGCGGTGGTGCTGGCCAGCGCGGTGTATTTGCTGGAGGTGCTGCTTTTTTCCCGCCGTCGCAACCGGGCGCGGCAAGACCGGCTGGCCATGCGCGTCGAGGAATTGGCGCGCGAGATGGCCGCGCTGGGTCAGCGTCTGGAAACCCTTGAAGCCCGCCCGCCCACCGATTCCACCCTCGATGCCCTCCGGAACCTGCATGCCGAGGCCGCGCGCATGGCTCGTGCCGGCGCCACGGCGGCGGAATTGGCCGAGCAGCTGGGCATTTCCCTGACCGAGGCCGAACTCATCATTGCCCTGCAGAAATCCGGGTCATGAATCTCTCCGCCCTGCCCGAGCTCCTGCTGACCTGGATGAAAAGCCAGGCCGGCGCTCTGACGCAGGGCAATCGCGCGGAACAGGCGCTGCCGTTCAAGGTGGGCGCCGAGTACAGCGGCAAGGTGCTCGATCAGTTGGCCAACGGCCGCCATCTGGTACAGGTGGCCGGGCAGAAGCTGGACATGGGCTTGCCGCGCGGCAGCCAGGTTGGCGACACCGTGCGCCTGACCTTCCTCAATGCCGGGCCCCGACCGACCTTTCTGCTGAATACGGCGCCGGTGGCGCCGGTCCAGCCGGTGCGCATTTCCCAGACCGCGCAGCAGGTCAATGCCTTGATGCGCGTCGCCCAGCCGGCCGCCGCCAGTGCGGCCCCCGCCACCGCCGCGGCAACCCCTGCGGGCGCGCCGAGCGCGGCTGCGCAGAGGGTCGTCCAGGCCGCTGCCAGCGGCATGGTCAAGAATCTTGCTCCAGCATCCCCGGCCCTGCCGGCTAACACGCCCGCGGCAGCGCCTGCCTCCGCCGCGACGCGCGTGCTGCCGCCGCAGGCCGTGGCGGTGAGCGCAAGTGCCAAGGCCGCGCGCGCCGTCCAGGGCGCGGCCGCCGGACAAGCCGCTGGCCCGGCGCAGGCCGCGACGGCGTCGCAAGCCGCCGCGCGACCCATTGTCGCTAACGTGCTTATCCTGCAAAGCTCCGCGGCGACCCCGCTGCAGGCGCCGATTGCCCTGGCCAGCGCCAACAACGCCCTGCAGGGGCAGGCCGTCGATGGCATGCGGGCGGCGCTGTCCAGCGGCACCAGTACCCGGCCCGGCGCCCTGGCCGATCCGGCGGCGCCCGGCGCCGGCGTGCTGCCCAACCGGCTGGCGCAGACCGTGCGCGAGAGCGGCCTGTTCTACGAGTCGCACCTGCAACGCTGGGCCAAGGGCGCCTATCCCTTCGAGGCCCTGCTCAACGAGCCGCAGGCCAGGCTGGGCCGCGATGCCGCCGCCCAGTCCCGGCTCACCGAACTCGGCGGCATGCCGGAGGAGGCCGCGCGCCTGGCTGGCCGTCAGTTGCAGATGCTGGAGGGGGCTCCCTTCCAATGGCAGGGCCTGGCCTGGCCCGGCCAGTGGATGCAATGGCTGGTGGAGAGGCGGGGGGAGGGGCAGGGTGAATACGCCGGCGAGGAAGAGGGTGCCGCCTGGAATACCGAATTACGCCTGAGCCTGCCGCGCATGGGCGACCTGCATGCCCGCGTCAGCCTGCGCGGCGACGAAGTGAGCGTGCAGTTGCGCGCCCAGGAAAGCACTACGGCGGACGCGCTGCTCGAGGCCCTGCCCGCCCTGGATGATGCTCTGCGCGCGGCCGGCCTGAGGTCGAGTCAACTCACGGTGGTGCGGGAGGATCTCTGATGGCCGGCGGCAAGGATCGCCGCCGCGAGGCCGTCGCCCTGCATTACACCCAGGCGAAGGGCGCGCCGCGCGTGGTGGCCAAGGGCCGCGGCCTGCTGGCGGAGGAGATCATCGAGCGCGCCAGGACGGCGGGGGTGTTCGTGCACGAATCGCCCGATCTGGTGAATCTGTTGATGCAGGTGGACCTGGACGACAGCATTCCGCCGGAACTCTACGTTGCCGTGGCGGAGTTGCTGGCCTGGCTCTACCGCCTGGAGCATGGCGGCGTCGAAACTGGACCCGCCGCCCCGGCATCCCCTACAGCCTGAGCGATTCCGACAGGTCCTGTTCCAGGGCCAGCCGCGCGGGCGCGCCGCGCAGGTTCTCACCAGCCAGAACGAAGACGTCCTCGGCGCGGTTGCCCAGCGTATTGATGCGCGCGGACAGTACGTTGGCGCCATGCCGGTGCAGCAACCGGGCGACCTGGGCGAGCAGGCCGGGCCGGTCGCCGGCGGTGAAGGTGAGCACGAAATCGCGGCCGTTGTCGCCGGCCGACAGGCTCACCTGGGGTTCGATGGGGAAGGCCTTCAGGCGCCGCGCCACCTTGCCGCCGGCGGCGGGAGGGGGCGCATCCTGGCGCGCCAATTCGGCGGCAAGTTCATGCTCGATGTAGTTGAGGAAATCCCGATACGCCACCTGGCGCAGTTCCGGGTCCAGGGCGTAGAAGGTATCCAGCGCGTGGCCATCGCGGGTGGTGTGCACGCGCGCGGCGAGGATGGTGTAGCCCAGCTTCGCGAAGAACGCGCAGATGCGGGCGAACAGGGCTTCCTCGTCGGGCGCGTAGACCAGCACCTCGACGCCTTCCCCAACCGCCGCCAGGCGGGCGCGCACGACCAGGGATTCACGGCCGATTACCGGTAGCAGGCGGCGGGTTTGCCAGGCGATGTCGCGCGCATCCTGGCGCAGGAAGTAGACGTCGTCCAGGCGCTTCCACAGGGCCTCCTCGCTGCCCGGCGGGAAGCCATAGAGGCGCAGTTGCGCGCGCGCCTGCTCCTTCTTTTCCTCGATGCTGTCGGCTTCCGGCGCGCCGCCTTCGAGTACCCGCCGGGCGGCCAGGTAGAGCTCGCGCGTGAGCTTGTCCTTCCAGGCGTTCCACACCTTCGGGCTGGTACCGCGGATGTCCGCCACGGTGAGCAGGTAGAGGGCGCTGAGGCGGCGCACATCGCCGCAGCGCGCGGCGAAGGCGGTGATCACCTCGGGGTCGGTCAGGTCCTGTTTCTGCGCCACCTGCGACAGGGAGAGATGCTCGGCGACCAGCCAGGCCACCATTTCCCCGTCTTCGCGGGGCAGGCCGTGTTCTCGGCAGAAGCGCAGGGCGTCGCGCGCGCCCAGGCTGGAATGGTCGCCGCCGCGCCCCTTGGCGATGTCGTGGAACAGGGCCGCCAGCAGCAGCAGGTCCTGGCGCTTGCAATCGCCCATCAGGCGGTGGGCCAGGGGGTATTCGTGGGCGAATTCCGGGACGGCCAGGCGGCGCAGGTTGCGCAGCACCATGAGGATGTGCTCGTCCACCGGGTAGATGTGGAACTGGTCGTGCTGCATCTGTCCGCTGATGCGGCCGAACAGGGGCAGGTAACGGCCCAGGATGCCTAGCCGGTGCATGAGGCGCAGGCTCAGGGTGACGCCGCGCGGCTGCGCCAGGAGGCATAGAAAGCGACGGTGATTGTCGGGGTCGCGGCGGAACTTGGCATCGATGCCGCGGCCGGCGCGCCAGAGGGCGCGCAGCAGGCGGGGCGTGCAGCCGCTCACCGAGGATTCCCGCGCCAGCACCAGGAAGGTGTCCAGCAAGGCGCCGGGTTTGCGCCGGAACAGATCCTCGTCGGCGTCCAGCAAGTTGCCTTCGGCGCGGAAGTCGGTCGAGCCAGCCAGGGCGTGCGGACGCGGCGTCGGCAACAGGCGGCCGCGCAGGGCGCCGAGCACCAGTTCATTGATCAGGCGCAGGTGGCGGGCGGCCCGGAAATAGCGCTGCATCAGCCGTTCCGAGGCGCGCCGGGTGGGACCGGCGGACACCTCCATGGCGCGCGCGATGGGTTCCTGGAATTCGAACAGCAGGCGGTCCTCGCGCCGCCTGCTGGCCAGATGCAGGCGGATGCGCAGGTGCGAAAGCAGGCGCAGGTCGGCGGCCGCCGAGCGGGCTTCTTCCGAGGTCAGCAGCCCGGCCCTGGCCAGGCCGGGCAGGCTGGTGGCCAAGCCGGCGGCACGGCTGATCCAGAGGATGGTCTGCACGTCGCGAAAGCCGCCGGGGCTTTCCTTGAGGTTGGGTTCCAGCAGCAGGGCCACGTCGGTGTGGCGGCCATGGCGGACCTTCTGTTCCAGGATCTTGGCCTGGAAGAAGGCGCTTACCTCCATGCGGGCGGCCAGGGCATCGCGCAAATGCTCGAACAGCGCGGCCTTGCCGGCGATGCGGCGGGCTTCCAGCAGGGTGGTCTGGATGGTGATGTCGCCCGCCGCCTCGCTCAGGCACTCGGACACGCTGCGCACGCTGCTGCCGATGGGCAGGCCGACGTCCCACAGCAGGGCGATGAGGGGCTCGAAGCGGGCGCGTTCGCCTGCAGGCAGGTCGTCGTCCAGCAGGATGAGCAGATCCACATCGGATTGCGGGAACAGTTCGCCGCGCCCGTATCCGCCTACCGCCACCAGGCTGGCCTGTTCGGGCAGGTCATGGGCGCGCCAGATCTCCGCCAGGATACGGTCGGTGAGGCCGGCCAGGCCGCGCAGCAAGGGCGACACCCGTGGCCGCGCCAGATAGGCCTGGAACAGCGCATCGCGCTGCCGCGCGAGGGCCTCCCGCCAGGCGGCGACGCGGGCGAAGTCGGGATTCATGCCATCGGGTTCACGCCGCCGCGGGCGAGGCGAGCGCGACGAAGGCGGGTGGTGGCGGCGAGCCGGCGGACACGGTCAGCACCTCGAAGCCGGTTTCGCTGACCAGCACCGTATGCTCCCACTGGCAGGACAGGGAATGGTCCTTGGTCACTACCGTCCAGCCGTCGCCCAGCATGCGGATGTCGCGCCTGCCGGCGTTGATCATGGGTTCGATGGTGAAGATCATGCCCGCTTGCAGGATCGGGCCGGTATCCGCCTTGCCGTAATGCAGCACCTGCGGTTCCTCGTGGAACTTGCGGCCGATGCCGTGGCCGCAGAACTCGCGTACCACCGTGTAGCCATGCCTTTCCGCGTGTTTCTGGATGGCGGCGCCGATGTCGCCGAGGCGGACCCCGGGGCGCACGGCGAGGATGCCCTTCCACATGCACTCGTAGGTCACCTCGGTGAGGCGCCGGGCCTGGATGGAGGGTTCGCCGACGTAGAACATGCGCGAGGTGTCGCCGTGCCAGCCATCCTTGATGACGGTGATGTCGAGGTTCACCACGTCGCCGTTTTTCAGCTTCTTGTCGCCGGGCACGCCGTGGCAGACCTGGTGGTTGACCGAGGTGCAGATCGACTTGGGGTAGGGCGCGTGGCCGGGCGGCGCGTAGTTGAGCGGCGCCGGAACACAGCCCTGCACGTCCACCTGGAAATCGTGGCAGAGCTTGTCCAGTTCGCCGGTGGTGATGCCGGGCTTCACGAAGGGGGAGATGTAGTCCAGCACCTCGGCGGCCAGGCGGCCGGCGATCCGCATTTTTTCGATGTCTTCCGGGGATTTGATGCTGATGGACATGGGTAGTACGGCACTCGGGAGGGAAGTCAGGATAGGTAGGCTGGCAGGGCTTGTAAAGCTGGAGCTGTTTTGTCGGGATTGGTTCGGCAGAGCCGGGCCGCATGGGCTCAGCCGCTGGGACGCTTTTCGAAATGCGGGTAGTCGCCGACCGCCTCGTCCACCTCGATGTTCAACACTTTCGCCAGGGGCGGACCCCGCCGGCACCAGTCGATGAGCGCGTCGACGCGCGCGGCCTCGCCCTGGACCACGGCTTCCACCGCGCCGCCCGGCCGGTTGCGCACCCAGCCCGTCACCTCCAGGCCATCGGCGGCCTCGCGCATGGATTCGCGGTACCAGACGCCCTGTACGCGGCCGGTGATGAGGAGGTGGCGGGTGATGCGGCCGCTTGGCATCAATAGCGGCCGTGCTGGCGGGTGATGTAGTTGGTCATTTCCATCTGCTGCACGTTCATGCGCCGCAGGGTGTTGTGCACGCCGCGGAGGATGGCGCGCATGACCCGGTAGACCAGCAGGGGCTTGCTTTCCAGCAGGGATTCGAAATGGTCGCGTTCCAGGCTGAACACGCGCGCCGGTCCCACCGCGCGCAGCGTCGCGGAATGCGGCTCGCCGTCGATGAAGCCGAGTTCGCCCGCCAATTCACCCCTGCGCAGAACGTGCAGGATGACCCACTCCTCGCCACCGGTCTTGCGGCTGACCGCCAGGTTGCCGTCGACGACCAGGTGCAGGCGGTTGTCCACCTTGCCCTCCTCGATGAGGATGTCGCCGTCCTTCAACTCCCGGATTTCGCCGAGATCCTTGAACAGGGCGCATTCGTCGCCGGTGAGGTCCTTGCCCAGGACCGAGCCGAGAATGAAGCATTGCTGGTCGTTCATGGTGTTTCTCCTAGAGTCGCTCCTTACTTGATGCGCATGCCTGCTTGGGCACCGCTGTCGGGGGAAAGCAGGAAGGGGCCGCCGCGCTCGTCGCTGGCGGCCAGGACCATGCCTTCGGATAAGCCGAATTTCATCTTGCGCGGGGCCAGGTTGGCCACCATCACCGTGAGCCGGCCCACCAGGCTTTCCGGCGGGTAGGCCGATTTGATGCCGGCGAATACGGTGCGGGTTTCCGTGCCCAGGTCGAGGGTGAGCTTGAGCAGCTTGTCCGCGCCCTCCACGTGCTCCGCATGGGCGATGCGGGCGACGCGTAAATCCACCTTGCTGAAGTCGTCGATGGCGATGAACCCTTCTCCCGCCGGCGGAGGGGTTTGCGGTGAGGGCGCAACGCCGGATTTTCCCGCAGTCGCCTGCTGGTGCTCGGCGTGGCGCGCGGGAGCGGGATCCGGCGTAGGGGCCAGGTTCTGCTTGTTCTCTTCCACCATGGCTTCGATCTTCTTGGGGTCGATGCGGGTCATGAGGTGCTGGTATTCGAGAATGGCGTGGCCCTCGGGTAGAGGTGCCCAGGCGTCCGTCCAGGCCAGCGCGGGAAGGTTGAGGAAGGCTTCCACCGCCTCCGCCAGCCTGGGCAGGACCGGTTTGAGGTAGAGGGTGAGATCCCGGAACAGGGTCAGGGCGGTGGAGCAGACCTGGTGCAGTTCCGCCTCGCGGCCCTCCTGCTTGGCCATCTCCCAGGGCTTCCTGTCGGCGATGTAGAGGTTGGCGGCGTCGGCCAGACGCATGATTTCCCGCAGGGCGCGACCGAAATCGCGGGATTCGTAACTCTCCGCGATTTCACCCTTGGCGAAGCTGGCCTCGAATTCAGCCGTCGCGGCCCGGTCCACGGGCCCCAGCCTGCCGCCGAATTTCTTGCTGATGAACCCCGCGCAGCGGCTGGCGATGTTCACGTACTTGCCCACCAGATCGCTGTTCACCCGCGCGGCGAAGTCTTCCAGGTTGAGGTCGATGTCCTCCATGCTGCCGTTGAGCTTGGCGGCGTAGTAGTAGCGCAGCCATTCCGGGTTGAGGTGCTTGAGATAGCTCTCGGCGGTGATGAAGGTACCCCGGCTCTTCGACATCTTCGAGCCGTTCACCGTGAGAAAGCCGTGGCAGAACACCCCCGAGGGAGTACGGAAGCCGGCGTGATGCAGTTCGGCGGGCCAGAACAGGGCGTGGAAGTAGAGGATGTCCTTGCCGATGAAGTGGTAGACCTCCGCCTTGGAGTCGGGTTTCCAATACTCGTCGAAATCCAGGCCATTCTTGCTGCAATGGTTTTGAAAACTGCCCATGTAGCCGATGGGCGCGTCCAGCCAGACGTAGTAGTACTTGCCCGGCGCGTCGGGAATCTCGAAGCCGAAGTAGGGGGCGTCGCGGGAAATGTCCCAGTCGGACAGCCCCCCCTCCAGCCATTCGTTCAGCTTGTTGGCCGCCTCCGCCTGGACGTGGGGCGGCACGATCCAGCCGCGCAGGAAGTCGGCGCAGCGCGGGTCGGAGAGCTTGAAGAAGTAGTGGTCCGAAGTCTTGCGCACCGGCGCCGCACCGGACACGGCGGAATAGGGTGCGATCAGGTCCGTCGGCTGGTAGGCGGCGCCGCAGGCCTCGCAGGAATCGCCGTACTGGTCCTTGGCGTGGCACTTGGGGCACTCGCCCTTGATGAAGCGGTCCGGCAGGAACATCGCCTTGACCGGATCGTAGAACTGCTCGATGGCCCGTTTCTCGATGAGCCCGGCGTCACGCAGGCGCGTATAGATGGTGTCGGCGTAATGCCGGGTTTCCGGACTGTTGGTGGAGTAGTAGTTGTCGAAGTCCACGTGGAAGCCATCGAAATCCCGCTTGTGCTCGTGCCAGACCCGGTCGATCAGGGCTTCCGGCGTGATGCCTTCCTTCTCCGCCCGCAACATGATGGGCGTACCGTGGGTGTCGTCGGCGCAGCAGTAGATGCAGTCGTGGCCGCGCATCTTCTGGAAGCGCACCCAGATGTCGGTCTGGATGTATTCCACCAAGTGGCCCAGGTGGATGGAGCCGTTGGCGTAGGGCAGGGCGGAGGTGACGAGGATTTTGCGGGGCATGAGGCTTCCGGATGCGGTCGGTTCCTTGAGCCACGCATTTTAGCCGCGCCGAAGCCGGGCAAGGAGAAATCACATTGCCCAATGGTGACGCCTTGGATAGAATGCGCCCCGACCTTAGGCGCGTAGCTCAGCTGGTTAGAGCATCACCTTGACATGGTGGGGGTCGTTGGTTCGAGTCCAATCGCGCCTACCAACACACAGGATGAAACGAAATGATCTTTCGAACTTGTTTGACCGAGCGGATTCCCGTCACGGGTTGAGCCTTGATCTTGTTTCGTCCAGGAAAAAAGTGCGGCAGCCCCGCACTTTTTTTTTGCCGTTGTAGCGGTTTTTCGGAGTAGAGCATGCCCCAGATCAGATTGCCCGATGGTTCCGTCCGCGGATTCGATCATCCGGTGACCGTCGCCGAGGTCGCCGCCGGCATCGGCGCCGGCCTGGCGCGCGCGGCACTGGCGGGCAAGGTGGACGGCGGGCTGGTGGATACTTCCTTCCGCATCGATCGCGACGCGGACCTGGCCATCATCACCGACAGGGATGCGGAGGGCCTCGACCTGATCCGCCATTCCACCGCGCATCTGCTGGCCTACGCGGTGAAGGAGCTGTTCCCGGAGGCCCAGGTGACCATCGGCCCGGTCATCGAGGACGGCTTCTACTACGACTTTGCCTACAAGCGGCCCTTCACGCCCGAGGATCTGGCGGCCATCGAGAAGCGCATGGGCGAACTGGCGAAGAAGGACATTCCCGTCTCCCGCGAGGAATGGGATCGGGACCAGGCGGTGAGTTTCTTCAAATCCATCGGCGAGCACTACAAGGCGGAACTCATCGCCGCGATTCCCGTCGGCCAGACCATCTCGCTGTACCGGGAGGGCGACTTCGTCGACCTCTGCCGCGGGCCCCACGTGCCCTCCACCGGCAAGCTCAAGGCCTTCAAGCTGATGAAGCTGGCGGGCGCCTACTGGCGTGGCGATTCGCGCAACGAGATGCTGCAACGGGTGTATGGCACCGCCTGGGCCAACAAGGACGACCTGGCCGCCTACCTGCACCGCCTGGAAGAGGCGGAGAAGCGGGACCACCGCCGCCTGGGCAAGCAGCTCAACCTGTTCCACCTGCAGGAAGAGTCGCCAGGCATGGTGTTCTGGCATCCGCACGGCTGGGTGCTGTGGCAGGAAATCGAGCAGTACATGCGGCGCAAGTTCATCGAGCATGGTTACCTGGAAGTGAAGACCCCCACCATCATGGACCACACGTTGTGGGAGAAGTCCGGCCACTGGGACAACTACCGGGAGAACATGTTCGTCACCGCCTCGGAGAACCGGGACTACGCGGTGAAGCCGATGAACTGCCCGGGCCACATCCAAATCTTCAACAACGGCTTGCGCTCCTATCGGGATCTGCCCATGCGCATCGCGGAGTTCGGTTCCTGCCACCGCAACGAACCCTCCGGCGCCCTGCACGGGTTGATGCGGGTGCGCGCCTTCACCCAGGACGACGCCCACATCTTCTGTTCCGAAGGGCAGATCCAGTCGGAGGTGTCGGCTTTCATCAAGATGCTCCAGGACGTCTACGCCGATTTCGGCTTCCACGACGTGTTGGTCAAGTTGTCCACCCGGCCCGAGAAACGGGTGGGCTCCGACGAGAGCTGGGATCGGGCCGAGACCGACCTGGCCGCCGCCCTCGACCAGAACGGTCTGAAGTACGACCTGCAACCCGGCGAAGGCGCCTTCTATGGCCCGAAGATCGAGTTCACCCTGAAGGATTCCCTGGGCCGCCTGTGGCAGGTGGGCACCATCCAGCTCGACTTCAACCTGCCGGTGCGCCTGGGTGCCGAGTTCGTCGACGAGGACAACACCCGCAAGCCGCCGGTCATGCTGCATCGGGCCATCCTGGGCTCCATGGAGCGTTTCATCGGCATCCTCATCGAGCACTACGCCGGGAATTTCCCCACCTGGCTGGCGCCGGTGCAGGCCGTGGTCATGAACATTACCGACGCCCAGGCCGAATACGCGAAAGAGGTCACGCAAGCCCTTAAGAAACAAGGCTTCCGCGTGGTTTCGGACTTGAGGAACGAGAAGATTACCTATAAAATCCGCGAGCACTCCATGCAGCGCGTGCCGTTCCAGGTGGTCGTCGGTGATAAGGAACGCCAGGAAAACAAGCTGGCGATCCGCAAGCGCGGCGGCGAGGACCTGGGCCAGATGGACTTGCAAGCCTTCGTGGCCAAACTGCGGGAGAGCGAGTGAACAACCCGAGGAGCCGATGCAGCTGATCGGCTCCTCGTTTTTTCAAGGGGCTTGAGATAGCACAGGACAAGGACACACGGATCAATGGCGAAATCGACGTTTCGCCGGTCCGACTGGTAGGCGCGGACAGTGAGCAGTTGGGTATCGTCAGTCTGCGGGAAGCGTTGGCCAAGGCCGAAGAGGCCGAACTGGATCTGGTGGAGATTGCCCCACAGGCCCAGCCTCCGGTATGCCGGATCATGGATTACGGCAAGTTCAGGTACCAGGAGAGCAAGAAGCAGCACGAGGCCAAGCTCAAGCAGAAGCAGATCCAGGTCAAGGAAGTGAAATTCCGGCCGGGTACCGATGAAAACGACTACCAGGTCAAGCTGCGCAACCTGATCCGCTTCCTCGGAGAGGGTGACAAGGCGAAAGTGACCTTGCGCTTCCGGGGCCGGGAAATGGCCCACCAGGAGTTCGGCCTGGACTTGTTGAAGCGGGTGGAAAGCGATCTGACCGAATGGGGTTTGGTCGAGCAGTTCCCCAAGCTGGAAGGGCGCCAGATGATCATGGTGCTGGCCCCCAAAAAGAAAAAGTGATCCGGCATTAGCCGGGTCATCCCGCGCATACCCTAAGGGGCATGAAGGCGGGGATCCAAAGTTTCACGAGGCGGGCGCGGGCCTCGCAAAAATCCGCGCCGACAAGTGCCGTGTGGCTGGTCAAGCGTTCCCGGTGGGAACCGCCAGGCGGCATCGAAAAATTGGAGCCAACATGCCCAAGATGAAGACCAAGAGCGGAGCCGCCAAGCGCTTCCGCGTGCGAGGCAGCGGCAGCATCAAGCGGTCCTCCGCCTACATGCGCCACATCCTCACCAAGAAGACCACCAAGCGCAAGCGCCACCTGCGCGGGATGTCCGACGTGAATCCTTCCGACATCGGTCACGTGCGTGACATGATGCCCTACGCCTAAGAAAGGAGACCGTCATGCCTCGCGTCAAACGTGGTGTAACCGCCCACGCCAGCCACAAGAAGGTCCTGGACGCCGCCAAGGGCTTCCGCGGCCGCCGCAAGAACGTCTTCCGCATCGCCAACGAGGCGGTCATGAAGGCCGGCCAGTATGCCTACCGCGACCGTCGTCAGCGCAAGCGCCAGTTCCGCCAACTGTGGATCGCCCGGATCAACGCCGCCGTGCGCGCGCTGGAGTTGGACATGACCTACAGCGTGTTCATGAACGGCCTGAAGAAGGCCAACATCGACATCGACCGCAAGGTGCTGTCCGACATGGCCATCTTCGATCAGCCCGCGTTCGCCAAGATCGCCGAGCAGGCCAAGGCCAGCCTGGGGGCGTAAGCCATCCCGGACTGCACCGGGGGAGGCCTGCGAGGGCCTCCCTTTTTCTTTTTCTGATCAACGGATTCGCGCATGAATCTCGATGAAATTCTCAAGGAAGCCGAGCGGGAATTCGCCGCCGCCGGGAGCCTGCCCGTCCTCGACCAGGTGAAGGCGCGCTACCTCGGCAAGAGCGGTGCCATTACCGAGCAGATGAAGGGCCTGGGCGCCCTGCCGCCGGAGGAGCGCAAGGCCGCCGGCGCCCGCATCAACCAGGTCAAGGACCAGGTGGAGGCGCTGTTGAAGGCCCGCCGCGAGTCCCTCCAGGCCGCCGAGCTGGAGAAGCAGCTGGCTGCCGAATTCCTCGACGTGACCCTGCCTGGCCGGGGCGAGGGCATGGGCGGCCTGCATCCGGTGACCCGCACCCTGGCCCGCATCGAGCAATTGTTCGCCTCCATCGGCTTCACCGTGGCGGACGGTCCTGAGATCGAGACCGACTTCTACAACTTCACGGCCCTGAACATCCCGGAGAACCATCCGGCCCGGGCCATGCACGACACCTTCTACCTAGACGGAGGCAACCTGCTGCGCACCCACACCTCGCCGGTGCAGGTGCATTACATGCAGAAGCATCAGCCACCCATCCGCATCATCGCGCCCGGCAGGGTTTATCGCTGCGATTCCGACGTCACCCATACGCCCATGTTCCACCAGGTCGAGGGCCTGTGGGTGGACGAGTCGGTGTCCTTCGCCGACCTGAAGGGCGTGCTGGCGGACTTCATGGGCCGCTTCTTCGAGCGGGACAAGCTGCCGGTGCGCTTCCGCCCCTCCTTCTTCCCCTTCACCGAACCCTCCGCCGAGATGGACATCGGTTGCGTCATCTGCGAGGGCGCCGGCTGCCGGGTCTGTTCCCACACCGGCTGGCTGGAGGTGCTGGGCTGCGGCATGGTGCATCCCAACGTCTTCGGCCACGTCGGCATCGATGGCGAGCGCTACCAGGGCTTCGCCTTCGGCCTGGGCGTGGAGCGGCTGGCCATGCTGCGCTATGGCGTGGATGACCTGCGCCTCTTCTTCGAGAATGACGCCCGCTTCCTGAAGCAGTTCGCCTGAGGAATCTCGACCATGCAATTTTCCGAAGCCTGGCTGAAAAGCCTCGTCGATCCCAAGCTGCCCACCGACCAGCTGGGCCATCTGCTCACCATGGCCGGCCTCGAAGTGGAGGCCCTGGAGCCCGCCGCGCCCGCCTTCACCCGGGTGGTGGTGGCGGAAATTCTCAGCGCCGAGAAGCATCCCAACGCCGACCGCCTGCAGGTCTGCCAGGTCAACGTGGGCGAAGCCGCGCCCCTGACCATCGTCTGTGGTGCCCCCAACGCCCGCGCCGGCCTGAAGACCGCCTGTGCCCTGGTGGGCGCCCAACTGCCCGGTGATTTCCAGATCAAGCAGGCCAAGGTCCGCAACGTGGAGTCCTTCGGCATGCTCTGCTCGGCCAAGGAGCTGGGCCTGTCCGCCGATGCCGCCGGCATCATGGAACTGCCCGCCGACGCGCCCGTGGGTGTTGCCCTGCGCGACTGGCTGGACCTGGACGACCATCTCATCACCCTCAAGCTCACCCCCAACCGGGGCGATTGCCTGTCGGTGCTGGGTATCGCCCGGGAAGTGGCGGCCCTTACCGGCACCGCTCTGGAAGGCGTGGATTGTTCCGCCGTCGCTGCCCAAGTGGCCGACACTTATCCCGTGGTCATCGAGCACGAAGCCGGTTGCCCCCGTTATGTCGGCCGGGTGATCCGGGGCATCGACCCCAAGGCCGCCAGCCCCGCCTGGATGGTGCGGCGCCTGGAGCGTTCCGGCCTGCGCGCCATCCACCCGGTGGTGGACGTGACCAACTACGTGCTGCTGGAACTGGGCCAGCCCATGCACGGCTTCGACCTGGCCCGGCTACGGGGCCCCATCCGCGCCCGCCTGGCCCGTTCCGGTGACAAGCTCGAACTGCTCAATGGCGAGGTCATGGAGCCGGCCGCTGACGCCCTGCTCATCGCCGACGACAGCGGTCCCCTGGCCCTGGCGGGCATCATGGGCGGCGTGGGCAGCGGGGTGACTGAGGCCACCGTCGATGTGTTCCTGGAGGCCGCCCACTTCACGCCCGACGCCATTGCCGGCCGCGCCCGCCGCCACGGCCTGTCCACCGATTCCTCGCACCGCTTCGAGCGCGGCGTGGACCCGGAACTGCCGCGCTTCGCCATGCAGCGGGCCACCCGTCTGATCCTGGAGATCTGCGGCGGCCAGTGCGGCCCCCTGGTGGAAAGCGGTCCCGGCACCGCCGCGAAGGCTCCTGTGGATTTCCGTCCCGCCCGCGCCCGCAAGATCCTGGGCTTCGATCTGGATGACGGCGCCATGCTTGGCATCCTCGCCCGCCTGGGCATGAGCATCGGCACCGAAGGCGCCAGCGTCCGCGTCCAGGCCCCCAGCCACCGCTTCGATATCAGCCGCGAAGTCGATCTCATCGAAGAGGTCGCCCGCGTTCACGGCTACGACGCCATCCCCGCCATCGCGCTGCGCGGCGATCACGCCATGCTGCCGGCGGGGGAGGGCGCGCGCTCCGTTGCCGAGATTAAAAAGCTATTGGTGGCAAGGGGTTATCAGGAAAACATTACCTATAGCTTCACTTCCGAGGAACTGGATCGGGACTTCCGTTCCCAGGGCGAGATCCTGCCCCTGCTGAACCCCATCGCCAGCCAGATGGGCGTCATGCGCGGCAGCCTGCTGGGCGGCCTGGTGCAATCCCTGCGCCACAACCTGAACCACGGCCAGGAACGCCTGCGCATCTTCGAGGCCGGTCGCGCCTTCATCAGCGCCGGCGCCGAGGACCAGCCCCAACGTATCGCCGCCCTGGCCTTCGGCGCCTGCCGCCCCGAGCAATGGGGCGAGAAGGCCCGGCCGGTGGATTTCTTCGATCTGCGCGCCGACCTCGATGCCATGCTGCATCCGCGTGCCGTCGAATACCGACCCGCAGCCCATCCCTCCCTGCATCCTGGCCAGTCCGCCGAGGTGTGGCTGGATGGCGCCGCCATCGGCTGGATCGGCAGCCTGCATCCCAGGTTGACGCAGAAATACGGCTTCGCCAAGGCGCCGATGTTGTTCGAGATCGACTTGCAGCCCTTGCTCGAACAGGGCGCCCCTCGCTATCAGGGGCTGGCGCGTTTCCCCGCGGTGCGCCGGGATTTGGCCGTGCTGGTGGATGCCGCCTTGTCTTTGGGCGATATCGAGGCCGCGGTCCGCGACGCGAAGCCGGCCCTGGTGGCGGACTTTGCCTGCTTCGATGTGTACCAGGGGCAGGGTGTGGAGCATGGCAAAAAAAGCCTTGCTTTCAAGATGTTGTTGCAACATACTGAGAAAACGCTTACAGATTCCGAGATCGAGGCCGCCGTGGCGGGTGTCTTGGAGTTGCTGGCACTACGTTTCAACGCAACGCTACGTGGTTAAGGGAGCAAGACCTGCATGACCCTGACGAAGGCAGAACTGGCCAACCTGTTGTTCGAAAAGGTCGGCCTCAATAAAAGAGAAGCCAAGGACATGGTGGAGACCTTTTTCGAGGAAGTCCGCACGGCCCTGGAGAACGGCGACAGCGTCAAGCTGTCCGGTTTCGGCAACTTCCAGTTGCGCGAGAAGCCTCCGCGGCCCGGTCGCAACCCCAAGACCGGCGAGGAAATGCCCATCACGGCGCGCCGTGTCGTCACCTTCCATGCCAGCCAGAAACTGAAGGATATGGTGGAAGAGGCTCATGTCGGACCCGCTGCCCGCAACTGAACTTCCGCCGATCCCGCCGAAACGCTATTTCACCATCGGCGAAGTGAGCGAACTGTGCGGTGTGAAACCGCATGTCCTGCGCTATTGGGAACAGGAATTCAACCAGCTCAAGCCGGTGAAACGGCGCGGCAACCGGCGCTACTACCAGCATCACGAGGTGATGCTCATCCGCCGCATCCGCGAACTGCTCTATGAGCAGGGCTTCACCATCAGCGGTGCCCGCAACCGGTTGCTGAGCGAGGGGGGCGAATCCGCCCTTGCCGCGGTCGAGGAGGCGGAAAGCGTTGATCTGGCTTCGATCAAGAAGGAATTGGCCGAGATCATCGGCATTCTGAAAAGCTGAGGGCCAAGCCGGCCTACTGACGGAAACTTCCACACAACTGGCGTGCAAATCCATGGATTTGCACGGGATTTTCGCGTATCGCGCGTTTTTTTTCGGGCGGTGTTTACCGATCCTCCCCGACCCCCTATAATGCGCGGCGTTCGGGGCGTAGCGCAGCCTGGTAGCGCACCTGCATGGGGTGCAGGGGGTCGGAAGTTCGAATCTTCTCGCCCCGACCAAATAAATCAAAGACTTACCAGAAAGTCGGACCAAGAAAGCCAGCCTTCCCAGCTGGCTTTTTTCATTTCTGTAGCCAACCTGTAGCCAAAGCCGATTCCCTAGGGGGGTGGTGGCACAGACGAAAAAAAACAGCCCCGAAGCGGGGCTGTGAATGCCCGGCTATGCGCCGGGCAGGGAGGTCGGGGAAAGCTACCCCATAGGCAGCACCGAATAAATCGCTTGTAGGGCCCCTACGCAGCTTCGGCGTCGGTTTCCAGCTGGCTTGCCTTGCTGATGTTGCCGAATTCGTCCCTGATGATGCTGGTCTCCGTCCGGCGCGGCGGCAGGCTCACGGTGACGGCAGCCGGGGGGGTGTTGATCGTGGCCTCAAGCGTGACGGGGGTGGGCTCGACCACGATCTTGTTCTCGACCACGATCTGCTGCGGCGCCGGGGGCGCGGCCTCCTCGCGCTTCGGGGGGTGGTCCAGGAAATAGCGCAGCGCCGCCTCCAGGCGGGCCTGGAGCAGGCGCAGGGCCGGCAGGACGCGGTCGGTGAGTCCCGCCCTGGTCGCCTTGGACTGGGTCTGCCAGTCGTTGATGAGGGTGATCTGCTTGTCGAAGGACTGGAGCACCTTCTCGGTTCCGTAGCTTGGCTTCCGCGCCATGGAGCTTTCAGTATTGCCCCGCTGCCGGCGCAGATTCAGCAGCCGCTCGGCCTGCTCGTTTCCCATGCGATCGATGTTGGCCAGGTCCTTCTCCACGGCGGCGATCTCCTTGCGAATCCAGCCCATCAGCTGGGCCTGGACGGGGTAGCCGTCGCGCACGATGCTGGCCTGATATTGCACGGTGCCGAGCCAGCCGAGTTCGATCAGGCGCACCTGAATGCCGTCATCGGCGGCCTTGACCAAGGCGTCCCGGTAGGCGGCCTGGTCGAAGGCGACGGGGGGGAATACGGCGGGGCCGGCAGGTTGAACAGCAGCGGCTTTGGCGGGCTTGCTGGCGCGGGTCTTTTCAGGGGCGGGCCTCGCGGCGCGGGGCTGTACGGGTCTCGATTGCATGGGCATGGCACGTCCTTTCAGGAAGTGAGGGCCCCGCCGCAGTGCGGGCAGCGGGGGCCGGGGGTGGTTTCGGTGGGGTCGTGGTCGACCAGGTCCTCCAGGCGCACGATGTGCCCGGTGCGGATGTCGGCGACGCCGTTGCTGGCGATCACCATGTGGCGCAACACCATGCAGCCCACCGCGGCCAGCTGGCTGTCCAGGGTATCCGCGGCCTCGCGGTCCTCCGGGCTGGGGGTGGGGTCGCCGTTCGGGTGGCAGTGCGCGAAGACCGCATGGCAGGCGCCATGCAGGGCTGCACGGCGGGCCGGCAGGTACTTGTCGTACACCAGGCCGTGAAGGCCGCCCACAGACAGTTCCTCGACTTCGATCAGCCGACAGTCGCGGTCCAGGAAGTAGCCCAGCAGCCGCTCCACCTCGGAATCGTGCAGCTGCAGCATGGCTGCGGCGATCACGCGGCCGGTATCGGTGTAGTCCGGCATCCCATCGCGCCGCAGCTGGCGGATGGCGGCCTGCAGGCCGGCCTGGATGGTGGCGGCCTCGTTCATTCGGCCGTCCAACCGCCGGATTCCTGGCGATGGATGCCGGCACCGGCCATCAGGCTGGTGACGCGCTCGCGCAGCTGCACCGGGTCCAGGGCGGACAGGCGCAGTCGGGTGAGCCCGTCCAAGGCCCGCTCCAGGGCGGTGGCCTCGGCGGTCAGGTCGCGCAATTCGGCCTGCGCCTTGGCGACCTCCTCCCGGGGCGGCGGCGACGCCCACCAGTTCCCGGGCTGCGCCCCCATCTCGGCCAGGCGCAGGCGGGCCTCGGCGATGTCCGGCGCGAGCCCGCGCAGGCCGCTGTCGACCAGGCCGATGGCGGTTTCCAGATCGGTCTCGCCCAGGTCCGGGTCGGTGACCAGACGGGTGAGCAGGTTGGACTCGCGGCCACGGGCCTGGGCGATCTGACCCTGGGCTTGCCACAGGGCGGCGTTGGCGGCCTCCAGGGCCTGCTGGCAGGTCTTGACCTTGGCCTCCAGGGCGGGGACGGTCTTCTCGGCCTTGGCGGCGTCGGCGATGGCCGAGTGGGCGCCGGAGATCAGTTCCTGGCGCAGCCTGGCCTTGGCGGCCTGTTCCTGCGCGGCTTGCTCGGCCACCATGGACTGGAATCCAGGTAGTTTCTCAACGAACTTGGCGATGTCGGCTTGGGTGATCTGCATGATTCTTTCCTTTCAGTAGGGATTGCGCGTGATCCGTATCCGCCGCAAGGGAGGACGCGGGGGAACTACGGCCACCGGAGTGGGCGCAGGGGATGCGGGGGTGGATTCCGTTTCCGTGGCTTCTTCCGCGTCGCCGGTCGCAGGGAATAGTCCCTGCTGGCGGATGCGGGATTCCACGAGGTCCCACCAATGCGTTTTCTTGGCGTGCAGCCCGAGGGCATGCACCAGCCACACGGCGTACACACAGCAGTCCAGTGCCTCGTTGGCGCGATCGGTGCGCTTCTTCCATTGCCGCCGGCGGGGGTTGATGCGCATGGGGATCTTCAACTCGGAAAGCAACTGCTCGTAGAAGTCTGGCCGCACGGTCTGGTACCAGTGCATGCGCAGCGGGCCGTTGCCGGTGAGGCGCACGCGGCCGCCTTCCTGCGCCCAGCCCAGGATGCTGTCCTTGGCGCGGGCAGTGCCGACAATCTGCACCTGCACGCCGTGCTTGTCGGACTTCCGGCCGCTGCGGTGGGGGTCCAGGGTGGCGCTGGCGGGCGGGCGCCATATCTCCACCTTGCCTTCGGAGTCGCTGGCCCCCTTCACCGCATACACGGGGCGGCCTGGGCGGTTGCGCTTGCGCACGAAGTCGTACACGGCGCCGCTGGTCTGGCCGTCCGAGGAATCGATGGCCACGGCGGCGATCTTCAGTTGTGCGCCACTGGCGTGCTCGACGGCCTGTTCCAGCATCTGGTCCAGGTCCAGCCAGGCGCCGGCGAAGGCCACCACCGTGGGGCCATAGAGTTCACCCCAGAAAGCCAGCCACATTTCCTCGCGCCGGCCCGCCACCCAGCAGGTGACGGCCAGGCGGTCGTGTTGCACGTCGACGGTGAGCAGGGGTATCAGGCCGCCCTCGGGGGCCGTCCACTGCGCATAGGGCTCGGCGCGGGCCTCCAGTTCCGACTCCTCGGGCAGTTCGCCGCGATACTCCCAGGGCAGGCCCAGGGTGGAGTTCCAGAAGGCGATCATCTCCGAGTTGTCGCCCTCGTCTTGCTTGTGCTTGGCCTCCAGGTACTTGCGCGCCAGCACGGGCACGCGGCTGCCGGGGAACGTGGACAGCAGCTCGTTCAGCAGGAAGCCGACGGCGCCGGTAGCCGGGGCGGTGGCCTCGAAGTGGCCCTGGTGGATGGCCGCGTGGCGCTCCTCCTCGGTCCATGGGGCCTTGCAGGCGGGGCAGGTGTAGTAGGCCTGTTCCCAGCGGGCCTCGCCGTAGATTTCCCGGGCGGGCTGGCTGGCGTCCTCGGGGATCACCACGTTGTCCCAGGCGGGAACGTGTTCCTGGCCGCAGTGCGGGCAGGGCACCAGGTACTTGCGCTGATCGGAGGCGAGGATCTCTGCTTCGATGCTGCTGGCGCCCTTGGCGGTGGGCGTGCCGCCAATCAGCACCAGGTGATCCGGGTAGGCCTTGGCCCGCTCCTCGGCCAGCTTGATGGAGTCGCCCTGGGCGCCGGCCACGTTGCTGCTGGCATCGTCCGGTTCTTCGATAGCGACGATGCGGGCGGAGGTGGACTTCACGTCGCTGGGGCTGTTGCTGCCCACCAGCTTGATCAAGCCACCGGGGTAGTGCTTCCGGGTGGCGGAGTTACCGGCCGCGCGGCTCTTCAGGCTGATGCGCTCGGCCAGGGGCGCGGTGGCCCGCACCATGGGGTCGAACTTCTCCGCGGCGTAGTCCTTCGCGGACTTCTCGCGCGGGAAGACCACCACCTGCACGCTGGGCCGATGGTGTACGTGGTAGCCCATGACGTTGCACAGCACGCCGACGGTGTAGCCGATCTGCGCGGATTTCATGACCACCACCTTACGGATGTCCGGGTCGGAGCAGGCCTGGAGGATGGGGCGCAGTGCCGGGGTGTAGGCCATGGAATAGCGGCCCGGGGTGGCGGACTCCTCCGGACTCAGCACGCGGTATTTCTCGGCCCAGGCATCGATGCTCATCTTGGGAGGCGGCGCCAGCTCGGCCCATACCCGCGCCAGCAGGGCGTCCAGGGATGCGGCGGTCCGGGACCTGCCCTCCAGGGCGTCCAGGGCGTCAGCGGCCCAGGTGGCGCCGGGGGGCAGGGCCAGGCCCATGGGGGTGTTCACTCGACGGCCTCAGGCTGTTGGGACTGCTGCCAGTCGGCGAGCTTGCCCAGCACCTCGTCGAAGAGATCGCGCAGCTGGGTTTCCCGCTCGGCCCGGTCCTTGCCTTCCATGGCAACGGCGATGCGCGCAGGTTCGCTGCGGATGCGCTCCCGGGCGGCCACCACCGCGGCCTTCATCGCCGGCTCGATGGCGGCGGCGGGCACCAGCTGGGCGCGCTTCTCGGCGAGGCGCAGTTCCATGTCATCGGCTTGCAGGCGGTGGAGGCGGTCCTTCGGGGATTCGGCCTGCACCTTGCGCACCTCGCGGTCGACCAGCCAGCGAATGCAGGCGGCGGCGTCGTACTCGTTGGGCACCCCACGGCCGCCCTGGACAGCCACGGGGAAGCCGGCTTCCTGCCATTCGACGATGGTCTTGGGGGCCACTCCCATCATTTCGGCGATCTTGTCCTGGCCAATCACACGCATGGATTACTCACATCTAAGTCATTGATATAACTAGGGAATGATCGCGGTCGGGATGGCCCGTGTGTCGCAACCCCTGGGAAGGACCCTGAGTTTTCATCGGGCGGTCCTCACTGCCTGGCGATAGGCCGCGCGGAAGTGGCCCGCGAACTCCTTGGCCATCACGCCCCGGGCCATCTCGGGTAGGTCGATCACCTTGCGGTATCCGGCGCCCTTGACGAATACCATCATGGCCTTGAGGGCGCGGCCCTTGCGCCAGTACACGCCGGGCGGGAGATGGGAGCGGGTACCCGGGCGGATGGCGAAATAGCCGGTCAGGGCCATGCGCTTGCCGCGTCCCTTGTACTGCTGCATGCCCGATTTCAGTGAGCCGAGCATTTCCGCCACCGCGGTGCGCCTGGGGTTGCCGTAGCCATCCAGGGGCATGCCACTGCCGGGGACGGCACGCCAGCCACTGGGCAGGGCGCCCAGGGCGGCCAGGGCCACCTCCATGGGCTTGTTGCCGCGCACGCCACCGGCGAAGTGTTCCTTGAGCAGCACGGCCGGAGCAGTGCCGCGGCCGGGCTTGCGATCCCGTATCCCGACCACGGCCTGCAGCTTGTCCCGACGGGCCGCGGTCGAGAAGGTGGAGTTGCGCGAGTAGGGCGTCGAAGACGGCAGTTCCGCGGCCACCTTGGCCTTGAGGCGCATTTCCAGGCGGCGCGCGGTCTTCGTGAGCGCCACGCCTGCGGCGAAGCGCGCCTGCTTCTGGGCAGAGATCAGGAAGCGCTGGGTGCGGCCGATGCCCTCAATCCGGATGCGGATCACCGCGCACCCCGTTTCAAGCTGGCCTGACGGATGTAATCATCAATGGCGCCCGCCGATGCACCGTTGCCCCAGCTTGCCTGCACAGGCACCACCAGCGGATTACTGGCCAGTTCATCGCGGACCTGCTTGATGACGTTCCGCATCTCGTTGGCCATGGCTTCCGCCGCTAGCGGCACTGCCACCGGGTCCATGGCGGCAATCTCCAGCTTGGCCTGGTCCAGGGTGCGAGCCAGGGAGTTGGCGGTGGCCTCGGCTGTTTTTTCCTCGGCGCTGACGATAGCCAGCTCGAAATCGCGCAGACTGCGCGACCAGTAGCTGCCCTCCGGGCCAATCACGCCGGATTCGTTCAGGGCGAGCAGCATCTCCTTGGCACGATCCGCCGCGAGACCGGCCGCCGCCGCGTTGCCGCTGTTCAATGCCGCCCGACCAGCCATCAGTTCTCCGGACAGATCGAGCACCCCGGAGGCTTCTCCGGGCTTGCCACGGCTAAGGTCCGCCTCCAGGGCGTCGTATTCCGCCGCCAGTGCGCGGCGCTTGGATGTGAACGCGCGCTGATAGTCATCCATTGGCGAGAGGTCAAACGCCTTGCGCAACGAATCTTGCAGCTTTCCGGCCTGTTCATCGGTCAAGATGCCGCTCAAGCCTTCGGCGGTTGCGCGGGATAGCTGGCGTATGGCCGTTTCCTGAGAACGGATCATGTCCAACGTGGTAGCGTCCCCGCCGTACTTGTTGCCGCCGATGCTGGTGAAGGCGGCGGGGCCCTGGATCGGTGCCATGATTTGCTTGATCAGCGCATCGTGCTCCTCACGCCGGCGAAGGGCCGACTCCTTGCCCATTTTTTCGATGGCGAGGGCGGACCTGAAGTTGCCGGTATAGAACGCCTCATATTTGGCGGCGACATTTCCCATGCTGTCGCCCACCTGATCGAAAACATACGCGACGTTTGCCCAGGACACCCCGATGGTCTGGCCAACAGGACCGAGCCGCCCCAAATCGGCCAACATCTGGTCGACGCCTTCTGTGATGCCGGTATTCAGCAAATCGGCCAGGCCGTTGAGGGCAGGCAGCAGGGCGTTGCCGACAACCACGCTCAGGCCTTCGCCGGCTATTTTCAGATCACCCAGGCTATCGTTGAACCGGGCGGCGGCGTTCGCCATCTCGGCGGTTACCGGGTAGAGCTTTTGGCCTTGCTCGATCAGGCGTTCCAGGCCGTCGCCGCCTTCGTTGAGGGCGGGGATCAGGTCGGCGCCGGACTTGCCGAGCAGGCGCATGGCCAGGGCGGTTTTTTCGGCGCCGTCTGGCATGGCGGCGAACACGTCGGCGAGCTGCACCAGGGCGCCGTTGACGTCGCGGCTGGTGACGCCGATGCGGGCCAGCAGCGGGTCTCCCTCGGCGATGTTCTTGGCCAGGAAGCGCGCGCCCTTCGCCAGTTCCTCGGTGGAGACGCCGGCGCGGTCTGCCACCAGCTTGTAGCCCGCCAGGGTTTCGACGGATACGCCCAAGCGCTGCGACATGTCGGAGAGCGCGTCAGCGGCGTCGATGCCGGATTTGGCGAAGGCCAGCAGGCCGCCGCCGGCGAGGGCCCCTACGCCAAGCCCGGAGAGTAGATCGGATACTTTGCTGCCGGCGATGTTCAATCGATCCAGACTGCGTCGCGCGGATTCGAATGCGGCGCGGGTGCGGTCATCCGCGTCCAGAATGACCTTCGTGTTTTCGACTGATGCCATGGTGTTTCTCCTCTTTCTCAGGCATGGCCCGCGACGGGGCAATGAGGCAGGCGCAGGCGCGCCGCCAGGTGTTCGTATTCGACGGCGAGGCGCTCGGCCACGGTGGGCTCGCGGACCTCAACGGCTAGGTTTCTGGAAAGGACCAAGAGCAGGGACACGGCCTCTTCAGGAGTCAGTTCGAGCAGCGCGATGAGGACGCCGTTGACGGCCCGGTCCAGATCAGCGTCGGTAGCGGGGAAGAATTGGCGCATTTGGGGATCCTTCAACAGGTTGGGAAGGTTGGGAGCAGGTTGGGAAGGCTGGAACCCGCGCCAACACTGGGTCTTCCTAACCTTCCCAACCTTCCTAACGTGTAAATGACACACACACACGGGCGTGCGCGTGCGCGGGTGCGCGGGTGCGCATACGTGCGTGCGGGAAAATAGGTTGGGAAGGTTAGGAAGGTTGGGAAGCCCCTTATTCCACGCGGCCCGCAGGGTTCCCAACCTGCTCCCAACCTTCCTAACCTCGTGGTTGTCACACGCGCGCATGTTCTTCCCCCATGGGTAGCTGCGCAGGCCTGGTTGCCCTTGCGGCCTCGGGTGGTGTGTACCAGTAGCGGGTGGCCCCCTTGCGCTTCTCGATGCGCCCGCAGCCCAGCTTGCGCAGGGCCATGCCGATGCGGGTCTGCATGTCGCGGGTGAGCTTGCCGGCGTCCAGTTCCAGCCCGTCCATGGCCGCCATGGCGATGCTGAAGGGCTTGGGCTTGTTGCTGGTGTCGAACCTTGCGAATACCCAATCGTGCAATGCGTCCACCAGGGACTCGGACTGCTCGCGCTTCAGCTGTTCCGGATCGAACAGGCGGCGCTGCTCCTCGGCATTCGGGAAGAACCGCTCGCCCGCGTCGTAGGCCACCAGAGCTTCCGCGAAGAGCTGATCGCGGACGGCGCGCAGGGCGTCGAGGTCGATCTCCCCCACTTCCACCGGCCAGAAGCGCCGGCCGCCGGTGGGGTCCTTATTCCATTCCCACTCGTTCGTGCTGCCGGCGAACACGGTCTGGCGCGGCACGCGGATGTAGCGACGGCCGTAGGGCGGCCGGTATTCGTCCTGCTGGCGCGAGAGGAAGCTCTTCTGCTTCATGGCCTCCGCCCGGGCCAGCGAGCCCAGTTCCGCGAACTCGTAGAGCCATTTGCCCTGCAAAGCGGACATGGAATCCTTGTTGCCCAAATCCAGATCGGTGTCGCCGAACCACTCCCCACCCAGGATCGCCAGGGCGGTGGACTTCCCCCTGCCCTGGGGGCCTTCCAACACGAGGCAGTAGTCGAACTTGACGCCGGGGCGCATGACGCGGACCACCATGCCCATCAGGTACCACCGCGCCACGCGCATGCTGTATTCGGTTTTGGCCACGCCCAGGAAGTCCGCCAGCCAGTGTTCCAGGCGTGGCGTACCGTCCCATCGCAGTGTGCGCAGCCAATCGCGTACGGGGTGGAAGGCACGCGCGCGGGCCAGCACCTCGACGGCTTCCGCCACCAGGCCGGTCGAAGGCGTGAAGCGATAGAGCCTGGAAAGCCACATGGCGGTGCGGCTGTCATCCGTTGTATCCCACTCACCGACCACGCCAGCCGGATACGGCGGCGGTCTCAGCTTCACGGTGCGCTGATCGAACTCATTGAGCGCCACCACGCCGGCCCAGGCGGGATCGTTGGCGAGGATGTCGAAGACGTTTGCGAGACAGGCCTGAAGCTCGCCACGGGTGTAGAGCAGCTTCTTTTTCCAGTCGGGCGCATCATCATCCAGTTGGGGGGCACGCTTGCCACCCCGCTGGCGTGGCGGCTTGGGCGGCTGCCAGCCGGCATCCATGGCCAGCTTGAACAAGGTGGCGCCGGTGATACCGCCGCCCGGATCGAAACTTTTCCAGTGCTGGGCCACCACCTGGTGACCAGGGTATTTGGCGGACTTCGCCGACCAGGCGTCCCACACGTCCATGGCGCCGCTGCCCAGTTCCGCGCATATGGCCATGCCGATGTGTATCCAGTCGTCGAAGCCGCACTCCGGCGACACGAAGGCCAGGGCGGATTCCAACTTGGCGCGGCCCTCCAAGGCTGGCGCGGGCGCCGTGGCCGGCTTCCCGTCGGCGCGCTTCTTGGAAGACTTCACGGTGGCGCGCAGGCGGGCCAGCACCTGATCGGAAATCGGCTTCACCTCGCCCGGCGTGCCCGGGTAGGGACGGCCTGTCACCGTGAAGTACTGGCGCCCGCAGAAAACCTCGACGCCAATCTCGTTGCTTTTGAAGGTGTCCGTGGCGCCGGCGACGATGATGTGAACACCCTTGCCGCTCGGGCTGAACTCCGTGTAGCTCCCGCAGGCCTGGATGATGTTCCGTCCCCGCTCGCTGATCTCGCCGGAGCCGGTGTCGATCATGGCGTCCAGGTCGATGCCGATGAGGCCGTCACCGGGCAGGAAGGCGAAGCCCAGTCCGTCCCATTTGCCCTTCGCCAGATCAGCCAGGGCGGGTTCAAATTCCGCCAGGGCGGCGCGGTCCGCATCCGAACCTTGCACGCCCACCCGCCGCTTGCCGCTGACGTAATGGGGCACCTTGCGCGGCTTCTTGTCTCCGGCCTTGGCTTCGAAGCGCCAAAGCAGCCATTGCTTCCGCTGGCGGAGTTCCACAGGGATGACAGATGGATCGATGCCATTGGCCGTCATACCAGCCACCCGCCACTGAGGCCCACCAGGACCATGCCCGTTTCAGGGCACTGGACATTGCGGCACCAGCTTTCCTTCACCGGAAAAGGACGCCCTGGAAGTACACACGCCGGGCGTTTCGCTGTGCATAGGCCGCCAGGACCAGGCCGGCCAGTGCGGGGGTGTCCCTGCGAGTCAGTTGCAGGCGACGTTGGCTGCATGCATGGGACTCGCGGCGCAGCTGGGCCAGCAGCCGGCGGCGGCGGCGCTCGATGCGCCAGGCGGGCCTGGGTTTCTTGCTGGTCGGCATCAGCCGCCCCGGTGCGGGAAACGGTGTGCGGTGCCGACGGGGGGCAGGGTCCTGCCAGCCTGAATTTTCCTGATCACCCAGCCATGCACCTCGCTCTGCACCCAGCGCAGGTTATTGCCGGCGCCGAGCGAGACAGGGCGTGGGAAGGTGGGATCGTAGTATTTCGAGTCTGGGTTCAACCTCTCCCAGAGTGCAGTGCGGCCCAAGCCCGTCATCCGCTCGACATCCTGCCGGCGGATCAAGGCCTCTTTGAGGTTTTCCAGCAGTTCGCCCATTTCCGTTTCCTCGCACAACCTTCGATTCCGGTTTGAATCGAACACGCGCTCAGCATAGGGAGGCGGCGCAGATGCAGCGAGTAACGGCGCATGGGGGCTTAATTCGTCCCTTTAGTTACTTTACTTTGTTGCGCGGTTGTGGGCTGGGTGGGTCTGGAAGGCCGGTTTCTGGAAATTATCACCACTGGTGATAATTACCGAAACCTCACCGAACGGCGCTTCCTGCGGCCTGTGACGGGCTGGAAGGGCGCTTTTTGGAAAATGTGTCATCTGGCACAAATCTCGAAAAACTTACTGAAGGTCGCTTCCTGCGGCCCTGGTGGGGCAGCTTGAGTCCTCTATTTTTTTTGCGCGGTTGCGCGCTTGCAGGACGGCCAGGCGTGAAACGGGGCGGCCCAACAGTGCGGAGAGCAGCTGGGCCAGGTGGTTGTCCGAGACCGCAAAATCGGCGGGCAGCGACCAGTGCGTGAGGTCCGCCAGGCGCGCATCGAAAAAGCGCACCAGCGCGGTGACATCGCCCGCGCCGGCCACCCCGCCGGCGCCCAGCGTCGCGTACCCGTAGTACCGCGGCGGGGTGATCTCCGTGCGCTCCATGGCATCCGCAAGGCCGCGCAGTAGCGGGGCCAGCGCGGGGAAGTCTCGCCAGCCAGGACACTCGATTTTGCAGCCTGTTGCTTCCGCCCAGGTGGTGAGCAGTTCGTACTCGCCGGCGCTCCAGCCAATCCCCTTGGATTCGCGCAGGGCCACCGCGGCGTCCCATTCGTCGGCCAGTTCGGTGGCCAGCGCGGCGATCTTTTCCATACGTCGGCCGACCTCCTCAAGGGCCGGTTTCATTTCCGCGTCCAATGCCGCCGGGGTGAGGCATAGCACGTCCAGAAACGCTTTGTAGGGCACGAGCCGGTCTTCCGGATCGGCGCGCCGGCCCCGGGCCTCGACGGCGTCGACCAACAGCCGCCAGAATGGGGCAAGCGCGGTGGGGAACCGATTGCCCTCGGCGGGCGTGGTCCCGTAGAGCAGCCGCTCCAGGTTCCTGATCCATTCCTTGGCGATGGCGGGATCCCATGCACGGGACAAATCGACGGCCGCCTCCCAGACTTGCGCGGGGACGTGCTCTGGACGTTCGATGTTAATTGTCATGTCACGGCCTTTCGGTGCAACTTCGTTGGGGACCACCCCCAGGCTAGGGGGTGGTGAACTCACGTTATGCTGGTTGTGCTGCCACCGGGCTCTGGCTCAGATCGAATTCGTCCAGGCGCTCGGCCAGCTGGCGCAGATCGGCCTCGATGCGTTGCACCAGGAAGATCCCGGATTGAATTTCCTCGGTGGGAAATCCTTCATTTGACGCCAGCAAGGCATTTGCGCCTTGAGCCATCGCGGCGATCCTGTAGATACGGTTGATTGCCTCGCCGATGTCTGCGATGTGGGTGGTACAGTCTTTCGTAGCCATAGTTCAACTCCTTGCAGTTGGGTCTTGGTCAGGGGCGGCGTGAGGTTCGGTCTCTCGCTGCCCCGCTATTTGCCTGAAACCGTCAGGCGGCGGTCTTGCGAAAACGTCCCGCCAACACGTTGTCCGCGACCAGCCCGACCAGGTACTTGCCCCAGCTGGCGGCGGCGGCCTTGCGCTCCTTCTCGTAGGTTGCACGGTTGTAGATCGCGGCCAGTTCGTTGCTGGCGGCGTGGTTCAGGATGCGCTCGATGACGTGCGGCTGGATGCCGACATCCTCGGCCATGCGGGTAGCCACGCTGCGGCGCAGATCGTGGGCGTTGAAGTGGGGCATGTCCCAGAACGCCTTCACGCCATCGGCCTCCCGCTTATCGGTCCGGAAGCCTTGCCCGGGCATGGGGCGCAGGTGGCGGCCGATGGACTGTTCGACGCTGGCCTGGCTGATGGGGAACTCCTTCTTGCCGGGTTCGGCGCGGTCCGACAAGAAGACGAAACGGCCCGCGCCGGAGAGGTGGCGCAGCCGCTCCAGGAGCTCCAAGGCTTGCTTGGGCAGGTAGACGACATGGGTCTGGGGGGCGCTCTTGCGCCGCTCCTCTTTCTTCTGCTTGACGGCCGGGATGCGCCACTCGTCGCCGACGATCTCGGACCACTCCATCTCACACACGTAGCCGGTACGCTGGCCCGAGTAGAGGGCCAGGGCGATGACGCCCTTGACTTGCCAGCTGGCCCGCATCTCGGGCAGGGTGCGCAGGACGATCCGCAGTTCCTCCCGGGTCAGGGCGCGGGCGCGGGTCTGTTCACGCTTGCGGATGGCCCGCTTCTCGATCTTGGCAAAAGGGCTGATCTCCAGATGGTCCCGGGTCACGGCGTAGCTGAACATGCGCTCCAGGTAGCGCAGCTGGTCATTGGCCAAAGCGTTGGCGCCGCGTTTCTGGGTGGCCTCCACGATCTCCACCACATGGGCGCGGGTGACGGCCTTCGCCGGGATGTCACGGAACAGGGTAGGGGTGGCGCCGTCTGGCTTGAAGGCGTAGTCCAGGACGCTGCCCATGACGTCGCGGCGAACCCAATCGGGCTTCTTGAACTCGGGCACGATGCGGTTTTCAAACCACTGTTCGAACAGTCCGCCCACCGTCACCTCCAGGCGGGTGCGGCGCTCGGCCTCCTCTTGTCTGGCCCGCTCGGCCTCCTCCCGGCGCTTGGTCTCCGCTTTGCGCTCCATTGGGTCGATCTTGTCGATCAGGAGCCGGGTAGCGTCCGCGTTGAGGACGCTCGCCTGGGCGAGGCTGACGCCGGACAAGCCATCGGGATCGAAGTCGGCGAGGTAGTGAGTGACGCGCTTCCCGGTGGTGGGCGAGACATAGCGGCGGTAGAACTTGACCTTGCCGCTGGCCATGGCCCGGGCCACCAGGCCGTCGCCCTTGGACAGCCATTCCTCATTTCCGGATTGCCTGGCCCGGCGTTGGGCGGCTAGTATCGACATTTCCGTGAGTTGTTTGGCTACAGTCCTGCCCATGGAACCTTCTCCTTTTTGCAATTGGCAACAGCGCAGTCTTGCCGGACGTCTGTAGCCAAACTGTAGCCAAAAAAGCCCGGTTTGTTAAGAATTATTTTGGTTCGATTCGAACAATAGGAATGACGAATATGACGCAACGTACTGAAAACAAACAACTCTCAGGGTTCGTTCCGGACTGATCCGGACCCCGTGCTTTTTGCATGGGGTGCAGGTTGTCGGAAGTTCGAATCTTCTCGCCCCGACCATTTTCCCTCTCCCAATCCGCGGCGAATGCGAATCCTGCTCAGCAACGATGACGGCTACTTCGCACCAGGACTCGCCGTCCTCGCCGCGACGCTGGGTCGCCGCGGCCACACCGTGACCGTCGTCGCGCCCGAGCGCGACCGCAGCGGCGCCAGCAATTCACTCACCCTGGATCGCCCGCTCATGGTTCGGCAGACACCATCCGGCTTCCATTACGTCAATGGCACGCCCACCGACTGCGTGCACCTCGCGGTGACCGGGCTGCTGCCCGAGTTGCCCGACATGGTCATTTCCGGCATCAATCACGGCGCCAACATGGGCGACGACACGGTTTATTCCGGTACCGTCGCGGCGGCCACCGAGGGATTCCTGCTCGGCATTCCCTCCGTTGCGGTTTCCCTGGCGAACCTGCAGGGCGAGCATTTCCAGACCGCCGCCGACTTCGTGGCCGGCCTCGCCGATCGTTTCGCCGCCAATCCGGTGCCCGAGCACGTGTTATTGAATGTCAACGTGCCCGATCTGCCCGCGGATCGCATCCAGGGCGTCGAGGTGACACGCCTGGGCCGTCGCCACAAGGCGCAGGACACGGTGAAGACCGTCAATCCGCGCAATCAGACGATGTACTGGGTGGGTGCCGCCGGCGCCGCGCAGGATGCCGGTCCCGGCACCGATTTCCACGCCGTGGCGCATGGCCGCATTTCCCTGACGCCCTTGCAACTGGACCTGACGCGTTACGCACAGATGGGATTGATCGAGGATTGGCTCGGCCGATGAGCGTGCATGGCATCGGCATGACCTCGCAGCGCGCGCGTGCGCGCATGCTGGAAAACCTCAAGGCGCAAGGCATCGCCGACCCCCTGGTGCTGGTCGCCATGCAGGCGATTCCGCGCCACCCCTTCCTGGAGGAAAGCATCCAGCAAAGGGCGTACGACGAGACGCCGCTGCCCATCGGCCAGGGCCAGACCATTTCCAGTCCCTACATCGTGGCACGCGGCTGCGAACTGGCCTGTCGCGGCCACATGCTGGAGCGCGTGCTGGAGATCGGCGGCGGCTGCGGCTATCAGGCCGCCGTGCTGTCCAGGCTGGCGCGCGAGGTGCTGAGCCTGGAGCGCATCGCCAAGCTGGTGGGCAAGGCGCGCCAGACCCTGCGGGAACTGCGCATCAACAACGTGCTGATCAAGAACGTCGACGGCAGCTTCGGCTACCCGGCGGCGGCGCCGTACGATGCCATCATCGTCGCGGCAGCCATGCCCTACATTCCCGAGGAACTGACGCGGCAGTTGAAGCCGGGCGGGCGCCTTGTGGCGCCCGTGGGGGCGGGGGACAGCCAGCGCCTGGTGATGATCGAGGCCGGCCCGGAGGGTGAATTGACGCGGCAGGAGCTGGAGGCGGTGAAATTCGTCCCCCTGCTCTCGGGAGTGACTTGAGGCTGCTCCCGCTCGTCCTGGTCGCGCTGGTTCTGGCGGGCTGTTCGGCGACCCAGAGCCCGGCGCCGGTGCGCGAGGCGGGTTCCCGCGCGACGCGATCCCAGGCCGAGGCGCCGCCCGGCCATTACCGGGTGCGTGCCGGAGACACGCTGTACAAGATCGCTTTCCAGCATGGCGTCGATGTCGCCGCCCTCGCGGCCTGGAACCGGATCGAAGATCCGCACCGTCTGCTCGCGGGCCAGCTGCTGCGCGTGACCCCACCACCCGTGGCTTCGGGTGGCCCGAACGCCGAGGCGAAGGCTGCCCCGGCCTCGGTTCGCAGGCCGGAGCCGGACGAGGCGCCGCCCGATCTGTGGACCTGGCCGGCGCGCGGCCCCTTGCTGGCGCGCTACGGCGAGGCCGGCGGCAAGGGCCTGGGCATCGCCGGCGAGCGCGGCCAGATCGTGCGGGCCGCCGCCTCGGGCCACGTCGCCTATGCCGGCTCCGGCTTGCGGGGCTATGGAAAACTCATCATCATCCGTCACGGCAAGACCCTGCTGTCGGCCTACGCCCACAACGCCCGCATCCTCGTGGCGGAGGGGCAGCCGGTGGCGCGCGGTCAGGCCATCGCCGAAATGGGCGACAGCGACGCGGACCGGATCAAGCTCTATTTCGAGATACGCGAGTACGGCAAGCCCGTGGATCCGCTCGATTACCTGCCCAAACTGAGTTGAGCGCCATGATGCAGGAAGAGAATTATCCGGGTGCCTCCGAATCCGAACCCCACCTCGACGGCGAGGCGGAGGACATCTGCGAGGCCGCGAGCGTCGAGGCGGCCCCGGATTTCGAGGAGATTCCCGACGTCACCCAGCTCTACCTGAACGAGATCGGCAAGGAAGGCCTGCTATCCCCGGACGAGGAGCGGGATCTCGCCTTCCGCGTGCGCCGCGGCGATTTCGTCGCCCGCCAGAGCATGATCGAGCACAACCTGCGCCTGGTGGTGAACATCGCCAAACACTACATCAATCGCGGCCTGTCCCTGCTGGATCTCATCGAGGAAGGCAATCTCGGCCTGATGCACGCCCTCGACAAGTTCGAGCCGGAACGCGGTTTCCGCTTCTCCACCTACGCCACCTGGTGGATCCGGCAGAACATCGAGCGGGCGATCATGAACCAGTCGCGCACCATCCGCCTGCCGGTGCACATCATCAAGGAACTCAACATCTACCTGCGCGCCCAGCGCCACCTGGAGATGCATGGCGTGCCCGACGCCGGACCGGAAGACATCGCCCACCTCACCGGCCGTCCGGTCGAGGAGGTGCGCCGCGTGCTGGCCCTGAACGAACGCGTCGCTTCGCTCGACGCGCCGCTGGATATCGACCCCACCCTGTCCATCGGCGAGGCCATCGCCGACGAGCATTCGGAACTGCCTGAAGATCTGTTGCAAACGGCGGAAGTCGAGCAATACGTGCGGGAGTGGCTGCTGGAGCTGCCGGACAAACACCGCTGGGTGATCGAGCGCCGTTTCGGCCTCAACAACCAGGACGTCGCCACCCTGGAAGACCTCGCCGATCATCTCAACGTCACCCGCGAACGGGTCCGCCAGATCCAGCTCGAGGCCCTGCAGACCCTGCGCCGCATCCTGCGCCGCAAGGGCATGTCCAAGGACGGTCTGCTGTGAAGCCGGCCGCGGAGCGCTTGCCCTGGGCGGACATCGACACGGTGTTGCTGGACATGGACGGTACCCTGCTGGACCTGCATTACGACAATCATTTCTGGCAGGTCTACGTGCCGGAGAAATTCGCCGAGCGCCACGGCCTGCCGCCGGAGGAAGCCCATGCCGAATGTTTTCGCCGCTATAACGCCAAGGCCGGCACCCTGGACTGGTATTGCGTGGATTACTGGAGCGAGCAACTGGAGCTGGACATCGTCCGCCTGAAGGAGGAACTGGCCCACCTCATCGCCGTGCATCCCGAGGTGACCGACTTCCTCGCCGCGCTGCGCGCCGCCGGCAAGCGCGTGGCGCTGGTCACCAACGCCCACCGCAAGAGCCTGCGCCTGAAGATGGAGCGCACCGGCCTGGCGGTGCATTTCGACGCGCTGCATGTTTCCCATGAATACGGCCTCGCCAAGGAGGACCCGGGCTTCTGGGCGGCGCTGCGCGGCAACGAGCCATACGATCCGAAACGCAGCTTGCTGGTCGACGACAGCCTGCCGGTGCTGCGCGCGGCGCGGACCTTCGGCATCGCCCACCTGCGCGCGGTGTACCGGCCGGACACGCGCCTGCCGGAGAAGGACGTGGGGGAATTTCCCGCGATCCGGCGTTTCAGCGAAATCACTCCGGAGCTTCCGCAATGACCATCAGCAAGAGCGATTTCGAGACGGTCCGCCGCGTCTATCTGTTCTCCGGCCTGGCCGACGAGGAGTTCCTCGAGGTCATCGTGCACGCCACGCCCATCACCCTGGCACCGGGCCAATTGCTGTTCAACCAGGGCGATCCCGCCGTGGCCTTCTACTGGGTGGCGGAAGGTGTGGTCCGCCTGTTCCGCGCTTCGCCCCAGGGCGAGGAAAAGGTCATCGATCTGGTGGGGGTCAACCGCATGTTCGCCGAGGCCACGCTGTTCATGGGCGGCCGCTATCCGGTCAACGCCGCGGCCCAGGGCTCCTGCCGGCTGCTGGCCTTCGACAGCCGCGCCTTCAAGGAATGGCTGGGCCGCGACAGCGAACGCTGCTTCCGCATGATGGCCGGCATGAGCGCGCGCCTGCACAAGCTGGTCAACGAGATCGACCGCCTCACCCTGATGAAGGGCGCCGATCGCCTGCTGCAATACCTCCTGGATCATTCCGATCCCGATGAAACCGGCCGTCAGCGGGTGGAATGGGAAGCGCCCAAGCAGGTCATCGCTTCACGCATCGGCGTCAAGCCGGAGACCCTGTCGCGGCTGCTGCACAAGCTGACCGACCAGGGTTGCATCGAGGTGCACGGCCAGGTGCTCTACATCCGCGACGCCGAGCGGCTGCGCCAGGCGGATATCGAATAGGCGTCGGCTGCTAGCCGACGATCAGCGCCGCCGCCACGCGGCGGCCCTCGGCGGCCAGAATGTTGTAGGTACGGCAGGCCGCCGCGGTGTCCATTACTTCCACGCCGATGCGGGCTTTCAGCAGGCCTGCGTACAGGCCGGGTGGAGGAAAGCGCGGCCGGACGCCGCTGCCCAGCAGCACGATCTCCGGCGCGCGCAGGGCGATCGCATCGAAATGCACGAGCGCGAGTTCCTCGAAGGCGGCCGCCCAGCCGGTCACCACCTCGTCGGGCAGCACGATCACGCCGCGCTCGTGGCGCGCGCCGTTGACCAGCACGTGGCCCGGGCCGTGGCCGGTGATCTGGTTGAGGCCGTCGATGCGGGAAAGGTGCAGTTTCATGGTTGCAGAGGCGAGATATATTTCTAATCCGATCGCGCCGGATTGCCCGTGAAATGGGCGCTCAGGTAAGATTACCCGCTTTTACGACGCCCCGTCAGCAATGGAAGAATTTCCTAGAATCAAGCGGCTGCCGCCCTACGTCTTCAACATCACCGGCGACCTGAAGATGGCCGCCCGGCGGCGGGGCGAGGACATCATCGACTTCGGCATGGGCAATCCGGACCAGCCCACGCCACCGCACATCGTCGAGAAGATGATCGAGACCGCGCGGCGCGGCGACACCCACCGCTACTCGGTGTCGAAGGGCATCCCACGCCTGCGCAAGGCCATCTGCAACTGGTACAAGACCCGCTACGACGTGGACTTCGACCCGGAGAAGGAAGCCATCGTCACCATCGGCTCGAAGGAGGGCATCGCCCACCTGGCGCTGGCGACCCTGGATCGCGGCGACATCGTGCTGGTGCCCAATCCCAGCTACCCGATCCACATCTACGGCCCGGTCATCGCCGGCGCCGACATCCGCCACATCCCGATGACGCCGGGGGTGAACTTCTTCGAGGAAATGGAAACGGCCATCCGCAATCATTGGCCGAAGCCGAAGATGCTTATCCTCAACTTCCCGTCCAACCCCACCACCCAGTGCGTGGAACTCGAGTTCTTCGAGAAGGTGGTGGCCATGGCGAAGGAGTACGGCATCCTGGTGGTGCACGACATCGCCTACGCCGACATCGTCTTCGACGGCTATCAGGCCCCCTCCATCATGCAGGTGAAGGGTGCCAAGGACGTGGCGGTGGAGTTCTTCACCCTGTCCAAGAGCTACAACATGCCGGGCTGGCGGGTGGGCTTCATGGTCGGCAACCAGCGCCTGTGCGCGGCCCTGGCGCGCATCAAGAGCTACCACGACTACGGCACCTTCACGCCCATCCAGGTAGCGGCGATCACCGCCCTGGAAGGCCCGCAGGACTGCGTGAGGGATATCTGCGAGTTGTATCGCAAGCGGCGCAACTCGCTCATCAAGGGACTCAACGAGGTGGGCTGGAAGGTGGAGGCGCCCAAGGCCACCATGTTCGTCTGGACACCCATCCCCGAGCCCTACGCCGAGATGAAGTCCCTGGAATTCTCCAAGAAGCTGCTGCTCGACGCCAAGGTCGCGGTCGCGCCCGGCGTCGGCTTCGGCGACTACGGCGACGACCACGTGCGCTTTGCGCTCATCGAAAACGAACATCGCACCCGGCAAGCGATTCGCGGCCTGCGCGACATGTTCCGCAAGGATGGATTACTGAAATGAAACCAATCAACGTAGGCCTGCTGGGCATTGGCACCGTCGGCGGCGGCACCTGGACCGTTCTCACCCGCAACGCGGAGGAAATCACCCGCCGCGCCGGCCGGCCCATCCACATCACCGCCGTGGCCGACCGCAACCTGGACCTGGCCCGCTCGGTCACCGGCGGCAAGGCGCGCATCACCGACGATGCCTTCGCCCTGGTGAAGGATCCCGACATCGACATCATCGTCGAACTCATCGGCGGCTACACCGTGGCCAAGGAACTGGTCCTGGCCGCCATCGACCACGGCAAGCACGTGGTCACCGCCAACAAGGCCCTGCTCGCCGTGCACGGCAACGAGATTTTCGCCGCCGCCCAGAAGAAGGGTGTCATGGTCGCCTTCGAGGCCGCCGTCGCCGGCGGCATCCCCATCATCAAGGCCCTGCGCGAGGGCTTGTCCGCCAACCGCATCCAGTGGATCGCCGGCATCATCAACGGCACCACCAACTTCATTCTTTCGGAGATGCGCGACAAGGGCCTGGCCTTCGCCGACGTGCTCAAGGAAGCCCAGCGCCTGGGCTATGCCGAGGCCGATCCCACCTTCGATATCGAAGGCGTCGATGCCGCCCACAAGGCGACGCTCATGTCCGCCATCGCCTTCGGCATCCCCATCCAGTTCGACAAGGCCCACATCGAGGGCATCTCCAAGCTGGAAGCCGCCGACATCCGGTACGCCGAGCAACTGGGCTATCGCATCAAGCTGCTCGGCATCACCAAGCGCGTGGAGCGCGGTGTGGAACTGCGCGTGCATCCTGCCCTGGTGCCGGCCAAGCGCCTCATCGCCAACGTCGAGGGCGCCATGAACGCCGTACTGGTCTGGGGCGACGCCGTCGGCGCCACCCTCTACTACGGCAAGGGTGCCGGTGCCGAGCCCACCGCCAGCTCGGTCATCGCCGACCTGGTGGACGTCACCCGCCTGCACACCGCCGACCCCCTGCACCGTGTGCCGCACCTGGCCTTCCAGCCGGACCAGCTCACCGACCTGCCCATCCTGCCCATGGAAGAGGTGGAGACGGCGTACTACCTGCGTCTGCGCGCCCTCGACAAGCCCGGCGTGCTGGCCGACATCACCCGCATCCTGGCCGACCTGGAAATCTCCATCGACGCCATGCTGCAGCGCGAGCCGGAAGAGGGCGAGGACCAGACCGACATCGTCCTGCTCACCCACGTGGCCAGGGAAAAGGCCGTCAATGCCGCCATCGCCAAGATCGAGGGCCTCTCCAGCATCGCCGGCAAGGTGACACGTATCCGCATGGAAGAGTTGAAGGGCTGAAGGTTTTTCCCCTCTCCCGCCTGCGGGAGAGGGGAGTAAACGACACGGAATCCGCCATGAAATACGTCAGCACCCGGGGCCGTTCCCCCGTCCTGAGCTTCTCGGAAATCCTGCTGGGTGGCCTGGCGCCGGACGGCGGCCTGTACCTGCCCGAGACCTATCCGCATTTTGGCGCCGCCGATCTCGCGGCCATGCGCAACATGGATTACCGGGAACTGGCCTTCGCCATCCTGTCCCGGCTGGCCGACGACATCCCCGCCGCCGACCTCAAGGCCCTGGTGGACAAGACCTACACGGTCGAGGCCTACAGCCACGGCCGGCCGGATTCCGATTTCGGCCAGATCACGCCCCTGCGCAAGCTGGAGGACGGCCTTTTTATCCTCGAACTGTCCAACGGCCCCACCCTGGCCTTCAAGGACATGGCCATGCAGCTCCTGGGCAACCTGTTCGAGTACGCCCTGGACAAGGTGGGTCAGGACATCAACATCCTCGGCGCCACCTCCGGCGACACCGGTTCCGCCGCCGAGTACGCCATGCGCGGCAAGCACAACGTGCGGGTGTTCATGCTCTCGCCGGCGCAAGGCATGACCCCCTTCCAGCAGGCCCAGATGTACAGCCTGCAGGACGCCAACATCTTCAACATCGCCGTGCGCGGGGTGTTCGATGATTGTCAGGACATTGTCAAGAATGTTTCCAATGACCTTGAATTCAAAGAGAAATATCGCATTGGCGCGGTGAATTCCATCAACTGGGGCCGCATCGCCGCCCAAGTGATCTACTACTTCAAGGCTTACTTTGCCGCGACCGCGAACGAGGGCCAGAAGGTCAGCTTCTGCGTGCCTTCCGGCAATTTCGGCAACGTTTGCGCCGGTCACATCGCCCGCATGATGGGCCTGCCCGTGGCCCAACTGGTGGTGGCCACCAACGAGAACGACGTGCTCGACGAGTTCTTCCGCAGCGGCGTCTACCGGCCCCGCACCGCCGCGCAGACCCTGCACACCTCCAGCCCGTCCATGGACATCTCCAAGGCTTCCAACTTCGAGCGTTTCATCGCCGACCTGGCCGGGCGCGATTACGCCAGGGTGGCGGAGCTGTGGAAGGCGGTCGATGCCGGCGGCAGTTTCGACCTCAACGCCGACGGCCTCTTCGCAAAGGTGGCGGATTTCGGCTTCACCTCGGGTAGTAGCAGCCACGCCGACCGGGTGGCCACCATCCGCATGGCCTGGTCGCGCTACCAGACCATGATCGACACCCACACCGCCGACGGCCTCAAGGTGGGGTTGCAGCACAGGCAGCCGGGCATTCCCATGATCTGCCTGGAAACCGCGCTGCCCGCCAAATTCGAGGACACCATCCGCGAAGCCCTGAACCTGCGCCCCGAACGTCCCGCCGGCCTGGAGAACCTGGAAGCCCTGCCGCGCCGGGTGCAGACCATGGACCCGGACACGGCCGCCATCCAGGCCTACATCGCCCGGCACGCCGACGATCCGCTGCCCCGATGAGGGACTGGCGCCGGCTGCTCGCGGTCCTGCTCGGCCTGCTGCTGCTGGTCGGGCTGGGCCAGGCCTTCTGGAGCGGTTCGCGCGGCGAGGCGGAAATCCGTGTCGCCCAACTGCCGCCGGAGGCGCGCGAAACCTTGGCGCTGATCGAGCGCGGCGGTCCCTTCCCCTACGGCAAGGATGGCACGGTGTTCCGCAACCGCGAAGGCCTGCTGCCGGACCAGGAACGCGGCTATTACCGGGAGTACACCGTGCCGACGCCCGGCGCGCGCAACCGTGGCGCCCGCCGCATCGTCACCGGGCGGGGCGGCGAAGCCTGGTACACGGCGGATCACTACCAATCCTTCCGCCGCATACGGGAGTGACATGCCCAAGCTGCAAGACATCCTTGCCGATCCTGCCCTGAACGGGGTCTATCGCCTCGCCGCGCAGGCGGAACTGGTGCCCGTGCTGGATGGCGACGGCCTGCGGGGCAAGTCGGAACTGCTCGACGCCCTCGGGCGCGCCCTCGATTTCCCGGATTACTACGGCGGCAACTGGGATGCCCTGGAGGAGTGCCTGCTCGATCTGTCCTGGCGGCAAGGTCCGCTCCGGCTGCTGATTCGCCAGGCCGGGGCCCTGCCCGAAGGGACACGCGCCACGCTGTGCGACATCTTCGCCGACGCCGCGCGCCACTGGGCGCAGCGCGGCCGCGTCTGCAGCCTGTTCCTGAGTGGGCTGGAGGACGGCGATCTGCCCGAGGCGACCTGACCCCCGCGCTTCAGGCCTTGCCCTTCTGCAGGTGGGCCACCGCCCACACCGCCGCCTCCACGCGCGAGCGCAGGCTGAGTTTGCGCAGGATGTGCTTGACGTGCACTTTTACCGTGCCCTCGGCGATGTCCAGTTCCTTGCCGATGACCTTGTTGCTCATGCCGGTGGCGATGCGCTCCAGGATGCGGATTTCCTGCTCGGTGAGGTCGGCCTCCTGCGGCGTTTCCGGGCGGTTCTGGTCGCGCAGGGCGGCGGCCATGACGTGGGTCAGCGCGTCGGAAATGATGACCTTGCCGGTGGCGGCGGCGCGCAGGCTCTCCACCATCTGTTCCGGTTCCATGTCCTTCAGCAGATAGCCGTCGGCGCCGATGCGCAGGGCGGACACCAGGTCCTCCGCCTGGTCGGAGACGGTGATCATCACCACGCGGGTGTCCGGCGAACTGGTTTTCACCGCCTTCAGCACCTCCAGGCCGCTCATGTCCTTCATGTTTAGATCGAGCAGCAGCAGATCCGGCTTGCACTTGCGCACCAGGGCGATGCCATCGACGCCGCAGGAGGCCTCGCCGACCAGATTGAAGCCGGGAATGGTGCCCAGCAACTGGATGAGTCCGCGACGGAAGAGGGGATGGTCATCGACGGTGACCACGCTGAGAGGGGGAGTCAAGTCGTTTCCTTTAGGGCGCGAGGGGTACGGGGTCGGGCACGGAAATCGGTCGCGGGGCCTGTTCGGGCGGCGTGCCCGCGGCCATGGGGACGCCAAGGGCGGCCCGCTCCCGCTCGACGGCGAAGCGAAGATACACGCCCGTGCCGCCGCCGGCCCGGTTGCCGATCTCCAGGTGGCCGCGCAGGCCCGCGGCGCGCTCGCGCATGATGTTGAGGCCGTAATGGTGGGCCGGGGTGGCGGTGGCGGGCGGTAGTCCGACGCCGTCGTCCTCCACGCTTACCCGTACCTCGCCCTCGGCGTGCAGCACCTTCACCAGGATATGGCTGGCCTCGGCGTGGCGCACCACGTTGTAGAGCGCCTCGCGAATGATCTGCAGGCTGTGGATTTCCTGGTTCGGCGAGAGATGGCAGCCCTCCAGATGGGTCTCCAGTTCGATGGGGACGCCGCCGCGCTCGGTCATTTCGTGCACGGTCCTGCGCAGCAGATCGATGAAATCGCCATGCATCTTCAGGCGGAAGGTGACCAGCAGTTCGCGCAACTGCCGATAGGCCGAGGAGATGCCCTCGCGCAGGTCGCGCAGGATGGTCTCCGCCTGCTGGCGCTGGCGCGGCTCTGCCAGCACGGGTTGCAGCAGACTGGCCTGGATCTTCATGTAGGACAGGGACTGGGCGATGGAATCGTGCAGTTCCCGCGCGATCACCGAGCGTTCCTCCTGCAGGGCCAGCAGGCGTTCCTGCTCGGTGCGCCGGGAAATGCCGAGGGCGATGCCGATATGCCGGCTGAGGGCCTCCAGCAGCTGTGTCTGCCAGTCTTCCAGGCGGCGGCCGGCGGGCAGCGCGAGGCGCAACATGCCATACAGCCCCTCGTTGTCGCGCAGGGGCACCACCAGGACGTCCAGGTCGCACTCCCGCAAGTAGTGCCAGTGTTCTCCGGAAGCATGCGCGTGTGCGCAGCGGGCGCACCCGTGGGCGCTGTTGTCGGCGCACACCGGCAGGCTGGAGGCCAGGATCTGCGAGCCGCCTTCATGCTTGGGCAGCAGGCAGGCCATGCTGCCGGAAAGGCCGAACAGGCGTTCGATTTCGCCGAGCATGGCCTGATAGGTTTCCGGCGCCACCGGCGCGTGATGCAGGCGGGCAATGCTGTGATAGAGCAATTCCAGGGACTGGTTGCTGCGGCTGAGCGCGGCGGTCTTTTCCGCCACCCGCTGCTCAAGGCCGTGATACAGCTTGCCGAGGTCTGTCGCCATGGTGTTGAAGGCCTGGCCGAGCCGGCCCAGTTCGTCCTGGCTCGACAAGTGGTTGCGCGTCTCGAAATCGCCGCGGGAGATGCGCGTGGCGTTGTCCAGCAGCGCGTCCAGAGGGGCCAGCACGCGCTTGCGCACCCACAGCATGGCGGTCAGCAGGACTATGACGATCAGCACCAGCGCCACCCCCAGGATGGCGCGCAACTGGCTGATGCGCGCCTCGGTGTCCGCCTCGAGCTGGGCCACCATGGTGTTGATGTCGTCGACGAAGCTGTCGATAACCGCCAGCAGTTCATTGTGATGCGGAATCGGCAGCAGATTCGGGCCGGGCAGCGCATCCGCCGCCAGCATCGGCTTCAGGCGGGTTTTCCAGGTGCGCTCCACGATCTGGTAGGTAGCGGCGTAGTCGCTGTCCGGCTGACGTCGCAGGGCGTTTTGCAGGGAGGGATCCGCCAAGCTTGCCTCGAACTGCGTCATCGCCACCAGCAGGGGACCGTGGGAGGTGGCGCCGTTCATCACATCCGCGAGCACCTGGCTGCCCATGCGATGGCTCTGCTTGCGCAGGCTGCCGGCCACGTTGATGGCACTGCCGCTGCCCTGCACGCGTTCGGCGACGATGCCCGAAGCGGCGATGCCGCCCACGCCTATGGTGGTGATGGCGATCATGGACAGGGCCAGGCCCACGAGTATGGAGTGCCTGGACAGTACCCCGCGTTCATCACTCATCGCGCTCTCCGCATGTGGCGACATCGCCAAGATTGTGCCGAATCATAAGAGATACCCCCTTCGCCTCGAAACACCATAACCATAGTTATAGAGCTTGTCCGATATCAAGAAAATCAAGCAGCTACGTTACAAACTACTACCACCAAAGTGGCATTCCGACTACCACTGTCGGGTATTTGGTGGCCTTCACAGGCGAAATTGAGTTCATAGACTTGACATCTATCAAGAGCCCAATCGCGCCACGAGCCAAGAAGGATGCTACCGCCATGATGCTGGAGACACGTCATTCGATCACGGAGATCCTGTCCAGACAGCCGCTGTTCCGCCTGCTGGACGGCATGGAACTGGCCAGGCTGGCCAAGGGCACGGTCGAGTACCGCCTGAACAAGAACGAAATGCTGTTCCATAAAGGCGATGTTCCGCGCGGCATGCACGTGGTCATGGCCGGCCAGATCAAGCTGTTCCTGCCCTCTTCGCTGGGCTCGGAAAAGGTGGTGCAGATGGCCGGCCCCGGCGACAGCTTCGGCGAGGAGGCCGTGTTCCTCAACAAGAGTTGTCCGCTCGCCGCCCAGGCCACGCGGGAGAGCCTTCTCCTGATCATGGATAAGCAGGCCCTGTGCGATGCCCTGGAGCGCAACTGCATGCTGTCCACAGCCCTGATGGCGCGCATGTGTTCGCGCCTGTGCGACCTCATCGACAACATGGAAACCTGCGTGCAGCGCAGCAGTGCGCAACGGGTGGCGCATTACTTCACACAAATGGCGCCGGCCGGCGGCAACAGCTACGAATTGGCGCTGGACACCAACAAGCAGACCATCGCCTCGCAGCTCAACCTGGCGCCCGAGACCTTCTCCCGCGTGCTCGGCCGCCTGAGCCGGGAGGGATACATCGAAGTCAACGGCCGCAGTGTCAAGGTGCTCGACCTGCGCAGCCTGCGACAGTTCGGCGGTTAATCAGCTCCGATCGAGGCCGCTTGAGCGGCCTCCCCGCTCAGGTATGCGGCCGGCTGTGCACGTGATGCGCATGCTGGAGCACCGCCTCCGTCTCCACCGGCACCAGATTCAAGGCAGCGTGACGCACGCCCCGCTCGGCGGAAATCTGTTCGGCGAGGGCCCGCACTTCCACGGTATGGCCGCGCAGGAACAGGGTTTCCAGGCAGTGATCGTGGTCGAGATGGAAGTGCATGCTCGACACCACCAGATCGTGCGCATGATGCTGCAAGTCGGTGAGCCGTTCGGCCAGGCGGCGCTCGTGGTGGTTGTACACGTAGGACAGGCTGGCCACGCAATGCGGTGCGTCCTCGCGCGCCAGGCGGTCGCTCTCCAGTTCCCGCCGCAGCATGTCGCGCACCGCCTCGGAGCGGTTGGCGTAGCCGCGCGATCGGATGAGGACGTCGAAGGCTCGCGCCAGGGATTCATCCAGGGAGATGGTGATGCGTTCCATAGGGATCTCGCGTGTGTGGGGCGACTTGTGCGATCAGTGTATCAAGGCCCGTGCCGGGCCGGACGGAAGGCGCGCACCGCGACCTCCAGCTCGCCCAGCCGGTCGGCGCCGGCCGGGCCGTAACGCAGCGCCACATAGCGCCGCGTGATGTCGTCGATGTCGGCGGCCAGGTCGGGGCGGGCCGCCGCCGCCCGTACCGCGAAGTCGTGCGCGCCCTCCGCCGGCGTGCGGCGCAGATCCAGCCTGGCCAGGCGCCGGCAGAAGCGGTCGTAGGCGCGGGCGGCGCGGTCGCGCGATTGCGGCGGCCGCCGGTACAGTCGGACGGCGAGCAGCAAGAGCGCCGCCGCGGCCACCACGATCAACGCGATCAGCATGCCTTGCAGCGAGGCGAGCAGCGGATGCAGGCCGGCCAGGAAGCGCCGCTGCCGCTCCTGGTTGTAGCCCAGCACCCACTCGTTCCAGCGGCTGTTGAGCAGGTCCAGGCCCAGGCGCAGCGGCCTCAGCCAGCCGCCCTGCAGGGCGACCAGGGCGGCGGGCCGCTCGGCGGCGGGCAGGGCCGCGTTGAGGCCACGCTCCACCCGCTCGGGGGCGACGGCGGCGGTGGGATCCACCCGCATCCAGCCGCGCTCGGGCAGCCAGACCTCGGCCCAGGCGTGGGCGTCGCGCCCGCGCACGATCCAGTGGTTGCCGAGCTGGTTGAGCTCGCCGCCCTGGTAGCCGGTGACCACCCGCGCCGGCACCCCGGCCGCCCGCATCAGGAAGACGAAGGTGCTGGCGTAGTGCTCGCAGAAGCCGCGTCGCGTGCCGAACAGAAAGTCGTCCACTGCCGCCGCGCCGAGCAGGGGCGGGTTGAGGGTGTAGTGGAAGGGCTCCGCACGGAACCAGGCCAGAGCCCGTTCGACGATGGCGGCGTCGTCCGCCGCCGCCTGTCGCCACGCGCTCGCGAGTTGCCGCGCGCGCGGGTCGCTCTCGGCGGGCAGGGCCAGGCCGCGCGCGCGGGTGGCGGAGTCCAGGCGGGGCTGCAGGCGATAGTCGAGATACGCCTCCAGTTCGTAGCGCAGGCGTTGGCGCAACGGATCGCGCGCCAGCCATTGCAGATCGGAGGCCAGCGTCGAAGGCGGCGTCGCCGGCAGGCGCGCGGGCGCGCCTGGCAGAAACAGCCAGCGTTGCTGGTGCGGCTCCAGGGTCACGGCGACATGCACGGGCGCGCCACGCGCCTCGAAGTCCGGCGGCCGCGCCGACACCGGCGTGGTGGTGCTCCAGGCGCGGCCGTCGTAGTCCCACAGCACCGGCCCGCGCCAGTAGAGTTGCCGGCTTTGCAGGCGGGTATCGGCAAACTCGGCGCGGAAGGCCAGCTCGTCGGACAGGATGAGCTGGCTGATGTCGCCCGGCGCCATGCGCTCGGACAGGCCGCTCTTGCCGGCCGCCTGCTGCGGCAGGCCCCACAGCGGCCCGGGCAGGCGCGGAAACAGCACGAACAGCAGCAGGGCCAGGGGCAGGGCCTGGGCCAGCAGGCGCGCGGCCAGGGCCAGGTGGCCGCGCGTCTCCGCGCGGGCGGGCGCGGCCGGCTTGGGTGCGACCATCAGGCCCGCCACCAGGACCACGGCGGCCAGCGCCATGTAGGCGGCGGTGAGCAGGCTTTGCGCATCGAGGAAATGCGCCACCAGCAGGAAGATGCCGACGAACAGCAGGCCGGATCGGTCGCGCGCCGAGTCCATCTCCAGCAGTTTGGCGCCGGACAGGAACACCAGCAGGGCGACGCCGCTGGCCGGGCCGATCAGCGTGCCGAATTGCAGGAGCACGCCGGCCGCGCCGCCGAGGGCGAGGACGGCCTTGGCGAGTCGCCCGAGCGGCGGCCGGCCGCGCTCGGCGGCGTACAGGCTGAGGCCGGCGCAGGCCAGCCAGGCCAGGCTGATCCAGACCGGCAGGC
>WOUQ01000004.1:230630-320122 GCA_009772925.1 bacterium
AGGCGCGCGGCGTGCGGCGCCAGCACCAGGAGCAGGGGCAGGATCACCCACAGTCGCTGCCGGCGTGCGCCACTCATGCCACCCCCTCAAGCGCCAGGGCTTCCAGGCAGGCGCGCAGATGCGCCTCGCCGCCGCTTTGCGGGATCTCCCGGCCGGGCAGACGCAGGCCGAAGGGCAGGCCGGCGGCGTGGGCGTCGAGGACCCAGCGCGTCAGCCTGCACAGGCGCGCCTCCGAATCGCGCTCCGGTGCCAGCCGCCAGTCCAGCCACAGGCCGCGCGGCGCGGCTCCGGCGAACTGCTTGGTGAGCAGGTCGCGGCCGCCGCGCGCCACCGCCTTCCAGGCGATGCGGCGCGGCGGATCGCCGGGCTGGTAGCCGCGCAAACCGGCAAACTCGGCGCCCTCCGCGCGTGGTGCGGCATCCTCGCCCGCGTCGGCCTCGCCGCGCGGAAAGGGCAGGGCGTCGGCGGCCGGCGCCGGATACACCAGCACCCCCCAGTCCAGCTCCAGCACGCTCCAGCAGCGGAACAGGCCGAGGGGAAACTCGCTGTGGATGGAAAAGCGGCCCGGCGCGTGCCAGCCACGGCGGGCCTGGGGCAGGCGCAGTTCCAGGCTGGCGCAGCCGCCCGCCGGGATGTCCCGCGCCTCACCGACACCGAGCGGATGGTGCAGGGCGATGCCGCGCCGGGCCGCACCGCCGGCGTTGTCCACGTGCAGGGAAAACACCGCCGACTCTCCGGCGAACACCGGCGGCGCGGCCCCCGCACGCAGCGTCAGCCCGGACAGGTTGCGCTGGGTGTGCGGCATGCCCACCACTGCCAGGCCGACGAACCAGAAGGTGAACAGATAGGCCAGGCTGACGCCGTAGTTGATGGCACCCACCAGCAGCCCCAGCAGCAACACGCCGAATACCAGCCCGGCGCGCGTCGGCAGGATGTACAGTCGCCGCGCCGTCAGGCGTACCGGCCCCGCTTCGATACGGGGCTTGCGCCAGGGCAGGTGGGGCAGGGCGCGGGCGAGCATGCGGTGTCATCCCCCCTTTGATTGATGGGGAGGGAGCTTAGCTACGCCATGCTTGCATGACCGGCTGCAATCTCGCGTGGCAAGGAGCGCCGTGGCCCGCCTCAAACGCCATGCTTCGCGAACCACTCGCGCATGCGTTTCCAGCCGTCCTCCGCTTCCTCCTTGCGGTAGGTGGGCCGGTAGTCGGCGTGGAAGGCATGCGGCGCGTTGGCATAGAGGTGGATGGCGGAAGCCTTGCTGGCCGCGTTGGCGGAATCCGCCAGGGCCTTTTGCATGCGTTCCACCGTGTCGTTGGGAATGCCCGTGTCCTGGCCGCCATAGAGCCCCAGCACCGGAGCCTTCAGCTCGTCCGCCAGGTCCAGCGGATGCCTCGGCGTCATGGCGTTGGCGGCACTGGTCAGGCGGCCGTACCAGGCCACGCCGGCCTTCACCCCGGGGTTGTGGGCGGCGTACAGCCAGGTGACGCGTCCACCCCAGCAGAAGCCGGTGATGCCCAGCCGCCGGGTATCGCCGCCGTGGGCCGCGGCCCAGGCCACGCAGGCGTCGAGGTCGGCCATGACCTGGGCATCCGGCACCTTCGACACCACGTTGGCGAGAATGTCGGGAATCGCGCTGTACTGGCGCGGATCGCCCTGGCGCGCGAACAGTTCGGGGGCGATGGCCTGGTAGCCCAACTTGGCCAGGCGGCGGCAGATGTCCTTGATGTGCTCGTGCACGCCGAAGATTTCCTGCACCACCAGGATCACCGGGAAATTCGTGCCCCGCGCCGGCTGGGCGCGGTAGGCGGGCATGCGCCCGTCGCCGGTGGGCACCTGGATTTCGCCGGCGTCGAGGCCGGCCGTGTCGGTGTTGATGGCGCTCTGCGCCATCACCGGCTGCACCGCCAGAGCGAAGCCAGCGCCCAGCGCGGTGACCAGGAAACCACGCCGGTCCACCGGCAGGGGCGGCGGCACGAGCGAATCGAATTCGGCTTGCAGGGGATCGGCGGGGGTGTTCATGCGGGGGTCTCCTTTTTGTGCGGGCGGGGGCAAAGGCTAGCTGACTTCGGCCGCTTGCGGGGAGTTCCGGTTTACCGTCAGACGCCGCGCGCAGGCAGGACAATGCTCAGGGAATCGCCACTTCCAGCAGGATGCGCGCCGCCCAGTCCTCTCCCGGCCGGGAAACGCCCACCGCCGGGAACAGGCGGTGCGCCACCAGGGCCGGCAGCACCGCCTGCACGTCCTCGGGCTGCGCGAAATCGCGGCCTTCCAGATACGCCCAGGCCTGGGACGCGCGCAGCAAGCCGAGGCCGGCGCGCGGTGAGAGGCCGGCAACGAAGCGGCTGTCGGCGCGGCTGGCGGCGATCAGGGCCTGCAGGTAGTCGAGCAGGGCGTCGGAGACGTGCACGGCACGGGCCACCCGCTGCTGTTCGACGAATTCGCCCGGCGTGAGCATGGGCGCGAGTTGCGCCAGCAGGTCGCGGCGGTCCTCGCCGCGCAGCAGGGCGCGTTCCGCCTGCCGTTCCGGAAAGCCCAGGCGGATGCGCAGCAGGAAGCGGTCGAGCTGGGATTCGGGCAGCGGGAAGGCGCCGATCTGGTCGCCCGGATTCTGCGTGGCAATGACGAAGAAGGGTGCGGGCAGGGGGCGGGTCTCCCCCTCCACGCTGACCTGGCCTTCCTCCATGGCCTCCAGCAGGGCGCTCTGGGCCTTGGGGCTGGCGCGGTTGATCTCGTCGGCGAGGATCACCTGGGCGAAGATGGGGCCGGGGTGGAAGCTGAACTGGCCGCTCTCGCGGTCATAGACGGCGGCACCCAGGATGTCCGCCGGCAGCAGATCGCTGGTGAACTGAATGCGGTGGAAATCCAGGCCCAGGGTACGCGCCAGGGCGTGCGCCAGGGTGGTCTTGCCGACGCCCGGCACGTCCTCGATGAGCAGGTGCCCGCGCGCCAGCAGGCAGGCCAGGCAGAGCCGCACCTGGGTGTCCTTGCCGAGGACGATGCCGTTGATCTGGTCGAGAGCGCGGGTGAGGGCGGGGTGCATGGGTCGGGGCGGGGTGGGGTGGGCGATGGCGGGATTCTGGTCCATTTCGCGGGTCGGCGACATGTGTGATGGACGCTTTCATGTCCCGCCAGGCTGCCTGGCGACGGTGATACATTGCGAGCATCGCCAATCAGGAGTCCGCATCATGTTCACCGTCCTCGCCGTCATTGCCCTGTTACTGGTCTGCGTCCTCGGCGTCTATCTGCTGCTGCGGAGCATGGGGCGGGATGGCGTGGAAGCCGCCGCCCCCGGCAGTTGCCGTAGCGGACGCTGCGGCGTGCAGCCCAATCGAACCGGCGAAGCCGGTACGGCAGACATCAAGGTGGTGCGGATCGACGAGATCAGACGGAAGGACGCGCTTTCGGAGAATCAGGTTCTTTGAGGCGGTGGGAGAAGGTGCCACTGGATTCTGTGCCGTCGCCTGAGTTACCGGGGCGGGTGACCGTTAGAGTCTTGGGGTAGGCCATCTCGCCATCATTGGTGACTTGTGGGCCTGAGTGGCCAGTCGCCATGACCCTAGTGCAGCTGTTTGCGAATGACCGCTTCACCCAGCAACGAATGAGTACTCTCGATCCCTTGTGGTCAGTCAAGCGCAGAGGAAGCAGACATTCGAGCGCGGAGAGGGTTACCACCTTAAGAGGGCGCGTGGTGATATGTCTCCAGAGCCTAGCCACATCGAGATTAGGCACAATGGGAGGGAACGATCGGTGTTAAATACCTTGGAAGCCGAATATTTTGCTCTGCGGCGGTTGATTCTCATCGACGCCTACCGCAAGGGTGCAATCACTGAGTTGCTGCTGGATGGGCACACATCGTTGACCGGCGCCAACGGGGCGGGCAAGACGTCGTTGTTGAGGCTTATCCCTTTGTTCTACGGAGAAAGCCCCAACAAGCTGGTCCAGGGCGGCGGTGTGAATCTGTCCTTTGTGCAGTACTACCTGCCTCACACCACGTCTTTCATCGTTTTCGAATACAGCCGGCGAGGCAAGGCGTGCATGGTGGTTCTGCATGCCTCGCGGTCTGGTGAGAGCGTTTACTACCGCTTTATCGACCAGCCCTTTGTGCTGGAACGGTTTCGCGATGACAGCGGCAGCCTGGTGAATGGTTCCGATCTCAACCGCCATATTAGGAAGCGTGGTGAATTTTGTTCAGAGCAGATCACCGCCCTCTCCGATTACCGGGCCATCATCCAAAACGCGGTTTCCGCCAACCGGGAGCATCGGACGCTTGCCGCCAATTTCGCTTTTGTGGGTTCGGGCAGCCGCTTAAGCCATGTGGAAAAGATCGTGACCGGGATGTTTTCCCGGGTGACAAATTTCCGTGACATCAAGCGCATGATCGTTTCCTGCATCGTCGACAACAAAGCCAATATCCGGCTGGAATCCAGCAAAGCCGCCATGCAGGACTGGGTGAGGGAGTACCACGCCTATGTGGCGGTAATGGGCCAGGTTGACCGCATGCGCGACTTTCAGGAATCGCATCTGCTCCATGAGGAAGCTGCCCGGCAACTCCAGGCGCTACATACCGATATCGCCCGGCTACAGCAGGCACATGAAACCACCATCGGGCTGGCCAAGGAGCGGGGAGAAACAATCCAGCGGGAGATGCAACTCCTGGAAGACGCCACCAACGCTCGACTTCGCGACCTCGGCAGCCAATTGGGCGTGGCCGAAGGCGGGGTGAAAAGCCTGAAGGACGTCCTTCAGGCTTTGGACAGGCAGCAGCGCAACTACGAAAAAGAGGGAATGCCAGCGCTTGCCCGCCTGGTGGACGCCCTGCCGCAATTGATCGAAAACCTGGAGACTAAGGAAAAGCGGGAGAAGGCCCTGCTTGGTCAATCTCAAGATCTGGCTAACAGCTACGCGGAGCTGCGCAACCAGCGTATCGAGGCCTTTCACGCACTGGAGAGGGAAAAGAACGCCCTGAAGGAACCGATCCGTGCCAATGCCAAGGAGGCGGATGCCCAGGTGCGGCAGGTTGCCGAGGAAGCCTGGGATGACATTGCGGCGGAGTTCGAGCAACAGGAAGAGACACTCAACGCTAGCAAGGAGCGGCTCGCCGAACATGTGGGAAGCCTCAAACACGCGGCGGAGCATCCCCAACCAGCCGCGAAATACTTGGAGGCCAAGGAGAAGGCTCAAACTGACCTGGATGTTACCGTGGAAACCGCCAACGCCGCCTCGAAGGTCTATGAAGCTGCCGAGCGGTCACATCAGACGGAAGTTGATGTGTTCCAGTCCATCGACGGTCAGATCCAGGAGGTCAAAGCACGAGAAAAGCAAGAACAGGCAGCCCGAGAACGCCTGTTCTCTCTTCGCGATGCGGCACCGGGCACGATGCTCCATTTCCTGCGCGAATTCAGGCCTGACTGGCCCCGGGACATCGCCCGAGTAGTCCCTGAGGAGCTGCTGTTGCGCACGGACCTGGCCCCAACCCTGGTCGGCGACGATGTGCGATCCCTGTATGGCGTGGGGCTGGATCTGTCTGTGCTGGATGTGCCGAGTGCAGGGGACGAGGAAGCGCTGCGCCAGAAAATCGAGGCGTCCGAACGCGCTATCGAGCGGCTTCAACGGGAGGCGAAGACCAAGGAAAAGGAACTGGAAGCCCAATCCGAGCGCGTTCGCCAAGCGAAGGCTGTCACCGAGGACAAGCAGCGAGTCCACATCCAAGCCACGAACGCTGTGCAATCCTGCAAGACCATATTAGAGACGGCGCAAAGGGCACTGGTGGAAGACCGACGCCAAGCTGGTTTCCGCGCGCAGCGTGAACTGAAAGAAGCGCAGGAAGCCCTGGAGAAACAGAAACAAGCTTTGGTCACGCTCAAGTCCACCCGCACTGCCCGAAGGCAGACCCACGACAAAGAACTGAATGCCAGACTGAAGGCGATCGAGGACCAAGCGCAGGCTGAAATCGCCGAAATAGATCTGGCCATCACCGTAGCGAAATCAGCCAGCGATCGGGATCTCGGTGTTCTCAATCGGGAGTTGGAGACAGCCTTGCAGGCGCGGGGCGTGGATACGGATTCGCTGGAAAAACTCCATCAAGAGAAAAAGCAGGCGCAGGAAAGACTCCAGACTGCGCGGGCCAATGAAGCAAAGGTTGGTGATTGGCGACGCTGGCTGGCGACGGAGTGGGCCGCCCGACCAGCCAAGGAAAGTGAACTGGAGAAGGCAGAAACCGAGGTCAACCGCTTGGTCGATGAGCGGATCCGAGTGGAAAAGGAACGTGAGGTCCAGCACGGCGAACTCGACAAGGCTCTAAGCCAAGTGAACCAGGAAAAGACACGCGCAGAAAAACTTCACGGCTTTGTCGTCAAACGACGGGAAAAGCTATCCCGCTGGCCAGCCGACCCGGTTGGGCCAATGGCCAAACCGCTGCGCGATCAGGATGCGCTGGAAGCGGACATGGATCGGCTACTCAAGGACATCCAGGACGAAGAAGCCAAGGCCCGTGAAGCCCTTGCACCAATCAAGCGCGTCTTCTTCGAAACGCCAGGGACGACGCCCTACCAGTTCTATGACAATAAGCGCCTGGGTTTAGGGCCGGATCAGGACAATGCCTCACCCTTCCTATGGCTCGCCCCGCTGCGGGAATGGTTCGATTCGGAACATGAAAATGTTCGCCGACTGCTGTTGAGCCAGTGCCGCAATTTCGCTTCCGGCATCCACGAATTTCATGACCGGCTGGATGGCTTCAAGCGCAAGGTGGGCATCTTCTCGAAAGATTTGCAGGACAACATGTCTGCCTCCACCCGCTTTCGCTTCATTAGCAGCGTGGCGGTGCGCATCACCACCTCCTTCGACAGCCTGGAGGGCTGGGACAAGATCAAGCAATTGAATGAGGAATACAGTGCTTGGGCCGGCAAGGATGCCAACGATCTGCCCGGACAGGTTTTCGCCGATGCGGTGAATCAGGTTAGCAACTGGCTCCAAGGCCGCCATACCCTGGACGTCAAGCTGGATGACCTGCTCGGTCTGGAAATCGACATCGAGGAAGTGGGGCAGCCTCGGAAGACTGTGAAGGATGAAGGTCAGTTGCGGGACGCTTCAAGCAACGGACTGTCTTATCTTATCTTGTGTGTGGTGTTCGTCGGTCTCATCAACAAGATCCGCGCGGGGCAAGCGGTGCAACTGGTCTGGGCACTGGATGAACTGCGCGACCTCGACCTGGATAACGTGCGAGTGCTGCTGGATATGCTGGCGGACAACCACATTCACCTGATTTCGGCCTTCCCGGACCCCGAGCCGGAAATTCTCGCCCTCCTGAAGAACCGCTATGCCATCCAGGAAGGGCGACGGCTCGCCACCTTCGTCCAGGAGGCCGCCCATGTTTGAAACCACGGCCATCAAACTCCTGGAAGGCGCGTTTATCTGCCGCACGGCCTACCCCGATCACTTTGCCTACTTGGAAGACGAAGCCGCGCGCCGCCAGGTGGATGGCTACCTGACTCAGATTGGCCGCCGCCTGGCCGCTACCGCCCACGGGGAAGCCTACTACGCTGCCCATCGGACGGTTGGTCCGCGAGAGCGCACGGAGATTCGTGCACTGTTCAAGGAAGTAAAACACGAGCTGCGACCAGTACTCGGCTTCCTTAACCTGATCATGCAGGCCCACCACGTCGACCGCACACTCGGCACCGGAGACGTGATCGACTTCCCGAAAACACTGCTGCAAATCTCGGAAAACCCGCATCTGGGTGAGATGTTGCGGAGCTTCGCCGCCCTGGGGAAGGAGTTTGCCTCCAGTGACGCCAGCCTGCGTACCCTCCTGGACCGGCTGTTGCAGCAGATGGTGAAAAGCGGCTACCTGATCCCGGACCGGCAGGGCGACCGATTCGAGGTGACCGGCAAGATCGATTATTTCTATGAGGTGGCGGACTTCCTCGCCGAAAACGAACAAGCCATCCGCGAGGCCCAGGATCAAGAAACCGAAGGCGAGACCGGGAGGCTGTTTTGAGCCGCGACGGCGTCAAACACCTGATCGGCCGCCTGGCCAGCCACCAGCCGCTGGTTTCCCTCGCCTATTACAGCGGTGAGTTGATCAAGGACGAAGACAACGCGCGGGGCATCGAACTGCTGCAACAGCACAAAGTCCTCATCCCGCGTGGTGAGGATGCCTACACCCTGCACACCACGCTACGACGTTTCCTCGACGCCGCCCTCAACATCGAACGGCTCTATGGCATCGGTTCCGACTTGGGCGCCGCATTCGAGCGTCTGGAACAATTGACTGAAGCTTTGTTCGATGCAGCCCATGAAGGGCGCACGGAAGATCGCGAGCGGCTGGAAGATGAAATCCGCCAGTCTATTTACGAGATATCCGACAACCTCGCCGCTGACCTGGCCCATCTCAGAACCTTGGTGGAAAACCGATTTGCGGCAGTGAGTACCCTGGCCGAGAAGAAGCGCCAGAACACTTATTACATCGGCCGCACGGAAAAGGTGGTGCGCGCCATCGAACTCTTCACCCTCTCCGACCTAGGCGAACGGATCCAGACGCAAGGCGCATTCGCCAATATCGCCGTCATGTTCCGCACCCACTTGCTGGAGCGGCTACCCTCGTTCCGGCAGAACCTTTCCGACATCCTGGAAATCCTCAAGCATTACCTGTTCGAGTTCCGCGAAATCGAAGAACGAACACGCCGGGTACGCAGCCTATGGCTCTATCTGGAGCGCCATCCGGTCTATGACCTTCAGGAATGGGATGAATCAGCACATCCTCAACCGTGGCTGCTCAAGGCCCCTGGCATCCCTGTGCGCAGCCATCCTTGGGTACGCGATCCGGAATACTCCGACACTCTGACCGACCTGGCCGGTGACATCGCCCCACCCTCGGTGCGGTTGCCGGTAGAACGGACGCGCGGAATCCTGCTGGATGAAGATCCTGCCCCCAGCGTACTACTGCTGAGCCGGCCCTATCAGCAAGCCATCGAACACATGGTGGTGGCTTGTAAAACCGAGCATATCCGGACATCCGCCCGGGACTGGCACTGCAGGCACCGTGTCGAACTGGGAGACATGAGCACTTCGGTTTGGCTGCAATGTGTACTGGAGGCCTTGGGTCCAAGAAAAAAGCGTGATCTGGGTATCGCCGTAATCGCAGAGGAAACCCCAGATCCCGTCTTCGACGGTAACGTTGTGGTCAGTGATGTGTTCGTTGAGCCTGCATGATGGACAAGCGGCTAATTAATACGCTGCTGGATCTACTCCACTCGCCGGACAGCCGCATTCGTGCAAGTAAAGGGTTGCATGGATTCTGCGAGGAATACAACCTGGGGATGATGCAGGGCGCTTCCCTGGTCTTCTCGGAAAACGACAAAACAGAGATTGGCCGGATCCTCCAGGGCGAACTGGGGATTAACCCCGCCACGACCACATCGGCAAGCTGGAAACAGCTCGACCGGGCGCAAAGTCTCGGTCTCGCGCATGACGAGAAGCTGTCTGGTTATTCCGTAGGTGCCGGTCGGCTGAGGCTGAAAACCCTAGCTGGGCGACTATTGCAAGTGGCCGGCGGTCGCTGGACTCTGCCAGCACGCGCCGATATTGGCCTGGACTTGGAGGTCGTGCTGGGAAGTCGAATCGGTCACGATTCTCTACTGATCGTCGAAAACCTCCAGACCTTCGACGATATCCACGAAGTTGGCCCGAACGTAACAGACTTACTGGCTGACCGCGATCCCCTAGTGCTCTATCGGGGTGATGCTCAAGGCGGCACGCGCGCCGACGCCGTTCATGCCCTGATCGCACGGACCGTCTTGCCAGTTTATGTATTCGTGGATTTTGATCCCGCCGGAATGGTCATCGCTTCCGGACTACCAAGACTCGATCAGGTGCTCTCACCGGAATTGATGAAGTTAGAGGCATTGATCCGAACGAATGGCATTAGCCAACGCTATCTCGATCAGGTGGCGGCAGCCAGCCATGCGCTGGAACGCCTGGAAAGTGACCCGCGCATAGCCCCACTATGGGATGTTCTCCGCAGGGTCGGTAAAGCTCTACCTCAGGAGTACTTTCATCACCGATTCACACAGAATGTGAGCCGCAGTATTAAAGCTACCTGACCAGTATGCTGATGGTCATCAGTAAAGGGAGGCTGGCCATGATCCTTGATCTCATCCTCACGACCATTCTTGGCATCGTTGCCCTGAGTTTTCTGCTTTTCGTGTTGCTAATTGTTCTTGGGGCCTTCTTCTGGCGACCTGACCACCCGTTCTCCAGCGGGGTTCTGAAGTTCGCCCTCGTGGCCCTGGGCAATACTGGCGACATCCTGATCAAAAGTGGCCAGGGTCTCATTCTGGGGGATAAATGTTGCCATGCCCCATGGCCCATGCCCTGAAAAAGCCGAATTAAAACCATGACATCAGATACATAGACTATGTGTTTTCATGGTAAAAATAGGCCATGCTCAGCCGTGAAACCCATCTTTCCAGCCTCTCCGCGTTACTGACCGAATTCCCGATCGTGGCCTTGGTGGGCGCGCGTCAGGTCGGCAAGACCACGCTGGCCAAGGCGCTGGCGGCGGCTTATCCCGGTGAGTCACATTTTTTCGATCTGGAAGATGCCCGCGTCGATGCCCGGCTGGCTTCGCCGATGCTGGCCCTGGGGAATGTGACTGGCTTGGTGGTACTGGACGAGGTGCAGATTCGGCCCGACCTGTTTCCGGCCTTGCGCGTGCTGGCGGACCGGCCCGATTGGCCTGCGCGGTTCCTGATCCTGGGTTCCGCCTCGCCTGAACTCATGCAGCGCAGCGCGGAAAGCCTGGCCGGACGCATCGCCTACCATGAACTGCCCGGGCTGGACCTGCGCGAGGCGGGCGCGGCCAACAGCGCCGCGCTCTGGCTGCGTGGCGGCTTTCCCCGCTCGTATCTGGCGGCCAGCGACAGCGCCAGCCAGCGTTGGCGGCATGAATTCATCCGTACCTACCTGGAGCGCGACATCCCTGCCCTGGGCCTGCGTCTGGCTCCCACCACACTGCGCCGCTTCTGGAGCATGCTCGCCCATTATCACGGCCAGACCTGGAACGGCTCCGAGCTGGCGCGCGCCTTCGGCGTGACCGAACGCACGGTGCGGCATTACCTGGACATCCTGGCGGGCACTTACATGGTGCGCATCCTGCAACCCTGGCATGAGAATCTGGGCAAACGCCAGGTCAAGGCGCCGAAGGTCTATCTCGCCGACAGCGGCATCCTGCACACCCTGCTGGATATCGCGGGCCAAGACGCTTTGCAGGGCCACCCCAAGGTCGGCGCTTCCTGGGAAGGCTTCGCGCTCACCCAGGTGGTGCGTTGGCTCAACGTCCACCAGGGCGTGGAATGGCGCAACTGCGCTTACTGGAAGCTCCACACCGGCGCCGAACTGGACCTGTTCGTGCAGACCCCGGGCCAGCGCCTGGGCTACGAGTTCAAGCTCAGCGACAGCCCCCGTCTCACCCCGTCCATGCGCTCCGCCCTGGAAAACCTGGCACTGGACAAGCTGTATGTCGTCCATGCCGGAAACGACGCTTTTCCGTTGGACGAGCGGATCGATGCAGTGCCGTTGGGGCGGTTCGGCTGAGCCCTGTTCTCGGGCGCCGAAGGCGCGCGCGAATCGCTTTCCCCGCCTCGCGTGCTTGTTTCGGTTGAAGCAACCGCGTGTTGGCCTTCACTCCTCCCGCCGCAACTGCGGGAACAGGATGACGTCGCGGATGCTGGGGGAGTCGGTGAGCAGCATGATCAGGCGGTCGATGCCGATGCCTTCGCCGGCGGTGGGGGGCAGGCCGTGTTCGAGGGCGCGGATGTAGTCCTTGTCCTTGAACATGGCTTCCTCGTCGCCGGCTTCCTTGGCGGCCACCTGGGCGTCGAAGCGGGCTTCCTGGTCTTCCGGGTCGTTCAGTTCGGAGAAGCCGTTGGCGATCTCGCGGCCCACCATGAACAGCTCGAAGCGGTCGGTGACTTCCGGGTTCTGGTCATTGCGGCGGGCCAGGGGGGAGGTCTCGGCCGGGTAGTCAATGATGAAGGTGGGCTGGATCAGCAGGTGTTCGGTGGTTTCCTCGAACAGGGTCAGTTGCAGGCCGCCCAGGCCGTCCTTGGGGCGGTAGGCGATCTGGCGGCGTTGCAGTTCGGCGAGGACGAAGTCCTGGTCGTGCAGGGGGGCGTCGCGCAGTTCCGGGTGGTAGTGGCGCACGGCGTCGAGCGCGGTCATGCGCGCGAAGGGGGCGGAGAGGTCGATCTGGTGGCCCTGGTAGGGCACGTGGGTGGTACCCAGCACCTTTTGCGCGATCTCGCGGAACATGGCCTCGGTGAAATCCATGAGGTAGCGGTAGTCGCGATAGGCCTCGTAGAACTCCACCATGGTGAATTCCGGGTTGTGGCGGGTGGAGATGCCTTCGTTGCGGAAGTTGCGGTTGATCTCGAAGACCTTTTCCAGGCCGCCCACCACCAGGCGCTTGAGATAGAGCTCCGGCGCGATGCGCAGGAACAGTTGCATGTCGAGGGCGTTGTGGTGGGTGACGAAGGGCTTGGCGTTCGCGCCGCCGGGGATGGGGTGCATCATCGGCGTTTCCACTTCCAGGTAGCCGTGGCGCACGAAGAATTCGCGCATGGCCTGGATGACCTGCGAGCGGACGATGAAGGTGCGGCGGGAAGCCTCGTTGGTGATCAGGTCGAGGTAGCGCTGACGGTATTTCTGCTCCTGGTCGGTGAGGCCGTGGAATTTTTCCGGCAGCGGCCGCAGAGCCTTGGCGAGCAGGCGCACCGAGTTGCACTGGATGGTGAGTTCGTTGGTCTTGGTGCGGAACAGGGTGCCGCTCACGCCCAGGATGTCGCCCAGGTCCATGCGCTTGAAGGCGTCGTAGGCTTCCTCGCCTACGGCTTCCCTGGCCACGTAGATCTGCATGCGCCCGCTCATGTCCTGCAGGGTGGCGAAGCTGGCCTTGCCCATCACCCGCTTGAGCATCATGCGGCCGGCCAGTTGCACGGGGACGGGCGCGGTTTCCAGCTCTTCCTTGGTGACTTCGCCGTGGGCGGCTTGGAGCTCGCCGGCGTAATCCCTGCGCTCGAAATCGTTGGGGAAGGCGATGCCCTGCTGGCGGATGCCGGCGAGCTTCTCGCGGCGCTCGGCGATGATCTGGTTTTCGTCCTGGTGGGCGGGTTGGAGGTTCTCGGTATGCATGGAATGTTTCTCGTTGTGTGTCAGACGCCCTGCTTCAGGGATGCCTCGATGAAGCCGTCCAGGTCGCCGTCGAGCACGGCCTGGGTGTTGCCCACCTCGTAGTTGGTGCGCAGGTCCTTGATGCGCGACTGGTCGAGCACGTAGCTGCGGATCTGGTGGCCCCAGCCGATGTCGGTCTTGGCGTCCTCCAGCTGCTGCTGGGCGGCCTGGCGCTTGCGCAGTTCGGCCTCGTACAGGCGCGACTTCAGCATGGCCATGGCCTCGGCCTTGTTGCGGTGCTGGGAACGGTCGTTCTGGCACTGCACGACGATGTTGGTGGGCAGGTGGGTGATGCGCACCGCCGAGTCGGTCTTGTTGATGTGCTGGCCGCCGGCGCCGGAGGCGCGGTAGGTGTCGATGCGCAGGTCGGCGGGGTTGATCTCCACTTCGATGGAGTCGTCCACTTCCGGATAGACGAAGACGCTGGCGAAGGAAGTGTGGCGGCGGGCGTTGGAGTCGAAGGGCGACTTGCGCACCAGGCGGTGCACGCCGGTTTCCGTGCGCAGATACCCATACGCATACTCGCCGGAAATCTTCAGGGCGGCGGACTTCAGGCCCGCGACCTCGCCTTCCGATTCCTCCAGCACCTCCACCTTGAAGCCGCGCCGCTCGCCGTAGCGCACGTACATGCGCGCCAGCATGCCGGCCCAGTCCTGCGCCTCGGTACCGCCGGAGCCGGCCTGGATGTCGACGAAGCAATTGGCGCCGTCCAGCTCGCCGGAGAACATGCGGCGAAATTCCATGTCCGCCACCCGCTTCTCCAACTCCGCCACGTCGGCCTCGACGGAGACCAGGGTGGCGTCGTCGTCCTCCATCCTGGCGAGTTCGAACAGCTCGCGGTGGTCGGCGATGTCCTGGCCGATGCCGTCCAGGTTGAGCACCACGCCTTCCAGTTCCTTGCGCTCGCGGCCCAGGTCCTGGGCGCGCTTGGCGTCGTTCCAGACGCCCGGGTCTTCCAGCAGGCCGGCTACTTCCTGCAAACGGTCACGTTTGCCAGGGTAGTCAAAGATACCCCCGTAGTTCGTCGGCGCGGCGCGCCAGGTCGTTCAGGGTGGTTTCGATGAGGTTGAGGCGTTCGGCTTCCACGGCGCGGTTCCAGAAAAAAACAAGGCGCGGATTATACCCGCGCCCGGTCCGGCCGCCCCGTCACGGACACTGCGTGCGCGGGGCGGCGGTATGCAAGCCTGCGTCAGGCGTTATTCCACCCGCACCTCGATGCGCCGGGGCTGGGCGTGCGCGGCCTTGGGAATGCGCAGCTTGAGCACGCCGTGGGCGAACTCGGCGCCCACCTTTTCGCTGTCCAGTTCCTTGGACAGGGTAAACACGCGCCGGTAGCGTGGCAGGCTGACCTCGGCGTGGGTGGCTTCCATGCCTTCGGGGATGTCCAGGGCCACTTCGCCCTCGATGGTCAGGGTGTCCACCTCCACGTGCAGGCTGAGCTTGTCCTTGGGCACACCGGGCAGGTCGGCGTAGAGGGTGATGCCGTTGGCATCCTCGATCACGTCCACCGGGGGCATCAGGGTGGGCTCGGGGGTTTGCGTGTCACGGGTCTGTTCACTCATGGTCGGGCTCCTCAATCGATGCTGATGCGCCGGGGCTGGGCGGCGGCCCGGCGCTGGATGCTGATGTGCAGCACGCCGTCGCGGTACTTCGCGCTCACGGCGTTGGCGTCCACATCGTCGGGCAGGGTCACCACGCGGCGGAAGCGGCCGGCGAAGCGCTCGTCGATGTGCACCGAGGCCTTCTCCGGCACCGCCTCGGCCTTGCGCTCGCCGGCGATGGTGAGCACGCCCTTTTCCAGTTGCACGTCGATGCTGGCCGGATCGACGCCTGGGGCGAAGGCGTAGATTTCCACCGACTTGGCGGTGCCGCCGACGTTCATGGCCGGGAAGCCACCGCGGGCGACGCCACGGATGCTGGGGGACAACTCGTAGGACTGCTGCATCTCGCGCTGCAGGCGGTCGAGTTCCGCGAAGAGGTCGCGGGGAAACAGGGAGCGGTACATCATGGTGCCTCCATTTCGGGTTGGGTAGGCGCCGGACGTCGGCGCCGCTGCTTCCGATTTAGGGATGGATTGGCCGGCTTCAAGGCCTTGATGTTCCATCGTCCATCCCGCATCTTGTGGGGTTACCGAATACCACCGAGCAACCTCGACAAGGGCACGCCATGCAATTCAAGGATTACTACCAGACCCTGGGGGTGGGCAGGGAGGCTACGGCGGAGGAGATCAAGAAGGCCTTCCGCAAGCTCGCCCGCAAGTACCACCCGGACGTCTCCAAGGAGGCGGACGCCGAACTGCGCATGAAGGAGGTCAACGAGGCCCACGCCGTGCTCTCCGACCCGGAGAAGCGCGCCGCCTACGACCAGTTGGGCGCCCATTACCGGCCCGGCCAGGAGTTCCGGCCACCGCCGGACTGGGACGCCGGCTTCGAATTCTCCGGCGGCGGTTTCCGGCCGGGCGAGGCCGCCGACTACAGCGACTTCTTCGCCGAGCTGTTCGGCCGCATGGGCGCGCGCGACGCCGGCTTCCGGGCCGGCGGGCAAGGATTCCGCGGCGCCGGCGAGGACCATCACGCCAAGGTGATGCTCGACATCGAGGACGCCTTCCGCGGCGCCACCCGGCAGATCAGCCTGCGCGTGCCGCAAGTGGATGCCCAGGGCCGCGTGCAGTTGGCCACCCGCACCCTCAACGTGCGCATTCCCAAAGGCGTGCGCGAGGGCCAGGTCATCCGCCTGGCCGGGCAGGGCGCGCCGGGCCTGGGCGGCGGCCCGGCCGGCGACCTGCTGCTGGAGGTGCGCTTCCGGCCGCACGACCGCCTGCGCGCCGAGGGCCGCGATCTGCACCTGGCCCTGCCGGTGGCGCCCTGGGAGGCGGCACTGGGCGCCGTGGTGGCGGTGGAGTTGCCGGACGGCGCGGTCAAGGTGCGCATCCCCGAGGGCGCCCAGAGCGGCCGCCAGTTGCGCGTGCGCGGCAAGGGCCTGCCCGGCGATCCGCCCGGCGACCTGCTGCTGGATCTGCGCGTCGTCCTGCCGCCGGCCGACACGCCGCGCGCCCGCGAACTCTACGAAACCATGGCGAGGGAACTCGCCTTCGATGCGCGGAGGGTCTGAGTCATGCCTGAACGCGAAGACGACATCCTGCTGGGTAGCCTGATGGAGGAGACCTGGCTCACCCTGGAACAGGTGGCCGCCGCCTGTCCCGTCGAGCCCGCCTGGCTGCTGGCCCACATCGAGTCGGGCCTGTTCCCGCACGCCGAGAGCGTCGCCGGCGTCTGGCGCTTTTCCGGCGCGGCCCTGCAGCGCGCCCGCCGCATGCGGCAACTGGAACAGGATTTCGAGGCGGTGCCGGAACTTGCCGCGCTAATGGCGGACTTGCTGGAGGAGATGGACGCGCTACGTGTCCGTCTGCGTTGCGCGGGGTTGGAGTAGGGCGGTTATGCCGCAGGCCGGCTCAGGATGATTCGAGCTCAGCCAGAAGACCCCGCACCGCATCGAGCAGGGGAGGCAAGTCCTGGTGCACCACATTCCACACGGTGGTGTGGTTGACCAGGGCGTAACCGTGAATGAGCTGATTGCGGAAAGCGACGATTTGCGCGTGATGGGGAATGCGCGCGGCGAGGGAAGAATCGAGCTTTGCCAGTTGGTTCAGCGCTTCGCCAATGATTTCAAACTTTCGCTCCACCGCTGCGTGGACCATCGGCGATTCCGCATAGTCGAAGGGTCCGAGATCGCCCACGAACCGCCCGATGGCCTGCGCGGCTTCTCGCACGTCCCAGAGGTAGGCGCGGACGTCACGTTGCATAGACCAATTCCCGGTTGCGATTGATGTTGGCCAGGAGGTAAGGGTTGCGCACGGCGGATAGCTCGACCAGATCCACGCCACGGGACAGCAGGGCTTCCAGTTCGGACTTCACACCGAAGAATTCGGCCAGGCCCACTCCCGCCCCCGGACCGAATTCGACCAGAAAATCCGCGTCGCTCCGCTCCGGATCGAAGTCCTCTCCGCGGGCGGCGGAACCGAACACCTCCAGACGATGGATGCGGTAACGCCGGCAAATCTCCTCGATATCGGGTCGGTGTTTCTCGATCAGGGGATGCACGCCTGGACTCCGGGAAAGCAGCTCAGGCCAAGTGTAGCAGGCGCGGCACGAACCTCGCGTCTGGAGGTGCCCGCCATGCGGCGAGGCTCTTGGCCTGCGTTCGTATTCCCCGAACCGATTGCCCGCTTCATGGTCTGCAAGAAGAGCGCGCGGCCGCTTACCGGAACTTGGCCGCCTCCGGAAAAATCATCTCCCCACATGATTGGCCATCAAGCTCAGCCATCGCCAAGGACCGTCATTCCGGGGGCCGCCCAGCGGAGCCCGGAATGACGTGTTGAACTTTGTGGCTAATCAAGTCTCCCCGTGTGCATAGCCGATCACTCCACGTTACCGCCATGAAACGACTGCTTCTTCTCCTTCCCCTGTTCCTGCTGCCGCTGCCGGTTCCGGCCGGCGACGGTGGCGTCGACAGCCTGCGCCAGACCGGCAAGGCGTTTTCCTCGGTGGCGAAGAAGGTGGCGCCGGCGGTGGCCTTCATCCAGGTGGAGGAGAAGGGCGATGGCGAGGAGAGGGCGGAACGGGAGGGCTGGCCGTTCCACGATGATCTGTTCCGCCGCTTTTTCGGCGACGATTTTCCCGGCCTGTCGCGACCGGCGCCCAAGAAGCCGCGCCGCGCCATCGGCCAGGGCTCGGGCTTCGTCTTCGCGCACAGCGAGACCGGCGCCTACGTGCTCACCAATCACCACGTGGTGGAGAAGGCGCGACGCATCCGCGTGCGCTTCCAGGACGGGCGCGAGTTCGTGGCCCGCCTGAAGGGGGCGGACGCGAAATCCGACGTGGCGGTGCTGGAAATCCCCGCGCGAGACCTGCCGGCGCTGAAGTGGGCCGATTCGGCGGCCCTCGAGGTGGGCGAGTGGGTGGTGGCCCTGGGCAATCCGTTCGGCCTTTCGCACACCCTGACCACCGGCGTGGTCAGCGCCAAGGGCCGCACCAGTCTGGGCATCAACGACTACGAGGATTTCATCCAGACCGACGCCGCCATCAATCCCGGCAATTCGGGCGGCCCCCTGCTCAACCTGGACGGCGAGGTGGTGGGCGTGAACACCGCCATCTTCAGCCGCAGCGGCGGCTACATGGGCGTGGGCTTCGCCATCCCCAGCAACCTGGCGCGCGCCATCGCCGAGCAACTGGTGCGTGACGGCAAGGTGGTGCGCGGCTACATCGGCCTGGGCGTGCAGCCGCTGACGCCCGACCTGGCCGAGGCCCTGAACCTGCGCGACACCCGCGGCGTGCTGGTGAGTCGCGTCAACCCCGATTCGCCCGCCGAGCGGGCCGGCATCCGCGCCGGCGACGTCCTGCTGAGCATGGACGGCGCGCCGCTGCACGACGGCGGCCACTACCGCAACCGGGCAGCCTTGGCGAAACCCGGCAGCCAGGTCGGCATCGGCCTGCTGCGCGAGGGCCGGCGCATGGAAATCCCGGTGACCGTGGCCCGTCTGGAAGAGGACGACCCGCCCGGCGCCGAATCCGCCACGCGGCTGGGTCTGGCCGTGCGCGCGGCCTCGGCGGAGGAATTGCGCCGCCTGGGGGTCGCCCGCGCGGTGGTGGTCACCAGCGTGGAACCCGGCTCGCTCGCCGCGCTCGCCAGCATCGCGCCCGGCACCGTCATCCTGGAGGCGAACCGTCGCGCCGTCGGCAACCCGGGCGAATTCGCCGCCGTGGTCGGCGAGGCCGAGGATGGCGTGCTGCTGAGACTGTTCGAGAAGGGGCTGAGCAGACAGGTCAGCCTGCGCTGGCGCTAAGGACGGGCCGCGACAATTTGTCGCGGGGACTGCCGCGGCCGGGGCGCTAACATGGCCTCACCGCGCGGTGGCAGTTCCACCGGCGGATCTCGCGCGGTGGTTTGCATGGCCCTGTTCTCCGCGCGCCGGGGTTCCGGCCTGGCGGCCTGGCTGCTGGCGGGAAGTCTGGCGTGCCTGTTGCTGGTTCTGGTGGATGCCTCCCGCATGGCGGAAGAGCGTACGCGCGAGCGCGCGCACGGTCGCGCCCTGGTTGCCCGCGTCGGCCTCACCGATCTGGCCCTGTTCAACGAGGCGCGCTATACCCGCCACCTGAGCCAGGCCGATCGGCACGCCGCCTTCCAGGATCACCCCGGCGCCCTGGAGCATTTCCCGGCCGGTTCCCTCGCCGGGCCAGCCCGCCCGTCGCCATGAACACCTGGATCGAACGGCAACGCGGCCTCCTCGACACCACCGTGGCCAACCTGCGCCGGCGCAAGGCGCGCAATCTGGGCCTGTTCATGGCCTACGTCCTGCTGGTGTTTCTGCTCGCTTCGGTGGTGCTGTTCGGTGACGGCATGCGGCGCGAGGCCCGCCTGTTGCTGGAAGTGGCCCCCGAACTGGTGGTGCAGCGGCTTACCGCCGGGCGGCACGACCTGATGCCCGCGCAGTGGCTGGAGCGCATCGCCGGTCTGCGCGGGGTGGCGGCGGTCGAGGGACGCCTGTGGGGCTATCACCACGACGCGGCGGTCGGCGCCAACCTGACGCTGCAGGTACCGAAGGAGGCCGCGCCGGCCGCGGGACGCGTGCATCTGGGCGCCACCCTGGCACGTCTGCGCGGGCTGGCGCCGGGCGACGTGCTGTCGCTGCGCGACCATGCCGGGCAGCCCCATGCCTTTGTCGTAGAGGCCCTGCTGGACAGCCGTTCCGAGCTGGTGTCGGCGGATCTGGTGTTGCTTTGCGAAGCGGATTTCCGCGCCTTCTTCGGCATCGGCGCCGGGCTGTATACCGATGCCGCGCTGCGCGTGGTCAATCCGCTGGAGACCCGCACGGTGGCGGAGAAGGTACTGGCGCGCCTGCCCGCCACGCGCGTGATCAGCCGCGAGGAGATGCGGCGCACCTACGATGCGGTGTTCAACTGGCGCCAGGGCCTGCCGCTCATGGTCTTGTCCGTGTTGCTGGCGGCCTTCGCGCTGCTGGCCTGGGACAAGGCCTCCGGTCTGAGCGCCGAGGAGCGGCGCGAAATCGGCATCCTCAAGGCGCTCGGCTGGGACAGCGGCGACGTGCTGGCGATGAAGCTGTGGGAGGGCGCGCTCCTTTCCGTGCTGGCCTTCCTGCTGGGCTACACCCTGGCCTGGCTGCACGTCTACTACGCCGGCGCGCCGCTGTTCGAGCCGGTGCTGAAGGGCTGGTCGGTGTTGTATCCGCGTTTCGCGCTGGCGCCCGAGGTGGACATCAGCCGCATCGTCAGCCTGGCCCTGCTCACCGTGCTGCCCTATGTGGCCGCGACCCTGGTGCCGGTGTGGCGGGCGGCGACGCTGGACCCCGACGAGGTGATGCGGGAATGAAGCGCAATCCACGTCCAATGTTCGCGGCCCGCCTTTGCGTGCATGCGCGCAGGCAAGGCATGGCGGCGCGATGATCGAACTCGCCGGCGTCGGCAAGACTTTCAACCCTGGGCGGGACAACGAGTTCCACGCCGTGCGCGAGGTGAGCCTGAGCATCGAGGCCGGGCGGGTCACCGCCCTGCGCGGCCCCAGCGGTTCCGGCAAGACCACGCTGCTCGGCCTCATCGGCGGCCTGACCCGGCCCAGCGTGGGCCGCGTGCGCCTGCACGGGCGCGACATCTCGGCCCTGCCGGAGCGCTTCCTCACCGCGCTGCGGCGCGACACCTTCGGCTTCGTGTTCCAGCAGTTCCAGTTGATCCGCGATCTCTCCGTGCTGGACAACGTCATGCTGCCGGCCGTGCCCACAGGCCGCGCGCATGCCGACATCCACGCGCGCGCGCTGCGGCTGCTCGACGAGGTAGGCCTGGGCCAGCGCGCCGCGGCGCGGGTGCAATGGCTGTCCGGCGGCGAGGCGCAGCGCGCCGCCATCGCCCGCGCCCTGATCAACGATCCGTCGGTGATCCTCGCCGATGAACCCACCGCCCATCTGGACAGCGCACTGTCCCGCCAGATCCTGGAGATTCTCGCCGAGTTGCGCCGGCGTGGCCGCACCCTGGTCATCGCCAGCCACGATCCCCTGGTGTTCGAGATGGATCTGGTGGAGCGTGTGGTCGATCTGCGCGACGGCAGGGTGCTAACCGTTCATGGCCTATCAACCGTCCCCATGGATAAAAGCGCCTGCCGGCCATGAACGGTTTCCCTCACCCCCAGCCCCCGCTCCGCGCCCCACGGCTGGCGATGCATCGCCAGCCGGCTGCGAGGGCGGAATGCTGTGCATTCCGAATTCCCCTCTCGCCCCGCTTGCGGGAGAGGGGAGCTTCGAGAGTCGCTGTCGCGACTTACACGGCAAAGTGATCTTCCAGCCCGCCGCCCTGGCCCTGCTGCTGGCCTCCAGCCTGAATGCCCTGGGACTGGCGGCGGCCGGACTGTTTGCCCTGCGCATGCTGCGGCACTGGAATCCCGACGTGGGCAGCGAGGCACAGATCGCCCTGGAACGGCGCACGCATCTGGTCTCCACCCTGGTGGTCCTGTCGCTGCTGCTGAGCCTGCCCATGCTGGCCCTGTTCACGCATACGGCGGACGCCATGGCGCCCTTCTTCGCGGGCGCCATGTGCGCGGTCGGCAGCCTGAAGGCGAACGCCTGGGGCCTGCCGGCCCTGGCGGTGATGCTGGCCGGTTTTTTCCTGGCGGCCGCCTGGCTGGTGCTGCACCGTCTGGACACGCGCGGCTGGGACCAGCCCCTGCTGCTCGCCAAGTACCGCCTGCTCCTGCTGCTGGCGCCGCTGGCGCTGGCGCAGGCCGCGCTGCTGTGGCTGTATTTCGGCGGCCTCAAGGCGGAGGTCATCACCTCCTGTTGCGGCAGCCTGTTCGGCCCCGCGGCGACGGGCGCGCTGGCGGAACTGTCGGCCCTGCCCGAGACCATCGCCCGGCCGCTGTTCTTCCTCACGCTGGCGCTGACCCTCGCGGCCGGCACTGTCTTTCTCGTCCGGGGACGCCTGGGCCGCGCCTTCGGCATGCTGGCGGGGCTGCACTTCCTGGTCGCGCTGGCCGCCATCGTCGCCTTCATCGCCCCCCATATCTACGAGCAGCCGCATCATCACTGTCCGTTCTGCCTGTTGCAGGCCGAGCATGGCTACGCCGGCTGGCTGCTCTATCCGTTGCTGTTCCTCGGCACGGCGGCGGGCGTGGGCGCGGGTCTGGCCGCCGGCGTGCGCGCCGCCAGCCTGCAAGCCGAGGCTCCCAGGCTGGCGGCGGCGCTGGCCCGCATCGCCGTAGTCGCCCTGGCCGCGTTCGGCGCGGCGGTGACGTTCTACCTCTGGCGTTCGAATCTGGTGATGTGATGGCATGGCGCCTCCCCGCTCCGGCCTGGTCTTCTCCCTCCTTTGCAAAAGTGGGGAGAAAAGCATGCATCGTGTTGTTGAGCGGCCTGCTGGTGGCCTGCGGCGAGGAGCCGATGCCCCCCGCGACCGGCCAGCCGGCGCCCGCCTTCGTGGCGCATACCCTGACCGGTGCGGCGGTGAAGGTGCCGGCCGACTACGCCGGCCGGGTGGTGGCCCTGCGCTTCTGGGCGGACTGGTGCCCCTACTGCCGCGAGGAGATGGCCGCGCTGGCGCCGGTGCAGGCCCGCCTGCGCGACAGGGGACTGACTCTGCTGGCGATCAACGTCGCCCAGGACGCGGACACCGTGGCGCGTTTCGCGCGCGGCCTGGGCATCGACTATCCCATCCTGCTCGATACGGATGGCGCCATCGCCCGCGCCTACGGCGTGCGGGCGCTGCCGGTCACCTATCTGCTGGACCGGGACGGCCGGGTGCGCGGCAAGATCGTCGGCGAGGCCACGGCGGCAGTGTTCGAGGCCAGGGTGCGGGAGTTGCTGCATGCACCCTGAGATGACCCTGGCACTCGCATTTCTTGCCGGCCTGGGTGGTGCCGGGCACTGCTGGGCCATGTGCGGCGGCCTGGTGGGCGCCGCCTTCCTGTGTCCGGGTTGCCGCGCCGGCGTCCCAGGCATCGCCGCGCACGCCGGCTATCACGCCGGGCGCGTGCTGGCGTACACGCTGCTGGGCGCCCTGGCGGCGGCCATCGGCCAGGCCATCGTCCTCGCCGGCGGCGTCGGGCTGGCGCAGGGCGCGCTCTACGTGGTGGCGGGAATCCTGGTGGTGCTGGCCGGGCTGTGGGTCGCCGGCGCCGGCGATTTCTTCCGGCGCGGGCGCGCCGCGGTTCGCTCGGCGCCGAGCGTAAGCAGTCCGTGGCGGCGACAAGCCTGGCCCGTCGCCGGCTTCCTCAACGGCCTGATGCCCTGCGCCCTGGTGTTTTCGCTGACCGCGCAGGCTGCCACCGCGCCTTCCGTGGCCCAGGGCGCGGCCTGGCTGCTGGCCTTTGGCCTCGGCACGCTGCCGGCCATGGCCCTGGCCGGTGCCCTCGCCGGCTGGCTGGGGCGGCAGTCCTTAGGCTGGTTGCGCCGCCTGGCCGGACTGCTGGTGGTGGCGCTGGGGGCGCAGACCATCTGGGCGGGTACCAAGTTTTTCCACGTCATGCTGCACCTTTGAGCGGCATGCATTTTCCAAGGAGAGCACCATGCAACGACGCGACCTGTTCAAACTTCCCCTTATCGCCTCCGCCGCCCTGCTGGCGGGGCCCGCCCGCGCGGCGGCGAAGTGCGACACGGATGGCACCCCGAACCAGTTCATTCCCAAGACACCCAGGGATGCCAGCCCCCTGGTGGACGAACTGAAGAAGTATCCCAAGTGTCCTTACTGCGGCATGGACCGTACCCAGTACCACCACGCCCGCCACCTGGTGCAGTACGCGGACGACCTGGTGGACGGCACCTGCTCCATCCACTGCCTGGCGATTTCCCTGGCCATCAACCTGGACCGCGAGCCCAAGGCCATCCATGCGCCGGACAACGCCAGCCCGGAAGCAGTGAAGCCGCTGATCAGCGTGGACCTGGCCACCTATCTCATCGGCGGCGATCTGCCCGGGGTGATGACCAAACGCGGCAAGACCTCTTATGGCAGCGCCGAGGCGGCGACGGCGGCGCGCGCGAAGCACGGCGGCGAACTGGGTGACTTCGGCGCGGCGCTGGCGGCGAGCTACGCCGACATGGCCGCGGACACCATGATGATCCGCAAGAAGCGCGAGGAACGCCGCCGCAACATGATGAAGAAGACCGGCTGATGCGCGGCTTCCTCGCCGCCTGCCTGCTCGCCCTGGCCCTGCCGGTCGGGGCACAGGGTTTTCCCGAGCCGGCGCAGCGCGATCTGTGTCCGGTATGCGGCATGGTGGTGTCCAAGTACCCGGCCTGGATCGCCACGGTCGTCTACAAGGACGCCCATGCGCACCACTTCGACGGCGCCAAGGACCTGTTCAAGTACCTGTTCGATGTCCAGCGCTACGCGCGCGGCCATCGTCGGGAAGACATCGTTCGCATCGGCGTCACCGAGTATTACGGCCTCAAGCGCATCGACGCGCGCCAGGCCTGGTACGTCATCGGCTCCGACGTGCTGGGCCCCATGGGGCATGAGCTGATTCCCCTGGCCAGCCGCGAGGATGCCGAGGAGTTTATGCGCGACCACCGCGGCCGCCGCATCCTGCGCTTCGACGAGGTGACGCGGGATCTGCCCGCGCGCCTCGACACCGGGAAGTTCTAGCTGGAGCCTCAGCCCACCGGCGCGGTGTCGCGGAAGGCCTGCCGCAGCATGAGGCGGTCGTAGAGCTCGGACAGATTCGGGTGGTCCCGGCGCCAGTCGATTTCGGCAAAACGGAAGTCCAGATAGCCCAGGGCGCAACCGACGGCGATGTCGGCCAGACCGAAGAACTCGCCGGTGCACCAGGGGTGCGGGCCGAGCTCCTCGCTCATGGCCTTGAGGCCGGCGCGCACCTTGCCGAGCTGGCGGCGGATCCATTCCGCATCCTGGCGCTCCTTGGGCCGCTTCTTTTCCACCACGATGAGGGCGGCGGCATCGCAGACGCCGTCGGCCAGGGCCTCCCAGCGCTTGACGGCGATGCGCGGGCGAGCGTCCTTGGGCAGCAGGTGGCCGACCGGGCTGACGTTCTCCAGATACTCGACGATGACGCGCGAATCGAACAGGGATTTGCCGTCCTCCATGATCCAGACTGGCACCTTGCCCAGGGGATTGTGCTCGGGCACGCGGCTGTCGGCCTCCCAGGGCACGTCGACGACGAAGTCGTATTCGATGAACTTCTCGGCCGCGACGATGCGCACCTTGCGCACGAAGGGGCTGGTCAGGGAGCCGATGAGCTGCATTTTTTGCGATGCGGCGGGTTTCTGGTTCTTCGTGGCCATGCTGAGTTACGGGGGTTGGTTGAAGCGGGATTGGGCTAGGCGACCACGGCCTGCGCATGCGGCCAGGCCGCGTCGAAGCGGCGCAGGGTTTCCTCGCGGCCGAGCAGCGCCAGGATCTGGTCGATGGCGGGGGTCTGCGCGGTGCCGAACAGGATCAGGCGCAGGGGCATGCCGATCTGGCCCATCTTCAGGCCGTGCGCGGCGGCGGTGTCTTTCAGCAGTTGGCTCAGGGCCGGCGCCTCCCAGGCCACGTCGGTCAGCGCGGCGCGCAGTTGCGCGAAGGCGGGCAGGGCGGTCTGCGGCAGCTTGGCGCGCAATTCGTCCACCGCCGCCAGGGCCTGGCGGAAGTAGATGTGCAGGCCGTCGGCCAGTTCCTCGACGGTGCTGACCCGCTCCTTCACCAGGCCGATGAGACCGGGCAGTTCGGCATGGCCGGCCGGGTCGATGTCCTGGGCGCGCAGGAAGGGCAGCACCAGTTCCGCCAGGCGGGCGTTGTCCGCTTCCTTGAGGTAGTGCTGGTTGAGCCAGCCGAGCTTGGAAGCGTCGAAGCGGGCGGCGGAATGGCTGACGTGGCCGACGTCGAACCATTCGACGAACTGCTTCAGGTCGAACTTCTCGTCGTCGCCGTGGCTCCAGCCCAGGCGCGCCAGGTAGTTGAGCAGGGCCTCTGGCAGGTAGCCCTCGTCCCGGTATTGCAGCACCGACACCGCGCCGTGGCGCTTGGACAGGCGCTCGCCGTCCTGGCCGAGGATCATGGGCACGTGCGCGTAGGTGGGGATGGGGGCGCCCAGGGCCTGGAGGATGTTGATCTGGCGCGGGGTGTTGTTGACGTGATCGTCGCCGCGGATGACGTGGCTGATGCCCATGTCCCAGTCGTCCACCACCACGCCGAAGTTGTAGGTGGGCACGCCGTCGCCGCGCACGATGACGAGGTCGTCCAACTCCGTGTTGGCGACGGTGATGGGGCCCTTGATCATGTCGTGGAAGGTGACTTCGCCTTCGCGCGGGGTCTTGAAGCGGATCACCGGGGTGACGCCCGCTGGCGGCGGCGGCAACGTCTTGCCCGGTTCCGGTCGCCAGCGCCCGTCATAGCGGGGCTTCTCGCCGCGCGCCTTCTGCGCCTCGCGCATGGCCTCGAGCTCGTCCTTGCTGGCATAGCAGTAGTAGGCGTGGCCTTCTTCCAGCAACTGGTCGACCACCGCCTTGTAACGCTGCATGCGCTGCATCTGGTAGTAGGGCCCCTCGTCCCAGTCGATGCCCAGCCAGGCCATGCCGTCGAGGATGGCCTGCACCGAGGCCTGGGTGGAGCGTTCCAGATCGGTGTCCTCGATGCGCAGGACGAAGGTGCCGCCCATCTTGCGGGCGTAGGCCCAGGAGAACAGCGCCGTGCGGGCGCCGCCGATGTGCAGGTAGCCGGTGGGCGAGGGAGCGAAACGGGTACGGACCATGAAGCGATGCGTCGGCGGAAAAAACGCAATTCTAATGGATGGCCGCTGCCCGCCCGCCATGCGCGCGCGCAGAAAAAGACTTTGACCGGGAGGTGCGGCCTCATTAGAATGCGCCGCCTCGGGTTGGGCCGCGCGGCGCGCGGTCCGAATCCGCGGGCAGTTAGCTCAGCGGTAGAGCACCGCCTTCACACGGCGGGGGCCACTGGTTCGATCCCAGTACTGCCCACCAACCATCCAAGCCGGCTTCGCGCCGGCTTTTGTTATTCCGAGTGGAGGCGGTCATCGCCGCGCGCTTCGAACTGCTGATCTTCGACTGGGACGGAACCCTGATGGATTCCGCCGGGGAGATCGTCGCCTGCATCCAGGCCGCCAGTCGCGACATGGGATTGCCCGAGCCCAGCCGGGAGGAAGCCAGCCACATCATTGGCCTGGGTCTGCGCCAGGCCCTGCTGACCCTGTTCCCGGACTTGCCTGAGGAACGGCATGAGCCCCTCGCCGACCATTATCGGCGGCATTACCTGGGCCGGGATGCCGAGATTCCCCTGTTCGAGGGCGCCCGCGAACTGGTGGCGGACCTGCGCGCGCGCGGCCATCTGCTGGCGGTGGCCACCGGCAAGGCGCGGCGCGGCCTCGACCGCGCTTTCGGGCATAGCGGCCTGGGGCCTTTCTTCCACGCCTCGCGCACCGCCGATGAAACCTTCTCCAAGCCTCATCCGGCGATGATCGAGGAATTGCTGGACGAACTCGCGGTGGCGCCTGAGCGCGCCCTGATGATCGGCGATACCAGCCACGACCTGGAAATGGCGCGCAACGCCGGCGTCGCCTCGCTGGCCGCCGCCTATGGCGCGCATCCCGCCGAGGGGCTGGCCGAGCATGGCGCCCTGGCCCTCTGCCACAGCTTCGCCGAACTGGCGGAATGGCTGCGCAACAACGCCTGATCTGCGCCAGCACCGACCTGAGCGAGGCAGGCCGCGCGGTGCGTTTCGAGCTGCGCCGCGGCGAGGGCGTGGTGCCGGCCTTCGCCGTGCGCTGGCGTGGCGAGGTGCGCGCCTATCTCAACCGTTGCGGCCACGTGCCCGTGGAGATGGATTGGCAGGCCGGCGAGTTCTTCGACCACTCGCGGCTATACTTGATCTGCGCCACGCATGGCGCGCTGTATGACCCGGCCACCGGCGCCTGCCTGGGTGGGCGCTGCGACGGCCGGGGTCTTGTCGCCGTGCCGGCGGTCGAACGCGACGGCAAAGTTTATTGCGAGGAATCCTGAATGGCCGAACCATCCGATGCGGAACGCGGCGCGCTGGAGCGCCTGTTGCTCGCCCATCTCGACGAGCAGCGCAAGGCGCGGCGCTGGGGCATGTTCTTCAAGGCGCTGGGCCTGGTCTGGCTGTTCCTGCTGCTGGTCATGCTGCTCAGCTATGGCGACGATTTCCAATCACCGGGCCCGCACACCGCCCTGGTCGATCTCAACGGCGAGATCGGCGGCGATGGCGGTCCCAGTGCCGACAGCCTCATCTCCGCGCTCAACGGCGCTTTCGAGGACGGCAACACGCGGGGCGTGGTGCTGCGCATCAACAGCCCCGGCGGCAGCCCGGTGCAGGCCGGCCAGGTTTATGACGAAATCCGCCGCCTGCGCGCCAAGTACCCGAAAATCCCGCTGTATGTCGTGGTGGACGATATTTGCGCCTCCGGCGGCTACTACATCGCCGCCGCGGCCGACCGCATCTTCGTCGACAAGGCTTCTTTGGTGGGCTCCATCGGCGTGCTCATGGATGGCTTCGGCTTCACCGAGAGCATGCGGAAGTTGGGCATCGAGCGTCGCCTGCTGACGGCGGGGGACAACAAGGGCTTCCTCGACCCGTTCTCGCCGGTCGATCCCGAACAGCTCGCGCATGCCCGCGCCATGCTGGGCGAGGTGCATGGGCAGTTCATCCGCATGGTGCGGGAAGGTCGCGGCGACCGCCTCAAGGAAACCCCGGACATGTTCAGCGGACTGATCTGGAGCGGCGCCCGCAGCATCGAGCTGGGTCTGGCCGATGCGCTGGGCGGTCTCGATTACGTGGCGCGGGAGGTGATCCAGGTCGAGAACATCGCCGACTACACGCCGCATGAAGGACTCGCGGAACGGCTCGCGCGCCGCATCGGCACCGCCATGGGACAGGCTATGGCGCCCTGGGCGCGGGATGATACGGTGCTGCGATGAGCGCGACGGATTACGTGCCCATCGCCTGCGCGCAGCACGAGAAGCTGGAATATGCCGTGTTGCGCCGGCAGAAGCTGCGCGTCGAGTTGGCGGACGCGGCCGGTGGCCGCCTTGGACGGGTGGTGCTGCCGACCGACGTGGTCACCCGTGACGGTGCCGAATGGCTGAACTATCGCGCCGAGGACGGCGAGGGCGTGGTGCGTCTGGATCGCATCCTGGCTTTTAGCCCGGTGCCGGCGTGATGCGTCCGCAACGCGCGGCGCGCAAATAAAACGCCCGCGGGCCGAGGCCGCGCGGGCGTGGAGGTGCTGATTTCCGCGTCGCGGTGATCAGGCGGGCATCTTCATCATGCCGGTGGCGCGGGTGGCCTGTTCACGGGCGACTTTCACGCCTTCCTGGAACATGGCGCCGTACTCGTTGCCGGATTCGTTGGCAAAGGCCATGCCTTCACGCAGGGCGGCCATGTTGCGCTCGCCACACTCGCGCAGCAGGGCGGTCTGGCCGGCCATCAGATCCTGATAGCCCTTGGCCTTGGTGATCAGTTCCAGACCACGGGCGCTGGCGTCCATGTAGAAAGCGGCCAGATCGGCCTGGTACTGGAACATTTTTTCGAAGGTGCGCTGGTTCAGCTCGCCGATGCGACGGGCGGATTCCATGGCGGTCTCGGTGGACTGCTCGATCAGTTCGATGATTTCCTTTTGCATGACATTTCTCCTGGATTCAAGTGGGTGGATAGCGCCATTTGTGCAATGCAACAAATGTTGCAGCGCACAATATCCAACACCAACCACTGTGTCAACACCCCGGAGAAAAAAATTTACGGGTTGTTCTTGCCCTTGCCCTCGGCATCGGCATTGCGTCGGGTGGTTTCCTCCATGTCCTTCCAGAAACTCATGTTCTGCTGGCCGAGTTTCAACCAGAAATCCATGGGATTGCCGCTCCAGATGCCCTGCATGTGCTCGCTGAACATGCGCTGCTGCTTGAGGAACAGGTCCAGGTTCTGATCCAGGAAGCTGGTGAAGGCGGCCTGGGCGGTGTCCCCGTAGAAGCGGATGAAGCGCTCCAGCATGGTGGCGGTGAACATGGGCGAACCGCCGGCCTCCTGCTCCATGATGATCTGCAGCAGGATGCCGCGGGTGATGTCCTGCTCGTTCTGGGAATCCACCACCTTGAAGGGCACGGAGCGCATGACCAGTTCCTTCACCTCGGCAAGCGTGATGTAGCGGCTTTCTTCGGTGTCGTAGAGCCGCCGGTTGGGATACTTCTTGATCAGGCGTTCGTTGCTCATGGCTTGTTCCTTCCCTGCGCGATGGCCGGCGGGCGGCGCCCGCCGGCGTTTTGCCGTGTCAACACATATGCTGGCCACCATTGGCGGCGATGTTGGCGCCGGTGATGAAGGCGCCGTCCTCGCTGGCCAGGAAGGTCACCAGGGCGGCGATCTCCTCCGGCTTGCCCAGACGGCCCACGGGGATCTGCGCGATGATCTGATTGCGCACGTCCTCGGGAATGGCCATCACCATCTCGGTGCCGATGTAGCCGGGCGAGACGGAGTTGACCGTGATGCCCTTCTTCGCCGTCTCCTGCGCCAGGGCCATGGTGAAGCCGTGCATGCCGGCCTTGGCGGCGGAGTAGTTGGTCTGGCCGAACTGGCCCTTCTGGCCGTTGATCGAGGAGATGTTGATCACCCGACCCCAGGCCTTGTTCAGCATGCCGTCGATGAACTGCTTGGTGACGTTGAACACCGAATCCAGGTTCACGGTCAGCACGGCGTTCCACTGGCTGTCGCTCATCTTGCGGAAGGTGCCGTCCTTGGTGATGCCGGCGTTGTTCACCAGCACATCGACGCCGCCAAAGTCGGCGTTGAGCTTGTCGCCCATGGCCTTGCAATCCTCGAAGCTGGACACGTCGCACTTGACGATGGCCATGTCGAAGCCGGCCGCGGCCATCTTGGCCTTCCACTCGTTGGCCTGGGCCTCGTCCATGTAGGTGGACACCACCTTGCAGCCGGCCTGGGCCAGCTTGATGCAGATGGCGGTGCCGATACCGCCCGTGCCACCGGTGACCAGGGCGACTTTTCCGTTCAATCCACTCATTGCTTGTTCCTTTTTGTCAGATACGTTCAACCGCCAGGGCGACACCCTGGCCGCCACCGATGCACAGGGTGGCGAGACCCTTGTTGGCGCCGGTGCGCTGCATGCCATACAACAGGGTCACCAGGATGCGGGCGCCGGAAGCGCCGATGGGGTGACCGATGGAGATGGCACCACCGCTCACGTTCACGTTCACCGGGTCGAAGCCCAGTTCCTTGTTGACCGACATGGCCTGGGCGGCGAAGGCCTCGTTGGCTTCGATCATGTCCAGATCCTTGGCGGACCAGCCGGCGCGGTCCAGGCATTTGCGCACGGCGGGGATCGGGCCGGTGCCCATGATGGCCGGATCGACGCCAGCGCTGCCGAACGAGACCACGCGGGCGATGGGCGTCAGGCCGAGTTGCTTGGCCATGGCGCCGGACATCACCACCACGCCGGCGGCGCCATCGTTGATGCCGGAGGCGTTGCCGGCGGTCACCGAGCCGTCCTTCTTGAAGGCGGGCTTCAGCTTGGCCAGGCTCTCCGCCGTGGTGCCGGCACGCGGAAACTCGTCCTTGGCGAAGACGACGGGGTCGCCCTTGCGCTGGGGAATCTCGACGGGAATGATCTCCGCCTCGAAATGGCCCGCATTCTGGGCGGCCTCGGTACGCTGTTGCGAGGTGGCCGCGAACAGGTCCTGTTCGGCGCGGCTGAACTCGTACTTGGCGGCGATGTTCTCGGCGGTGATGCCCATGTGGCAGTCGTTGAAGGCGCACCACAGGCCGTCCTGGATCATGGTATCCACCAGTTCCCAGTTGCCCATGCGCTGGCCGTTGCGCGACCTGGGTAGCACGTGGGGCGACAGGCTCATGTTCTCCTGGCCGCCGGCGATGACGATGCCGGAATCGCCGCATTGCACCGCCTGGGCGGCGAGATGCACGGCCTTCAGGCCCGAGCCGCAGACCTTGTTGATGGTAAGCGCGGAGACCGAGTCCGGCAGACCGCCGGCCAGCGCCGCCTGGCGCGCCGGATTCTGGCCGACGCCGGCTTGCAGGACCTGGCCGAGGATGACCTCGTCGATCTGCCCGGGTTGCAGATTGGCCCGCGCGAGCAGGCCCCGGATCACATGCGCACCCAGTTGGCTGGCGGCAATGCCGGCCAGCGAACCGCCGAAGGCGCCGACGGCGGTGCGACCCGCGGCCACAATGACCACATCGTTGAACATATGGAAGTCTCCTGACAAATGAGGAATGCTTCCTCCCCCGTTTCAAATTCTATCCGCGTTTTTGTGCACTGCACTTGACAAAATTTGTTGCGGTGCACAAGAATGCATCGGCTAATCCGCTTTTACCGTGAAGGAGGGGACCGTGGGCACCACGAACAACTGGATGGACGGCTGGCTGGAATCGCAGCAGAAATACTGGACTGCCTGGGCGGATATGGCCCAGCGCGGCATGAAGGCGCCGGAGGCGCCGAAGAACCCCCTGGCCGAAGGCCTGAACCAGTGGTGGCAGGCGCTGTCGCCGATGACGCCGCCGGTCGGCCGGGAAGTGTTCGACCGCCTCATGGATGTCAGCAAGGGCTACTTCAGCCTGGCCGAGCAGTTCATGGGGGGAGCCAAGAATGCGGGCGGCATGGACGCCGTCAACGGCTGGCTGGACGGCATGCAGAAGATGTGGAGCGACTGGTCCCAGGCCGGCGCCGCCTTCCGTCCGGAGGCCTTCTTCCCGCAGAACCAGTTCAAGGGCCTGACCACCTTCTGGGACCTGCCCATGGACACCTGGAACCGGCTCGCCGCCAACATCATGCCCATGCCCGGCGACTTCACCCAGGCTTTCCATCCCGAGGGCAGCCACGCGGTGAAGGACCAGGTCAACAAGTTCCTCTCCATTCCCGCTGTCGGCTACACGCGGGAAGCCCAGGAGCAGTACCAGATCCTGGCGCAGCGCCAGATGGACTACATGGGCGCCATGCAGGCCTACCAGGGCGCCTTCGGCAAGCTCGGCTTCGAGACCACCAAGCAGTTCCAGCAATCGCTGCAAGAACGCGCCAAGGAGGGCAAGCCCATCTCCTCGCTGCGCGAGCTGTACGACCAGTGGGTGGAAATGAGCGAGGCCGCCTACGCCGATTTCGTCATGACCCAGGAATACCAGACCCTCTACGGCCGCCTGGTGAACACCCTGCTGGCGGTGAAACAGCAGATGGCGCGCATGGTCGACCAGACCCTGGAAGCCATGCACATGCCTACCCACGCCGAGATCAGCACCCTGCAATGCCGGCAGCAGGAGTTGCGTCGCGACAACCTGAAGTTACACAAGGAAATCAAGGCGATGCAGACACAACTTGAAGCTTTGCGTAAGACATTGTTGCAAGGCAAGGTGGAGGTCGAAGCCGACGCAGAGCCGAAAGCCAAGCGTGCCGGCACGGCCAGGTCCGCCGCCGCGAAACCGACAGCCACCAAGCGCGCCCCCGCCGCCAAATCCAAGTAATCCAGGAGACCCCCCATGCTGCCCTTCGACATGCGCCCCGACGCCGTCATGCAGGAACTCATGGCCTACGGCCAGAAGCTCTCGCACGGCATGAAGAACCTGATGGAAGTCGGCGAGATTTCCTCCGGCGTCACGCCCAAGACCGTGGTCCACCAGGAAGACAAGCTGACCCTGTACCGCTTCGAGAACCCCAACAAGGGCGCGGTGCCCAGCAAGACGCCCCTGCTCATCGTCTACGCCCTGGTGAACAGGCCCTACATGACCGACATCCAGGAAAACCGCTCCACCGTGCGTGCCCTCATGGATGCCGGCCAGGACGTCTATCTGGTGGACTGGGGCTATCCGGACCGGGCCGACCGCTACCTCACCCTGGACGACTACATCAACGGCTACCTGGACCGCTGCGTCGACGTCATCTGCGAGCGCCACCGCATCGACAAGATCAACCTCCTCGGCATCTGCCAGGGCGGTACCTTCTCCCTGTGCTATTCCTCCCTGCATCCGGACAAGGTGAAGAACCTGGTCACCATGGTCACCCCGGTGGATTTCCAGACCCCGGACAACATGCTCTCCCACTGGGTGCAACAGGTGGACGCGGACCTGGTGGTGGACACCCTGGGCAACGTGCCCGGCGAGATGCTCAACTGGACCTTCCTCAACCTCAAGCCCTACCAGCTCATGGGCCAGAAGTACCTGGGCCTGCTCGACACCCTGGACGACCCGGAAGCCCTGAAGAACTTCCTGCGCATGGAAAAGTGGATCTTCGATTCCCCCGACCAGGCCGGCGAAGCCTTCCGCCAGTTCATCAAGGACTTCTACCAGCAGAACAAGCTGTTGAAGGGCGGCCTGGAAATCGGCGAGCCGGTGAGCCTGAAGAATGTCTCCATGCCGGTGCTCAACGTGTTCGCCGAGCAGGACCACCTGGTGCCGCCCGACGCCTCCCGCGCCATGCGCGGCAAGCTGGGCACCAAGGATTACACCGAGCTGTCCTTCCCCGGCGGCCACATCGGCATCTACGTCAGCGGCAAGGCCCAGAAGACCGTGCCGCCGGCCATCGGCAAGTGGCTGGACGAACGCGACTGAACTGACCGGGCTTACTGAGCCGGCTTTACGTCAACGGCCCGACCGGGATTCCCGGTCGGGCCGTTTGTTGTTCTGTCAGGCGTAGACGCCCGCATCCCTCTCCGGGTAACTCTCATACACATGCTCGAACACCGCAGAGCATTTCTGGTTGTAGAGCTCTGGTGTATAGGCACGCGGGAGACCGGAATCGAGCGTGTCTTCAATGGTTAGCTTGAGTTGAGAGCGGGCCGTGGATTTCTGCCGCCAGTTGAGCACAAGCAGCCCCTTCATCCTCGTCAGCAACTCCCGCGCGACCTTCTTCACCTCGGCGCGTTCCTCTGTCGTCAATTCCGGTGCCGGCCGCGTCAGGATGTCGAAGATCACCAGTTCCTCTTCGCTCATGTTTTCCCGCACATGTCGCTGCTGCTCTTCGTTCAGGCTGTTGGAGAGGGCCAGCAGTTCGTTGTACAGCGCCTCGATGGTGGCGCTGCCGGCGTTGTAGCTTTCGATCAACGCCTCGAACTTCTCGGCGAAGTCGGCGCGTGTGCGATTCAACTGGATCATCTTTTCCAGTTGGGCACGGATCGCGGCCTTGAGCATTTCGAGGTCGGTGTTCTTGTGCTTCGATTCCTTGAACCGCTGTGCAAGGGCCTCGAAGTTGATCTTCGAAAGATCGAGCGCGGGGGGTGACTCCACTCTGATCGCGTGGCCGGTGATGGACTCGTCGAGCAGGATGTTGATGCGGCCCATCACCTGCGAGATGTCCGGCGGGTTCGGGTTGAGTTTGGCGCGGATCGCTTCGGCCAGCGTGGTCAGGCAGGCGACTCGGCTGGAGAATTCCAGCGCCGTCGGATCGGGCTGCACGGCGCGATAGAGCGTGCTCACCAGCCGTTCATGGGCAAAGAAGTCGCGGCGTAGCGGATCGGGGGAGATCAACGCGTTCATGCCATCCTGGATGCGCGACAGACGCTCCATGCTGCCGGCGTCCGTCGCCTCGATCTCGCTCAGCATCACCTTGTGCGCGACGCAGAAGGCCGTGGCATCGACCACCGACCTTCGCAGTTCGTCCACCAGCTGCTGCTTGTCCTTGACCGGGCTCTTGCCATCCTTGCCGGCGCCGTAGATGGCCAGCGCCTTCTCCAGCGAGGCGAAGACGTTGGCGTAGTCGACAATCACGCCACTGTGCTTGCCGGGGAAGACGCGGTTGGCACGGGCAATAGTCTGCATCAGCGTGTGGTTGCGCATCGGCTTGTCGAGATACACCGTCGAGCAGCTCGGCGCGTCGAAGCCCGTCAGCCACATGGCGCAGACGAAGACCAGGCGCAGCGGGTCGTCGGTGTCCTTGAACTTTTCGGCCAGGCCCGGCTGCGATTCATTCATCCGCTTGCGGTGCGGCTCGATGTCGAGGCCGAGCGTCTTCATCTGCTGGATTTCGTTCTGCCCCGGCGAGACGATCACCGCCATGTCGGTACTGGTCAGCACGTCGAGTCGCTGTTTCAGCTCAGCCATGCGCAAATCGCGCCGTGCCTGTTCAGGCGTCATGCCGCCGGCGCTTGGCAGGTAATGCAGCTCGCCCAGTTCCTGCTGCACCCGCGCGGTTTCAACCGCCCAGTGCGCCTTGACCTTGTCGAACATGCGTACTGCGGTGGCCTTGTCTATGGACACCACCATCGCTTTGCCTACAAAGCCGCGCCCGAGAAAGTGCCGCACGATATCCTGCGCCACGGTTTCCAGCCGGTCGTCGCGGGTGATCAGGTGGTATTGCCGCCCTAGCACCTTCTCCAGCTTGGCTTCTTGATCGGCATCGAGGTCGGCATCCTCGATTAGTTGGTAGATGTCCTCGTTCAGGTCGGGATTAACGAGCTGCAATTCCGGCGTGCGGTTCTCGTAGAACAGCGGCACGGTGGCGCCGTCCTCGATGGACTGCTGGAAGTCGTAGATCGAGACGTAGTCGCCGAAGACTTCCTTGGTGCGCTCCTCGCCGGCGATCAGCGGCGTGCCGGTAAAGGCCAGGAACATAGCCTTGGGCAGGGCGGCGCGCATGTTGAGGGCCAGCGTGTCGTACTGGCTGCGGTGCGCCTCGTCGGTCAGCACGATCACGTCGGAACGGTCGCACAACAACTCCGGCGTCTGGAACTTGTGGACCAGCGTGAACACGTAGCGGTGGTTGCCGCGCAACAGTTCGCGCAGGTGGGCGCCGCTGGCGGCGTGGCATGCGTCGCCCTCGGCCTCGCTCACCGCACCGGTGGTCTTGAAGGTCTTGGCAATCTGCTCATCCAGTTCCACGCGGTCGGTGACGACCACAAAGGTCCAGTTGCCGGCCAGCTTACGCAGCACCTTCTGCGCGAAGAACACCATCGAAAAGCTCTTGCCGCTGCCCTGCGTCTGCCAGAACACGCCGCCGCGCCCGTGCCCCAGTTGGCGGGCTTCGAGCATCGAGGCAATGGCGTTATTGACGCCGAGGAACTGGTGGTTCTGGCCGATGACCTTGACCAGCCCGGCCTTGTGCTCGGAAAACAGCGTGAAGTTCTCGACCAGATCGAGCAGGCGGCTGCGGTCGCAGGTGCCGCGCAGCATCACTTCCAGCGACACGCGGCGTGGTTCGTCCTCGCTCTCGATGCGCTTCCACTCCACCCAGCGTTCCCAGTCGGCGGTGAGCGAGCCGACGCGGCTGTCGGTGCCGTTGCTGGCGATGAGCAGCGCGTTGCTCCAGAACAGCGCCTGAATCTGCTGCTTGTAGTGGGTGAGGTTTTCGTCGAAGGCCGCCCGCGCCGGCACGCCGGGTTTCTTGAGTTCGATTACTACCCAGGGCAGGCCATTGACGAAGCCGACCAGATCGGGCCGGCAGGTGTAGAGCGCGCCGGTTACGCTGAACTGGCTGACCAGCAGGAAATCGTTGTTCTCCGGATGTTCCCAATCCACCACGCGCAGGCGTTCGGTGGTTTGCCCCCCTCTCCCGCAAGCGGGAGAGGGGCCGGGGGAGAGGGCATCCCGGTCGGGCACCGACACGGTGATGCCCTCCTTGAGCAGCCGATAGACCTCGCGGTTGGCGGCCTCCAGGCTCATCGCCGAGCGGTCGCGGGTCAGTTCGTCGATAGCGGTCTGGATCGCCTCCGGCGGGAGCGTCGGGTTCAACCTGACCAACACGGCGCGCAGGCGATTGACCAATACCACCTCGCCCCTGGTTTCGCGGCCCAGCGTTCCGCCCGCACCAAAGGTTTCCTCCAGCGCTGACACCGTCTGCCAGCCCAGCGCCGCAAACAGCCCGATGGCGGGCTGCTCGACAAGCTGGTCTTCGGAGTAGGCGTGGGCAGTCATGCGCTCGATTTTGACAGCGCATTGAGCCGTTCACGCAAATCCGCCGGGGCATAAAACACAAAGGCATTGCCCTGTTTGGTCTTTTCCAGCAGGCCCAGCGCTTCCAGCGCCAACAAATCCTGGCGCGCCGTTTGGTACACCACGGCGTGCGAGCGCTGGTGCGCGTCCACCCGATACGCCTCGCCCGCATTGCGCAAGGCATGGTTCAGCAATGCCGTCTGCCGGTGATTGAAGCGCCCGCGCAAGTTGGCCGAACTGGCCAGCATGCGCTCGGTTTCCTTCTGCTCCTGCGACTTCTTCGCCACGTACGCATGCAAGGCGGCTATTGCCTGGCGGAGGGTCTGCAACTGGTGCAGCAGAAAGTAGGTGGTGTCGTTCTTGTCGGTTTCCGTGTGCAGGTAGGCGCGCATGTACTGCGCCGGTGCCTTGCGCAGGATGTGGCTGATCGACGTGTACTCCATCAGCCAATAGCCGCTTTTCGCCATCGACCAGTAAAACAGCGCCCGCGCCGTGCGGCCGTTGCCGTCGGCAAACGGGTGGTCGTAGCCCACCATGAAATGCAGCAGGATCGCGCGCAGCACCGGATGCACGAAGGGCAGCGACGCCTCATCGGCATTGGCGAAATCGCACAGCCGCTGCATGCGTTCCGGCAGTTCGGTGTGCCGGGGCGGTTCGTGCAACAAGGTGTTGTCGCGGGTATCGACCACATGCACCGCGTCATCGCGCCGGTAGCGGCCGGCATCCTGCGGGTCATCCAGCGTGTCTTCCGTCAGCATCCGGTGCAGTTCCAGCACATGCGCGGGCGTCAACTTCACCGCCCGCAGCGAACGCAGGTGTTCCATGGCCCGGTAGTTGTTGAAGATCATCCGCTCGCTCAGGTCGCGCGGCTTGCGCCCGCTGCGCAGCATGGCTGCCGCCACCTTGCGCGTCGTCGAAGCGCCTTCCAACTGGCTGGAAGTGATCGCCTCCTCGATCAACGAGCTGATCAGATAGCGTTGGGATTCCGCCTGCAGCGGCGCATCGCCAGCGGCGCGAATCTGCCCGGCCGCATCGCGGTCGATGTGGTGCAGGTCAATCGACACCGGGTTGGGCGTGGCAAAGACAAACGGCGCACCCTGCTTGTCCAGCAACGGCAAGGATTGAAATGAGGCCGCCCGCGCCAACGTCACCGCCGCCCACCATTCCGCGTGTGTCAGCCCGTCCGGGGCGGAACGCCGGCGCAGTTCGTCCCAGTGCAGATACTTCCCGGCGGGCAGCGGATTGACATGCTGAATGACCGCCTCCATGCGAGCGGGCGGGAGCTGCGTGAAGACGGTTTCCAATGCAGGGGCGGGTTCCGGGAGGCGCATTCTCTACTAAATTGCAATTAGATTAGTAGGAATGAGTATAGGCAGGCGGATGCTGCAGTGTCTACTAAATTAACTGTGAATTAGTAGAGATTGGTGATGGGCGGGTCGGCCTCGCCCCCGCTCAGCGCCTCTACGTCGATCTGGCCGGAGAGCAGGCGCGGCAGCAGCAGGTCGCGGGTGCGGCGGAGGTTTTTGACTTGGCGCTGGAGGATGTGGCTTTGTCGAATCATCGACTCCACCAGTCGGTTGAACTCCAAATGCATATCCTCGGGGCCGCAAAAGAACGGGATACGGTTCATGTTCTCTTGCGTGATCTTCGGTTGGGCAGCACCGGTGATGTATGGGGAAATGTCCACCTCAGAAAGCCCGAGGTACAGGAAGTGTGTCGAAAACGGAGGTTTGCCGCGAAGAATGTGCGTGTGATTGTTTGGCCAAAACTTTTCTTTGACCAACTGGAGAACCGGCGCACGCTCAGGCGTAATGACGGAACCGTCTTCCGCCAGCAGCAGGTATTCGCCATCGAAAATGTAATTGTTGACGTAATCAAAGACCTTGGCCGCGCCGAAGTACGGATACTCACCCTGCAACTGGGCACGCTGCATCTTCGACAGAGGCTTGCGCATACGGTCGAAGTTCTCGGCGATCTCTCCAAGCTTCTTCACCTCCCACCCCAACGGAATCTCACCGAGGGGGGAAGCGACGCGGGGGTGGTTTTCGTGGCCGGGGAAGCGGAAGTGGACGAACCACTCGCGGTAAAGGGCGCGGGCCATCGACTCCAGAATCTTGATGCGCCGCTGGCTGTTCTCGATGAGTTCGTCGTAGGCCGACAGGATGCCCGCGATTCGTTGCTGGACGTGGAGCGATGGAACGCTGACTTTCACATCCGCAATACGCGACGGCGCGGTGTGGCGAATCTTCGTGCCGCTGGCTGAGCCTCGAATCTGCTGGCGAACCGGCTTCGAGTTAAACAGGTAGTAAATGAAATGCTGGTCTGCTTGCTTCTGGTCTCGAATCTGGACGAGGCCGAGTCGCTGGTTGTGCAGGTAAACGCCGCTGCGAGGAATGAGAGCGCTGCTACCGAGCAACCCTTCGGCCTGCTCCGTCATTGCGACAATAAGGTCACCCTTGTTCAGAACATAGTCAGCAGGAATCGGCCCGTTATACCACTTCGCTTTTTCGGCCTTCTCTTTGAAGCCTCCTTCCTCAAGGAAATTGCCGGGAGTCAAAACGACGTGTGTGCCAGCGCTGGCGAAGTGCTCACCAAGGAAGGCGAAGCCGTGCTTAATTTGAAGCAGATCGCCAAGTTTGCAGTTGCGCCAGTCAGCCATTCTCACGCCTCCAAAATCTCAGCGATGTTCGCGGCGATGATCTGCTCAAGTTCCCGCGCCTGGGCGTTCAGCGATTCCAGTTCCTCGTTCAGGGTTTCGAGCTGTTCCTTGAAATCTTCGTCGCTAACGTCCTCGCCCGGCGCGACACCGACGTAACGGCCGGGGTTGAGCGACCAGCCCTGGGCTTCGATCTCGGCCAGCGTCGCCGCTTTGCACAGGCCGGGGATGTCGCGGTAGGCAAGCGCCCTCTCCCCCGGCCCCTCCCCCGCTTGCGGGGGAGGGGAGAAAACCGCCTTGAGCTTGGCTGCGGTCTCGTCCCCGCCAACGGTCAGGTCGAGCGCTTCGCCGCGATACAGGCGGACGAGGTTGGCGATGAATCCGATCTGCGCCGGTGTCCAGTCGCGGTGGGCGCGATCGATCTGCCGGTAGATGTGGCGGGCGTCGATGAAGAGCACGGTGTTTGCTCGATCAACCGTTGCTCCCTCACCCCCGGCCCCTCTCCCGGGGGGAGAGGGGAGAGAAGCCTTGCCTTTGTCGAAAAACCACAGCGTGCAAGGCAGCGTGACGGTGTAGAACATGTTGGGGCCGACGGCCACCATCACATCCACCGCCCGCGCTTCGATCAGCTTTTGCCGCAGTTCCTGCTCGCTGGAGCGGGCATCGGAGGCCGAGTTGGCCATGACGAAACCGGCGCGGCCGGTGGCGTTGAGTGCCGAATAGAAGAGCTGAATCCACAGGTAGTTGGCGTTGTCGGTGCGCGGCAGGCCAAAGGGAAAGCGGCGGCCGGCACCGACCATGTCCTTGAGCCGTTCCTTGTCCACGGCATTGACGTTGAAGGGCGGATTGGCGAGGACGAAGTCGAATGCACCTCCCTCACCCCCGGCCCCTTTCCCGGAGGGCGAGGGGAGACACGCATTGTGCGGGTCGTCGTAGTAGCTGTTGATGTTGCCGCCGTGCTTGATGTCGCCTTCCAGCCCATGCACGGCGAGGTTGAGGCGGCACAGGCGGCCGGTTTCGTCGGTCTTTTCGACGCCACAAATCGCCAGCTCGGCGGCGGGGTTCTTTTGATGCTCGGCGACGAAACGCGCCGACTGCACGAACATGCCGCCGGAGCCGCAGGCGGGATCGAGGATGCGGCCGTGGAAGGGTTCAATGATTTCGGCCAGCAGTTTGACGATGCTGGACGGCGTGTAGAACTCGCCGCCGCCCTGGCCTTCGGTCATCGCGAAGGCGCCGAGGAAGTATTCGTAGATGCGGCCGAAGGCGTCGTAGTCGAGCGTGGCCGGAATCTCGGAGACCTTCTTCAGCAGTTCCTTGAGCAGGGTGCTGGTGAACAGGTTGTAGGTCTTGGGCAGCACACCGGCGAGCTGCGGGTTGTGCTTCTCGATCTCGCGCATCGCGGCATTGACCTTGGCGCCGATGTCGGCCACCTCGGGCAGCGTCAGCAGGTAGTCGAAGCGTGCCTCGGGGGCGAGGTAGAGGATGCCTTCGGCGTGGTAGGCGGCGGGTTCATCGACCCGGCTACCGCGCCGGGACGATGCGCTGGCGCCTTCGAGCTTGGTGCGCTGGAGGGCGAAGCGGACTTCGGCAAAGCGCAGGAAGATCAGGCCGAGGATGGGGCCGGAGTATTCCTGCGCCTTGAGGCCGGAATTGGCGCGGAACTGGTCGGCGGCATCCCACAAACGCTTTTCGAGCGAGGTGGAGGCGGCGTCTTTTTCGGAGGGGGCGATCCACAGCATGGGGTCGGACGTTTTCTTGGTTTTCGGTGTGGCTTAACCTTACCGTGAAAAGCCTGGCGGCGGGTTTGTGCTGTCGAATATGCCACTTTCCCAGGAGTCGATAGCGGCTATCCTGAAATCATGAAACTCAGCTTTCACGGCGCCGCCCGCCAAGTCACCGGTTCCTGCTTCCTGGTTGAATCCGAGAAGCTGCGCTTCATCGTCGATTGCGGCATGTTCCAGGGCGGCCGCGATGCGGATGCGCGCAACCGCCGCTTTCCCACCGGGTTCGAGCCCGAGGACATCGATTTCGTCCTCCTTACCCACGCCCACATCGACCATTCCGGCCTGCTGCCGCGCCTGTGCGCGCTGGGTTATCGCGGGCCCATCCATTGCACGCGGGCCACCTCCGACCTGCTCGGCGTGCTGCTGCCGGATTCCGCCTTCATCCAGGAGAAAGAGGCGGAATGGGCCAACTACGCCCACCGCAAGAGCCGCCAGCGGCACAAGTCCGAGCTGGCCCCGCTGTACACCGTGACGCAGGCGCGGGAGGCGCTGAAGCGGGTGAAGAAGGTGGGCTATGACCAGGAAATCCGGCCGCATGCGCGCGTGCGCGTGAAATTCCGCGACGCCGGCCACATTCTCGGCTCGGCCATCCTGGAGGTGTGGGTGGAGGAGGGCGGCCGCGTCAGCAAGCTGGTGTTCTCCGGCGACCTGGGCATGCCGGGCCGGCCCCTGCTCAACGATCCCACCCCCATCGAGGAGGCGGATGTGCTGCTGGTGGAGTCGACCTACGGCAACCGGCTGCACAAGTCCCTGCGGGAAACCGAAGAGGAACTGGCGCAGGCGGTGAACGACACGCTGACGCGCAAGGGCGGCAACGTCATCATCCCGGCCTTCGCCGTGGGCCGCACGCAGGAACTGTTGTACCTGCTCATGGACCTGGTGCGGCGCGACCGCCTGCCGCACAACCTGGCCATCTTCGTCGATTCGCCGATGGCCGGCAGCGCGACGGAAATCACCTTGCGCCACGGCGAGGTGCTGGACGCGGAAACCCGCGATCTGCTGGCCTGGTACCGCTCCAGCCCGGAGGCGCCCTATCTGCGGGTGACCGAGGACGCCGAGGATTCCATGGCCCTCAACAAGATCCGCCAGGGCGCCATCATCATCTCCGCCTCGGGGATGTGCGACGCCGGGCGCATCAAGCATCACCTGAAGTTCAACCTGCCGCGTCCGGAATGCACGGTGATCATCGCCGGCTTCCAGGCCGAGGGCACCCTGGGCCGTCGCCTGGTGGACGGTGCGAAGTCGGTGCGCATCTTCCGCGAGACGGTGCCGGTGCGCGCCGACCTCTATACCCTGGGCGGCCTGTCCGCCCACGCCGACCGCGATGCCCTGGTGAACTGGCTCTCAAATTTCAAGCGGCCGCCGCGGCGGACCTTCGTCGTGCACGGCGAGGAAGAGACCGCGCAGGGCTTCGCCGCCTTGCTCCGCGAAGGCATGGGGTGGCGGGTGGAGGTGCCCGAAATGGGAGCGGAGTACCTGCTGGATTGAGGGGGGGCGGTCTTGTTACCGCGTCCCGGCCAGTCCGAAATCCTTCGCCAGTTCCCGCGCCGGATAATGGAAGCGCACCGGCCCGTCTTCCTCGCCGTGCACGAACTGGTGCACGAAGGGATGGCCGGAGCGGCGGATTTCCTCGACCGGACCCTCCGCCACCACCACGCCGTTGTCGATGAAGAAGGCGTAGTCGATGATCTTCAGGGCTTCGGCGACGTCGTAGGTGACGACGATGGAGGTGAGGCCGAGGTTGTCATTGAGGCGGCGGATGATGTTGGCGATGACGTCCAGGGAAATCGGGTCGAGCCCGGCGAAGGGCTCGTCGTACATGATCAGCATCGGGTCCAGGGCGGTGGCGCGCGCCAGCGCCACGCGCCGCGACATGCCGCCGGACAGTTCATCCACCATCAGGTCACGCGCGCCGCGCAGGCCGACGGCGTGCAGCTTCATCAGCACCAGGTCGCGGATCATGGCCTCCGGCAGATCGGTGTGCTCGCGCAGGGGGTAGGCCACGTTGTCGAACACCGTGAGATCGGTGAACAGGCCGCCGGCCTGGAACATCATGCCCATGCGCCGGCGCAGCCGGTAGAGGGCGTCGTCGCCGAGCTCGTGCACCACCTCGCCGGCGACCTTGACGTGGCCGCCGGCGGGCACGGCCTGGCCGCCGATCAGGCGTAGCAGGGTGGTCTTGCCGCAGCCGCTGGAACCCAGCAGGCCGACGACCCGGCCGGTCGGCACGGTGAGGTTGAGGCCGCGCAGGACTTCGCGTTCGCCATGGGCGTAACGCAGATCGCGGATTTCGATCAGGGGCGCGGAGGACACGTCGGCTCCAGGAGGATGCGGAAGCCCGCATGATGGCGCCGCCTGCGATCCCGGTAAAGGTGCGGGATGCGACGCGGGCGGGTTAGCATGGCCCACGTCCCGCCCGCGCCCTTGCCGCCATGTCCCCGCCAAGCTTCGATTTCGACCGCCCCATCCCCCGCGCCGGCAGCGACTCGCTGAAGTGGGATGGCCGCCGGAGCTACTTCGGTACCGAGGACGTGCTGCCCATGTGGGTGGCGGACATGGACTTCGCCGCACCTGAGGCGGTGATCCGCGCTTTGGTGGCACGCGCGGAACACCCGGTCTACGGCTACACCCTGTTTCCGGACGGCCTCTACGAGGCGCTCATCGCCTGGATGCGGGACCGCCACGGCTGGCGCATCGAGCGGGACTGGATTCTGCTGGCGCCCGGCGTGGTGCCGTCGCTGCATGCGGCCGTGCTGGCCTTCGCAGCAGCGGGGGAGGGGGTCATCGTGCAGCCGCCGGTCTACTTCCCCTTCTTCTCCTCGGTGACCACGCCGGGGCGGCGGCTCATCGAAAATCCCTTGCGCGAGGAAGCGGGCCGCTACCGCATGGACTTCGATCACCTGGAGCAATGCGCCGCGCGGGCGGATGCCCGGCTGCTGCTGCTGTGCTCGCCGCACAACCCGGTGGGCCGGGTATGGGACGCGGACGAACTGCGGGAAGTGCTGCGCATCGCCCGCCGGCATGGCCTGGTGGTCTTGTCCGACGAAATCCATCACGACCTGGTCTATCGCGGCGAAAAACACACGCCCCTGGCCCTGCTCGCCGACGCTGCGGCCGAGGTGGTGACCGCCGTGGCGCCGAGCAAGACCTTCAACATTCCCGGCCTGGGCCTGTCCGCCCTCATCGTCCCTGACGCCGGGCAGCGGGAGCGGTTGCGCCGGGCCTTCGACCTGCTGCATGTCAGCGGCGCCAATCCGTTCAGCATCGCTGCCTTCGCCGCCGCCTACCGGGAGGGTGGTCCCTGGCTGGACGCCCTGCTGGGCTATCTGGCGCAGACGCGGGAGGCGGCCATCACGTTCTTTGACGAACACATGCCCGCCATGCGTCCGCTGCGGCCGCAGGGCACCTACCTGCTCTGGCTGGATTGCCGGGGCCTGGGCCTGGGCGATGCGGCGCTCCGCCGCTTCTTCGTCGAGGAAGCCCGGGTGGGCATGAATCCGGGCCCGGTCTTCGGCACCGGTGGCGAAGGTTTCATGCGCCTCAACCTGGGTGCGCCGCGCAGCGTGGTCATGGCGGCGCTGGAGCGCATGCGCTCGGCGTTGGCCGGTCGGCGCCAGCGCCTCGCTCCGGCCCTCTCCCGCGAGAAATAATCTCCCCCGACCCTTGAAACCACGCCGGACGCCCCCAAAAACAACCCGGTTTTTTGGAGGACTTCCCCGTGTCAGAGGAACAACTGTTGCAACAGAATGCCAGCGAGGACGCCGCGACCGGCCAGACCGGCGAGGCGGAGAAGGAAACCACCCCCAGCCTGGAGGAGATGCTGCGCCAGGCCGAGCTGAATGCCCAGGAACATCACGACGCCTGGCTGCGGGCCAAGGCGGAAACCGAGAACGTGCGCCGTCGCGCCGTCGAAGATGTGGAGAAGGCGCGCAAGTTCGCGGTGGACAAGTTCGCCGCTGAACTGCTGGCGGTGAAGGACAGCCTGGAAGCAGCGTTGGCCACCAGCGACAAGGCCAGCCTGGAAAGCCTGAAAAGCGGCGTCGAACTCACCCTCAAGCAGCTCGTCGGCGTGTTCGAGAAGAACTCGATTCAGGAGGTCAATCCGCTGGGCCAGAAATTCGATCCGAATTGCCACCAGGCCATCGGCATGGTGGATGGCGAGGGCGAGGCCAATACCGTCGCCAGCGTGCTGCAGAAGGGCTACCTGCTGAACGAGCGGGTGCTCCGCCCGGCCATGGTGATGGTGGTGAAACCGAAATAGCCGTCACCCCGGCTCAGGCCGGGGTCCAGTAGGAATGAAAATCCCTGGATTCCGGCCTGTCCCATTGAGGGGATAAACCCCGGAATGACGGACTGGGGCTTGAAACCGGACCCAACAATCCCATATCGCAAACAAGCCAATCTTTACTGAGGAAGAACACAAATGGGCAAGATCATCGGCATCGACCTGGGCACCACCAACTCCTGCGTCGCCATCATGGAAGGCGGCAAGACCAAGGTCATCGAAAACTCCGAGGGCGCGCGCACCACGCCGTCCATCGTCGCCTATGCGGAAGACGGCGAAATCCTGTGCGGCGCGCCGGCCAAGCGCCAGGCCGTCACCAACCCCAAGAACACGCTGTACGCCATCAAGCGCCTGATCGGCCGCCGCTTCCAGGAGAAGGAAGTACAGAAGGACATCGACCTGATGCCCTTCAAGATCCTCAAGGCGGACAACGGCGACGCCTGGGTGGAAGTGCGCGACGAGAAGAAGGCGCCGCCGCAGATTTCCGCCGAAGTGCTGCGCAAGATGAAGAAGACCGCCGAGGACTACCTGGGCGAGGAAGTCACCGAGGCCGTCATCACCGTGCCCGCCTATTTCAACGACAGCCAGCGCCAGGCCACCAAGGACGCCGGCCGCATCGCCGGCCTGGAAGTCAAGCGCATCATCAACGAGCCCACCGCCGCGGCCCTCGCCTTCGGCATGGACAAGCAGGAAGGCGACCGCAAGATCGCCGTGTATGACCTGGGCGGCGGCACCTTCGACATCTCCATCATCGAGATCGCCGAGATTGAGGGCGAGCACCAGTTCGAAGTGCTCTCCACCAACGGCGACACCTTCCTGGGCGGCGAGGACTTCGACCAGCGCCTGATCGACTACATCATCGAAGAGTTCAAGAAGGAGCAGGGCGTCAACCTGAAGCAGGACGTGCTGGCCTTGCAGCGCCTCAAGGAAGCCGCCGAGAAGGCCAAGATCGAGCTGTCTTCCGGCCAGCAGACCGAGATCAACCTGCCCTACATCACCGCCGACGCCTCCGGGCCCAAGCACCTGGTCATGAAGATCACCCGCGCCAAGTTCGAGGCCCTGGTGGAAGACCTCATCCAACGCACCATCGAGCCCTGCAAGATCGCCATCAAGGACGCCGGCGTGAAGGTTTCCGACATCACCGACGTGATCCTGGTGGGCGGCATGACGCGCATGCCCAAGGTGCAGGAACTGGTGAAGGAGTTCTTCGGCAAGGAACCGCGCAAGGACGTCAACCCGGACGAGGCCGTCGCTGTCGGCGCCGCCATCCAGGGTGGCGTGCTGCAAGGGGAAGTGAAGGACGTGCTGTTGCTGGACGTCACCCCGTTGTCGCTGGGCATCGAGACCCTGGGCAGCGTGATGACCAAGCTCATCCCGAAGAACACCACCATCCCCACCCGCGCCAACCAGGTGTTCTCCACCGCCGATGACAACCAGACCGCCGTCACCATCCACGTGCTGCAGGGCGAGCGCGAGATGTCCGCCGGCAACAAGAGCCTGGGCCAGTTCAACCTGGCCGACATCCCCCCGGCGCCGCGCGGTCTGCCGCAGATCGAGGTCACCTTCGACATCGACGCCAACGGCATCCTGCACGTTTCGGCCAAGGACAAGGGCACCGGCAAGGAAGCCAAGATCACCATCAAGGCGAACTCGGGCTTGAGCGAAGACGAGATCAAGAAGATGGTGAGCGATGCCGAGGCCAACGCCGCCGAGGACCACAAGGCCTTCGAGCTGGCCACCGCCCGCAACCAGGCCGACAGCATGGTCCACTCGGTGAAGAAGGCGCTGAAGGACTACGGCGACAAGGTCACTACCGACGAAAAGACCAAGATCGAGGCCGCCATCACCGAGACCGAAGCCGCCATCAAGGCCGGCGACAAGGCCGAGATCGAAGCCAAGACCCAGGTCCTGGCCGAGGCGTCCCACAAGCTCGCCGAGCAGATGTACGCCAAGGAGCAGGCCGAGGCGGGCGCCGCCGGCGGCGCTTCCGGCCCGGCGGGCGGCGGCAAGAAGGACGACGACGTGGTCGATGCCGAGTTTGAAGAAGTCAAGGACAAGTAATTCGGGAAACGGGAAAAGAGAAACGGGAAACGCGTGGAGCGTAACCACCGCAGCCTCAGGGCGTGGCAAGAGGCCATTGCCCTGGTGGATCTGCTCTACGATGCAACCGCCTCTTTTCCCGCTGATGAACGTTTTGGCTTGATGAGCCAGATCAGAAGGGCGTCGGTATCTGTGCCGGCTAATATTGCCGAAGGTTTTGCCCGGAACGGCACCAAGGAGTTGCTGCACTTCCTGAGTATTTCCAGCGGATCACTTTCTGAGCTGGATACCCTCATCGAGATCAGCAATAGACGTGGCCTATTGGCGGATGTAACGCCATTTCAGGAACAAATTGATCGTGTCAGTGCGTTGGTTCTTGCTCTGTCGGCATCGTTGCGCAAGCGGCTTTAGCGTTTCCCATTTCCCGTTTCCCTTTTCCCGATCATGAGCAAACGCGACTACTACGAAGTCCTTGGCGTCTCCAAGGGCGCCTCCGACGACGAAATCAAGAAGGCCTTCAAGAAGCTGGCGATGAAGCATCACCCGGACCGGAACCAGGGTGACAAGGCTTCGGAGGAGAAATTCAAGGAGGCCAAGGAGGCCTACGAGGTTCTTTCCGACGGCAACAAGCGGGCCGCCTACGACCAGTACGGCCATGCCGGCGTGGACCCGTCCATGGCCGGCGCCGGCGGGTCCGGCAATTTCCGCGATTTCGCCGACGCCTTTTCCGACATCTTCGGCGACGTCTTCGGCGGCGGCGCGCGCGGCGGCCGTGCCCACGTCTATCGCGGCGCCGACCTGCGCTACAACCTGGAAATCTCCCTGGAGGAGGCGGCGCGCGGCACCGAAACCAAGATCCGCGTGCCGGTGCTCACCGAGTGCGAGCACTGCCACGGCAGCGGCGCCAAACCGGGCACGGAGCCTACGACCTGTCCCACCTGCGGCGGCCACGGCCAGGTGCGCATGCAGCAGGGATTCTTTTCCATCCAGCAGACCTGCCCGCGCTGCCACGGCAGCGGTCGCGTCATTGCCGACCCCTGCACGCATTGCCATGGCGAAGGCCGCGTCAAGAAACACAAGACCCTGTCGGTACGCATTCCCTCCGGCGTCGATGACGGCGACCGCATCCGCCTGTCGGGCGAGGGCGAGGCCGGCATCAACGGCGGCCCGCCCGGCGACCTCTACGTGCAGATCCACCTCAAGGCCCACGCGGTGTTCCAGCGCGACCACGACGACCTGCATTGCGAACTGCCCGTCTCCTTCGCCACCGCGGCTCTCGGTGGCGAAATCAGCATTCCCACCCTGGACGGCCACGCGGTCATCAAGATCCCCGCCGAGACGCAAAGCGGCAAGGTCTTCCGCCTGCGCGGCAAGGGCATCAAGGGCGTGCGCAGCCAGCACCCCGGCGACCTGCACGCCCACGTGGTGGTGGAAACCCCGGTCAACCTCACCGAGCGCCAGAAGGAACTGCTGCGCGAATTCGAAACCTGCTGCACCGAACACCACGGCAAGCACAACCCCCGCGCCAAGGGCTTCATGGACAAGGTGAAGGAGTTCTTCGGGCAGTAGGCGAGGAACTCCTTCACCTTGGGGCGTAGGCTCACATCGGCGCAGTCGATGTGAAGCGCAAAGAGCGTGCCGAGACCACAATCCCCGGAGTTCTTCGGGCAGTAGGCGGAAGACGCTTTGTCCAACTAGTAGGGCGGATTAGCCAAAGGCGTAATCCGCCGGATGCCGGGAGCCGGCGCAATGCGCGGCGATTACTGCTCCTTACCTCCCATCCTTAACGACGCGGCACGGGCGAAAAGCCGCGCAGCAGCGGCCGAAAGCCCGAACTCATGCAACCTGCTGTAGGCGCGGGCTGGCTCTCGATAGAACGCTGAATTGACGTGAACCCGGCGCGGGCAAGCAGGTCGAACGCGCTCCACACAAACCGTAATGTCCAACTTTTCACAGTCCAATCGCATGAATCCGATTCGCCTCACTTCGTTTCTTCCCTGGTCCGCCCTGGTCTCGCTGCTGGCGGCGTTGTTTCTCACCGGCTGCGGCAAGCCGCCCTATCAGGACGTGGATGCCACGCAACTGCGCGAGCTCATTGCCCAGGGTGTACCCATCTACGACATCCGTCGCCCCGAGGAGTGGCGCCAGACCGGCGTCGTGGCGGGCAGTCGCCTGCTGACCTGGGTCGATGCCAGCGGACGGCCGCGCGCGGGTTTCCACGAGACCCTGGCGAGTGAGATTCCCCGCGACCAGCCTGTCGTGCTCATCTGCCGCACCGGCAACCGCACCGACCATCTGGCCCGAGAACTCATGGAGAAGTACGGCTACACCCGCGTGTACAACGTTACCCATGGCATTACCCGCTGGATCTCGGGCGGCAACCCGGTGGTCAGGCCCTGACCACAAGCGCGCAGCGCTAAGCCCGGCTCGGCGGCGTGGGGCATTGCGCCCTGAGACGCTGTGCAGACCAGCGACATGGCGCGGTACGGTGATGCCGCGTCTCGCGAGGTCTCAGTCCGCGCCCATCGCCCTATCCCGACTTGCTTGTTCAGGTTTTTTGCAGCCTGCCTATAATGCCGCTATTGCGTTGCACCATGAATGGGTACCGCCATGCTGATCGAAGTCAAAGCCCCCGAGCTGTCCGAGTCCGTGCAAAGCGGCTCTTTGCTGGAATGGCGCAAGCAGGCGGGCGACCGGGTCGCGCGTGACGAGGTGCTGACCGACCTGGAGACCGACAAGGTCATCCTCGAGGTCGCCGCGCCCGCCGCCGGGCTGCTCAAGGAGATCCGCATGCCGGCGGGCAGCGAGGTGAAGGCGGGCGACGTGCTGGCGGTCATCGAGGCCGAGGCCGGCGCCGAGGTGAGCGCGCCGGTGGCGACGCCGGTGAAGATAGCCGAACCCGTCGCGGCACCCGCGCCCGAACCCGTGGCCAAGACCAAGCCGGCAGCCTCCGTGCAACCCGCGCCGGCCGCCGCATCGCCGGCGGTGCCCGCGGCCCAGCCGGAAGCCCCTCCGGCGCAGGCCAAGTCCGCGCCCTGTCCGCCGTGCCCGCCCTGCGACAAGCCCTTCGAACGTAGCGAGCGGCGGCTGGCGATGACCCGCCTGCGCCAGCGCATTGCCGAGCGCCTGAAGGAGGCGCAGAACACGGCGGCCATGCTGACCACCTTCAACGAGATCAACATGCAGCCGGTCATGGACCTGCGCGCCCGCTACCAGGACCGCTTCCTGAAGGAACACGGGGTCAAGCTGGGCTTCATGTCCTTCTTCACCAAGGCGGTGTGCCAGGCGCTGCGCGTCTTCCCGCTGGTCAACGCCCGCATCGACGGGCGCGACATCGTCTATCACGACTACTACGACGTCGGCGTCGCGGTGAGCTCGGAGCGCGGCCTGGTGGTGCCCATCCTGCGCAACGCCGACCGCATGTCCTTCTCGGAGATCGAAAAGCAGATCGCCGATTTCGGCCGGCGCGCCAACAGCCTGGAACTGACCCTGGAGGAGATGGAGGGGGGCACCTTTACCATTTCCAACGGCGGCGTCTTCGGCTCCCTGCTTTCCACGCCCATCCTCAACCCGCCCCAGTCCGGCGTGCTCGGCCTGCACAAGATCCAGGACCGCCCGGTGGCGGAGAACGGTCAGGTGGTGATCCGGCCCATGATGTACGTGGCCCTGTCCTACGACCACCGCATCATCGACGGCAAGGAGGCGGTCAGTTTCCTGCGTTCGGTGAAGGACGCGCTGGAGGATCCGGCGCGCTTGCTGCTGGAGTTGTAATCGGCCGGCAAGGGCGGATTACGCCTTTGGCTAAACCGCGCCTACGCGCTTACAGGCGTGGCGTCGGATAGCAGAGGTTGCTGGCGTCGAAGGACAGGCTCATCTGCTCGACGTGGGGCAGGACGATGTACTTCACGCCGATGAACTCCGCGCCGCTTTTCCAGAACAGCGCGAACACCGCCTTCTCGCCGTTGCTCACCACGTGGGTGTTGGAATAGACCCGGGTGGGCTGGCCGTACTGGTTGTTGTAGTTGTTGACCGAGATGACCAGGGCCTTGAGGGAGGGCCGCACGTCCTGCTCGAAACCCACCAGCTTGCCCTTGCAGAAGCGGAACTGGTAGCGGCGGGCGATGTTGGGGTCGTTGTCGTAAGCCAGGATGACGTCATCCGAGGGCTCGACGATGCGGTCGAAATTCCAGTTGGCCAGAAGCAGTTGCTTGACCTCGTTCTGGGCCATGCCGCTCTTGAATTCCGCCACCTCGAAGGCGAGGGCGGCGGGGGCAAGGCTCAGGAGCGTGAACAGCGCGGGCGCGTAGCGGCGGTACATGGCGGCGATGGCGAATTCGGGTGGGGCATCTTACGACGGAACGCCCCCGAATCAGAAGAGCGGCGGCTGGGTATCCGGCCAGGCCGCGGCATCGAGCCAAACCACGGTCTCCTCCCGGCCACTTACGCGCGCGGCGGGCAGGTGCTTGCCGCGCAACCAGCGCGCGATGGCCTCCCGCTTGCCGGATCCGGCGACGAGGAACCAGACCCGCTCGGCGCGGCCGAGCCGGGCCGCCGACAGGCTGACGCGGGCGGCGGGCGGCTTGGGCGCGTGGTCGACGGCGAGCACATCCGGGCTGCCGGGGGCGGCGCCGATATCGCGTGCAGGGAACAGGCTGGCGGTATGACCATCCTCGCCCAGGCCCAGCAGCACCAGGTCGAACTCGCCGATGCCGCGCAGGGCCTCGGCGTAGCGCGCCGTCGCCGGTTCAGGACCGAGTTCCGCGGGGATGGGGCGCCGGTTCTGCAGCGGGATACGCGAGGCGGCCAGCCAGGCAGTCTCCGCCATGACGCTGTTGCGTTCGGCATGATCCGCCGGCAGGCAGCGCTCGTCGCCGTACCAGATGCGCCAGGCCGGGTCGCCGGCGTCGCGCCGGGCCAACTCGGCATACAGGGCGCGCGGCGTGGCGCCGCCGGCGAGCACCAGGTGGAAGACACCGCGCGCGGCGATGGCCCGTTCGGCCACGGCGCCCAGGGCGTCGGCCAGGGCCCGGACGAGGGCGTCGGCGTCCGCATGCTGGCGCCACTCGGGCGGTTTCATGGCGCGTTGCGCCAGGTCTGGTCGTCGCTGTCGAACAGGCGGGCGGCCTCGGCCGGCCCCCAACTGCCGGCCCGGTAGGTCGGGATGTACTCGCGTTCCACCGCCCAGTGCTTGAGGATGGGGTCGACCACGCGCCAGGCCCATTCCACCTCGTCGAAGCGGATGAACAGGGAGCGGTCGCCCTCGATCACGTCGAGCAGCAGGGTTTCGTAGGCGTCCAGGGTCTGTTCGTCGGTCTTCAGGAAGCTGGCGTTCATCTGCATCACCCGCGTGTCCATGTCCAGGCCCGGCTGCTTGACGTGGATTTCCATGCGCATCGATTCCTCCGGCTGCAGGGAGAGCAGCACCCAGTTGGGAGCGACCGATTCCAGCGGCGTTTCGCGGAACAACTGCTGCGGCGGATGGCGGAAGCGGATGGCGATGAGCGAACTCTGGCGCGCCAGCCGCTTGCCGGTGCGCAGGTAGAAGGGCACGCCGCGCCAGCGCCAGTTGTCGACGTAGAACTTGGCGGCGACGAAGGTTTCGGTGACGGAGTTCGGCTCCACGCCGGCCTCCTGCTGGTAGCCGGCGACCTCGACGCCGTCGATGTCGCCGCGCGTGTACTGGGCGCGGATCGCGTGGGCGCGCACGGCACCCCTGGCGATCGGCCGGATGGAGCGCAGCACCTTGACCTTCTCGTCGCGCAGGGCGTCCGCCTCCAGGGCGGGCGGCGGTTCCATGGCCACCACGGTGAGCAGTTGCATCAGGTGGTTCTGCAGCATGTCGCGCAGGGCGCCGGCCCGGTCGTAGTAACCGGCGCGCTGTTCGATGCCGTTCGCCTCCGCCACGGTGATCTGCACGTGGTCGATGAAGTTGCGGTTCCACAGCGGCTCGATGAGGGTGTTGGCGAAGCGGAACACCAGCAGGTTCTGTACCGTTTCCTTGCCCAGGAAATGGTCGATGCGAAAGATCTGCTCCTCGTCGAAATGCTGGTGCAGCAGCTGGTTGAGCATGAGGGCCGACTCGATGTCTTCGCCGAACGGCTTTTCCACGACGACGCGGTTGAGGCCGCGCGGCTGGTTGAGGCCGACCGCCTCCAGGTTGCGGATCACCGCCGCGAACTCGGCGGGCTTGATGGCCAGGTAGAACACCGTGCTGGAACAGGACACACCGCCCTTGCGCAGCAGGCCGTCCAGTTGCCGATAGGAGGCGGCGTCGTTGAGGTCGCCGCGCTGGTAGACGAAGCGCGCCACGAAGCGCTCCAGGACCGGCTCCTCCAGCATGCCCGCCGCGCGCTCCGCGAGCACGCTGCGCACGTGCTCGCGCCAGCGGGCGGTGTCCCACTCGCGCCGCGAGAAGGCGACGATGGTGAGCGATTCGGCCAGCCGCGAGGCGGCTTCCAGGCGGTACAGTGCCGGCAGCAGCTTGTTGCTGGCGAGGTTGCCGGTGGCGCCGAAGATGACGAAGGTGCAGGGCGGCACGCCCCCCGCGCCCGACCTCATGCCTCGCTCCCCTTCACCGCGTGGCCGCCGAAACCCTGGCGCATCATGGCCAGCAGCTTGGCCGCGTAGTCGTTGCCGCCCTGGCTGGCGAAACGCATCATCAGCGCCAGCGACATCACCGGCGCCGGGATGCCCTGTTCCACCGCGTCCAGGGCGGTCCAGCGGCCCTCGCCGGAATCGGCGACAAAGGCTTCGATCGCCGCGAGGTCGGCATCCCGCGCCAGGGCGTCGGCGCTGAGGTCCAGCAGCCAGGAGCGCACCACGCTGCCGTGCCGCCACAGTTCGGCGATGGCGGCCACGTCGAGGTCGAAGCCGGGCTTTTGCCGCATGAGGGCGAAGCCCTCGGCGAAGGCCTGCATCATGCCGTACTCGATGCCGTTGTGGACCATCTTGACGTAGTGGCCGGAGCCCACCGGGCCGGTGTGCAGCCAGCCGCGGCCGGGCGCCGGCGCCAGGGCGTCGAGCCAGGGACGCAGGCGCGCCGCCGCCTCCTCGCCGCCGCCGAGCATGATGCAGTAGCCGTTCTCCAGCCCCCAAACGCCGCCCGACACGCCGGCGTCGGCGAAGTCGATGCCGTGCGCGGCCAGCGCCGCCGCGCGCGGCGCGTCGTCCTTGTAGTGGCCGTTGGCGCCGTCGACCACCAGGTCGCCGGGCGCCAGCAGCGGCGCCAGCGTCTCCAGCGCCGTCCGCGTGGCCTCACCCGCCGGCAGCATCAGCCAGACGATGCGCGGCACCTCGAGCGCGGCCACCAGATCGGCCAGGCTGGCGCAGGCGAGATGGCCGGTTTCCGCCGCCAGCGCCATGCTCACGGCCTGGCTGCGGTTATGGATGGCGATGCGATGTCCCTGGCGGGCCAGTCGTCGCGCCATGTTGCCGCCCATGCGGCCGAGTCCGACGATACCGAATTCCATGCTGTGTCCCCGTTGAAAAAGTCGCCATGGCCCCCGCGTGAGCGCACAGCCGATGTGCTGCGAGCGGTCTTGGCCAAGGTTGCACGCATGGGCCCGGCAGCGCAATCGTCGTTCGCTGTGAGTGGGCAACCGGCTTTAACGTGAAAGTCGCGTCAGCGACTCTCGAAGCTCCCCTCTCCCTCGGGGAGCGGGGCGGGGGGTGAGGGAAACGGACATGACTTTTATGCCCTTCAGGGTATTCATGTTTCGGGGCGTCTTACAAAGTCATGTCCGTTAGGTTTCCTCGCTGTCCTTGCCGGGCAGGCTGAACACCGGCAGGGTCAGGTTCCAGGCGATGGCGGCCAGGCGCAAGGCGGCGATGGCGGACATGCCGAGCAGGGCGGCGATGTCGCGGTCGAGGACTTCGCGCAGCAGGAGGTAGACGACGATGCCAGCGATGGCGGCGGAGGCGTACATGCGTCCGCGCCGCAGGATGAGGGGGATTTCGGCGCACAGCACGTCGCGCAACAGACCGCCGGCAACGCCGGTGGCGGTACCCATGATCACCGCGACGATACCGCCATGGCCCAGGTGTTCCGCGATCTGCGCGCCGCTGATGCTGAACAGCGCGAGACCCAGGGCGTCGGCATAGAGGATCAACCGTTCCGGCGGGTGGCGGTGGCGCGCGTAGAGCATGGTCAGCAAGGCCGCCGCCAGGCAGACATAGAGATAGGTCGGATCGGCGATCCAGAACACGGTGCGGTCCAGCAGCAGGTCGCGCAGGGTGCCGCCGCCCACCGCGGTGACCGTGGCAATCACCACCACGCCGATCAGGTCCAGGCTGCGCCGCCCGGCGGCCAGCGCACCGCTCACCGCGAAGACCGCCACCCCGAGCAACTCGGCGGCATGCAGCAGCAGGGGCAGGGTCGTGGTCGGCGGCAAGGGGGTGGGCTCCGGAGAACGCGGCAAGCATGGACGCGGCTTCAGGGTCTTCATTATCCCCCGCGTGGGGCGAATGATTTGCGGATAGCGGGCATCGGTCCAGGCCAATGCCCCGCAATCAGTCTCCGCGATCGTTGCCGTAGGCGCCCCCGCCCGGCGTTTCCAGGACGAACACGTCGCCGGCCCGCAGTTCGAAGGCGGCGATGCCGGGCAGTTCTTCATGCCCGCCGTCGGCGCGTTCGATCCATTGCCGGCCCGGCAGGCCCGCCTCGCCGCCGCCAAGGCCGAAGGGCGCCACCCGGCGGCGCAGGGCGAGCAGGTTGGCATGCATGGGCGCGAGGAAGCGCAGGCGGCGGACGACGCCGTCGCCGCCGCGATAGGCGCCCGCGCCTCCGGAACCCCGGCGCAGCGCGAAGCGCTCGACGCGCACCGGGAATTGCTGTTCCAGCACCTCGACGTCGGTGAGGCGGGAATTGGTCATGTGGCTGTGCACCGCCGAGGCGCCGGCGAAGTCCGGCCCGGCCCCGGCACCGCCGCAGACGGTTTCGTAATACTGGTGGCGGCCGTCGCCGAAGCTGAAGTTGTTCATGCTGCCCTGGCTGGCGGCCAGGCGCCCGAGCGCGCCGAGCAGCGCGTCGACGATGTTCTGCGAGGTCTCGACGTTGCCGGCGACCACGGCGGCCGGCGGCAGCGGATTGAGCAGGCTGCCGGCGGGCAGATGGATGTCGAGCGGACGCAGCACGCCGGCGTTGAGCGGGATGTCCTCGCGCAGCAGGGCGCGGAAGACGTAGAGCACGGCGGAGTGGGCGATGCTCGCCGGAGCATTGAGGTTGCCCGGCTGCTGCGCGCTGGTGCCGGCGAAGTCGATGCGGGCGCGGCAGGCGGCGCGGTCGATGCGCACGGCGACGCGGATGCGGGAATCCTCGTCCAGTTCCAGCTCGAATGCGCCGTCGCGCAGTTCGCCGAGCAGGCGGCGCACCGCCGCCTCGGCGTTGTCCTGCACGAAGCCCATGTAGGCCGTCACCGCTGCCGCGCCCACTTCGTTTTCCAGTTCGCGCAGCAGGCGCAGGCCCAGGGCATTGGCGGCGACCTGGGCCTTGAGGTCGGCGGTGTTCTGCTCCGGATTGCGCGCCGGATACGGGTTGCCGCCCAGCCAGGCACGCGCCTCGGCTTCCAGGAAGCGGCCGTCGCGCACCAGCAGCAGGCCGTCCGAGCGGCAGCCTTCCTCGTCGATGTGGCGGCTGCCGGCGGGCATGGAGCCGGGGCTGATGCCGCCGACGTCGGCATGGTGGGCGCGCGAGGCGACGAAATAGCGGAGCTGTTCGCCCTTCCCGTCGAACACCGGCGAGACCACCGTGATGTCCGGCAGATGGGTGCCGCCGGCATAGGGCGAATTGAGCAGATAGGCATCGCCGGCGCGCATGTGCCGGCCACCGCCGCCGTCCTCTCCACCCGCGGGTGGGCGTGGCGGGAAGGCTTGCAGGATGGCGCGCACGGAATCGCCCATGCTGCCCAGGTGCACCGGGATGTGGGGGGCGTTGGCGATGAGGTCGCCGCGGACGTCGAACAGGGCACAGGAAAAATCCAGGCGTTCGCGGATGTTCACCGAGCGCGCGGTGTTCTGCAGGGCGCGGCCCATGTCCTCGGCGATGCTCATGAAGCGCCGGTTGAACAGGCTGAGCCAGGCGGGGTCGGCATGGGCCGCATCGGGCCGCCGCCGGGTGATGCCGGCGGCGGTCAGCACAAGATCGCCGCGCGGCGTCCTCTCTGCCCGCCAGCCCGGTTCCAGCACCAGGGTGGATCCGGCCTCGACGATCAGGGCGGGGCCCGCCAGCACCTGGCCGACGGCGAGCTCCTCGCGCCGATACAGCCCGGTGTCGCGCCAGGCACCGTCCAGGAAAACCGGCCGCTGGGCGAAGGGCCGCGCCTTATTCCGGGCTGTGGGGGGCATCGCCAGGGCTTCGCCACCGCCGTGCACGGTCTCGATTTCGATGGCGGCACAGACCAGGGGACGCTTGGGGTCGGCGAAGCCGAAGCGGGCCTGATGCTGGGCATGGAAAGCGGCGGCCATGGCGACGGGATCGGCCAGGGGAATGGCCAGGATGGACTCCGAGCCCTGGTAGCGGAGGAGGGCACGCTTTTCTCCCTCCCCCGCCGGGGGAGGGTCGGGGAGAGGGAACTCCCTTTGCCACAGGGATAAGAGAGTTTCCAAGCTTGCTCCCTCTCCCCCCGCCCCTCCCCCGGCGGGGGAGGGGAGTTGCCGCTCGACCGCGATCTGGCGGATCGTCCGCCGTTCGGCCAGGCCGATGCCGTAAGCCGACAACACCGAGGCATAGGGCGAGACCAGCACCCGACCGATGCCCAGCCGCGCGGCCACGGCGCAGGCGTGCTGGCCGCCGGCACCGCCGAAGCTGACCAGCACGAATTCCGCCGGATTCACACCCCGCGCCAGGGTGATGTGGCGGATGGCGTCGGCCATGTGCTCCACGGCGACGTCGAGGAAGCCCGCCGCCAGTCGCTCCGGTGTGTAGTCCAGGCCCAGACCGGCGTTGACCCGCTCGGCCAGGGCGCGAAAGCCGGTGGCCACGGCCTCGGTGTCCAGGGGCTGATTCGCGCCGGGGCCGAACACCGCCGGAAAGCAGTCGGGCTGGAGGCGGCCCAGCAGCAGGTTGGCGTCGGTCACCGCGAGCGGGCCGCCGTTGCGGTAGCTGGCCGGCCCCGGCAGGCTGCCGGCGGATGCCGGTCCCGCCAGCAGGCGCTGGCCATCGAATTTCAGGATGGAGCCACCGCCCGCCGCGACGGTGTGCACGCCCAGCATGGGCACGCGGATGCGGTGTCCGGCGATGCGGGTGTCGAGGCTGCGCTCGAACTCGCCGGCGAAGAGGGAGACGTCGGTCGAGGTGCCGCCCATGTCGAAGCCGATGAGCCGTTCGAAACCCGCCGCGCGGCCAACCTTGGCCATGCCGATGAGGCCGCCGGCGGGGCCCGACAGCACGCTGTCCCGGCCCTGGAATTGCGCCGCCTCGACGAGGCCGCCGTTGGACTGCATGAATTCCAGCGGCGTTTCCGCCGGCAGGGCCCGCGCGACCTGCGCGACGTAGCGCCGCACCGGTGGCGACAGCGTGGCGTCGAGCACGGCGGTTTCGGCGCGCGGCACGAACTTGATGAGGGGGCTGGCCTGGTGTGAAAGACTAACCTGCTCGAAGCCGGCCTGCCGCGCGATCTCCGCCGCTTCCAGCTCATGCGCGGGATTCCTCCAGGCATGCACGAAGGCGATGGCGCAGGCCTTGAGACCCGACTGCCGGGCCTTGGCCAATCCTTGCGCCAGGGCCACCCGTTCCAGGGGCCGGAGCACGCTGCCGTCGGCGGCGACGCGCTCTGCCGCTTCCATCACCCGCGCATACAGCGGCGCCGGCTTGCGGATGTCCAGCGCGAAGATGTCCGGCCGCGCCTGGTCGCCGATTTCCAGGGCGTCGGCGAAGCCCTCGGTGATCACCAGCAACGTGGGTTCGCCAGTATGCGTGAGCAGAGCGTTGGTGCCGACCGTGGTGCCCATTTTCACGGCGGCGATGGCCTCGGCGGGAAGCGGATCGTCCGGCCTCAGGCCGAGCATCGCGCGCATGCCGGCGATGGCCGCGTCGGCGTAGGCGAGGGGATTTTCCGACAGCAGCTTGCTCTGGATCAGCCGCCCGTCGGGCGCGCAGGCGACGATGTCGGTGAAGGTGCCGCCGCGGTCGATCCAGATTTGCCAGGCCATGGCCGGGACGGGGGCTGCGCGGGGATCAGAGCCCGGACTCATCCAGCATGTTCTGGGCATCCTTCATCAGTTCGTCGCGCTGCTCCTCGTCCAGCATCAGATGGCCCAGCACGCTGGCGCCGCGTTTTTCCCATTCGGAGCCGGCCGACAGCCTGGAAACCGAGCTTTCGATGTGCTCCGCCAGCAGCGCAAGAGCGACCAGGTTGAGCGATTCGGATGGCAGATGGGAGCTGAAGATATCGAGGTCGTGATGCTGGCCGATGGCCATGCGCAGGTGTTCCGGCAACTGCCAGCCCTTGGCCAGCAGGGCGCCCACCACCGCGTGGTTGGTGCCGAGCTCGGCGTCCTCGACATCCGTGAAGCTGCGATCGTTTTCGGAGTTCGCCTTGCGCAGCACGTCCTTGTAGTGAGGGAAACGACGCATGAGCAAGGGGATTCCGGCGTTGTGGAAGAGACCGAAGAGGTGCGCATCCTCCTTGGCGGCGCAGCCGAGCGCTTGCGCCAGATAGGCGGACACCAGGGCGGTGCGCGCCGCCTCGTCCCAGAAGCGATCCAGCCCCTGGGCGGGCACGGTGTTGCGCAGGGAGAGGCTCATCACCAGGGCGCCGATGTTCTTCATGCCGAGCATGTTGACGCCGTGTTCGATCGAGGTGACCTGCCGACGCAGTCCGAAGAAAGGCGAGTTGACCGTTTTCAGCACCGCGGCGGCCAGGCTCACGTCGGTGGAAATGAGCTGGGTGATGCGGCGCAGGTCGGGTTCATCCTTGCCGCGTTCCTCCAGCACCGCGTTGACGATGGCGGGGCGGGGCGGTATGGCCACGCTGGCGATGATTTTTTCGGCTTCCGCCGTGGTGAGGTTGGCCATGATGCTCGGAATGGGTGACGAGATGGGTGGGGACGGGGCGCCGGCGAAAGATACGCCGGCGCCCGGTGCCACGCAGCAGTTCGTTGATGCCCACCTTGGACAGGGTCTTCTCGTCCACTTTCTTGACGATGACCGCGCAATACAGGCTGTACTTGCCGTCCGCGGAGGGCAGGTTGCCGCTCACCACCACGGAGCCGGCGGGCACCCGGCCGTAGTGCACCTGGCCGGTCTCGCGGTCGTAGATGCGGGTGCTCTGGCCGATGTACACGCCCATGGAGATGACGCAGTTGTCCTCCACCACGACGCCTTCCACCACTTCCGAGCGGGCGCCGACGAAGCAGTTGTCGCCGATGATGGTGGGACCGGCTTGCACCGGTTCCAGCACGCCGCCGATGCCGACGCCGCCGGACAGGTGCACGTTCTTGCCGATCTGCGCGCAGGAACCGACGGTGGCCCAGGTATCGACCATGGTGCCTTCGTCGACATAGGCGCCGATGTTGACGTAGGAAGGCATCAGCACGACGTTGCGGGCGATGTAGGAGCCCTTGCGCGCGGCGGCGGGCGGCACCACGCGGAAGCCACCTTCGCGGAAGTCGCGGCTGTTGTAGTCGGCGAACTTGGAGGGCACCTTGTCGTAGTAGTTGGTGAAGCCACCCTTGATGAAGAAGTTGTCCTCCATGCGGAAGGACAGCAGCACCGCCTTCTTGATCCACTGGTGGGTGACCCAGGTCTGTCCCTCGCTGCGTTCGGCGACGCGCAATTCGCCCTTGTCCAGCAGATCGATGACGGCCATGACCGCATCCTTGACCTTGGGCTCCACATTACGCGGGGTGATGTCGGCGCGGCGCTCGAAGGCTTCCTCGATGATGGCTTGCAGTTCTTTCATGAAAATTTCCTTTAACAAATATGTGTAACTACTCGATCCTACAGAAGGTTCTGGGTGAGGACATGGCATGCACGCCCTTCACGTCGGGATGCGCGCGCAAGCTATCCACCACCCGCATGTGATCCGCATCGTTCACCGTGACGCCAAACAGGATTTCCACCGTGCCGTCCTCCAGCGCCTTGGCGTGCAGGATTTCCAGGGATTCCCTGGCGAGGACGGTTTGCAGGGCTACGCCGGCCTTGCCCTGGTCGGCCTGGCAGGAGAGGGCGCTGGCCAGCAGCAGGGCGCCGAATACCCCGAAGGGCATAAATGCCGCGCGCTTCATGCCGACCCCGCGCCGAAATCGGCGATGCGGCGCGCCGCTTGCAGGGTCGGCTCGAGGGCGTCGACCAGGGCGATGCGGATGAAGCCGCGGCCTGGGTTGACGCCGCGCGCTTCGCGCGCCAGGAAGCTGCCGGGCAGCACGGTGACGTGCTGTTGACGATACAGCTCGCGCGCATAGTGGGCATCGTCGCCGCCCGGCACCTTGGCCCACAGGTAGAAGGCGGCGTCCGGCGCCGTGAAGTCGAGGACACCGCTCAGGACGGGCATGACGGCGGCGAATTTTTCCCGGTACTGGCGCCGGTTCTCGCGCACGTGCGTCTCGTCCCGCCAGGCGGCGGCGGAGGCTGCCTGCACCGCCGGGTTCATGGCGGAGCCGTGGTAGGTGCGGTACAGCAGGAATTGCCGAATGAGTTCCGCGTCGCCGGCGACGAAGCCGGAGCGCAGGCCCGGCACGTTGGAGCGCTTCGACAAGCTGTTGAACACCACCAGCCGTTCCAGGCCCCGGCCCAGTTGCTTCGCGGCGGTCAAGGCGCCCAGGGGCGGCGCGTCCTCGTCGAAGTAGATCTCGGAGTAACACTCGTCGGCGGCGATGGCGAAGCCGTGGCGGTCGGCCAGTTCGAACACCGTCTGCCACTCGTCCAGGGCCATGACCTTGCCGGTGGGATTGCCGGGGGAGCAGACGTAGAGCAGGTGGGTGTCCGCCCACAGGTCTTCCGGCACCGCGCCCAAGTCCATGTGGAAGCCGTTGTCCGGCAGGGTGTTGAGGAAGTAGGGCTTGGCGCCGGCGAGCAGGGCGGCGCCTTCGTAGATCTGGTAGAAGGGGTTGGGCGACACCACCCGCTTGACGTGCTTGCCGGGGTCGATGACCGCCTGGGCGAAGGCGAACAGGGCCTCGCGGCTGCCGTTGACCGGCAGGATCTGGGTGGCCGGGTCCAGCTCCGCGCCATAGCGCATGCGGCACCAGTCGGCGATGGTGGCGCGCAGGTCGTCCGAGCCCTGGGTCGCGGGATAGCTTGCCAGGCCCTGCAGATTGGCGGTGAGGGCTTCCCGGATGAAGGCCGGCGTTGCATGCTTGGGCTCGCCGATGGAAAGATTGATGGCCGCAAGCGCGGGATCGGGCGTGACGCCGGCGAACAGCTCGCGCAGCTTCTGGAAGGGATAGGGCTGGAGTTGGTTGAGACGCGGGTTCATGGCGCGGGTACGGCGCGATCGGCGATACGCGAAGGAAACGAATTATATGTCGAGCCCATCCATGCATACCTCCCCCGCGCAACGCCACCCCGGCCTCGCTCCCGCCAGCCTGCTGCTGGCCGCCAGCGTCTGGGGGCTGGTCTGGTACCCCTTCCGCTTGCTGGAAAGCGCCGGCCTGGCCGGCAGTGTGGCCTCCCTGCTGACCTATGGCCTCGGTATGCTGCCCCTGCTCTACCTGGCGCGGGGCCGGCTGTGGCCGGGCAGGGCGGAGGCGGGCTGGCTGCTGGCGGTGGCCCTCAGCGCCGGCTGGACCAATCTCTCCTACGTGCTGGCGGTGATCCACGGCGAGGTCATGCGGGTCATGCTGCTGTTCTACCTGGCGCCGCTGTGGACCATCCCGTTCGCCCGCCTGATTCTCGGCGAGCGCGCCGGCCGCGCGGGCCTGGCGGTGATCGGCCTGGCCCTGGCCGGCGCCCTGACCATGCTGCACACCGGCAATGGCTGGCCGCTGCCCGCCAACACCGCCGAATGGCTGGGGCTGTCGTCGGGTATGGCCTTCGCCCTGTCGAACGTGCTGATCCGCAAGACCCGCGCGATTCCCATGGAAACCCGCTCGCTGTGGATATTCGCCGGCGTGGCGGGCATCGCCCTGCTATTTCCGGACACCCATGCCACCGCCGCGGACGCGGTCGGCGCGCTGGACGCCGGAACCTGGCTGCTGGTGGCCGGCGTCATCGTCGCCCTGCTGATCGCCACCTTCACCGTGCAGTACGGCCTCATCCACGTCCCGGCCAACCGGGCCGTGGTCATCCTGCTCTTCGAACTGGTGGTGGCGGCCCTGTCCAGCCTTGCGCTGGCCGGCGAGGTCATGGACTTCCGCGAATGGATCGGCGGCGCGATGATCGTCGCCGCGACCCTCTTCTCCCTGCGCCTGATCCGGCATGAGTGACATCGTTTCCCTGCTGCACGCCTCCCTGCTGGTGGCCGACCTGGCGCGCGCCCGCGCCTTCTACGAGGGCGTGCTGGGCCTGTCGCCCAGCCCGGCGCGGCCGCGCATGAGCTTCGAGGGGGTCTGGTACCAGGTCGGCGAGGGGCAGATCCACCTGATCCAACTGCCGAATCCGGATCCGGGCGCGGGACGGCCGGAACACGGCGGCCGTGATCGCCACACCGCCCTCGGCGTGATGCATTGGGATGCTCTGCGCGCGCGGCTGGACGCGGCGGCCATTCCCTACACCCTCAGCCGCTCCGGGCGCCGGGCCCTGTTCGTGCGCGATCCGGACGGCAACGCCCTGGAGTTGATGGAAGTCTGAATGTGGCGGGATGACCCGCCGCCACCGGCGATGCCGATGTCAGGCTTGTAATAAAGTTTTCATGATCGCTCCGCGCCATTATTCTCCCCGGCAAACCATCCAACCAACCGCTCACCACAATGCACAACAACAACCCGTCGCCCACCCACCTGCGGCCGATGACCGCCAGCCAGCCCACCACCGAGTTGTACCAGTTGCCGCCGCTGGGCATGGACGACACCGCCCTGGCCCTCGACATCCGCCGCTACTTCGGCACCTTCCTCGGCCGCGACCGGCACTGCCGCTCCACGCATTACCCCTACCAGGCACTGGCGCTGGCCCTGCGCGACCGCCTCATGGAGCGTTGGAAGCGCACCCGCTACGCCTACGAGATGAAGGACGCGCGGCATGCCTACTACCTGTCCCTGGAATTCCTCATGGGGCGGACCCTGGGCAACGCCCTGCTCAATCTGGGCCTGGACGAGGTGGCACAGCCGGCCCTGCGTCGCCTGGGCCTGGACCTGGAAGAGATGATCGACGTGGAACACGATGCCGGCCTCGGCAACGGCGGCCTGGGGCGTCTCGCCGCCTGCTTCCTGGACAGTTGCGCCACCCTGCAACTGCCGGTCATGGGCTACGGCATCCGCTACGAGTACGGCATGTTCCGCCAGCACATCGAGAACGGCCGCCAGGTGGAAGAGCCGGACCACTGGCTGCGCGACGGCAATCCCTGGGAACTGGAGCGGCCCGAGCATACCCGCCGCATCCAGTTCGGCGGCCGCACGGAAACCTGGCGCGACGCCGACGGCCGCCAGCACGTGCGCTGGCTGGGTAGCCATGACGTGCTGGCGGTGCCCTACGACACACCGATTCCCGGCTATTGCAACAACACCGTCAACGTCCTGCGCCTGTGGAGCGCGGCCGCCACCGACGAGTTCGACCTGGGTGAGTTCAACGCCGGTTCCTACACCGAATCGGTGGCGGCGAAGAACGCCGCCGAGAACATCACCATGGTGCTGTACCCCAACGACGCCAGCGAGAACGGCAAGGAACTGCGTCTGCGTCAGCAATACTTCCTGGCCTCCGCCAGCCTGCAGGACGTGCTGGCGCGCTGGCAGATGTATCACGGCCGCGACTATGACGAGTTCGCCGCGAAGAACTGCTTCCAGCTCAACGACACCCACCCGAGCTGCGCCGTGCCCGAGCTCATGCGTCTTCTGATGGACGAGCACGGCATGGAATGGGATCCCGCCTGGGAGATCACCGGCCGCACCATGGCCTACACCAACCACACCCTGCTGCCCGAGGCGCTGGAGAAGTGGCCGGTGCGCCTGTTCGCGCAATTGCTGCCGCGCCTGCTGGAAATCATCTATGAGATCAACGCCCGCTTCCTGGTGGAGGTCGCGCGGCGCTGGCCGGGCGACAACGAGCGACTCGCGCGCATGTCCCTGATCGAGGAGGGCGCCGAACCCCAGGTGCGCATGGCCTACCTCGCCATCGTCGGCAGCTTTTCGGTGAACGGCGTCGCCGAGCTGCATTCGGATCTGCTGAAGAAGGGACTGTTCCGCGACTTCTGGGAACTGTGGCCGCACAAGTTCAACAACAAGACCAACGGCGTCACCCAGCGCCGCTGGCTGGCCTCCGCCAACCCCGGCCTGGCGCGGCTGCTGAACGAACACATCGGCGACGGCTGGGTGACCCGCCTGGAGGAGTTGCGCGGCCTCACCCCGCTGGCCGGCGACGCCGCCTTCCGCGCGCGCTGGCAAGCCGTGAAACGGGCCAACAAGGAACGCCTCGCCGCCCTGGTGAAGCGCGACTGCGGCGTGGAATTCGACGCCGACGCGCTGTTCGACGTGCAGGTGAAACGCATCCACGAATACAAGCGCCAACTGCTCAACATCCTGCACGTCATCCATCTCTACGCCCGCCTGAAGGCCGGCGAGGATGCCGAGTGGACACCGCGCTGCGTGCTCATCGGCGGCAAGGCCGCGCCCGGCTACTTCATGGCCAAGCGCATCATCAGCCTGGCCTGCAAGGTGGCCGACATGGTCAACGGCGACGTCCAGATCGGCAAGCGCCTGAAACTCGCCTTCCTGCCCAACTACCGGGTCTCGGCCATGGAAATCATCGCCCCCGGCACGGATCTGTCCGAACAGATATCCACCGCCGGCAAGGAAGCCTCCGGCACCGGCAACATGAAGTTCATGATGAACGGGGCCGTCACCATCGGTACCCTGGATGGCGCCAACATCGAGATTCGCGAGGAGGTGGGCGACGCCAACTTCTTCCTGTTCGGTCTCACCGCCAGCGAGGTCGATGCCACCCGCGCGCGCTACGACCCCGAATCCATCATCGCCGCCGACCGCGATCTGCGGCGGGTCATGGGCCTGCTCGAATCGGGCCACTTCAACCCCTTCGAGCCCGGCCTGTTCGACCCCATCATCCAGGCCATCCGCAGTCCCCACGATCCCTGGCTGGTGGCGGCCGATTTCCGCGCCTACGTCGATGCCCAGGAGAAGGTGGCGCGCGCCTATCGGGACAGCGAGAGGTGGATCCGCATGAGCATTCTCAACACCGCCGGTAGCGGCAAGTTCTCCACCGATCGCACCATGCGCGACTACAACGAGGAAATCTGGCGCCTGCTGCCGGTCAAGCCGGCGGTATAGATCGCGGGCTTGTCCATCCTCCTGGTCAGAAGCAGGCTCGTTCGCGAGGTGGTTTTTCTGCGTTGGCTTGGCGGATCGCCGGCAAGCCGGCTCCTACCGGGAGGGTGGCATCCGTAGGAGCGGGCTTGCCCGCGAAAAGGTGCTGGGTCCGGGCGATGCAGCAAGCGTCGCCGAGCTGGCCCGCTCGCGCAGGGTTGCATATGGTGCAGAGCAGATAAAGTATCAAATAATCAAAATGATGCGATGCTTGGTTAATCTAAGTTATAAACCGCATACCCCCTTGTTCACCTGGGGTCATTCATCCCCTGGTGCTATAAAAAAACAGGAAGTTTTTCTTCCCGTAGCGCTACAAGGAGGTGAATCATGAAACTCAAGATCCTGGTATTCGCCACCGCCGTTGCCTTCTCCGGTATGGCCGTCGCCGCCGACCCGACGACCCCCGCCGTACCGCAGACTCCCGAGGCGTGGGCGCAAAGCGTGTGGGATTTCACCCGCAACCCGAACCCGCTGAAAGATCCGAAGCAGTTCGTGCCCTTCGCCACGGCGGCCACCGAGCCGGGCTTCTATGCCGCCCTCGGCACACAGATGATGGATCCGTCGATGTGGGCCTACATGGCCAACAGCATTATGAATCCGGCCGCCTACAGTGCCTGGATGCCGCTGATGACCGATCCCAACGTGTACATGAAGTGGCTGACGGCCAGCATGGATCCCAACTTCTACACGGCCCTGCTGGCGCAGTTCTCGGATCCCGGCAAGCTCATGCGCTGGCTGATGTCGCCGGTCGATCCACGCACCATGGCGATGTTCATGCAGACCATCAACCCCGCCATGTACCTGAAATGGATGATGGCGCCACTGGATCCGCAATGGCTGCGTGCCGGCATCAACACCATGAACCCGGGCATGTATCTGGGCTGGCTGGGGGCCGGGCTCAACCCGACTTCCTACGGCGACCTGTGGAAAGGCCTGCTGACCTATCCGGTGCCGGGAGCGCCGGCGCCCACCTACACCTCGCCCTATGGCACGACCTTCAACATCTTTGACCCGAATGCTTGGACGCAGATGTTCGCGGTGCCGGGTGTGACGCCGACTCTGACGCCGCCGGCCGGCGGCGCGACCGCCCAGCCGTATGTGTTCAACCCGTTCGACCCCAACGTCTGGGCGAAAATGTGGCAGGTGCCGGGCCAACCCGCCGCCGCGCCGGCCGCCACCCCACCCGCCAAGTAGCGCCGGCTTGACGTCCCGTTCCGACGACGCCCCCGCGAGGGGCGTCGTTCGCGATCGGGCGGCTTGCTGACAAGACTTGCAAGGTGTTCAAGCGGCCCTGTGAACCTGGGTTGAACCGGAAACCGAGCGCAAGATTGCCGCCATTCGTGGAAAATACGCCCTTTGCGCGGTGACGCATGCGTCGACCCGCTCCCCTCCGGAAACTGGAATCGCACGCATGACTTCAACCGCAAGCCCTTCGCCCGTGCCTCAGTCCGACGTCCGCGCCGGCACGCCGGCCATCGAGCTGAAGGGCCTGTCGAAGTCCTTTCCGGGCGGCCGCGCGCCGGCGCTCGACGGCGTCGACCTGAGCGTGCCGCGTGGCGGCATCTTCGGCATCCTCGGCCCCAACGGCGCCGGCAAGACCACGCTGATGTCGATCCTCGGCGGGCTGATCCTGCCCAGTTCCGGCAGCGTGCGCATCGACGGCCACGATGTGCTCACCGAGGCGCGGCACATCCGCCACATTCTCGGCCTGGTGCCGCAGGAGCCGGCCATCTACCCGACCCTGACCGCGCGCGAGAACCTCGATTTCTTCGGTCGCATGCAGGGGCTTTCCGGCGCCTACCTGGAAAGCCGCATCCAGGCCTGCCTCGAACTGGTGGAAATGACCGGCGAGGCCGATCAGCGTGTGGAACAGTTCTCCGGCGGCTACAAGCGCCGCCTGAACATGGTCATCGGCCTCATGCACGAGCCGGAGATCCTCATCCTCGACGAGCCTACGGTGGCCATCGATCCGCATTCGCGCGCGCTGATCCATCATCGTCTGCGCGAACTCAATGCCGCCGGCATCAGCATCCTGATTTCCACGCATTACATGGAAGAAGCCGAGATGCTCTGCGACGAAATCGCCATCATCGATCACGGCCGGCTCATGGTGCAGGGCTTGGTGCCGGACTTGCTGGCGCAGCGGCGCGACGAAGCCATCGAGTTGCAGTTCTTCGGCGAACCGGGGGCCGGGCTGGCGCGCGCGCTGGAAACCATTCCCGGCGTGCAGCGCGCCGAGCAGGCGGGCTGCCGCGTCCGCGTCTTCAGCGATCGGCCCGAGCAGGTGATCGCGCCGATCATGCAGCGCGTGCAGGCCGAAGCGCCGACCCTGCGCTCGCTGGTGTTCGGCCGCGCCAGCCTGGAGCAGGTTTTCCTCTCCCTCACCGGTGACCGGGGGGCGCCCAGATGATGCGCGACCTCGCCAAGCTGCGCGCCAGCGTCGTCAAGGAGGCGCGCATCCTGCTGCGCGACCGCCAGGCGCTGATCCTGTTCTTCACCATGCCGGTTCTGTTCGTGCTGATTCTGTCGCTGTCGCTGCGCGACGTCTTCGGCGATCGTCCCGGCGCCACCTTCCCGGTGCTGGTGGTGGCGGAGGATCAGGCGGAAGTGGGGCGCGGCATCGTCGCCACTTTCCGCGCCAATCCGCACATCCGCCTGGCGCTTGCCGAGCGGGCCAGCGAGGCGCAGGCGCGGCAATGGCTGATCGACGGCCATTACCGCTTTGTCGTGCTGGTGCCGGCCGGCGCGACGCTGCAGGCCAAGCGCCGTCTCGGCGAAATCATGGCCGAGGTGCCCGCCGACCTGCGCCTGGAGCAGCCAGTGGCGGTGCGCGTGCTGGCCGACCCGTCGCTGCGCTCCGACTACCGCAAGGTCCTGGAAGGCAGCCTGGATCTGGCCTTGCACGGCATCGAGATGAAGCTTGGCCGTGAGCAACTGGAACAGACCCTGCGCGTCACCCAGGGCGCGCATTTCACCGGCCTGCCGGATATGGATCAGGGCCGCGTGTTCCAGCCGGTGCATGGCGAGACGGTGACCAAGCGCGGTGGCGGCCCCACCCCCACCTCGGTGCAGCAGAACGCGCCGGCCTGGACCCTGCTGGCGATGTTCTTCCTGACCGTGCCGTTGTCGGTGGCGTTCATCAAGGAACGCGAACAGGGCAGCCTGTTCCGCTTGCAGACCATGACCGTGCCGGCCTGGGTGGTGTTGGGCGGCAAGGCGGTGCCCTATTTCGTCATCAACCAGATCCAGATGATTTCCGTGCTCGCCGTCAGCGTGCACGTGCTGCCCCTGCTCGGCGGCGATCCACTCGGCCTGGGCAACGCACCGCTGGCCCTGTTGCTGATGGGCGCCTCGGCCAGCCTGGCGGCCATCGGCTTCGGCATCGCCGTGGCGGTCTACGCGCGCACTACCGAACAGGCCGCCGGCTTCAGCTCGGCCACGGTGATGATCATGGGCGCCCTCGGCGGCATCCTGGTGCCGAAGGCGGTGATGCTGCCGATCATGCAGGAACTGGCGGTGATTTCGCCGCTGTCCTGGGGCCTCGACGGTTTCCTCGACATCTTCGTGCGCGGCGGCGGCGTCGATGATGTCTTGCCGGAGGCGCTGGCGCTGCTGGCTTTTTCGGCGTTCTGCCACGCCATCGCCATCCAGCGCTACCGCCGCCGCGTTTGATCGCCCCCGGGGCCGGGCTGAGCCCGGCTCAGCGCGTACCGCCTTCGGCGGCGGCGCGGCGCGCCATCTCGCGCGCCATGGCTTCCATGCGTACCTTGGCGTCGTGGCGGAAAATCTCGATCGACACCTCGGGCGGCACGGCGAAGCCGGGTTCGATGAGGGTGCGGTAGATCAGGCGCACGCGGTTCTTGCCGACGATCTGCCATTCGCCCATGAAGGTGCGCACGTTGCCGGCCACACGCAGGAACTGGATGGTGGCGGGCGGCGTTTCCTTGACCTGCACGATCATCACCAGCGGGAAGTTGGGCAGCCAGGGGATCTGCCCGCGCTGCTCCAGGCGGACGGGCTCGCCGGGCTTGGAGCGGATGCGGCTGACGAGCAGGTCGGGCACGAATTCCGCCCAGCGCTCGTAGTCGGTCAATACCTGCCAGGCCAGATCGCGATCGACCCGGGTTTGGATCTCCGCCACCACCTGGATGCGTTCGTCGGTGGTGTCGACGCGCACGCGCGCTTCCGCCAGGGCCTGTGCGCCAGCCGAAAGGGCGAGCCACAGGGCCGCGCTGCGAACGAGGAATCTCCGTCTGTTCATGTTGGATTGCTTCGCGGGCCGGGTTGAGGATGCGGCAAGACTATGCGCTGCCGGCACCGATGCCAAGCGCCTGCCGGGTATATCGGCCGCGCGGCGGCACCCTCATTCGCCCGCTGTCCGGTTCATGTGCATCAGGCGTTGCGCCAGGCTGCCGATGATCCGCCGCGACAAGGGCGCGGAGTAGCGCATCAGTTCCTCGAGCATGCCGGGCGGCAATACCAGCGCGGTGACCTCCGTCCTGGCGCGGATGCTGGCGGTGCGTGCCTCACCGAGCAGGTAGGCCATCTCCCCCAGGAGGCTGCCTTCCTCCATGTCGGTGAGATGTTTCTCCCCATCCGCCACGCGCTTGTAGACGCCGACCTGGCCGGCATAGATGAAGAAGGCGTCCTGGCCGCTGTCGCCTTCGGCGATGAGCGTGTCGCCGGGCGCGAAACTGCGCCCGTACTTGGCCAGCAGCCGATTGGCACGGGCGAAGACGAGGGATTCCAGGCGGTTGGCGCCCTGGCCGTGCCCGCCCAGGAAGAGTTTTTCCAGGGCCGCGACATCCACCTTGGACAGGGCGTAGAGGAACTGGGCCCAGAAATAGAAGGCCATGCAGGCGAAATAGGCGCCGATCAGGATGAACACCACTCCGCCCAGGGCGCCGTAGACGGATTGGTACTTCTCCACCCGGAAGAACAGTTCAAAGCCGAAGAACAGGCCGGCCAGGGTGAGGGTCGCGAGGGCGCTCACCAGCAGGGTGGAGCGGCGCGGCGGGCGCGACAGCGGCAAGCGGCGCAGGGCGAGGTAGAACAAACCCCAGACCGCGAGCAGGGCGACCAGGATGTTGAGGCTCTTGAGCAGGGCGCCCCGGCCTGCGCCCAACAGGTCGACATTGGCGAAGAAGTTGAGGCTGGCCTGGACCACCACCGCTAGCAGCACGAGGCCGAACACCACCGGAATGATGACCAGCGGCAGCATCCAGTTGAGCACGAAGGGCCGCTTCGATTCGTCCGGAAAGATCACGCGGAAGGCGCTTTGCAGCGCATTGACGAGGCCGCGCGAGGACAGCAGCAGGGTGAGCAGACCGACCCCGCCGGCGGCGATCTGGGCGCTGCGCGGGATGACACCGAGTTCGGCCAGCTCGTGCAGGCGGAACTGCTCGTAGAGTGCGGCCAGCAGCAACACGGCGGGGACCGAGGTTTCCGCCAGCTGCGCCAGGTATTGCGCGGCGTAGGTGAGCAGCAGCACCAGGGGCGCCGCCGACAACAGGAAATAGAAGGCGGTGGCGCCGGCATGGTTGTGCAGCTCGTTCTTCACGAACAGGCGAACGGTGGTGTACAGCGTCTGCAGGAACCAGTCCAGGCGGTTTCGTTGCGAGTCATTGAGGTGACGGGGTGTCATGGCTGGGTGGTCTGCGAGCGATCCTCACGCGATGCCGCGGTCAGCCTGGCGACGTCCGTTGCACATGGACCTTGATGTGTATTCCGGTCTGCTGTTCGACGGCCAGCAACTGTTCGATCAGCCTGTGCGTCAGCACGCTGCCCCGCGATAGCAGGACGAAGCCGTTGGGATGGAGCACATCCCGGCTCAGCGTCATGTTTTCCCGGAGATGTTTGACCGCCACCATCATCTCTTCGATGGCGAACTTGCCATCCGCCGCGAGGATGGGCTCCAGTGCCTGGATGACGGCGGGATCATAACGGGCGCCTTGTTCCTCGATGAGGTACTGGCAGCTTTGCTTGGCGCTCATGGGCTGCGTGGTGAGCATCCCCCCTGTCAGATCCTCGAAATCGCTGACCGCGCAGACGATGCGGGCGCCCAAGGGGATATCGAGGCCACTGAGGCCTTCCGGAAAACCACTGCCATCGAAATGTTCGTGATGATGGCGGATGATGCCTGCGATGCCCTCCAGGGCGGCTACTCGTGTGATCACGTCGGCGCCGTGGATCGGGTGTTTGCGGTATGCGTGTAGCCCGTCGCCGGTCAGTGTAAACACGGGCCGCTCCAGCAGGCTGTCTGGGAATCCGATCTTGCCGATGTCATGCAGCAGTGCGGCGATGAAGATGTCCTGGATATCCTTGGCCTCCAGGCCCATGGCCGCGGCCACCTGGCGCGACAGGGCGGCGACCCGGCGGGCGTGATCGACGATGCGAGCGTCGCGCAGCCCGGCCAGCTCGTTGATGGCCATCAGGGTTTCGAAGTGCGTTTTCTTCAACTGGTCATGGGTGGCCTCCATCCGATGCAGCGCATGTTTGAGGTCGGCGGTGCGTTGCGCGACCTGGGTTTCCAGCAAGGCGTTCTGGTTGGCCAGGCGGTCTCGCGCCATTTTGAGATCGATGTGGGCGCGCACCCGCGCCAGCACGGTGGCGGGCTTGATGGGCTTGGTGATGTAGTCCACCCCGCCCAGCTCGAAGCCGCGCTGCTCATCCTCCTCCGCCGCCAGGGCGGTGATGAAGATGACGGGGATGGTCTTTGTTTCGGGGGTGTCACGCAGACGGGCCAGCACGGTGTATCCATCCATCTCCGGCATCATCACGTCCAGCAGGATCAGATCCGGCGTAGGCGCGCTGGCCGCCGCGCGCAGCGCCTGTTCCCCGGACCGCGCCGCCCGGACGCGGTAATGCGGTTGCAGCAGGGTAGACAGAACGATCAGGTTTTCCGGCTGATCGTCAACGATCAGGACCGTCGGTGAGCCTTGCTCGTGCATGGTTGTTCCCTATCGAGTTTTCGACCGCGTCGCCCGCAACAACGCCAGGGCGTGATCGTAATCAAAAACGGCGATGAGCTCGCGCAGGGTTTCAATGTGCTCACCCAGACAGGGTCGCAAGCCGGGCGCGGCCTGCTCGAGCAATTCGCCTGCGCGGGTATCGCAGGCGCTCAGGAGTTTTTCCAGCTGGGCAAGGGTCGCGCGCAGATTCTCCGGCGAAGGAGCGGCGATGGCCGGCTCTGTTGCTTCCGCCTGCGAAATGAGCGCATCGAGCCGTGTTGGGGTGGGCAAGTCGGTTCTGGCGATTGGCTCGTCTGGTGTTACAGGCAGTGGTGGTTCGGCCGGCTTGCCCTCGGCCAGACAGAGTGCCAACCAGAAGTGGCTGCCCTTGCCGGGCGCGCTCTCGACACCGACCTCGCCGCAGAGCAGGCGCGCAAGTTCGCGCGCCAGAGCCAGGCCCAGGCCAATGCCCTCGAATCTGCGGTCGGGGCTGTCATCGACCTGCACGAAGGGCTGGAACAGGCGCGCCTGCGCTTCGCTCGGCATGCCGATACCAGTGTCGATGACACTGAAGCGCACGTGCAGGCGACCATCGCTCTCGTCGGACAGTTTGTTTACCTTCACACGGATCATGCCGTTTTCGGTGAACTTCACCGCGTTGCCGATGAATTGCCCGAGGATGCGCTGGATCAGACCTGCGTCGCCGAGCAGCCGGGCTGGCAGGGCGGGGTCGTATTCCAGTGCTGTCGCCAGGCCCTTCTTGCGGGCGGCTGTGAATGACGCCGCGCAGGCGGTGTTCAGCAAGGGCACCAGCTCGAAACTCTGTGCGCGCACTTCCTGACTGCCGCCACCTTCAAGACGCGAGTAATCGATGATGCCATTGAGCAGCTCGAGCAGGCGGTCGCTGGCACCCACGATTCTGCGCGCCAGCGCATCCTGCTGGCTCGGCAGCCCCTGGGCATGCAGCAGTCTGGAAAAGCCCAGGATGGCGTTTAGCGGCGTGCGCAGTTCATGGCTCATGGTGCCGAGAAAACGGGTCTTGGCGCGGCTGGCCACCTCGGCCGCGTCGCGGGCCGCGCGCAGATTCTCGGCCAGTTGTTCCAGTTCGGCGGTGCGCTGGCGCACCAGTTGTTCCAGATTCTCGTTGTGGTGCTGGATCTGCGCCCGGCTGGAGTCCAGGTCCCGGTTGGCCAGTAGCAACTCCCGGTTCTGCCGGGTGAGCACGGTGTAGATCCCGACCAGGGCATTGGATAGCGCCGACGGTGCCGGATGCAATTCGTCGCCCCGCGCCGTCGCGTAGGCCTCCTCGGCGGGCATGCCGGCCTCCAGGGCGCAAAGCTGGCGCGCCATGGCCTGGTCCTCGCCCAGGATGTGCAGCACCAGCCAGCTCGCGAGGAACGACAGAATGCGGTCGCCGGTGACGCCCGCGCCCTGGCTGAAGGCTTTCACCATGTCGCTCACCTGCGCGGCGAATTGGGCGTGGGAGGCGTGATGGTGAACGCGGGCGCGGGGGTCCATGCCCAGGCGGGCCATCATCTCCTCCTCGGTGCGGAAGTGCGTGGCGGCGTAGTCCAGCAGGCCGTCCAGTAGCGGTCGCGCTTCTTGCAAGGATTCCTGGCTGGCCTGGGCGAGGACCGGCGCGGCCCGGTTGAGCATGTCCACCAGGCCCCGGTGTTGCCGGTCGACGATGTCGATGCCGGTTTCCATCTCGTAGCTCCACACCATGAAGCTCATGGGGCGCCTCCCGCCGGCGGCAGGTCGGCAAGACATGCGCGCAGGAGATCCAGCGCCGCATCGAAGTCGAATTGAGCAATCCGGCGGGACAGCGGCTCGTATTGCCGGCCAAGGGCGACGCGCAGCAAAGCGGCGTTTTCCTGGAAGAGGGACACGGCGCGGGTGTCGCTCTGGGCCAGCAGGCTTTCCAGTGTATTCAGCACTGCGCGAACCTGCTCCGGGTCCGCGACGGCCGGCGCGGAAGTCTCACCGGACACCTCCGGCCAGGCTTCCAGGGCGGTTTCGATCTGTCCGAAGGCTGTGGCGAGCTCGCCGATTAGGGCGCCGGCGCGGAGTCCGTCATCTCGGTCCGGGCCATCCCGCAGGGTGGTTTCCAGTTCTCTTGCCGCTTCGGCCACCGCCCGGGCGCCCAGCGTGGTGGCCACACCCTTGAGCGCGTGCACGATCCGCCGGGCGCCGGGCAGGTCGTTTTGCGCCAGACAGTCGGACAGCCGGCCCATGTCGTCCCGGTGCAGTTCGACGAATTGGCGCAGCAGCTCCAAGTACTTGTGTGTGTTGCCACGCAGCACCGCCAGGCCGCGCCGCGTATCCAGGCCCGATACCTTCACGAGGGGCGCCGGCAGGGCCGTGTCCGCCGGCTCCATGGGTGCCGGCGCGGGGGTGGCGATGGCGTCTTTCCCGCGCGCCGGCAACCATCTCAACAGCGTGGCATAGAGGGCTTCCGGGTCCACCGGTTTGGCGATGAAATCGTTCATGCCGGCTTCCAGGCAGGCGTGTCGGTCTTCATCGAAGGCGTTGGCGGTCATGGCCAGGATCGGCAAGTTCTCGCAGCCGGGCAGGGCGCGGATGGCGCGGGTGGCTTCCAGCCCCCCCATGTTCGGCATCTGCACGTCCATCAGGACCAGATCGGGGACGTACCCGGCCACCTTGTCCAGCGCCACCCGGCCATCCTCGGCGGTATCGACCGCCAGCCCCACGGCGTGCAGCAGTTCCAGGGCCACCTCGCGGTTGATGGCGTTGTCTTCCGCCAGCAGCAGGCAGGCGCCGGCATGGCGCCGGCGCAATTCATGCTCGGCTCCGATCTCGGCCCGGCGCGGCGCCGGCATGGCGCCATGGCCGCGGCCAAGGACGACCGTGAACCAGAATGTGCTGCCCTTGCCCGGTTCGCTTTCCACGCCCACCTCGCCCCCCATCATTTGCGCCAGATGGCGCGTGATGGCCAATCCCAGGCCGGTGCCGCCGAACTTCCGCGTGGTCGAGGCGTCGGCCTGTTCGAAGGCGGTGAACAGCCTGGGCAAGACCTCCGGCGCGATGCCGATGCCGCTGTCCCGCACCTCGAAGCGGACCCGCAACCCGGTATCGGTTTCTTCCAGCAGATGCGCGCGCAGGCGGATGACGCCCCGTTCGGTGAACTTGACCGCGTTGCCGGCATAGTTGAGCAGGGCCTGGCGCAGCCGGGTGGCATCGCCGGAGAGCCAGGTCGGCACGTCGTCGCTGTCCACCTCCACGCGCAGGCCCTTGGCCTGGGCGGCGTCGAGGATCATGGAGCGGACATGGTCGAGCACACCGGAGAGGGCGAAATCGTCGTGCTCCAGCTGTAGCTTGCCGGCTTCGATCTTGGACAGGTCGAGGATGTCGTTGATGATGGACAACAGGTGACGGGCGGCATTCTCGACCTTGATAAGCCGCTCGGACTGGGTCGGGGTCGCCCCGTCGCGCTTCAACAGGTGGGTGAGGCCGAGAATGGCGTTCATGGGCGTGCGGATCTCGTGGCTCATGTTGGCCAGGAAGGCGCTCTTGGCCTGGTTGGCCCGCTCCGCCTCGGTCTTGGCGGTATTCATCTCGTGGGTGCGCGCGGCCACCAGGTCCTCCAGGTGGTGGCGGTACTGGTCCAGTTCCGCGCCGATGCGTTTCTTCTCGGTGATGTCTTCCTTGACCGCCACGTAATGAGTGATGCGCCCGTCGGGCTGGCGCAGGGGGGTGATGATGGCGAATTCCACGTACTCGCCGCCGTCCTTGCGTTTGTTGAGAAATTCGCCCTTCCAGGGCCGGCCCTGGGTCATGGCATCCCACAGCGCCGCGTAGGTTTCCCTGGGCGTATTGCCGGATTGCAGCACGCGCGGGTTCTGACCGATCACTTCCTCGCGGCTGTAGCCGGTGGCGCGCAGGAAGGTCTCGTTGACGTACTCGATCCGGGCTTCCAGGTTGGTGATGACAATGCTTTCCGGGCTTTGCTCGACCGCCTGGGAGAGCTTGCGGATTTGTGCCTCGGCGTGTAAACGCAAACTGATGTCTTGGAAGGACACCACGGCGCCTTGCCGTTCTTCACCGGCCGTCATGGGCGTGACGGTGATGTCCACCGGAAACAGGCTGCCATCCTTGCGAATGAACCATTCCTCCTGGCGGCGCGTCTGGCCGTCACGCACGGTCTGGAAGATGGGACATTCGTCGTTGGGGTAGGGGCGGCCGTCAGGGCGGTGGAGGTGAAACAGAGTATGTTGATTTCGGCCCAGTACTTCGTCCTCGGTGAAGCCCAGCATGGCCAGGGCGGCGGCATTGATGAAGGTGCAGCGGCCTGATTTATCCATGCCATATACCCCCTCATCCAGAGAAGCCAGCACGATCCGATACCGCGCTTCGCTTGCCCGTAATCCCTCCTCCGCTTGTCTGCGCTGGGAGATGTCGCGGGCCACACCCTGAATGTGCGTCACCTTGCCCTGGTCGTCGCTGATCAGGGTGGTGACAACTTCGGTTGGCACGATAACGCCGTCCTTGCGCGTCAACTCGATTTCGTCGGTTTCGGTGCGCCGGGATTCGTCGCCCGCCGCCAGGGCAGCCATGCGTTCCGGCAGATTATCCGTGACGCGGCGCCGATAGGATTTCTCCGTCATAACCTGGCGCAGGTTCTGGCGGAGAACTTCCTCCACCGTGTATCCGCCCAGTTTTTTCACCGAGGGGCTGGCATAGGTGAAACGATCGGCCGCCAGATCGTACAGCCAGATCACGTCGCTGCTGTTTTCCGCGATAAGCCGGTATTGGGCTTCCGAGTCGCGCAGGGCCTGTTCCGCGAATTTCCTTTCGGTGATGTCTTCGTAGACGCCGAGCAGGCCGAAGACCCGGCCGTTTTCGTCCCACAGCGGCACCTTGGAGGTGCGCAGCCAGATCGTGCCGCCGTCCGGGGTGGCCTGCGGCTCCTCGATGCCCAACCTGGGGACACCGGATTCCATCACCGCCCGGTCATCGGCGCGGTACAACTCGGCCTGATTCTCCCAGCCCATGTCGAAATCGGTCTTGCCGGCCAGCTCCTCCGGGCCGGAACGCCCCGCGTCATGCGCGAACAGGATGTTGCAGCCCAGATAGCGCGAATCGCGGTCCTTCCAGAATACGCGCACCGGCACATTTTCCAGGACGGTCTGGAGCAATTCCTTCGATTCGCGCATTTTGGTCTCGGCCAGCTTGTGCTCCGTGATGTCGCTATGGGCGATGACCGCGCCCTGGCAGGCATGGCCCAGGGGGGTGACAGACATGATGAACCAGCGTTGCCGGTCCGCGGAATGGCAGGGGTATTCCAGGCTGAAGCTGGTTTGACGGCCTTCCAGCACCGCCCGGATGCCGTCGGCGGCGTCCATGGCGCCCTCGGAGGCATAGCCGGTTCTGGCCTGGCAAACCGAGAGGTAATTGACGCCGACCCCGGTACATTGCGTCGGCTTGCCGGGCTCCACGAAGTTTTCCAGGGCGAAGCGGCGCCAGGGATCATTGACGGCCACGATCACCCCGTCAGGGTCCAGGACCGCGATATGGGCCGATACGGAGTCCAGGATGGCGCGCTTGAATTCCTCGCTCGCGTGAAGCGAGTCCTCGGCCAGCTTTAGATCGGTGACGTCCCAGACCATGGAAATCATCAAGCCCCGGTCGGGCAGCGGAATGTTTCGGGCCGAAATGAATGTCATCCCCCCTCCCTTGCGGACGATGGGGATATCGGCCCAGGCCATGCGCTCCACATCCCCGCTGGCGCAATCCTCCAGCACCCGTTCCTTGATCTCCCGCCTGAATTCCGGGTCCTCATAGACGGCGTCCCAGAAGGCGTTCGGTTCGGCGAGGCGCTCGCGGGTGGTCCGGTAGAGCCTGGGAAAGCTGTCGTTCATGTAATCGAAGCTGACGCCGGGATCCACCGAGTTGACGGCGATGCCCACCGGCAGGTTGTTCAGCACGGTTTTGATGAAGGTTTCGCTCTCGCGCAGGGCGAGTTCGGCGCGTTTGATTTCCGTGATGTCCCGGGCGATGCCGAACAGGCCGATGATCTTGCCCTCCTCGTCGTGGAGGGGGCCCGTGGTGAACAGGAAAGTCGCCTCGCCCTCCGGGGTCAGGATCGTTTCCTGGTAGCTGGTGCCTAGGTCGTCGCCGAGCACCCGCCGGTCCATGGCCATGATGCGGGCCGCCTGCTCGGGGGGGAACAGGACCGTGTCGTCCCGGCCCAGGACTTCCTCCTGGGTCTTGCCGGAGAAGCGGGCCGCGGCGGGGTTGAACAGCAGGTAATGCCCCGCCGGATCCTTGGCGAAGATGGCGTCGCTGGAGCTTTCCGCGATGGCGGCCAGCAGGCGCAGGGCTCGCAGCCGTTCCAGATGGGCTTCGCGCGTGCTCAAGGCCAGGGCGAGTTCCTGGCGCTGGCGTGTCAGGAACAGGAAGGCGACAGTGATGAACAAGGCCATCAATCCGGTCAGCGAGATCCAGAGGATGTTGCCGAGGGCCGCGTCATGGAGCTCCGAACGGTCCAGTTTGGCGATCATGTACCAGTCGGTGCCGGCGATGGCGCGCGCCACGCCGAGGACTGGTACGCCCCGGTAGTCGACGCCCTCGATCGGCTTGCCCAGGTTCGCTGGCGCCAGCAGCGCCTGTACGGCGAGAAACCGTTTTTCGCTCAGGGGAACGCGCAGTCTGGCGGCGCTGTTCGCCTTGTGACGCAGTTCGTTCAAGTACAGAACCCCTTCGCCGTCGCGCCGGAACAGCAGGATTTCGCCGCTGGCGCTGGGCACGGGCCAGGTTTGCAGGGCGGGCAGCAGATAGGCGCCGGGATTGCTGTGCAGGACGAGGATGGGGCCGGGATTTCCCGCCAGAGTGGCGATGTAGTCGATATGCACGAGGTCCGCCGCATCGTGGAACGGGCCCAGGCGTTGCACGCCCTCGGGCCAGGCGGCGGCGAGGATCATCCGGCGGACGTCCGGGTCCGGGGCGGGCAGGCTCGCGGTAGACCACAGGGGGTTGCCCCGATCGTCCAGCAGGTCGATTTCCTCGAACACCTTCTCCTGTTTGAACACGGCCAGGCGCTTGAACAGCATGTCGCGGCTGGCGCCGTCGCCGGTTTCGCGCCAGCGGCGATAGAGCTCGGCGAGGTGATCGCTGGTCTGGATCATGCGGGCATTGCGTTGCTGCGTAGTGAGCCAGTCGCCGATCTGCCCGGCCTTGAGTTCGGAGATGGCCTGCAGGCGGGCCACTTCGATGGCCTTCTTCTGTTCGAAGGCATGCAGGATGGCGCCGGCGCTGATGGCAACGATGGCCACGGCCATCAGCGCCAGGGACGGCAGCAGGCCGCGCCAGGCGGCGCGCGTGACCGGGGCCGCGTCGGCCGCCGGCGCGCCGTTGCCCCGGCGCAGCACGATATACAGCAGCACGGCGGTGACCATGACGAAGGCCCAGCCCTTGATGGTGCTGGCCAGGGTGATCCGGGCGGGTGTGTTGAACATCCATTCCAACGCCAGGTCGGACAGCACGATCCACAGGCCGGCGAGGACGGCATAGACCAGGGTGACACGCAGCGGGTGGAGCCGGGGGGTGGGTTCACTCATGGTTTGGCTCCTCGGGTCGGGAGACGCGGTGCTCGACAAAGGCACGGCTCAGGATGGCGCCGGTGGATCGAGATGGCGGCTGGCGATGGCGGCGAAGTCATCGAAATTCCGCACGAAGGCATCGGCGACATCCGGGTCGAAGTGCTTACCGCGTCCGGCGGCGATGATGCCGAGCGCCTGTTCCAGGGGCATGGGGGGCTTGTAGACGCGTGGTGTGATGAGGGCGTCGAACACGTCGGCCACCGCCATGAGGCGGGCCGAGATGGGAATGGCGTCTCCCGCCAGGCCATCCGGGTAGCCGCCGCCGTCCCACTTCTCGTGGTGCCAGCGGGCGATTTCCTTGGCCAGGCCGAGAAACTCGACCGGCCGCTCGGCATCCCGTTCGGCCTGCTCGATGGCCTCGGCGCCCAGGCGGGCATGGGTCTTCATGATCTCCCATTCCGGGGGTGTCAGCGGCCCGGGTTTTAACAGGATGGCATCCGGGATGCCCACCTTGCCGATGTCGTGCAGGGGCGCGGAGCGGCTGATCAGCTCGATCTGGCGCCCGCCCAGGGATGCGCGGAAGCGGGGATGCTCGCGCAGATGCTGGGCCAGTGCCCGCACATAACCCTGGGTGCGCAGGATATGGTTTCCGGTCTCCGGATCGCGCGTTTCCGCCAGGTGGGCCAGCGCGCGGATGCTGACCTCCTGGGTCAATTCGTTTTCCAGCATTCGGCGCGCCACTTCGGCCTCCAGGAGGGTGTTCTGGCCGGACAGCCAGTCGCGCGCCTGCTTCAATTCCAGTTGGTTGCGAATCCGGGCGAGGACGACGGGCGCCACGATGGGCTTGGTGATGTAGTCCACCGCGCCCAACTCGAGACCGCGCAGCTCCGCATCGGTCCCGTTCATGGCGGTGATGAAGATGACCGGGATATGGCCGGTGGCGGGGTTGGCGCGCAGTTTCTCGAACACCTGGTAGCCATCCATGCCCGGCATCATCACGTCGAGCAGGATCAGGTCAGGCGGATGCGGGCTTTGCGCGATACGCAGGGCTTTCTCGCCCGTCGTCGCGGCCCGGACCTGATAGTCGGGTTGCAGCAGTTCACTGAGAATGTTGAGGTTCTCGGGCGAGTCGTCGACGGCGAGGATGGTCGCCTGGGTGTTGGCTGGCATGTGTACCCTCGATGGCTTGCATCGCCGCTCTTCAAACGGCGTTCTTGATCTTGTTGGATAAACTATCCCGACAAGGGTTGTATCGGACTTTTCCCGGATAACTTGAATACAGCATTGGAGCAGGGCGCTGGTTGAGGGTTGCGAGGAGCCATGGAACGGAGCGGAGGGATAAAATCGCCCCCTTTCTCGTTAGGAATGCCTTCATGTCCATCTTCCGCCCATTGGTTGTCCCATTCGCCGCCCTCCGTCCCGCCCATGGCCGCGCCCAGGAAGTCATCGCGCCGCCCTACGACGTATTGAATACCGAGGAGGCGCGGGCCCTGGCGCAAGGCCGGCCGTGGAGCTTTCTGCATATCTCCAAGCCGGAGATCGACCTGCCGGCGGGTATCGATCCCTACTCGCCCCAGGTCTATGCCAAGGCGGCGGAAAACCTGAAGAACATGTTGCACGCAGGCGTGCTGAAGCAGGACGAGCAGGCCTGCTACTACGCCTACCGGCTGATCATGGGCGAACACGCGCAGGTCGGCCTGGTGGCCGCCGCCAGCGTCGCCGATTACGACAGCAACCGCATTCGCAAGCACGAGTTCACCCGGCCCGACAAGGAAGACGACCGGGTCCGCCAGATCGAGGCCCTGGGCGCGCAGACCGGCCCGGTCTTGCTGGCTTACCCGCATCAGCCGGAAGTGGACGCCATCCTGGCCGCCGCCACCCGGCAGGAAGCGGATGCGGACGGCGTCGCCGAGTCGGGCGTGCGCCATAGCCTCTGGGCGATCCGCGACGCGGACAGCATCGCCCGCCTGAGCGCGCTCTTCGATGCCATGCCGGCCCTGTACATCGCCGACGGCCACCATCGCTCCGCCGCCGCCTCGCGCGTGTGCGCTGCGCGCAGAGCGGCCAACCCGGCGCACACGGGCGGGGAGGCCTACAACTATTTCCTGTCGGTGATCTTTCCCCACCACCAGATGCGCATCATGGACTACAACCGCCTGATCAAGGACCTCAACGGCCTCTCCGAGCCCGAGTTCATGGCCACGGTGGCGGAGAATTTCATGATCGAAATGGAGGACGCCGCCGTGCAGCCGGCCCGCGCCGGCGAGTTCGGCCTTTACCTGAACGGCCGCTGGATGCGCCTCACCATCCGCGCCGACCTGATTCCCCGGGATCCGGTGGGGCGGCTGGACGTCAGCCTGTTGCAGAACAACCTGATCGCGCCGGTCCTGGGCATCACCGATCCGCGCCGCGACAAGCGCATCGACTTCGTCGGCGGCATCCGTGGCCTGGACGAACTGCAACGGCGCGTCGATTCCGGCGAGATGGCCCTGGCGTTTTCGCTGCATCCGACTTCCATGCAGGACCTGATGGCGGTCGCCGACGCGAACGAAGTGATGCCGCCCAAGTCGACCTGGTTCGAGCCCAAGTTGGCGGACGGACTGGCATCCCATATGCTTGACTGAACTCTGCAGCACAACACGGGAAGGCTATGCCGCAAGAAGCGAGGTTCGTCGACTACAAGACGAAGAAGGCCTTGGTAGTCGATGACTACCCGAGCATGCGTTCGGCGTTCAAGATGGCCCTGGCCAGTTTTGGCATGACCAAGGTGGATCTTGCCGCCACGGCTTCCGAAGCCGTCATGCGGGTCAAGTCCGGCAATTACGATGTGATCATCTGTGACTACAACCTGGGGGAGGGCCGCGACGGCCAGCAACTCCTCGAGGAGCTGCGCCACCGCGAAATGATCGACCTGGAAACGGTGTTTCTCATGGTCACCGCGGAGAGCATCTACGAACGGGTGGTGGCGGCGGCGGAACTGGCGCCGGACGATTACCTGATCAAACCCTTCAACGGCGAAATTCTGCGCACCCGGCTCGACGCCATCCTGCTGAAGAAGGAGGCTTTCCGCAAAGTCCACCGCAGCTTCGCGCAGCGCGACCTCGAATCTGCCCTCGCCGGATGCGACGTCATCATCCAGGAGTATCCGAAGTATTTCGTCGATGCCCTCCGCTTCAAGGGCGAGGTTCTGCTTGCCATGGGCGATTTCGAAGGCGCCGAAGCCCTCTACAAGCAGGTCATCGCCCTGCGCGCGGTACCCTGGTCGCGCCTCGGTCTTGCGCGCGCCATGCACCTGCAGCGCAAGGAACCGGTGGCGGAGGAGATGTTGCTGGATATCGTCAAGCAGCATCCCGAACTGGTGGCCAGCTACGATCTGCTGGCGGACGTGCAGATCGCCCAGAACAAGTTCACGGAAGCCCAGAACACCCTGCATCGTGGTGTCGAGGTATCGGCCAAATCTCCGCGGCGCAAGCGCCGGCTGGGCGAACTGGCCTACCAGAACGAGGATCTGGACAACGCGGAACGCGCGTTCAGGGCGGCCATCGACAAGGGACGCAATTCGGTTTTTCTGGCTGCCAACGACTTCGCCAATCTGGCCCGCGTGCACCTCGACCAGAACAATGCCAAGGCCGCGGCCGAGATCATTACCAGCAACCGCAAGCTGCTGCAGGAAAGTCCCGAGGGCAAACTGGTCGCCGCGGTGGTCCAGGCCCAGGTCAATGCGCGCAATGCGCAGCACAAGGAAGCCCGGGCCGGCATGCTCGAAGCCATGCAGCTCAAGAAGCGGGGCGCGCGATGCGAACCCGAGCTGGCCATGGACATGGTCGAGGCCTGCGTGAAGGCGGGCATGGACGATGAGGCCGCCGAGCTGCTCGCCGAGGTGGCGCGCAACGCGCACGACAGCACGGCGCTGTTGGACAAGGCAAAACGCATCTACCAGGAAGCCGGCAAGGCGGAACAGGTCTCGGACATTCTGCAAAAATCGACCGCACGGGTGGCGCAGCTCTCCAGGGAGGGCGCCCTGCTCCTGCAGAAGGGGGACTTGCGCAACGGCGCGCAGAAATTGCTGCAGGCCTCCAAGGAGGCGTCGCGCAACCCCCGCGTGCTGATGAACACGGCCTGGGCCATACTGCGCCTGGTCGAGCAGGACGGGAATTCGGACGACATGCTGGGCAACGCCATGCGCTTGCTGGACGCCGCTGCCTACCTGGCGCCCGAGCATCCACGCCTGGCCGGACTGCAAACCATGTTGCGCACGATCGAATCTGCCGTGGCTGCGCAAAGACTGGCAGCCCTCATCAAACCCACTTGAGACTTCCGCATGAGCGTTATGGAACAGCAGGATCTCTATGCGGCCTTGCTGCATGAGATGAAGAATCATCTGGTGCTGATGGCGATTACCCTGGACCGCGTGCCGCATGTCGGCGATGCAGGGCATGACCAGCCCCTGGATGAGGTGCGCCTGCTCTGCCAGCGGGCTTCCGAACGTTTGATGCAGGCCTTGTTCATCTACAAGAACGACCAGGGCGGCGCCCTGCTCAATGCCGTGGATGCCTATTCCACCGAGGATTTCCTCTCCGAGATGGCTGTCCAGGCCCGCTCCCTGCGCGCCCAGTTAAAGGTCGATACCGAGCTTGCCGACAATGTGCCGGCAATCTGGTTTTTCGACCGCAACATGCTGGAAATGGCCTTGATGAACGCGCTCCACAACTCCGTCGCCTATGCGCGGGAACGCATACGCATCTCGGCCCGGGTGGAAGAGGGCATGCTGTGCATCGCCATCGAGGACGATTCCGAGGGCTACCCGGAGCACATCCTGCAAGCGGTGGCCGAGGACAAGCCCCTGAGCAGCAGCGGCACCGGCCTGGGTTTGCGCTTTTCCAGCCTGATCGCCAAGTCCCACGTCAACAACGGCCGGACCGGCATGCTGCGCCTGAGCAACCGGGATGGCGCGGTGTTCGAGATCCGCGTGCCCTGAAGGCCCGCGGCGTATTGCACAGATCGGAACAGGACGCACGATGGCCGCCCGAGACCCCCGCAAGCGCGTGCAGCTCGATCCCGTGTTGCAAAGCATGGTGGATACCCATCCGGAAGCCTTCGCCCTGGTCGACAAGGATTTCGTCGTCGTCGCCTGCAACCGCAAGTATTCCGAGATCTACGCCGGTGCCGACCCCGTCCACGTCGTCGGCAAGACCTGCCACGAAATCACGCACAAGACCTCCACCAACTGCGAACTCAACGGCGAGGATTGCCCGCTGACCCACGTGTTCGAGACCGGCCAGCCCTTCCAGGTCATTCATCGCCATTTCGACTGCCTGCACGATCCGGACTACGTGGTCATTCATGCGAGCCCCATCCTCGGCGCGGACGGCAAGGTCGCCTACATGGGCGAGAGCGCGACTTCGATCAGCCACGAGGAGGACTTGCGCTTCGACGAGCAGAAAATGGTGGCCGGCTGCTGCCCGTCCTTCATGACCCTGTTGCAACACCTGGCCACCGTCGCGGATACCAACTCGCCCGTGCTGATCGAGGGCGAGACCGGTACCGGCAAGGAACTGGCGGCGCGGCTCATCCACCGCAAGTCGAAACGCGCCCTCAAGGAATTCGTGCCCCTGGATTGCACCCAGTTCACCGAGGAGATGTTCGCCAGCGAGTTGTTCGGACACACCAGGGGGGCCTTCACCGGTGCGGTAGAAACCCATCGCGGCCTGTTCGAGGCCGCGGATGGCGGCACCCTGTTCCTGGACGAAGTGGGCGACATGCCGCTGTCCATCCAGGCCAGGTTTCTGCGCGTCCTGGAGACCGGCAATTTCCGGCGCCTGGGCGAAAGCCGCATGCGCAGGGCCGACGTGCGCATCATCTGCGCCACCAACCGCGACCTCAAGCAGATGGTGGAAGCCGGCAGCTTTCGCGCCGACCTCTACTACCGCATCCACTGCATGCAACTGGAACTGCCGCCCCTGCGCCATCGGCGCGACGACATCCCGGAACTGGTCGAGCATTTCCTCGGCCACGGCGGCAAGCGGGCCCAGGCCATCTCTCCCGAAGCCCTGGATGCCCTGGTGCGCTACGACTACCCGGGCAATATCCGCGAATTGCGCAACATCCTGGAGCGGGCGGCCATCCTCGCGCACGGCGCGACCGTGGAACTCGCCCACCTGCCCAAGGAAGTGGTGGATCCGGCGCAGGCGCCGCAAACCCATCCCCTGCACGAGGAACAGGCTTTCTTCGTCATGCCGTGCGGCACCCGCGCCCTCACGCCCGAGGCCGTGCGCAAGGCCCTCGACAAGTTCCACGGCAACCGCCGCCTGGCCGCGCAGGCCATGGGTGTCTCCGAACGCACGCTGTATCGCTGGCTGAAAGCCCACCCCGCACTGTCATGACGCTGTCATGACAGGACTGCCTGTGTCAGTCCAGGACTGACATTCAGGTAGCCGTCGTTTTTCTTCCCCGCTCAATGAATCAACGACTTGTCCGCGTCGACAAGTCTGGCTCACTTTTTGCATTAACAGGATCGCCATGTCCGTTATTCCACATGCTCGGCGGATGTGGCCTTTTTTCCTCTTTAGCCATGGAGACAGGAATGAACAATCTGCGCAGGAACGTACTGAAGGGAGCCGGCGCCACCACCGCGGTGAGTGTGGCGGTGATGGCTGGCCTGCTGAAGCCCGGCATGGCGCTG
>WOUQ01000035.1 GCA_009772925.1 bacterium
ATCGTCAAAATCATCCAGGCGTGCCTGCCGCTCCCCCGCAGGCGTGCCTGCCGCTCCCCCGCCTCTGGAAGGCCATTCTAAACTGATGGATGGCCAGCCGAATGGGGGAATCTGCGGCCGGAGTCCCGTTGATTCCGGCGCAACCTGGCCCGCAAGGGAGAAACAAAAAAGAATCATAAAAATCACGAGCCATTTGACAAATGTCGTGTGAGTGACGCACTGTCATGGCCGTTGTCACGGGGGGTATGGCACGCTGAAGCCAAAAGGCGCCATGCAGAAAAGGGGGGCGCCAGAATTGATGACACGAAAGACGAAACGTCTGGCCATATCTCGCGATAATGACATAAGCAGCTGCCTTATGCCTACAAAAGCGTTTTGTGCACTGCAAAATTCAACTTGACGCAAAGGGGCGGCAGCGCTAATGTTGCACTGCAGCATCAAGCAGAAAGCACGTGGAGGATAAGCCAATGAGCAAACAGTCTGACAATATTTTCGATTTCGACATCACCAAAATGATGGACGTCACCAAAATGATGAGTGAATTCAAAATGCCCGGTGTGGACATGGAGGCCATACTGAACAGCCAGCGCAAGAACATCGAAGCGCTGACCGCCGCCAATCGCTTGGCGTTTGAAGGCGTACAGGCCATGATGAAACGGCAGACCGAAATCCTGCGCCAGACCATGCAGGAAGTCGCCGAAGCCACCCAGGGTATGACCGCCACCACTTCACCCCAGGAAAAACTTGCCAAGCAAACCACTCTCGCCAAGGAAGCGTTCGAGCACGCCGTCACCAACATGCGCGAATTGTCCGAGATGGTGGCAAAATCCAACAGCGAGGTGTTCGAACTGTTGAACGTTCGTCTCGGCCAGGTCATTGACGAGGTACGGCAAGCCGTCATCCAGGCCAGCACCAAAGTCTGACCCGGCCACACCCGGCACAAAAAAGGCAGCCTCCCCTCCCCCGTGGTTCGATTCAACGGAACCTGAAGGGGTGTGGGGGGTGTCTTTTTCCATTCCCAACGGTTTGTTTCTCAAGATCCCTTCTCAAAACCCTCCCCCCTGATGGGGGAAGGAGCAAAGGGTTTTCAGCGGTGCCCTTTATATTTCAACACGTCCTTGACCCCGGGGAGAGGAACGATCACTGCCGCGCCGCGCCGTCACCACATCATTGACCGCGCCCAAACGCCATTCATCGCCGCAGGGGCATGCCCGGTCGCGGTCAGCTCCCCTGCCGCAGCCAGTGCGGCCAGCAACTGCTTCTGGGCGATGTGGCCGATGTGCGCATCATCGACGGTTCGCCCATGCGGCGCAGCGAGCTTGACCGGCTTCGTCTCCATCGAGCTGCACGGTCGTGACCGGGGCCTGGCGGTGCGCGAGATGCGGCAGATCGTTGCCGGGAAAGTCACCCGGCCATTCGATTTCATGGTCAGGGCAGTTCGAGTTTCCCGAACGCGCCGGTGCCACGCTGAAACTGGTGGTGCCGTTCACGCCGCTCCTCATCTTCGTGCCGCTCTACCGCACCTTCAAGCATTTCGGCGAGGCGTTGTTCTTGGCTGCCCTTGATGGCGACGTTGCCCTTGGCGCTGGTGGGCGCGGCATCGGGCTGCTGTATGGGCTTGGCCACACCCTGTCTGTGGCCGGCGTGGTCGGTTTCATCGCACTCGCCGCCGAGTTTGGCGTGATCCTGCTGCTCTCCCTCAAGCAGGTGTGGTTCGCGCGGCTTGACCAGAACCAGTCCGAGGATTCCGACCTACTCGACGCCATCTGCGAAGGCGCGATGCTGCGCTTATGGCCCAAGGCGATGACGGTGGCGGTGATTCTCTCGCCGGCCTCCTGCCGATCCTGGTCGGGCGGGCGGCACCGGCAGCGAGGCCATACAGCGCATCGCCCGCGCCGATGGTTGGCGGCATGATCACCGCACCGCTTTTGTCGACGGCCGTGATCCCCGCCTCCTCCTCCCTGATGCGGCGACCGCGCAAGGGACAGTGCGCGGTCCACCAGCCCATTCAATCGCGCG
>WOUQ01000036.1 GCA_009772925.1 bacterium
TGTTAGCGCCGATGGAAAACTGCCCCACCTCGCCGAAGTAAAACTGACCCATCCGGGCAAGGATGTCGGCCTTTTGCGGGCCGTCGATGCTGAGCCAGGAGCAGAAGGTGGAGATACGAGTGTTGGCCCGTCGAGGGTCTGGTGTGAGGGAGATATCGCGGCAGCTTGGCTGCTCGCGGAACACGGTGCGGCGCTACCTGCGCGATCAGGCGGCGGGGCGGTATGGGCCGCGACCTGCGCGGTCGACGAAGCTGGACGAGTACAAGGATTACTTGCTGCACCGGGTTGAGCAGGGTCGGCCGCGTTGGATTCCGGCGACGGTGCTGCTGCGGGAGATCGTCGATCTGGGATATCGGGGCGGGATCAGCCAACTGAAGGCTTGGCTTGCGCCGTTGAAGAAGAGAGACGCCGATCCGGTGGTTCGGTTCGAGACGGCGCCGGGCCAACAGATGCAGGCGGACTTCACCTGGGTTCGTCGCGGCCGCGATCCGCTGGTCGCGCTGGTGGCGACGCTGGGATACAGCCGGGCGACGTTCGTGAAGTTCGGGCTGAAGGAGGACGTCGAGGCGCTGTGCACAGGCCTGCGGGAGGCGCTGGACTACTTCGGTGGAGTGCCCGAGCAGGTGCTGTTCGACAATGCGAAGACCGTCGTCATCGAACGCGATGCCTATGGCCCGGGCCAGCATCGTTGGAACGACCGCCTTCGCGAGTTGGCCGGGGAATGCGGGTTCACGCCGCGGCTGTGCCGGCCGTATCGGGCGAAGACCAAGGGCAAGGTCGAGCGGTTCAACGGTTACCTGAAGGGCAGCTTCCTGGTGCCACTGGCGGCAAGCCTGAACGCAGGCGGCCTGAAGCTGACGGCGGATATTGCCAATACCCAGGTGCGGCGCTGGCTCGACGAGGTCGCCAATGCGCGTGTGCATGCCACGACCCGGGCTGTGCCGGCCCGGCGACTGGAGGAAGAGCGTGCGGTGATGCTGCCGGCGCCGACATTGAAGGCGCCACCGGCAATGGGGCTGGCGCTGCCGGTGCCGGTGGAGAGCCTTCAGCATCCGCTGGCGGTGTACGACGCGCTGCTGGAAGTGCGGCCATGATCCAGCAGCAGCAGCGGATCGGCGCGCTGTGCGAGCAGCTGAAAATGGCGTGCCTGTCGACGGAATGGCCGGCGGTTGCGCAGAAGGCGGCCCAGGAGGAAGCAAGCTTCGCCGACTTCCTGGAGAAGTTGCTGGGCTGCGAGCTGGCGGCCCGTGAGCAACGCAAGCGCTCGGTTCTGCTGAAGCTGGCGACGCTGTCGTCGGTCAAGACGCTGGAGCAGTTCGACTGGAATGCTGCCGGCGGAGTGCCGAAGGCGCAGATCCTCGAACTCGGCCATCTGAGCTTCGTCGAGCGCGCGGAGAACGTGGTGCTGCTGGGTCCCAGCGGCGTGGGCAAGACGCACATTGCTCTGGCGCTGGCCTATCGCGCCGTCATGGCGGGCCACAAGGTGCGCTTCATCACGGCGGCGGACCTGATGCTGCAGCTGGCTGCGGCGCGCACTCAGGGTCGGCTGAAGGAGTACTTCAACCGCGCGGTGGTCGGCCCCAGGCTGATCGTGATCGACGAGATCGGCTACCTGCCGTTCGGGCGGGAGGAAGCCAATCTGTTCTTCAACGTGGTGGCCAAGCGCTACGAGCGCGGCTCGATCGTGCTGACCAGCAATCTGCCGTTCACGCAGTGGGCCTCGGCCTTCGCCGGGGACCAGACGCTGACGGCGGCCATGCTGGATCGGCTGCTGCATCACGCCCACATCGTGCAGATCAGCGGCGAGAGCTACCGCCTGAAGGACAAACGAAAGGCCGGCCAGGCGGCTAGGAAGGTGGCGACGACCGACAAATAGGAACGACGCGCTGGTCGGCTGCTGCGGGCTACGCCCTCCGCAGCCGACCAGCGCATCAAGCGCCCGGGTGGGTCAGTTTTACTCCGGCGACTACCGCCAATGGTGGGTCAGAATTACCTCGGCGTTGACA
>WOUQ01000037.1 GCA_009772925.1 bacterium
GGCCATAGGTCATCAGGACGCGGCCTGCCTCCCTTTTTTCCTCGTTCTCCCCGAAGGGGTCGTTCCGCCGGGTGGCCTTGCCAACCCATTCCGCCACCGTCCGCCCGACCGGTACGGATCGATGACCTGGCTCATCAGGTGCGACAGGCAATAATGCTCATCGGCGATGTCGCCTTCCAGTTCCGGCAAAGTGTCGGCATGCACCCCACACGGCCAGTTCGTCCCAGGTGGGCAGGGGATCGTGCCGCAGGATGTCCGCAACGGCCAGCAGGGTGCCGAACACATCGACGCCGCGCCCCGTGTGGCCATGTTCGACCAGCGCCTGGCGATACATCTCCAGCACCTCGGGCAGCCTCGGCCAGCCATCCACCAGCCGCCGCAGCAGCGCCCGCCCCAGGGCATCCAGCTTTTGGGGGGAAAGGTTCGGCGCCCGCGGCGCCGCTCAGCCGCCCCAGTTCCAGGATCGCCAGGCGCGAGCGGTCCTGCCCCATCAGCGGCGGCATCAGGATCGACAGGAACAGGATGCAGGCGCGCAGGATGAATTGGCGGGCGTTGTGGGTCCTCCGGTGGGCCTGCGCCCCCGTCGCGGGCGATCTTAACCAGGGCGTTGATGCCGCGGTTATCCTCCTCGGCCTCGTCCAGCGCCACCGGCAGCGAGCAATAGCCCAGCGTCTGGCGGATCGCCGCCGCCGTGGCATCGGACGATTGCAGCAACCCGCCATCGCCCATCAGGCCGCCGATGACCTGTTGCAGCGTACTTTTGCCGGTATTCTTGCCGCCGGTGATCCACATGTTCGGGCGCCAGTGCAGCGCTCCCCCGATCTTCGCCGCGCCGATCCAGCCCAGCAGCAGCATGGCATCGGTTTCCCCCCGCCGCCAGGTCCAGCTTTTCAACAGGGACAGCACCTCGTGCGCCGGGCCGCCGTCGCCCGCCGGCTGGGGACGCTCCGCCGGCTTTTGCACCGGCGGATAGGCCGGGTATACCAGGGGGTCGATCACCCCTGGGGAGCGCCAGTGCCCCGCTTGTCCCGCGCCGATCCAAATCCGATCGCCGCAATGGAGAATCAATCCGCCATCGGCGCCGCGCCAGGCGCCGGTGCCGCGCACCCGCTCGGACGGCGACCACAGGCGCCCCGCCGCCGTCCGCATCAGCCACTCGGCGCATAATTCCGGTTTCCAGCCCGAGGTCCAGGGCTGGCCGGTTTCCTTGTCGATCGAGGTGCGGGGCCAGGTTTTGTACAGGTATTCCGGTTGGTTCCCGAACAGGGCCATCAGCGGCAAGCGTTGGTGGTCCCAGTCCGTCAGGGTGATGAACTGCTGATTGTCGTCGAGGTAGTGATAGCACCGCCCCTCCTTGCCCAGGGGAATCACCGGGCAATCCACCGGCTGCGGGGAAGGGCCGCCCTTGCGCTTGTCGGGTTTTTCCTGCGCGTCGTCGTCCGCCGGCTGTGCCGCGGTTCGAAGGTGGCGCACCGTGTCACGGGCGCTATTCGTTGCCTTGGCGGCCATTTTCGCCTCCCCCCCGGATCACGTCGTTGACGTCCTTCATCCCCGCCGGCACCCGTGCCAGGCGCACGGTTTTGCCCTGATTTTGCCAGGCGCGCACGGCCTTGGCCGCCGCCGCCGCCGGAGAATCCGGTGGATCGTTCTGTTGCCAGTACACGATCGTGCCGACGGTGGGCGGCCAGAGGATCGCGGCCATGGAGGCCAGGGCGACGCCCGCCACCACCCGCGCCTCGGGACAGGCGAGCGCCACGGACAGGCCGTCCTCGATGCCCTCGGTCAGATCGACTTCCACGGGGGCCGTGACCTCCGCCAGCCGGGGCGCCTGGCGCACCGCGCCCGTCTGAGGAATTTTATAACGGTTCTAGTGCCCAGCGTCATTGGAACTGAGGGTATAGGCTTTTCAGCTTAATGCGGGCGTCGTTGGTTGTGAACTGCCAATTGGCCTTGACGTGATGCTTGT
>WOUQ01000038.1 GCA_009772925.1 bacterium
CAAAGGGCAGATCGCGATCACGCCGTGCGGAGTGGTGAGCGCGAGCACGGTGGTTCCGGCCAATGTCGACAAACGGCAGAGCCTGTGGGATATTTCTAGCAGCCTGTCGGACTGGCATTACGGCAGATGGCCGAGCGTGAAATTCCGGTAGAATCCCCGGAATGGAAGGGGTGCCGCGCCCTTTGGAGTGCCGATGGGCCGGGTTTGCCGCCTGGAGACTTCGGTTGGCGCATCGGCGGCGCTTGATCCGCCTCAGATTGCGGTGTTCAAGGCGAACATGCGCTTCATGTTCCATGCCATGGTCACCAGGCTCCACTCGCCCTGGACGTTGTCCAGGCCGCGCAGCAGGAATTGACGGGATCCCAGCACGGACTTGATGATGCCGAAGACTGGTTCCGGGGTCTGCTTGCGCAAGCCGTAGATCCTTTTGCCTTCGGGCGTCCGCAGGCGGTGGGCCATGACTGGCGTGCCGGTGCCGGCGGGGCGTCGGCGAAGCGCTCGTCCAGGGAAGGATGATGGGGTTGCCGGCCGGTGGCGATCATCGGCTCGATCCCCGCCGCTTCGCACGTGGCCACGTTGTCTTCGCTGAAGTAGCCGTTATCGGCCAGCAGCGTGTCCGGCTGGCCAAGGTCCTCGGGCAAACCCTTGAGTTTGTCCAACATCGGTTCAAGCTGCTGCTTGTCATTGGGGGCCTGGACCACATTGCTCGCCACCACCAGCAGGCTGTCCGTCGCCACCACGGCCTGAGCGTTGTAACACTGGTCGAAACCGCCGCCCGCCACCGGCATGATGCGCGATTCTTCGTCGGTCAGATTGATCTGGTCCGAGGGCCTTCGGTTGGCGGCTGGGGCGGTTTCCCGCCCGGTTTCTTGCCGCTGGCCTTGGTCTTGGCCTCCCGCGCCGAAAGCTTGGCTTCGTACTCCGCCCGCTCGCGTTCGAAGCGTTCCTTGGCACGCGCCGCGATCTTGGCACGCGCTTCGGCGATCTTCGCCAGGCGCGCTTCGCGCCGGGCCAATTCCTCGGGAACCGACATGCCGTCGGGAACGTCCGCCTGATCCGTCGCCTCGGCCTTGGCCAACAGATCCGCCACTTCGGCCTTCAACTGCGCCTCGATCTTGCCGGCGTGCTCATAGGAAAGCGCGCTGTGCCGGCTGGCGTTGGCGTGGATCTTCGTCCCGTCCAATCCCACCGTGCCCATCTTCAGCAGGCCCATCTCGCGGGCCAGCACCAGAACCTGGACGAACACCCCCTCGATGTCCTTGAAAAAGCGCCGCCGAAACGTCGCGATGGTGTCGTGGTCGGGATGCTCGTTCGCAGCGATGAATCGGAACGCCACCGAATCAAAGGTCGCCCGCTCCAGTTTACGGCTCGAAAACACCCCCGTGGCGTAGCCATAAACCAGGAGGCCCAGCAACAAGGCCGGGGGATAGGACGCCGAACCCGATCCGCGATAACTTCCGCTCATCGCTCGCAGGTCCAAGCCGTCAATCACCTCCACCACAAAGCGCGCCAAGTGCCGTTCCGGAAGCCATTCGTCAACCAATGGCGGCAGCAAAAACCCAGTGTCGCGGTCAATCGGGCGGAAGTTGCTCATGTCGGAAAAAATCCGTTCGCGGGAGAAGCTCGTTGCCCCGATCTAGCACCGCTCCGCCGTGCCGTTAAGTCCGACAGGCTGCTAGGCGTCCACCCGCACGACGAGTGATGTCGCGAAGGACTGTAGCACCTTCTTCCTATCATGCATATACATTTCTGGTTGCTGCTCAGGGCAATTGCATTTGGAAAAAGGTTGACCGCACGCCTGAATGAGGTTGTGAAAAACGAACGAATCGATTCTACCGAACGAGGTGATGGCGCAACGTTCGGGTGATGACGATGGAAGGGTTTGCTGCGTGTTTTACGGGCTTGAAGGATCCGGCCAAGTCATGATACATTCAGTCGTGTTTTCAGGCTTCTTGACCCGGACCATTTTCGTTCGTGTTTTCGTAAATTCATGGCTGAATTTGCCCAGGTATGTGACGGTGTGATCGCTGTTGACGGCAAACAACTCCGGCATTCCTTCGACACCGCGAGCGGTACGTCAGCTTTGCACATGGTGACGGCCTGGGCCAGCGACCAGCATCTGGTGCTGGCCCAGATCGCAACCGACGAAAAGTCCAATGAAATCACTGCCGTCCCCAAGTTGCTGCGAATGCTGTCTCTAGAGGGTATGATCGTGACGGCAGACGCACTTAATTGCCAGCGAGAAACATCCAAGCAGATCGTCGAACAGGGTGGCGATTACGTCCTGGCACTGAAAGAAAACCAACCTACGCTATACAGCGACGTCGCCGTATTTCTTGATGATCCGGAAACAGAGATACAGGACATATCGACTACTGTTGATGGCGATCATGGCCGAATCGAAACACGAACTGCCATCGTTTCCACCGATATAGAGTGGTTGAAAGAAGATCATAAGTGGCCAGGTCTTGAGGCAATTGGCAAAATTATTCGAGTGAGAGAAACTCCGAAAGGTACGACAACGGAAACGGCCTATTATATTCTTAGTCGTGCCTTGTCGGCTGAGCGGTTTGGTGCCGTCGCACGTTCGGAATGGGGGATCGAGAACGGCCTGCATTGGGTCTTGGAGGTCGTCATGAATGAGGATTATTTGCGTAATAGAAAGGACAATGGGCCATACAACCTTGCAGTCCTCCGCCATCTGGCACTGAACGTCATCCAGATGGACAAGTCCAAAGGCTCAAAGCGGGTCAAGTTCAAACGGGCAGGCTGGGATGACAGATTCCTTGCCAGCCTGTTGATGCAGTTTAGAACGACTTAAATATCAAATGCGATTGCCCTGCGATAATCGCCAGGGCAATTGCATTTGGAAAAAGGTTGACCGCACGCCTGAATGAGGTTGCGAGAAACGAACGAATCGATTCTACCGAACGAGGTGATGGCGCAACGTTCGGGTGATGACGATGGAAGGGTTTGCTGCGTGTTTTACGGGCTTGAAGGATCCG
>WOUQ01000039.1 GCA_009772925.1 bacterium
AGTGGACTTTCGCACTTTTTGTTTGATATAAATCAACCACAATTCCTCATTGCTTCATTACCCGCACACTTATTTAACCCCAGCCCGACCTAATCCCTGGCCGCAGTTGCCGCGCGGTTTTCCGCCAAATAAGCGGCCGAGCTGAACACCACTTGCGTTCCGTCACGCGTTTATGCTATTCTGTATGCGTTACAGCATACAGTACTAAGGAGCATATCATGACCACACAAGCTAAGCCACGCGGCCGCGACACACTTCTACGCGGCTCGTTCTATACCCTGCGCCGTAAGTGCGGCAAGCCCTCCTGCCGCTGCATGGCGGGCCGGCTCCACGCCACGCCCGCCCTGTCCTACAGCCTCGGCGGCGCCACCAGGCTGCTGACCCTGCGCCCACAGGACGTGCCGGAAGTGAAGGCGGCGCTGAAACGCTACCGGCAGGCGCTCAGCGCCCTCGACCGTGAGGCGCTGGCAGGCATCCGCGCGCTCAGGCGGCGCATTGCCGGCCAAAAGGCCGACGCCCGGAAAACGCGGAAGTGACCGCCCCCATATATATATGGGATGCGTTCGTGGCGGCCTGCGCACCCGTCTTTACCCAGCCCTCCTTCGCCCTGTTTGGCGACCTGCTGCGCGCCTGGGTGCTCTGTCCGGGACGACATACTGTCACACATATGCTGGGCATGCTTGATCCCGCGTCCAGCAGGAAGCACGACGCCTACCACCGGTTCCTGCGCGCCGGGGCCTGGAGCATGGCCGCGTTGTGGCGGCTGCTGGCGCAAGCGCTGGTGGCCGGGTTGGCGGGGGTGCAAACCATCCTGTGTTTGGACCTTGACGACACGCTGTTCCACAAGACGGGCCGCAAGGTGGAAAGTGCCGGAATCTTCAGGGACGCCGTCCGGTCCATGAAAAACTCTGTTGTCTACGCGCTGGGGCTGAACCTGGTGGTCATGACCCTCCGGGTCAGCGCTCCCTGGGGCGGGGAGCCGCTCGGCCTGCCGATAAACGTGCGCGTATACAGAAAGGCGGGGCCGTCCCACCTGGACCTGGCATTACAGATGCTGCAAGAAGTGAGGGAGTGGTTCCCCGGCCGCGGGATCCGTCTCTGCGCTGACGGGGCCTACGCCTCGTTGGCCGGGCGGGTGCCGGAAGGCGTCATCTTCACCTCCCGCATGCGCAAGGATGCCGCGCTCTACGAGATAACGCTCCCGCGCAGGCAGAAGGGGCGGGGCCGACCCCGCAAGAAGGGCAGGCGCCTTCCGCCGCCAGATGAAATGGCCGGCCGGGCCAGAAAATGGGTTCCGGCGGCCATAGACTTCCGCGGCCGGTTAAAAAACCGGTTAATCTATACGCGCAAGGTGTTGTGGCACAGAGTCTGCCCGGACCGGCCGGTGACGCTCGTTATTGTGCGGGATCCGTCCGGGAAGGAACCGGATGACTTCTTCTTCACCACCGAAGCGGAGGCCGCCGGGCAGGCTGTGGCGGGCGGATATTGCGGACGCTGGTCCATAGAGGACACCTTTCGGAACACGAAGCAGTACCTGGGCGGCGAGGATCCGCAGAGCTGGAAGGGGCAGGGGCCGGAGCGCGCGGCGGCCCTGTCGCTTTGGATATATGCCGCGGTCTGGTACTGGTACATAACGGTGCACGGGGCAAAACCCGTCTGGGTGAGGACTCCCTGGTACACGGCTAAGAGCACGCCATCTTTTGCCGACGCCCTGGGCGCGCTGCGAAGGGAATTATGGGGGCGGAGTATTTTTGCGCGGTCCGATGTGCGACCGCAAGTGCGAAAAATCGCGGACGTTCTTATCGGCGCGCTTGCCGGCGCGACGTAAAAGGGGGCGGAACTAATGCTAAAATAGTTGAGGATTGTCAATTACAAAGTGCGAAAGTCCACA
>WOUQ01000011.1 GCA_009772925.1 bacterium
CCCAGGTCGACAGCCTGATGAAGGAGGTGGACGGGCTGCTCGATGCCGTCAAATCCCTCAAGGGACTCTTCGGGAAATGACCGGTGATGCCACGGCGGGTATCTGCAATACACCGCCTGGCCCACCTGGGCGGCAGCGAGGAACCGCTGGCCATCGGGCAAGCCGGCCGCGAGCCGGACTCGACCTGGTGGCTTGCGGCGATCCTCGTCGCGGTGGCTCTGGCCTACGCCAATGCCCTCGCGGCCGGCTTCCAGTTCGACGATTTCAACATCATCGTCGACAACCCGGCGGTGCATTCCCTGGCCGCCTGGTGGGCCGGCATGCCGGGCATCCGGCCGCTGCTGAAACTATCCTATACGCTGAACTGGCTGGCTGATCCGGGTCCGATCGGTTTCCATGCCGTCAATGTCCTGCTGCACCTGCTCAACGTCGCCCTGGTCTGGCGCCTGACCGCGTACCTGCCGGTTCGAGTTGGGTGGGAACACGGTCCTGAACGGATCCGGGCGCGCGGCCTGGCGACCCTGCTGTTTGCCTTGCACCCCATCCAGACCGAGTCGGTCACCTACATCAGCGGCAGGTCGATGAGCCTGATGGCGGCCTTCGGCCTGGCCGGGCTGCTGTGCTGGCTGGAGGCGCCGACCAGGACGCGGCCCCGGCTCTGGCGGGGGCTGGCGCTGGTGCTGTTCGCCGCCGCCGTAGCCAGCAAGGAGGTGGCGGTGGTATTGCCGCTCGCATTACTGCTGCTGTTTCTGCAAGACGCCAAAGAGCCGTCGTCCTACTTGCGGCTGATGCGGGTAGTCGGCCTATTCCTGGCAAGCCTGGTCGGCCTGCTGTTCTGGCTCGGCTACGGCTATCTGCTGACCACGCCCATGCACCGCGGCCTGGCCGCCAACCTGGCCTCGGAAATCCACGCCCTGTTCTATCTGCTCGGCCAACTGTTCCAGCCGCACGCGCTCAATATCGATCCCGACCTGCCGGAATACCCCGGCTGGGCCCTCCTGCCCGCGCTGGAAGCCGCTGCCCTCATCGCGCTGCTGGGCTATGCCTGGACTACGCGGCGGCGGCATCCCTGGCTGTTCTTCGGCCTGGCCTGGTGGCTGCTCCTGCTGCTGCCCACCCACAGCCTGATTCCCCGCGCCGACCTGGCCAGCGAGCGGCATTTCTACCTGGCCGCCCTGGGCCTCTACTGGATGATCGCGGTGGCCCTGGCCAGCCTGCCGGCCCTGCGCCCCGCGCCGCGCTGGATCGGCATGGTGGCGGGACTGGCCCTCCTCGGCATGCTGTTCACGACACAGCGCAACGCCGATTACCGGGACGAAATCAGCCTCTGGCGTGCCACCGCCGCCCGCTCGCCGCACAAGGCGCGGGTCTGGAACAACCTGGGCTACGCCCATGCCCTGGCCGGCCAGACGGAACCGGCCCGCGCCGCATTCCGCGAAACCCTGCGTCTCGATCCCAAACACGCCCGCGCTGCCCGTAATCTGAACGCGCTGGACGCGGGATACTTCTCCCGCAGGCAGGCAATTCCCCACCCCACCGACCGGAGACCGCCATGAGCGCCAAGGAACACATCACCTGGGAAACCGACCTGCGCCTGTTCAGTCCGGAGATGGCGAAGGGCTGGAGCCTGGCCATGGTGGCCACCTGGCTGGTGATGATGCTGATCCTGGGCATCGTCTTCGTCGCCCAGGGTGATGCCGACGACCTTCCCCCCCTGGCTGGGGTCCTGCTTGCTGTGACGGCGGGGCTCTGGCTGCTGGGCTTCCTGATCATGGCCCTGCTGTTCCGGGGCGGACTGCGGGTACGCTACACGGTTTCCGAAACCGGCGTCCGCATGGACACCCTGGACAAGGTGGCGAAGACCAGCAATCGCCTGGCCATCGCCCTGGGCGCCCTCTCGGGCAAGCCGGGGCTGCTCGGCGCCGGCCTGATCAACCGATCCCGGGAATCGGAAGCGGTGGCATGGGATGGCGCCTTTCGCGCCGAGTTGCGCCCGCAACGCCATCTCGTCGTCTTCAAGGGATCCTGGCGCAGCCTCATGCTCGTGCAGTGCACGGCGGAGAATTACCCGCGCGTGGCGGCACGCGTGCAGGCCGAAATGGAGCGTCATGGCACCAGCCGGCGCATCCCCGGCAAATCACCGCTGCCCGCCTACCTGGGCCGCACCCTGCTGGTGGCCCTGGCCAGCTTTCCCATCTTCGCCCTGCACGAGGAATACGACCTCGACGTGTTCCTGCCGCTGCTGATGTTCTGCTTCGCCCTGGCGACGATCTGGCTGATTCCCCTGTTCGGCTGGGTGGTGCTGGGCAGCCTGGGGCTGATCGCCTTCACGGTGCTGGCGCGGTTGCTGGAGGAAACCCCGTCGTACATCCGGCCGGGGCAAACATTCACCCTGCTTGAGGTCATGAGCACCGAGGACTGGCTCATGCTGGGCCTGGCCGGGCTGGGCGCGGCGGTGCTGGTGTGGTTGTCGCTGGGCGCCCTGCGCGGGCGCATCCAGGCGGCGCTGATGGCGGACCAGGGCGACATGGGCTGAGGCGCGGTCGCGCCTGTCGGAAACTCGTCGGCGTGCATGGCGTTTCGCCGCCCCGCATCCCCCTGCTGACTGGAAACCCGCGTCAAATCAGGGATCCGCGCCGACGGCAGGTCCGGCACGGAGCTTGCAAGGTCATGGTGGACACAACGGAGGACACCATGACGATCACCCTCACCCCTACCCTGACGATCCGCATCCGGCGCGCCGCCGACCGGGCCTCGCGGGTGATCCGCACGCACACGCGCCGCCTGTCCATCACCAGCCTGTCCTTCCTGAAAATGGAAGTGATGCTGTTCAGGTACCACATCAAGTAATCACACGGGAATCACCAGGGTGGCCGCCAGGCCACCGCCCTCCCGATCATCCAGTTCGATCCGCCAGCGATAGGCATCCGCCAGCTGCCGCACGATCGCCAGTCCCAGGCCACTGCCCCCCTCCTCCCGGCTGCGCGAGGTTTCCAGGCGATGGAACGGGCGGAATACCGCCTCGCGCTGATCGGCCGGAATACCCGGCCCACGGTCCAGGACGGCGATGCGGATTTCCGCCTTGCCGCGGACCAGTTCCAGCTCCACAGGTGCGTCGCCACCGTAGCGGCGAGCGTTGTCCAGCAGATTCCCCAGTATCCGGCGTAGTGCCGCCTCGCCCACGCGGGCGTGGCAGGGCGCGCCCGGCTGCCAGCGCAGCGGACCGAGGCGGGCGGCCTGTTGCGCGAGATCGTCCAGCACCTGGTTGAGATCGCACTCGACCAGATCATCCACCTTGAGGGCGCGGGCGAAGGCCAGCATGTCGGTAATCAGGCGGTTCATCTCGTCGAGATCGCGTTCCATGCGCGCCACCAGCGCGGCATCGCCACCCTCCAGCAGAGACAGGGCCAGCCTGAGGCGGGTGATGGGCGTGCGCAGATCATGGGAAATGCCGGACAGCAGCACCGTGCGGTTCTCCAGCAGGGCGCGCACTTCGCCGGCCATGCGGTTGAAGGCGGCGGTGAGTTCGCGCAGTTCACGGGCGCCGGTTTCCGGCAGTTTCTCCGGATCTTGTCCGCGACCGATCTCCGCCGCCTTTTGCGCGAGCCCGCGCAGTCGCCGGCTGGAGCGGCCGACCATGACCAGGGCGGTGAGGACGGTCAGGGCGGCCCCCAGGAGAAAGATGCCCATGGCCGCGAGTGGCGCTTCGAGGACATAGCGTTGGCGGTCGTAACCGACACGCAGGGTGGTGTCGGAGACGCGGATCTCCAGCCAGTCCCAGGCCGCGTCCGGCCCCTGCTTGAGGGTGACGGACTGGCCCGAGCGTCGGCTCAGGGCCGCCTCGGCGAGGGCCGCGAAGTAGCCCGCGTCGGCGGCCTCGGGTAGTGGCTCGCGCGATTCGGCCAGCACCAGGTCGTGCCGGAAGGCCAGTTCCAGCTCGTAGTCGGTGCGGGTCTCGGGCGGCAGTTCGACCCAGGTCTGGGCGGCGAGGATGATCTTCGCCGCCAGATCGTCGGCGGAACGTTCCGCCAGGGGGCGGATCACCATGCTCCAGACCACCGCGAAGGCCAGGGCCTCGAACACCAAGAAGGCGGCGAGCAGGACGGCGGCGGTACGGCCGAACAGGGTCTGCGGGACGAGGGTCAAGCGGTCCTGCCCTTGGGCGAGAACAGGTAGCCCTGGCCCCAGACCGTGCGGATATAGGCCGGATTGGCCGGGTCTTCCTCCAGTTTCCGGCGCAGCCGGGTGACGCGCACGTCGATGGATCGGTCGAAGGGATCGCGTTCGAAGCCCTTCAGCCAGTCCATGATCTGGTCGCGCGACAGGGCGCGGTTGGGGTGCTCGACAAACAGCTTGAGCAAGCTGAATTCGGCCTGGGTCAGGGTGATTTCCTCGCCGTCCCGGCTCAGGCTCTGGGCCGCCAGGTCGAGGACGAAGGGACCGAAACGCACCGTCTCGTCGCCCCCCGCCTCGGCCTTGGCCGCCACGCCCCGCCGCAGCACGGCGCGGATGCGGGCGAGCAGCTCGCGCGGGTTGAAGGGTTTGGCCAGATAGTCGTCGGCGCCCACCTCCAGGCCGACGATGCGATCGATGTCCTCGCCGCGCGCGGACAGCATGATCACCGGTACGTCGCGCGCCGACTTGAGGCGCCGGGTGAGCGCCAGGCCATCCTCGCCCGGCAGCATCAGATCCATCACCACCAGGTCGGGCCGGAAGGCGACCAGGCGCTCGTCCATCTCGCGTCCGTCCCGCGCGGTGGCCACCGCCATGCCCTGCTTGGCCAGGTAATCCGCGAGCAGATCGCGGATGCCCGCGTCGTCGTCCACCACCAGGACCTGGGGGTTCTCGTTCACCATGCTTCTCCGAAACACTCTGTTACAAATTTATCCGAAGCGGAAACCCGCGTGTTACCACCCCCGCCTAGCATGCGAAGCGTGACAAGGAGAGATGCATGAAAGCCCGCAACCGCCCCCATCCCAAATACTTCCTCGCCCTGCTGGCCAGCCTGGCCTGCGCGCCGGCCTTGGCCAACCCGTTCGAACCCGGGCCCGTGCTTCCGGCCTACGCCAAGATAGCGCAATTCAGCCCCGAGGAACGCCGCGTCATGCGCGACCGCTGGGAACAGGCCTCGCCCGAAGAGAGGATGCGCCTGCGCCGCGAGTTCCAGGAACGCAGCGAGCGCCTGCGTCCCATGCCCCCCGCCGAGATCGAGCGGGAAGGCCGCGGCCGGCGCGACGTCCTTGACGAGGCAGGCCGCTTCGGCACCGGCTTCGAGCGCCGTCGCGGCGAGCGGGAGCGCCTGGATCGACCTGAATCGCCATCCTTCCCGGAAGGCATGTTCGACCGCCGCTTCATGCGCGACGGCGAGCGTCCGTGAACCCCGCAACCAAGACAAGGAGTCCCAACATGAAACGCACACTGATCACCTCCGCCCTGACCATGGCCGTGCTCGGCCTGGGAAGCGCCCAGGCTTCCCCCTTCCAGGACACCGCCTGGGTCATTTCCAGCACGCCGGTCTATGAAAGCGTGAACACCCCGCAACGCGACTGCTGGTCCGAACAGGTCGGCTACGAGCGGCCACGCTCGCGCGACTACACCGGCGCGGTCATCGGCGGCATCGCCGGCGGCCTGCTCGGCAATACCATCGGCAAGGGCTCCGGCCGCAGCGTGGCCACCGCCATCGGTGCCGCCACCGGCGCCATGGTCGGCGACAACCTCGGCAACGATAGTTACGAATATCGCGCCCCGGCCCGGCCGCGCTACGAACAGCGCTGCCGGTCGGTGGACAACTGGAGCCGCCAGATCACCGGCTACAACGTGACCTACCGCTACCAGGGCCACGACTACACCGACTTCCTGCCCTACGATCCGGGCCGCACGGTGAAGGTCAACGTCAAGGTCAGCCTGGCCGAACGCTATTGACCCCCTCGGCGCGCCGGGTTTGTAGCCCGGCGTGCGAGCGGTTACATTGGCGGCCTTTCCAGATGTGCAGCGATACGTGCTCCTCAGATTCTTACCGAGCCTGGCGTTGCTGGCCGCGTTGCTCGCATCGCCCGCCCACGCCAGCGTCGAAAGCAGCTACAAGGCGGCCCGGGAGGCCTTCCAGAAGGGCCGCATGGACCTCTTCCAGAGGCACGCGGCGAAGATTCCCGCCGACCATGACCTCGCGCCCTACATCGAATACTGGCGGCTGAAGGCCAACTCTCCCGGCGTCGAGGCGCAACGCGCCTTCATCGCCCGCCACGCCGACAGCCATCTCTCGCAGATGGTGCGCGCCGACCTCGCCCGCCGCTTCGGCGGTGAAGGCCGCTGGCCGGAATTCCGCGAGGAATACCGGCAACTGCCGCGCCCGGACCAGGAACTGCAATGCCATGCCCTGCGCGCCAGCCTGCAGGACAACGAGCCCACGGCGGAAAAGGTGGCCATCGCCCTGTGGCGTGTGGCGAAGGATCTGCCCTCCGCCTGTGATGCGGTATTCACCCTCCTGGTGGAGCGCGGCATCCTCGACACCGAAGAACGCTTCATCCGCCTGCGCCTGGCCCTGGAAACCGGCAACCAGCGCCTGGCTCGTGAACTCATCGCGCGCCTGCCGCAGGAAGCGGGCATGGACGGTGACGCCCTGACACGGGGCCACGCTGGCGACGAGAAGCTGCTGGCCACAGCCGACGAACGCCGCGGTCAGCGCGAGGCAGCTCTGTACGCCCTCTCGCGCATCGCCCGGGACGATCCCGCGCGCGCCGCCGCGCTCTGGGAACAGCATCACGGCCAGTTCCCCGCCCAGGAACAGCTCTATGGCTGGGGACAGATCGCCATGCACGCCGCGCGCCGTCATGACGCCCGCGCCCTGGAATGGTTCAAGCGCGCCGGCGGCCCCCACGGCGAGGCGCAGTTGTTGTGGAAGGCGCGCGCCAGCCTGCGCGCCGGCAGATGGCTGGACCTCCACAACACCATCCTGGCCATGCCCGAACCCATGCAGAGCGAACCGGTGTGGCGTTACTGGAAGGCGCGCGCCCTCAAGGCCCTGAACGCGAACTTCCCGGCCAACGTGCTGTTCGCCGGCCTGTCGCGCGAGTTCCACTACTACGGGTTGCTGGCGGAGGAGGAACTGCCGGTCAAGGTGGAAACCCGGCCCATCGAGTACAAGGTGACGCCGGACGACCTCAAGGCGGCCGAGGCCCGGCCCGCCCTGCGCCGCGCCCTGCTGCTGCGCAAGCTGGACGACATGGGCAACGCCATGGCGGAATGGAGCTTCGCGCTGGGCGGCCTGGACGACCGCCAACTGCTGGCGGCGGCCGAACTCGCCCGACGCGAGGGCTGGTACGACCGCGCCATCTTCACGGCCGAGCGAACCCGCGAGGTGCACGATTTCGATCTGCGTTATCTCGCCCCCTACCGCGATCTGGCCAGCGCCCAGGTCAACCAGAACGGCCTCGACGAGGCCTGGATCTACGGCCTCATGCGCCAGGAATCCCGCTTCGTGCAGCACGCCCGCTCGGTCGCCGGGGCGCAGGGCCTGATGCAGATCATGCCGGCCACCGCGCGCTGGATCGGGCGTCAACTGGGTCTGAAGGCGAACGCGTACAAGGAGATGAACCGGCCGGAGAACAACATCCGCTTCGGCACCTACTACCTGAAGCGCATCTACGACGATCTCGACCAGTCCACGGTGCTCGCCACCGCCGGCTACAACGCCGGGCCAGGCCGCGCCCGCCGCTGGCAGGCAGATGTTCCCCTGGAGGGCGCGGTCTACGTGGAGAGCATACCCTTCGCGGAAACCCGCGATTACGTGAAGAAGGTGCTGGCCAACGCCATGTACTACCGCAGCCGCTTCGGCGGCGATTCCGTCACCCTGAAGGAACGCCTGGGTGTGATTCCCGCGCGCCGCGCGGCGGTTCCCGAGAATCAGGACGAGAAGGCGCCCTTCATCGAATAGCGTCCGGGTTGCGCGCGGAGGCCGGCAAGCGAGGAATCAACCTTGATTCCTCGGTTGAACACGCCCGAAGGCGCGGCTGTGCGGGTGTCTGGCGCGAAGCGACGACGCCGCGGGGTCGTTCCCCGCAAGGAGGAGCGACAAAGCCAGACGCCCCCACGGACGTGCAAGCGGGCGTGTAGCGGGCTCACCCGAACGGTGAATAGGTCGAAGGCGCAAACTTCAGCAACCATGCGGCCTTTCGCAAATCAATGAGCGGTCAACCGAGGAATCAAGGTTCAAGGATGAACGAGTAAAATCGCGTCATCTTCCTTTCGGTCCTCGATCATGCTCATGCAAAACCTGTGCGTTCTCGGCGGTGGCGGTTTCATCGGCCAGCATCTCGTCAGCCTGCTCGTCGCCCGTGGCTATCGGGTGCGCGTACCCGCCCGCCGCCGCGAGGATGCCAAGGCCCTGCTGGTGCTACCCGGCGTCGAAGTCATCGAAACCGACATCCACGACGAGACCTGTCTGCGCGAACTGCTCAGCGGTGTCGACGCGGCCATCAACCTGGTCGGCATCCTGCACGAAACCGCGCACGGCAACGCCGACTCGCCACGTGCCCGGCGCGGCTCCTTTCGCCAGGCGCACGTCGAACTGCCGCGCAAGGTGGTCGCCGCCTGCCGGGAATGCGGGGTGTCGCGTCTGCTGCACATGAGCGCCCTCGGTGCCGACATCGCCTCCGCCAGCGCCTACCAGCGTTCCAAGGCCGAGGGCGAGGCGGTGGTCCTCGGCGCGGCGCAGGCCGGACTGGCGGTCACCGTGTTCCGGCCCTCGGTGGTGTTCGGGCCGGGCGACAGTTTCCTCGGTCTGTTCGCCGACCTGCTCAAGCTGGCGCCGGTGGTGCCCCTGGCCGGCGCCCATGCCCGCTTCCAACCGGTCTATGTCGGCGACGTGGCGCGCGCCTTCGCCGACGCCCTGGAGCGGCCGGAAACCTTCGGCCAGGCCTACAACCTGTGCGGTCCGCGCGTCTATTCCCTGGCCGAGTTGGTGCGTCTCACCGCGCAGACCCTGGGCATGACGCGCTTGGTCCTGCCTCTGGGAGATGGCGCCTCCTATCTGTTCGCCCGCATCATGGAACTCAAGCCGGGCGCGAAGATCATGACGCGCGACAACTACCACGCCATGCGCACGGACAACGTTTGTCCCCAGGGTTTCCCCGCCCTGTTCGGTGCGCCCACGGCGCTGGAGAGCGTGATCGGCTATCTGCGCGAGGACGACCCACGCCGGCAATATTGTGCATTCCGCGCGCGGGCTGGGCGCTGAACCTCGCATGGACTTCCCGCCCACCATCCGGGCCTATGTGGTGGGCGGGGCCGTGCGCGACCACCTGCTGGGCTTGCCGGTGCGCGACCGCGATCACGTGGTGGTGGGGGCCTCGCCGGAAGACATGGCGCGCCTGGGCTTCCGCCCCGTCGGCCGCGATTTCCCGGTGTTCCTGCACCCCGAGACCGGCGAGGAATACGCCCTCGCCCGCACCGAACGCAAGACCGCCCGCGGCTATCGCGGCTTCGTCGTGCATGCCGCACCCGAGGTCACCCTCGAGGAAGACCTGCAACGGCGCGATCTCACCATCAACGCCATGGCCGAGGACGAGGACGGTAGCCTCATCGACCCCCATGGCGGGCAGGCCGACCTGCGCGCGGGACTGCTGCGCCACGTCTCCCCCGCGTTCGCCGAGGATCCCGTGCGCATCCTGCGCGTGGCCCGTTTCGCCGCGCGCTTCGGCGACTTTCGCGTGGCGCCGGAAACCCTGGAACTGATGCGCGCCATGGTCGACGCGGGCGAGGTCGACGCCCTGGTGCCGGAACGGGTCTGGCAGGAACTGGCGCGCGGGCTGATGGAGGCCACCCCCTCGCGCATGTTCCTGAGCCTGCGCGCCTGCGGCGCCCTGGCGCGCCTGTTGCCGGAACTGGATCGCCTGTTCGGCGTGCCCCAGCCCGAGAAGCATCACCCGGAAGTGGACACCGGCGTGCACGTCATGGCGGTGCTGGACGAGGCCGCCCGCGGCGGCCTTTCGCTGGCCGCGCGCTGGGCGGCGCTGCTGCACGACCTCGGCAAGGGCGCCACACCGCCCGAGCTGTGGCCCTCCCACCATGGCCACGAGGCCCGCGGTGTCGGCCTGGCGCGGGCCGTCAGCGAGCGCCTGAAAGCGCCCGCGGAATGCCGCGACCTGGCCATCCTGGTGGCGCGCGACCACGGCAACGCGCATCGCGCCCTGGAACTGCGCCCGGCGACGCTGGTGGAGCTATGCGAACGCCTGGACGCCTTCCGCCGGCCGCAGCGCTTCGAGGAGTTCCTGGCCGCCTGCGCCGCCGATTTCCGCGGCCGCGCCGGCCACGCCGAGCGGCCCTATGCGCAGGCCGACCACCTGCGCGAAGCGCTGCGCGCGGCGCGCGCGGTCGATGCCGGCGCCATCGCCGCAAGCGCCGGGAAAAACATCCCCGGCGCCATCCACGCCGCCCGCGTGGCGGCGGTTAAGCATGCCCTGCAGGGGCGTCGGCAGGAAGCATGAAGCCGGAACTGCTGCGCCTGTTCCCCACTCTGGCCGGGTTGCCCGTCGCCCTGCGCGAAGAACTGGAGCGTCATGCCCGCGACTTGCGCGCGCCCGCCCGCACGGTGCTGTTCGATGCCGGCGCCGCCTGCCAGGCCCTGCCGCTGCTGCTGGAAGGCCACGTGAAGGTGAGCAAGCGGGCGGAGAACGGCCGCGAAATCCGTTTGTACAGCGTACGCCCGGGTGAACTGTGCATCGTCACCGTCAGTTGCCTGCTCGGTGGCGAGCCCTATCCCGCCACCGGCATCGCCGAAAACGAGGTCACCGCCGTGGCCCTGCCGCGCGCCCTCATCCTGCGTCTGGTGGCCGAGCATCCACCCTTCCGCGACATGGCTTTCCACCTATTCGCCGAGCGCCTCGCCGGTCTCATGCAACTCGTCGAGGAAGTGGCCTTCCGCAAGCTCGACCGGCGCCTCGCCGCCTGGCTGCTGGCTCGCGCCCCGCACATCGCCGTTTCCCACCAGGCCATCGCCGACGAACTCGGCAGCGTGCGGGAAATCGTCTCCCGCCTGCTGCGGCAGTTCGAGGAACAGGACTGGGTGCGCCTCGGCCGCGAGCGCATCGAGGTGCGCTCCCCGGCGGACTTGCGCTGCCTGGCGGACGGGAACTGAGCACACCCAGCCGGGTCGATCGACCACCCGCGAGCGCTTGTGGAACTTAGGTCACAGAGCAACACCCGGCGCGGCGCTATGCTGGAGACATCCCCGTGGCATCACGCGGGGAAAACCTTGCGGCAACCTGACAGGAGGATGGACATGAAAGCAAACGTTGGCGGTATCGATCGCATCCTGCGTATCGTGGTGGGGCTGGCCCTGATCGTCTGGGCGGCCATGGGTGGCCCGGTGTGGGCCTGGATTGGCGTGGTGCCTCTGGCCACCGGCATCGTCAAGTTCTGCCCGCTCTACCCCCTGCTGGGCATGAGCACCTGCCCCGTGGACAAGTAATCGCGCGAGCCCTGAAGAACGCCCCGTCAAGGGGCGTTCTTCATTTCAGGAACAGCTTGTAGGCGGGATTGCGGGACTCGTTCCAGTAGCGGTAACCGAGGCCGTCGAGGAAATGCTGGAAGGCGCTCTTTTCCTTGGGCGGCACCTGCATGCCCACCAGCACGCGGCCGTAGTCGGCGCCGTGGTTGCGGTAGTGGAACAGGCTGATGTTCCAGCCGCGGCTCATGCTGTCGAGGAACCTCATGAGGGCGCCGGGACGCTCCGGAAACTCGAAGCGGTAGAGCACCTCGTTTTCCACCTGCGGCGCGCGGCCGCCCACCAGATGGCGGATGTGCAGCTTGGCCATCTCGTTGTCGGAGAGGTCGAGCACCGGCAACTGGTGCCGGGTCAGGGCGGCCAGCAGTTTGTCCACCTCGGCCTGGTTCTGCACCTGGATGCCGACGAAGACGTGCGCTACCGCGGCATCCGAGAAGCGATAGTTGAACTCGGTGATGACCCGCCCGCCGATGAGGGCGCAGAAGGCCTTGAAGCTGCCGGGCTGCTCGGGAATGGTCACCGCCAGCACGGCCTCGCGTTTCTCTCCAAGTTCCGCGCGTTCGGCGACGAAACGCAGGCGGTCGAAGTTCATGTTGGCGCCGGAGGCGATCGCCACCAGGTTGCGGTTTTTCGCCTTTTCCCGCTCCACCCAGACCTTGGCACCGGCCACCCCGAGCGCGCCGGCGGGTTCCAGGATGGAACGGGTGTCCTCGAACACATCCTTGATGGCCGCGCAGATCGCGTCGTTGCTGACGCGAATCACCTCGTCGACATACTGCTGGCAGAGGCGGAAGGTTTCCTCGCCGACCTGCTTGACCGCCACGCCGTCGGCGAAGATGCCGACCTGCGGCAGGACGAGGCGTTCCTTGCGGCACAGGGAACGCGCCATGGCGTCGGCTTCCTCCGGCTCGACGCCGATGACCTTGATCTCCGGGCGCAGGCGCTTCAGATACACGGCGATACCGGCGATCAGGCCGCCGCCGCCCACCGGCACGAACACCGCGTCGATGGGCGCGCGCGCCTGGCGCAGGAGTTCCATGCCGATGGTGCCCTGGCCGGCGATCACGTCCGGGTCGTCGTAGGGATGCACGAAAGACTTCTTCTCCGCCCGGGCGATGGTCTTGGCGTGCTTGTAGGCGTCGTCGTAGGAATCGCCGTGCAGGACCACCGTGGCGCCGCGCTTGGCGACCGCGTCCACCTTGATGGCCGGCGTGGTGGCGGGCATGACGATGGTGGCTTCACACTTCAGCACCTGCGCCGACAAGGCCACGCCTTGCGCGTGGTTGCCGGCGGAGGCCGTCACCACGCCGCGCTTGAGTTGCGCCCTGGTGAGGCCGGCCATCTTGTTGTAGGCGCCGCGCAGCTTGAAGGAGAACACGGGCTGCATGTCCTCGCGCTTCAGCAACACGTTGTTGCCCAGGCGGCGCGACAGGTTGGGCGCCATCTCCAGGGGGGTTTCGTGGGCCACGTCGTAGACGCGGGCGAGCAGGATGCGCTCCAGATAGTCAGTCATGCTTTGCGTTTGATGGGGGCGTCAAAGGCCGCTATTCTCGGGGTTTCCGACCAAACGACAAAGCGAATCGCGCCATGATGACCCAAGACGAAATGAAGCAAGCCACGGCCCGCGCCGCCATCCAGTACGTGCCCGCCGGCATCATCGGCGTCGGTACCGGTTCCACCGCCAATTTCTTCATCGACGAGCTGGCCCACATCAAGGGCCGCATCGACGGCGCCGTGGCCTCCAGCGTCGCCACCGCCGAGCGCCTGAAGAAGCACGGCATCCGCGTCATCGACCTGAACGAGGCCGGCGAGATGGAGGTCTACGTCGACGGCGCCGACGAGATCACCCGCCACATGGCCATGATCAAGGGTGGCGGCGGCGCGCTGACGCGGGAGAAGATCGTCGCCGCCTGCGCCAAGAAGTTCGTCTGCATCGCCGACCAGAGCAAGCTGGTGGACGTGCTGGGCAAGTTCCCGCTGCCGGTGGAGGTGATTCCCATGGCCCGCTCCTACGTGGCGCGGCAACTGGTGAAGATGGGCGGCAACCCGGTGCTGCGCGCCGGCTTCACCACCGACAACGGCAACGTCATCCTCGACGTGCACGGCATGAACATCCTCGACCCGGTGGCCATGGAAGCCGAGATCAACCAGCTAGTCGGCGTGGTGACCGTCGGCCTGTTCGCCCGTAGGGGTGCGGACGTGTTCCTGATGGGCACGCCGGACGGGGTGCAGACCCTGACGCGCTGAGCCGCGCCGCGGGGCGGATCAGCCCCGCCGTTCCAGGTCGTCGAAAGCGTCCTGCTCGGCCACCGGCACCTTGTACTTCCCGGTGGCCCACTCGCCCAGGTCGATGAGCTTGCAGCGCTCGGAACAGAACGGGCGCCAGGTGTTTTCCGGCCGCCACGCCACGTCCTCGCCACAGGTGGGGCAGGCCACGACTTTGACTTTCTCTGTCATCGAAGTCTCCCAATAAGAAAAAGCGGCTTGCGCCGCTCTCCCTCACCCGGCCTTGCGGCCACCCTCTCCCCGAGGGAGAGGGGCGAAATGTCAGGTCGAGAAGGAGGAACCACAACCGCAGGTGGAGACGGCGTTGGGGTTCTTGATGACGAACTGGGCGCCTTCCAGGCCCTCGGTGTAGTCGATCTCGGCGCCCATCATGTACTGCATGCTCATGGCGTCGATGAGCAGGGTGACGCCGTTCTTCTGCATGACGGTGTCGTCGTCGTTCTGCACTTCATCGAAGGTGAAGCCGTACTGGAAGCCGGAACAGCCGCCGCCGGTGACGAAGACGCGCAGTTTCAGTTCGGTGTTGCCTTCCTCATCGATGAGTGCCTTGACCTTGTTGGCGGCGCTGTCGGTGAAGTTGAGGGGGGTCATTTCGGTCGCGGCATTCATCGCGATACTCCTATGTCAGAGGTCCAGGTGCGGGGCATTATTGGCGCCGGGTGGGCGCCCGTCAACCACGGGGTAAATAGGGATTCGGCCACGAATATCAAGGCATCACCGGAATCTGTTCGAGACCGGTGTTTTCCGGCCGGCCGAACAGCAGGTTCATGTTCTGCACCGCCTGGCCGGCGGCGCCCTTCACCAGGTTGTCGATGACGGACAAGACGACCACCGTGTCGCCCCCTTGGGGCCGGTGCACGGCGATGCGGCAGAGGTTGGAGGCGCGCACCGAACGGGTTTCGGGATGCGATTTGGGCGGCAGCACGTCGACGAAGTACTCGTTGGCGTAGCGCTGCTCGAACAGGGCCTGCAGATCCACGTCCCGGGTCAGCTTGCAGTACAGGGTGGCGTGGATGCCGCGGATCAATGGGGTCAGATGCGGCACGAAAGTCAGGCCAACGCTCCTTTCCCCCGCGAAGCCCGCCATGCGGTTAAGGCCCTGGCGGATCTCCGGCCAGTGCCGGTGGCCGGGCACCGCGTAGGCCTTGAAGGTATCGCTGGCCTCGGCGAACAGGGTAGGCACCTCCGCCTTGCGGCCGGCTCCGGAGACGCCGGACTTGCAGTCGGCCACCATCCAGCCGGTATCCACCACGCCGGCTTCCACCAGGGGCAGGAAGCCCAGTTGCACGGCGGTGGGGTAGCAACCCGGATTGGCGATGAGGCGGGCGCCCTTGATCTTGTCCCGGTTGATCTCCGGCAGACCGTACACCGCTTCCGCCACCAGATCCGGACAGGCGTGCTCCATGCCGTACCACTTCGACCATTCGGCGATGTCGGTGATGCGGAAGTCGGCGGCCAGATCGATGACCTTGACGCCCGCGTCCAGGAGTTCCCGGGTCTGCTGCATGGCCACACCATTGGGGGTGGCGAAGAACACCACGTCGCAGGACTTCAGGGGCGCCTCCTCCGGCGTGGAGAAGGCCAGGGCGACGCGGCCGCGCAGGGAGGGGAACATGTCCGCCACCGGCATGCCGGCTTCCTTGCGGGAGGTGATGGCGGTCAGTTCCACGTCCGGGTGCTGGGCCAGCAGCCGCAGAAGTTCGACGCCGGTGTAGCCGGTGCCGCCGACGATGCCTGCCTTGATCATGAGCTTGCTCCTTGTGCAAAACAAAAAGCCGCCAGGAAAGGCGGCTTTTCGATCTTCCAAACCATGAATTAACGCTTGGAGAACTGCTTGCGACGGCGCGCCTTGTGCAGGCCGACCTTCTTGCGCTCGACCTCGCGGGCGTCGCGGGTCACCAGGCCGGCCTTCTTCAGGCTGCCCTTCAGAGCGGAATCGTATTCGATCAGGGCGCGGGTGATGCCGTGGCGCACGGCGCCGGCCTGGCCGGTTTCGCCACCGCCGTTGACGTTCACCATGATGTCGAAGTTGCCGTCACGCTCGACCAGCTTGAGGGGCTGGCGCACGATCATGCGGCCGGTTTCGCGCGAGAAGTACTCGTCGACGGGCTTGCCGTTGACGACGATCTTGCCGGAACCGGCCTTCATGAACACGCGCGCGACGGAGCTCTTGCGGCGGCCGGTGCCGTAGTAGTAGGTGCCGATCATTCGGGATCCTCAGATTTCCAGGGTTTGCGGCTGCTGCGCGGCGTGGGGATGCTCGCCGCCGGCATAGACCTTGAGTTTCTTGATCATGGCGTAACCCAGCGGGCCCTTGGGCAGCATGCCCTTCACGGCCTTCTCCAGGGCGCGGCCGGGAAAGCGGGCCTGCATCTTGCCGAAGTTGGTTTCGCGGATGCCGCCGGGAAAGGTGGAGTGGCGGTAGTACACCTTGTCCTCGGCCTTGTTGCCGGTGACGCGAATCTTGTCGACGTTGACCACGACGATGTAATCACCGGTGTCCACGTGGGGAGTGTAGATGGCCTTGTGCTTGCCACGCAGGCGGCGGGCGATCTCGGAGGCCAGACGGCCCAGCACCTTGTCGGTGCCGTCCACCAGATACCAGCCGTGCTGGACCTCGTGGGGCTTGGCGGAGAAGGTTTTCATGTCGCGATCCAAAATGGGGGACTACGGAAAAACGCGGATTTTATGGAGCCCGGAGCTGGCTGTCAAACCTGGCTTGATGTGAGGCCCGCTGTGGGGATAATGCGGGCATGTCCTACTCGTGGTTGCTCACCAATTTCGTCGCGGCTTTCCTGCTGCCGCCGCTCAGCCTGTTGCTGGTGGGCGGCATCGGCCTGCTCCTGCTGCAACGCCGGCGCCGGCTGGGCAAATGGCTGATCGGCCTGGCTTTCGCGGGCCTGTGGGTGCTCTCCATGCCGCTCGTCGGCAATCTCCTGCTCGACAGTCTGAAGCCGCCGCCACGCGCGCTCACCGGCAAGGAGGCGGAAGCCATTGTCGTGCTGGGCGGCGGCAAGATCCGCGACAGCCTGGATTATGGCGGCGACACCGCCGGGCGCTACACCCTGGAGCGCGCGCGCTATGGGGCACGGCTCGCGCGGCAATGGCGCAAGCCCCTGCTGGTGACGGGCGGCGCCCCGGACGGCGGCCGCGCCGAGGGCGACATCTTGCGCGCCATGCTGCGCGACGAATACGGACTGGATACGCGCTGGCTGGAGGACACCTCGCGCAACACTCGGGAAAACGCGCGCAATTCCGCGGAAATGCTGCACCGGGCCGGCATCCGGCGCGTCTATCTGGTGACGCACGCCTGGCATTTGAGGCGCGCCGTGCCCGAATTCGAGGCGGCCGGTTTCCAGGTCATCCCCGCCGGCACCGGCTATACCCTGGCGACCCAGCTCACCCCGCTCGATTTCCTGCCCCATCCCAGAGGGCTCGAGGCCAGCTACGTGGCCCTGCACGAATGGATCGGCCTGCTCTGGTACCGCATCCGCGATTGAACACAACCAACCCCCGGAGAAAAATCCGATGAAATCCCGCGTCAAATGGGTCGAAAACGTCTGCTTCATGGCCGAATCCGGCAGCGGCCACGCCATGATCATGGACGGTTCGCCGGACATCGGCGGCCGCAACCTGGGACCGCGCCCCATGGAACTGCTGCTCATGGGCGCCGGCGGCTGCACCTCGGTGGACGTGGTGATGATCCTGCAGAAGAGCCGTCAGGACGTGACCGGCTGCGAGGTGGAAGTGTCCGCCGAGCGCGCCGACGATCATCCGAAGGTGTTCACCAAGATCCACATGCACTTCACCGTGCGCGGCCGCGGCCTCAAGCCGGAGGTGGTGGAGCGGGCCATCAAGCTGTCGGCCGAGAAGTACTGCTCGGCCAGCATCATCCTGGGCAAGACCGCCGAGATGACCCACGACTTCGAAATCATCGAGGCCTGATGCCGGCGCCCCCGGCGAAGCGTCTTCGCATTCAGATCCCCGCCAGGATCATTTCCAGCGCACGCGGCTTGGCCACTCCATAGCTGTGTAGTTCCGGATGATTCCCTTGCGTTCAAGCGATGTGGGATATCCTGGTCGGATTGTTTCTCGTACACATGCGCGCGATTGCGGCCGGCGTCCTTGGCGGCATAACAGGCGACATCGGCGGCGGACAGCAGCGCGCCGGCATCGCCGGCTTCGGCATCGATGACCGCGATGCCGATCGAACCTGCCACATCGAAGCTGTGGGCGCCCCACACAAAGCGGAAAGCGGACAACGCGCCAAGCAGCTTGTCGGCAATGTCCCGGGCCCGCTGCAGCGGGCAGTTTTCCAGCAATACGCCGAACTCGTCGCCGCCCAGGCGGGCCAGCGAGTCGTTCTTGCGCATCGGCTCGGAGAGCAGGAAGGCCACCTGTTTGAGCAATTCGTCGCCGGCGGCGTGGCCACAGGTGTCATTGACCACCTTGAAATTGTCCAGATCCATGTACAGCAGGGCATGCCTCGACCCGACATGGCGCGCGTCCTCGACCAGGTCGGCCAGCCGGCGCTCGAACTCCCGTCGGGAAAACAGGCCGGTCAGCACGTCATGCCGGGCCTGCCAGGACATCTGACGCGCCAATGCGCGGGCTTCCGTGACATCGTGAAACACCATGACCACGCCCACCGGCTGGCCCGCCTGGTCGAGGATCGGAGCGGCCGAGTCCTGAATGGCGATCTCGCCGCCGTTGCGCGTCATCAGATAGGCACCCTCGCGCAGGCTGACCTTGCCTCCCTGGCTGCGACAGAGCGTGACGGGATGCGGCGCGGGCTTGCGCGTCGCCTCGTCCATGACCATCACCACCGCCTCCACCGGCATGCCTTGCGACTCGTCAAGTTTCCATCCGGTCAGGGTTTCGGCCACGGGGTTCATGAAGCTGACGTTGCCCTCCATGTCGGTGGTGATGACCGCGTCGCCGATGGAAGACAGGGTGATGCGGGCGCGCTCGTTCTCCGCCCGCAGTTGCTCCTCGCGCTCCTTCAGCTCGGTGATCTCGGTGTGCGTACCCAGCACGCGAATGGCCTGGCCCTGCTTGTCGCGCAACGCGCGTCCACGCACGAGGATCCATTGCCAGGCGTGATGATGGCCGCGCACGCGCAGCACGGCCTCGTAGCGCGGAGACTCGCCGCGCAGATGGGCCTGCAGGGCGGACTCCGCCCTGGCGAGGTCGTCGGGGTGGGTGAGCGCCTGCCAGGCCGCCGGCTGCGCGGGCAGCACCGCCTGGCTATAGCCCAGCATTTCCGCCATACCGGCCGAGTGATAGATCTCGCCCGTGCGCAGGTCCAAGTCCCAGACACCGAACTTGGTAGCGCGCAGGGCACGGCTGTCACGTCCTTCACGAGTCTGCAAATTTTCAATCAGTGACTGCTGGGCGAGGAAACGAAGCTCCAGCCAGCGCCCGATGCGATGGATGAAAAGCATGCCCAGCAGCCAGGTCGCCAGGTGCAGCAGACCGAGATCGAGCCCCATCCGGTCCATGGCCTGGATGGTGATCTCCGCATGCAGGCGCTGGTAGGTCCAGATCCCTGACCCCCACACGACCAGCGTCCACAACAAAGAACCGAGCCACACCATTCTTGCGTGGTCACGCGAGGTCATTGCCTCTCTCCCCGATCAATCCTCGTTCAATTGTTAAGGTTACTGCTCGGTCTCCAGCCACTCCAGGGCGATGCCCGGTTCGTCGAAGACGCGCAGATCGGCGTCGACGAACAGTCGATTGAGCCAGGCGACCCACACCATCCACTCGTCGCCGGTGACCACCGCGATCTTGCGGAAGTCGTAGCGGTGCCGGCGCGAAAACTTGATCTCCTCCCAGGCCAGGTCGAGGGTGTAGTTGACCATGTCGCGCAGGTCCATGAGCAGGTTGACGCCGCCCTGGAACTGGATGTCGTGCTCGACCTCCTGCTCGAATTCCTTGTAGTCGGCCAGGGTGAATTCGCCGATGACGCTGACGGAAACCAGCTTGCCTTCGCTCTTGATGGCTATCACTTCGCGCTCCTCGCGTTGAGTAGTACGGCCCAGACGCCCGCGGCCACGGTCAGCGCCATGCCGATCCAGGCCACGGCGGGCATCTCCTGCCGCCAGACGATGATGTCAAGGATACCGCTGAATACCACGGTGCTGAAGGCGAAGCTGGCCACCACCACGGTATCCCCCCGCTTGTAGGCGCGGGTCATCGCCAACTGGCCGAGGGTGGCCAGGGCGCCCAGGGCCAGCAGCAAAGGCAGTTCCTCCCGGCGTGGCGCGTGCCAGCCGGTCAGGCTGGAGAGCGCCGCCGAACCCGCCATGGCCACCAGCGCGAACCAGAACACCGTGCGCCACTCCGGCTCGCCCAATTGGCCGAGCCGGCGCACGTGGATATAGGCGAAGGCCGCCAGCACGGCGGAAAGCAGGCCGACCAGGCCGGCGAGAAGCTGGCCTGAGGCGGCCGTCCAGGGGCGCAGCAGCAAGATCACGCCGAGGAAGCCGGCGGCCACCGCCAGATATTGGCGGACACCGGGTCGCTCGCGCAATTGCCAGGGCATCAGCAGGGCGAGGAACAGGGGCGAGGCGTAGTTCAGGGTGACCGCCACCGACATGGGCAGATGGATGAGGGCGTGGAAAAAGGTGGCGAGCGCGGCGAATCCCACCAGGCCACGGCGCACATGCAGGCCGACGTGCGCGCCCCGCAAGCTGCGCCAGGCCAAGCCATCACCGCGCGCCGACAGCACCAGGAAGATGGCGACCAGGCCGAACAGGGAACGGTAGAACACCAGTTCGGCGCTGGAAAAGTCCTGCCCCAGGCTTTTCACCACCACGCTCATGAGGGCGAAGCACAGCCCCGCCACCAGCATCCAGGCGGAGCCCAAGGCTAGGTCCGGGCCGCCACCGCGCTCCCCGCTTTACGAAAGGGAGGGAAAACGCGTGTCACTGCCCTGCCCTTCCACGAGTTGCAAGGCTCTCGGCGCCTGCTCCACCGGGTTCAGTTCCGGCAGCTTCTTGCCCTCCGGCGCCACGTGCAGTTCCTCGAACTTGCGCGCCGACACCATGACGCGGCTTTCCAGCGAGCCGGTGGCCTCGTTGTAGGCCTTCACCGCCTGGCCCAGATTCTTGCCGACGCTGGCCCAGTGCTCGCCCAGCTTGGCCAGCCGCTCGTAAAGCTGCGCGCCCAACTCGCTGACCTGGCGGGCGTTGTCGGCCAGGGACTCCTGGCGCCAGCCGTAATAGACCGCCTTGAGCAGGGCCAGCAGGGTGGTGGGCGTGGCCAGGATGACCTTGCGCTCGCTGGCGTACTCGATGAGGGCCGGATCCTGTTGCAGGGCGGCGCTGAAAAAAGATTCGCCGGGCAGGAACATCACCACGAACTCCGGCGCGTCCTCGAACTGCTCCCAGTAGGCCTTCTGGGAAAGCTGCTGGATGTGGGTGCGCACGTGCTGGGCGAAGCGCTCCAGGGCGCGGCCACGGGCCCCGTCGTCGAGAGCCTCGGCGGCCTCCAGGAAGGCGGCCACCGGCGCCTTCGAGTCGAGCACCAGGGTCTTGCCGCCGGGCAGGCGCACCAGCATGTCGGGCCGCTTGCCGTCCGCCGCCACCTCCTGCTCATAGAAGTCGCAGCGGTCCAGCATGCCCGCCATTTCCACCACCCGCTTCAACTGCACCTCGCCCCAGCGGCCGCGCACCTCGGGCCGGCGCAGGGCGTTGACCAGGCGGCCGGTCTCGCCGCGCAAATCCTGCTGCGCGGAGAGCAGGCCCTTGAGCTGTTCGCTGAGCTGGCCATGGCTCTCGGCGCGCGCCTTCTCCAGGGACTGGGTCTGCCCGGCAAGCTTGGCGAGTTCCTCGGCCAGGGGCTTCACCAGGCTCTCCACAGCCTGCTGGCGCGCCGCCAGGTCGCCCCTGGCGGCTTCCTGGAAGACCGCCAGGTTCTGTCTGGCAAGATCGAGGAAAGCCTGGTTGTTGCGCGCCAGGGCTTGCGCGGACAGGGCGTTGAAGGCGTCGGCGAGATGTTGCTCGGCCTCGCGCAGCAGCGCCTGCTTTGCCTCGGCCTGGTGCGTCTCCTGTTCCAACTGGGCGGACAGGCCGGCGACCTGTTGCGTCAGCCGCGCGTTTTCCGCCAGCCAGCGTCCGCGCTGCCACAGCAACAGCAACAGTCCCAGCGCCAGCCCGAGCACCCCCACGATCACGTATTCCATCCCGCTCCTCCGATAAGCCCGCCGATGATAACCGTCGCCGGCAAGGGGCGGCGGCGCGCTTTCAAGAAACAAGTCGGCCCGTGCCAAGTCTTGCCTGCCGCCCGCATTGGCCGGGCTGGACGCAAGCCGGGCCTGGAAGCGGTCAGGGTGAACCGAGGCTCTGCAAGACCGAAGGATGATCGAAGGCTGCGCGGGCCATGGCCGTCACCGCCAGGGCGCGGGCTTGTTGCACGGCGGCGGCCAGTTCCGGGTCGGCACGCGCGCGCAGCAAGGCCTGGGTGGCGACCAGCAGCCGCGCGGAGGCGGAAGGCAGGGCGCCGTCGGCCAGCGCGGGATCCGGCCGCAGGGTGGCCAGCAACGGCTTCTCCTCGCGCCGCCAGCCCGCGTCATCGAAGAAGCGGCGCCAGGCCTGTGCCGCCAGACGCCGGGCCGAATCGGCCGCGGCCCTGTCGCCGAAGGCGTCGGCGTAGTCGACGAGGCCGCCGATCACGTAGGCGTAATCGTCCAGTTCGGCGTCGGTGAACACCCGCCCGCCGGCGCGGGTCTTCACCAGTCCGTCACGCGTGAGCATGCGGCCGGTGAGGAAGGCCGCCAGTTCGCGCGCCGCCTGCTGGTGGCGCGGCACGCCCTTGCCGGCGCGGACGAAGGCGCTCAGGGCCAGGCCGTTGAGGCCGGCGTTGATCTTGGTGTCCACCGGCACCTGACCTTGCCGGCCGGCGGTCTTGAGCGTGCCCAGAACCGTGCGCAGCCGCTCGCGTTCCGCCGCGTCGAGTTCGATCCATTCCAGGGGCAGATGTCCCTCGGCGAACTCGGCCGGGCGCTCAAGCTTCCAGGTCCGGGCCGCCAGTGCGTAGTCCGCCGGCGAGAGCCGTTGCTTCAGCTCCGCCGCGGACCACAGGTAGGCGCCGCCTTCGCGGCCTTGGCGGTCCAGGGCGGAGGTGGCGGTGTGGTAACCGCCGCCGGGCGCAGCCAGGGTTTCGCGCAGAAAATCCAGGGTCTGCTCGGCGACGCGGCGATAGTCCGGGCGGCCCAGCAGTTCGGCGGCGCGGGCGTAGACCGGTGCGAGCTGGGCATTGTCGGCCAGCATCTTCTCGAAATGGGGAATGTGCCAATCCGGGTCCACGGTGTAGCGGAAAAAGCCGCCATGCACGTGGTCGCGCAGGCCGCGCCGGGCCATCTGGTCCAGGGTGAGGGTGAGGAACTCGCCCAGGCGGGGGTCGCGGTCGCGCGCGTAGAGTTCCAGCAGCCGGGCCAGATGGGGCGCCATGGGGAACTTGCTGACGCGGGAAAAGCCGCCCTGCAGGGTATCGGCGTGGCGCCAGACCGCCGCCAGATAGGCGCGTTCCCGCTCCTTCGCCAGTTCCGGCGTGGGCGCTTGCGCGCGCGCCGGTTGCGGCGCGGGTGCCGCCTCGCGCGCGGTGGCGCGGATCTTGTCGGGGTGCGAACGCCAGTTGCCCGCCAGCCGCTCGAGCAAGGCCTTGAATCCGGCGGGCGGTTCGTAGAGCACGGCATAGGCCGGATAGCCCTCCGGCGTGACGAAAGCGTTCAGCGGCCAGCCGGAGATGCCCTGCAGGCGGTCGACGAATTCGATCAGCGCGGCATCCAGGGCGCCGTTGAGTTCCCGATCCACCTTCACCGGTATGAAGTGCCGGTTGAGCAACGCGGCGATGGCGGCATCCTGGTAGCTCTCGCGCTGCATGACGTGGCACCAGTGGCAGGAGAAATAGCCGACGGAGACGAACAACAGCTTGTTTTCCCGCTTCGCCCGCGCCAGGGTCTCGGCGTTCCATTCCTGCCAAGCCACCGGATCCCGGCCATGCAGGGCCAGATAGGGCGAGGCATGGCCGGCGAGGACATTGGCCACAGGTGCGGCGGCCGATGCCACCGGGGCCGCGAGGAGCAAGGCAAACGAGAAGACCTGGGCAAGCCGCGGCAAGGACAATCCGGATGGCATGGCAAGCTCCTCACGGGGGACACGACGCGTGGACCGGGTGCGGGGGCTTGAATTCCCGCGCGCAGCGATCGATGTTGCCACGCCAAATAAAAAGGGGGGCATCGCCCCCCTCGTGCGCTCAAGCGCGGATCAGAGCACCATGCCCGGATTGCCGCCCATGCCGACGACCTTGGGCTGGTTCAGCTTGACCGGCTTGATCACCTTGACGTCGCGCAGGTACTCGGCCACCACATCCCAGATGGGCGCGCCCTGCACGCCCTCGCCCACCGGCGCCCAGCCCGCCACCTTGTACTTCTTGTTGGGGTCCACCGCCTTGCCCTTCAGGGTCATGTCGGTAATGCGCTTGCCGATGGTCTTGTTGGGATCGATGGTGTACTGGATGCCGCCGACGCGCACCATGTCACCGCCCTGCTGGTAGTAGGGGTCGGCATTGAACAGGTTGTCGCAGACGTCTTCCATGATGGTGTGGATGGTCTCGCCGGTCATGTCGGTGAGGGTGGTCTGCGGATAGGTGATGGCCACCTGGTCCATCAGCTTCTCCATGGTGATGACGTCGCCGGACAGCAGGCTGGTGCCCCAGCGGAAGCCGGGTGAGAAGGCGGCGTCGGCGCCCTTCACCTTCATCAGCGCGTCGCAGATCATCTGGTCGTAGGTGCCGTTGAAGTTGCCGCGGCGGTAGAGCACGCCCTCGGTGACGGCCAGCTTCTCGTTGAGCTTGGCCTCGAAGGGGGCGCGGATCTTCTTGATGAGGGCATCCATCTTCGCGTCGGCCGGCAGCAGGTTGGAGAACACCGGCATGAGGCGGTACTTCCAGCCCTTGACCTTGCCATCCTTGACGTCGAAGTCCATGACGCCGAGGAACTTGCCGTTGGAGCCGGCATTGGTGACCAGGGTGACGCCCTTGGCGTTCTTGACCTGGATCGGCTGCGGCACGCCGTCGTGGGTGTGGCCGCCGAAGATGGCGTCGATGCCGGTAACCCGGTTGGCCATCTTCAGGTCGACGTCCATGCCGTTGTGGGACAGCACCACCACCACCTGGGCGCCCTTGGCGCGGGCCTCGTCCACCCACTTCTGCATGCCGTCGTCGCGAATGCCGAAGGACCAGTCGGGGATCATCCAGCGCGGGTTGGCCACCGGGGTGTAGGGGAAGGCCTGACCGACGATGGCCACCTGCACGCCGTTGATGACGCGCATGACGTAGGGTTTGAACACCTGGTCGCCGAAGTCGTTGGTGACCACGTTCTGGGCGACGAAGTCCACGCCGGCCTTCTTGAAGTCACCGTTGACGATTTCCTGCACGCGCTGGGCGCCGTAGGTCATCTCCCAGTGGGGGGTCATGACGTCCACGCCGAGGGCGATGCAGGCGTCCACCATGTCCTGGGCGTTGGTCCACAGTGCGGTGGCAGAACCCTGCCAGGTATCGCCGCCGTCCAGCAGCAGGGAACCGGGCCGGGAAGCGCGCACCTTGTCCACCAGGGTCTTGAGGTGGGCGAAGCCGCCCACCTTGCCGTAGGTGCGGGAGGCCGCCTCGAAGTCCAGGTAGGTGAAGGCGTGGGCGTCGATGGAGCCGTTCTTGATGTTGAAGTGCTTGAGCAGGTGCTCGCCCACCAGGTGCGGTACCTTGCCCAAAGCCTCACCCACGCCCAGGTTCACGTTGGGCTCGCGGAAGTAGATGGGTAAAAGCTGCGCGTGGCAGTCGGTCATGTGCATGAGCGAAACATTGCCGAAGGCGGGGACGTCGTAATAGCCGGCGGGTGCGTTGCCGGCCAGCGCCAACCGGCTGTCGAGAGCGAAGCCGCCGGCCGCGGCGGCGGCGAGCACTTGCAGAAATTCACGACGGGACATGGACATGACGGTGTTCTCCTATTGAGGCGTGGTATGCGGCGCATTCTTGCGATTCGGCCCGCCGCGGTAAATGGTAGCGATGGCCCAGGCCGACGCGCGAATCGCACCAGGAAACGGAGGCGGCCTACTTCCTGAACACCGATGCGCGCAGGGGCAGGCCGTTGCTGAGATAGGAATGGAAGTATTCGAGATTGTTGTAGCGGGTGCTGCCGAGGGCATCCGGCACGTGCCGCGCCAGGCGGTGACAACTGGCGTAACGCGCCTGCAGGGTGACCAACTGGTCGCCACCGCGGAACACCGGCCAGTGCGTGGCCTGGCCGATGGTCGGCGAGAGCGTCTCGCCGCGCAGGCGATTGCCGGCATTGTCGACGTGGCAACTGGCGCAGGAGAAGTTGAGTTGGCCCGCACGCGCGTAGAAGGTCTTCCTGCCGTCCTCGAAGGCGCGGCGAGCGCCTTCGCTTTCCACCCGGATGTTCATCTTCATGCCGTCCGACAGGCTACGCAGATAGGCGGTGAGGGCCCCCATGGTGGCCGGGTCGCCATGCTGGTAGGGCACCTCGTTGTTGGCGACGCGACAGGCGTTGATGGCATCTTCCAGCGTCACCACCCGGCCCTTGGTCTCGTCGAACATGGGGTAATTGCCGGCGATCATGCGGCCGCCGTTGGGCAGGCAGTCGGCATAGGTCAGGGCGGACTGCATGGGGACACGCCAGAGGATTGCACCCTTCTCCACCTCGCCGGCGAAGGGCGGGAATTCCATGATGCTGCGGTACTGCGCCATGGCCTCGGGGTCGAACAGCATGGCGCCGTGCACGTACTGCTCGGCTTGCAAATCGGGAAACTGCTTGCGGAAGAAGGCTTCCAGCCTCAGGCGATCGTCCTCGGGCTCGGCGAACGCCGCGCCCGCGCCCAGGCAAGCCAGCAGCGCGGCCAGGCCGCCCACCAGGATGTGCCGGACGCGTCCGCGCATGGCCTACAGGCCGAGCAGGAAATCAACCACCTGGTCGATCTCCTCCTCGGTGAGGATGCGATGCCGGCCAAAGGGCGGCATGAAACTGGCGGCATTGCCGGCGCTTGCGTCCCATATTTTCGAGCGCAGCGCGGCGCGGTCGGGAAAGCGCGCCTGCATGGCGATGATGGGCGGACCGCTGTTGCCGGTCTGTTCGGCGTCGGTCAGTGAGGGAAAACCGTGGCAACTCAGGCAATTGCCCTTGTCCTGGCTGAAGGCGACGGCCTTGCCGGGTGGCGATTTGTCCGCCTTTTGCGCCAAAGCGGGCAGCGCCGGTGCAAGGGCAAGCATGCCGATCATGAAAAAAGCGCGGAAGCGCATGCGAATTCCCGGGTCGATCTGGTTTCAGGCTACCCGGCATTTCGCGCCGGGCACGCGGTGCGCGAGCATAGGCGCAAGCCCCTGCCGGCGGCAAGGGGCATCGCGCGGCGCCGACCGGACCGGGGGGCGCCGCGCCTCACTTGCCCTTGCGCGCCATCTCGGCCGCTTCCTTACTCTCGATTTCACGCAGTTCGCGCAGGCGGGCGTCGATGATGGAGAGGGTGTAGAAGTCGGCGTTGCCGGCCCGTTGCGCCAGGCGCAACTGCTCGACGGCGGCGGCGATGCGGTCGCTCAGCGCGTAGGCCTCGGCCTGCGCCAGATGCGCCTTGGCGTTCTGCCCGGCGGCCCCGTAGGCCTCGGCCAGCAGCAACTGGAATTGCGGGTCCGAAGGCCAGTCGCGCCGCCGCTCGTCAAGAAAATCCAGGGCCTCCACAACCCGTTTGGCGCGCAGCAGGGCGCGGGCGTACAGGTAGGCGAGCGGGCGATATCCCGGGTACTTGGCCAGCCCGGCGCGGGCCTGCCGAATGGCTTCTTCGGCACGGCCCTCGGCCAATGCCACCTCCACCGTGGCCATGGCCGGCAGGGGCGAGCTGACGGCGTCCTTGCCCAGCTTGCCCAACGCCCGCCGCGCCTGCTGCAGGTCGCCGATACGCAGGCTGGCCTGGAGCAACCCATACCAGGCGGCGGCATCCTCCTGCTCGCGCACTCGGGCCTCGAACAGCGTCACCGCGTCGCGCGCCTCGCCCTGGGCGGCCTGCACCCGCGCCCGCACCAGCTTGAAATCGACGCTGTCCGTATGCTGGCGGTAAGGCTGTTCGCCGACGCGGTTCTGCATGTCGGCGATGCGCTCGAAGGTCAGCGGGTGCGTGCGCATGTAAGAGGGGGCGTTGTTCTCATAGAGGCGCCCCTGGGCCTGCAGACGCTCGAAGAAGCTGGCCATGCCCTCCAGCGCGAACCCTGCCTGATCGAGGATGCGCAGGCCGACCCGGTCGGCTTCGCGCTCGTTCTCGCGGGTGAAATCGAGCTGGTTCTGCAAGCTCAGGGCCGCGCTGCCGGCCAGCGCCGCCTCGGCCATCTGGCTGTTGGAGCGGGCCGCGAGAATGGCCACGGCCAGGGCGGCCAGGGAGATGACGCTGGCGTTGCGCTGGCTGTCCACCATGCGGGCGATATGTTGCTGGGTGACGTGGGCGATTTCGTGCGACAGCACGCCGGCCAGTTCGGATTCATTGCGCGCCGCCGAGATCAGGCCGGTGTGCACGCCGATGTAGCCGCCGGGCAGGGCGAAGGCGTTGATGGTGGCATCGCGTACCGGGAAGAACTCGAAATGACGGCCGGGCGCAGTGGACGCGGCCACCAGCCGATCGCCGAGGTTGGCCAGGTAATCCGCCACCACCGCGTCGTCGAGGTAATCACTGCTTTCCCGTATCTGCCGCATGATCTCGCGCCCGATGCGTTCCTCCTGGTTCTCCGACAGGGCACCGCGCGAGGCATCGCCGAGATCGGGCAGTTCGATGGCGGCGGCGGGGGTGGCGAGTATGCCGGCAAGCGCGAGCGGCAGGGCGATGGAGCGGAACCAATTCATGCGGCTATGATACTTGCACCTGCCACCAGTTCCCCCCTGAAGGGGGCAAGCGCCGCCACCATGAACGAATTCACTCACTTCGACGAACAGGGCCGCGCCATCATGGTGGATGTCGCCGAGAAGGCGGAAACCCGTCGTGTGGCGGTCACCGCCGGCCGCATCGTCATGCGTCCGGAAACCCTCGCGCTGATCCGCGACGGCGCCGCGAAGAAGGGCGACGTCCTCGGCGTCGCGCGCCTGGCCGGCATCATGGCGGCAAAGCGAACGGCCGAACTGATTCCCCTCTGCCACCCCATCCCTCTCACCCGCGTCACCGTGGATTTCCGTCTGGACGAGACCGCCCACGCCATCGAATGCACGGCGACAGCCGAATGCGTCGGCCGCACCGGTGTGGAAATGGAAGCCCTCACCGCCGCCAGCATCGCCCTGCTCACCATCTACGACATGTGCAAGGCCGTCGATCGCGGCATGATCATCGAAGCGGTGCGCCTGCTGGAGAAGCTGGGTGGCAAATCGGGACACTGGAAAAGCGGCTGATACGCGCACATGCCGCCTCACTCGCCCCATTTTCTCAAAAGGGCGCGGATATCCACGCCAAAATTGGGTTCCTCGGCGTTCACGGTGGACGCAGAGGCCTGAGCACGCGACCTGGATTTCTCATGCAACGTCGGCATGCGCGCATTCGTCAATGGCGGGGTTTCACGGGGTCTCTTATCACTTTTGAGGATCATGGTAGGAAGTCTCCTGGAGGGTCGGATCGATGAATGCATCCGGTAAACGAATGGTCCATCCATCCGTCCGGCTTCGCTTGACCTTCCATGCCAACCGCTTGACGTTACGCGTCAAAGCCGTGATCCGACGATCCGCCTGATACGCGAGCGAACCGACCCGGACTGGCCTACGGCGAATCCAGCCAGCGGGTCTTCCCGACGACACGCATTCCAGGCCCCAGCCGCGGACGGGCCGCACAAACATGGCGGCCCGCGCGTTCAACAGGATCAAACAGCCTCGGCCTCGATGACCTGCTCGAACTCGATGCGTCCGTCCACCACGTCCACCCGGATGATGTCCTTGGGGGCGAAGCGGCCGGAAAGGATCTCCTTCGCCAGCGGGTTCTCGATCTGCTGCTGGATGGCGCGTTTCAGCGGCCGCGCGCCGAACACCGGGTCGAAGCCTTCCTTGGCCAGTTCCATGAGTGCCGCGTCGCTGACTTCCAGCTTCATGTCCATCTGGGCCACGCGCTTTTCCAGGTAGTGCAACTGGATGCGGGCGATGTTGGCGATGTGCTCCTCGCTCAGACTGTGGAACACCACCACCTCGTCGATGCGGTTGATGAACTCGGGACGGAAATAGCTCTTCACCTCGGCCATCACCGCCAGCTTGATGACCTGGTAGTCGTCGCCGGCCATGCTCTGGATCATCTGGCTGCCCAGGTTGCTGGTCATGACGATGACGGTGTTCTTGAAGTCCACGGTGCGGCCCTGGCCGTCGGTCATGCGGCCGTCGTCCAGCACTTGCAGGAGGACGTTGAACACGTCGGGATGCGCCTTTTCCACCTCGTCCAGCAGGATGACGCTGTAGGGCTTGCGGCGCACGGCTTCGGTCAGGTAGCCGCCTTCCTCGTAGCCCACGTAGCCGGGCGGCGCGCCAATGAGGCGGGCGACGGAGTGCTTCTCCATGAACTCGCTCATGTCGACACGGATCAGGTGGTCCTGGCTGTCGAACAGGAAATCGGCCAGGGCCTTGCACAGCTCCGTCTTGCCGACGCCGGTGGGGCCCAGGAACAGGAAGGAGCCGTAGGGCCGGTTGGGGTCGGACAAACCCGCGCGGGAGCGGCGAATGGCGTCGGACACCAGGCGCACGGCCTCGTCCTGGCCCACCACCCGCTGGTGGAGGCGCTCTTCCATGGCCAGCAGCTTGTCGCGCTCGCCCTGGACCAGCTTGGACACCGGGATGCCAGTGGCGCGGGACACCACTTCGGCGATCTCCTCGGCGCCCACCTGGGTGCGCAGCAGCTTGAAGGAACCCTCGCCAGCCAGGTTCGCGCTCTCAGCCTGCTTGAGTCGGGCTTCCAGGGCAGGCAGCTTGCCGTATTGAATCTCGGCGACCTTGTCGAACTGGCCCTTGCGTTGCAGGTCGGCCATCTGGGCGCGCAACTGGTCAATCTCCTCCTTCACGTGGGCCGCGCCCTGGACCGTGGCCTTCTCCGCTTTCCAGACTTCTTCCAGGTCGGCGTATTCCTTTTCCTGTTTGCGGATTTCGTCCTCGATGAGGGACAGACGCTTCTTGCTGGCCTCGTCCTTCTCGCGCTTTACCGCCTCGCGTTCGATCTTGAGCTGGATCAGGCGCCGGTCGAGCTTGTCCATGACTTCCGGTTTCGAATCGATCTCCATCTTGATGCGGCTGGCGGCCTCGTCCATCAGGTCGATGGCCTTGTCCGGCAGGAAGCGGTCGGTGATGTAGCGGTGGCTCAATTCGGCGGCGGCGACCAGGGCCGGGTCGGTAATGTCGACGCCGTGGTGCAGTTCGTACTTCTCCTTCAGGCCACGCAGGATGGCGATGGTCGATTCGACACTGGGCTCGTCCACCAGCACCTTCTGGAAGCGGCGCTCCAGGGCGGCGTCCTTCTCGATGTACTTGCGGTATTCGTCCAGGGTGGTGGCGCCGATGCAGTGCAGTTCACCCCGGGCCAGGGCGGGCTTGAGCATGTTGCCGGCGTCGATGGCGCCTTCCGCCTTGCCGGCGCCGACCATGGTGTGCAGCTCGTCGATGAACAGGATGATGCGGCCCTCGTCCTGGCCGACTTCCTTCAACACGGCCTTCAGCCGTTCCTCGAACTCGCCGCGATACTTGGCGCCGGCCAACAGGCCGGCCATGTCCAGCACCAGCACGCGCTTGCCCTTGAGGGTCTCCGGCACCTCGCCGTTGACGATGCGCTGGGCCAGACCTTCGACGATGGCGGTCTTGCCCACGCCGGGTTCGCCGATCAGCACCGGGTTGTTCTTGGTGCGCCGTTGCAGGACCTGGATGGCGCGGCGGATTTCGTCGTCGCGGCCGATCACCGGGTCCAGCTTGCCCTGGCGGGCGCGGTCGGTGAGATCCAGGGTGTATTTCGACAATGCCTGGCGCTGGCCTTCGGATTCCTGGGTGTCCACGCCCTCGCCGCCGCGCACTTCGCTAATGGCCGCTTCCAGGGCCTTGCGGGTGGCGCCGTTCTCCTTGAGCAGGCGGCCGGCCTCGCCCTTGTCATCCACCGCCGCCAGCAGGAACAGTTCGCTGGCGATGTACTGGTCGCCCCGCTTGGTCGCTTCCTTGTCGGTGAGGTTGAACAGGTTGATGAGTTCCTTGGAGGGCTGGATTTCACCCCCCGTGCCTTCCACCTTGGGCAGGCGGTTCATGCCGGCCTGCAATCCGGCCACCAGCGACGGCAGGCGCGCGCCGGCCTTCTGCAGGATGGGCCGGGCGGAACCGCCTTCCTGATTGATCAGGGCGGCGAGCAGGTGCACCGGCTCGATGTAGGCGTTGTCGTTGCCCAGGGCCAGGCTTTGCGCGTCCTGGATGGCGGACTGGAACGGGGTGGTGAGTTTGTCGAAACGCATGGTTGCTCCCAATTCGGATGATTGCCTCCCAAATGGGGAAGGCCTCGGGGTTTTCAAGCGGTGCGCACGATCCAGGCAAGCTCTACAATCTGGTTAACCAGATTACAGGAGTCTCCCATGCTCACGGTAGGCGCTTTTGAAACCAAGGCCAAGCTCGCCAGTCTGCTCGACAAGGTCTCCGAGGGCGAAAGCGTGCTCATCACGCGCCATGGGCAGGCGGCGGCCATGCTGGTACCGCCGGTCCGGGCGCAACAGGACCGGCAGGCCGCACTGGAGGAAATTCGCGGATTCCGCAAGGCCTGCCACACCGGCCCCGTCGATGTGGAAGCCCTCATCGACGAGGACAGGCCGTGAGTTTCGTGGTGGATTGCTCGGTAGCCGCCCGCTGGTTCCTGCCGGACGAAAGCACGGAATACAGCGAAGCGGCCTTCGATCTGCTGGCCAGCCGCCAAGGCGTGGTGCCCGGTCTCTGGCTGTCGGAGTTCGCCAACGTGTTCCTCAAGCTGGAACGCCGCAAGCTTCTGGCGGCCGATCTGGCCGAAGGCGTAGCGGCCCGCGCCGAGGCCCTGGGCCTGCAGGTGGACCGGGATACTCCGGCGCCGTCGCGTCTATTCCAGCTGGCGCGGACCTATGGCATTTCAGCTTACGACGCCACCTATCTGGAAGTTGCCCTGCGTCGAGGCATCCCCTTGGCCTGCCTGGATGGTGGCCTGCGCCAAGCCGCGCGCCGGGCCGGCCTCTTCCTGGAACTGTAGGCATGACATATGCAAACCACATACTGATACATATTATTTGTATCATGTAGGCATCTTCAGGCTGCGCAGGACACTCCATGCAAACCATCACCGCCACCGATCTGGCTCGCAACACGCGGAAAATCCTGGACGCCGTGGCCGGCCAGGGCGAAACCATACTGGTTGAGCGCAACCACGTGACCATCGCCCGGATCGTTCCGCCGCAACCCACCATGTCCGCCAGCCAGGCCCTGGCCGGTTTCCAGCCCCTGCTCACGCCCCAGCAGGCCGCCGGCTGGCTCCGGGACAGCCGGAACGCCTTCGACGAAAAGGTGGTGGACCCATGGGCGTGATCCTGGACAGTTGCATCTGGGTGGGCCTGGCCAGTGGTCAGTTGCAACATCAAGCCGTCGTGGCCGCCACCAACGATGCGCCGGTGTTCACCTCCGTGATTACCCTGGGCGAACTGGCCTTCGGCGTGGAAACCTGCGCCGATCCCGCCGAGCGCGCCTCCCGCGCCGCCAGCCTGCGCCAGATCGAATTGCGTCCGGTGCTGGAAGTCACCCGCCAGACCGCTGCCGCCTTCGGCGTGCTGGCCGCCTCCAGCAAGCAAGCCGGACGATCGCCCCGCCCCCGCTACAACGACCTGTGGATCGCCGCCCAGGCCATCGAGCATGGCTACGGCCTGCTGACCCTGAACGGTGCCGACTTCGCCGGGCTCCCCGGCCTGCGCCTGCTGAGCCTGAAGGGCTGAGTTCTCCATGCCCGCAGCCACCGACACCCTGGCCGAGGCGATCCGCGCCAATGTCCGCGCCGCTCTGGAAGAGGATGTGGGCAGCGGCGACCTCACCGCCCGACTCATTCCCGAAACCGCCGTCGGCCACGCCCGAGTCCTCACCCGGGAAGACGCGGTACTGTGCGGCACGGCCTGGTTCGAGGCCTGCTTCCGCGCCCTGGACCCGGAGGCGAAAATCACCTGGCACGCCGCCGACGGCGACCGCATCCACGCCGGCCAGAACCTGTGCGAGATCACCGGTAAGGCCCGCGCCCTGCTCACCGCCGAGCGGCCGGCCCTCAACTTCCTGCAAACCCTCTCCGCCGTTGCCACCGAGGCCCGCCGCTTTGTGGCCGCCATCGCCGGCACCCGGGCGAAAATCTACGACACCCGCAAGACCCTGCCCGGCCTGCGCCTGGCGCTGAAGTACGCGGTGAAATGCGGCGGCGGCGAGAACCAGCGCATCGGCCTCCACGACGGCATCCTCATCAAGGAGAACCACATCGCCGCGGCAGGGGGCATCGGCCCGGCCCTGGCAGCGGCGTTCCAGCTGGCCGGTGCCGGCGTATCCGTGCAGATCGAAGTGGAAAGCCTGGCCCAACTGGAGGAAGCCCTGCAAGCCGGGGCAAAACTCATCCTGCTGGATAACTTCAACCTGGACGGCATGCGGGAAGCGGTGCGCCTCACCGCCGGCCGCGCGGCCCTGGAAGCCTCCGGCGGCATCAGCCTGGACACTGTGCGGGCCATCGCCGAGACCGGGGTGGACCGCATTTCCGTCGGTGGCCTGACCAAGTCGGTCAGAGCAGTGGATTTGTCAATGCGGTTTGTTTGATCATCAGACCCGTTCCATGGCTGGAGCGGCTCGCGTGAATCTGTGTCCATGGCCGCTATGAACCTACTGCGGCCATAGGAGGCTTCCAGAAAGCAGCCATCTGAGCGAACGCTGTACTCTGAGACCTGCCCGACGAGCTACTTCCGCACCTCGGCCTGAGCGGTCACTCGCCCCAACCTGATACAAGTCGTTCGCCAATGACTGCTTTCGACATCAAAGGTCGACTAACTGGTTGGGGCTCTAATTTGGTTTGCCAACACATAATCCATGGCGATCCGCAGCATCAAGCGTAAGTCAGCCCGAACACCGTATCCGCCAGCCAGCGCTTGAAGTCCGGGTTGTCGCTGAATTGCTTGAACAACTCGGTGTCGTCCTTCATCAGGCTGACGATGACCCGTACCAGGGCCTTGTCGTGTTCGATGCGGGCGTTCTGCTTGTCGTTGTTCTTCTTCGCGTTCTGATACGCCGTGTCCGCCGCCACCCGCATCGGGATGTCCTGGGTGATGAGTTGATGCACCCGGTCTGAATCTGACCATTTGATGTTGCCGAACTGGTCGTTGAAGGTCTTCAGGATGTTGGATAGCCGTTCCAGTTCCGGTTCCGGTTTGCGCCCGCCGCCGCCGGTGAGCACCGGCTCGATCTCGCCATCCTCGTCCGGCAACTGAAGCTTCATGGCCGCGAGCTTCTCCACCCGGTAGCTATCCATGTCGATCGACTCCAGGATGCCCCTCGACAGGTCTTCCTCCTTGGGCGCCGGCAGCTTGGGTAGCAGGAAGTTGAGGAAGAGGGAAAGCCTTTCCCAGTCGGTATTGCTGTACGGCAGGATGGCCGCGAGGAATTCATAGGTGCGGGTGAATGCCTTGGCCTTGCCCTTGAAGTCCACCTGGCCGTCTTCGTCGAGCTGTTCCTTGTAGGTCGCCACGCAGGCGTCGAGGATGGGGTCGAGCCGGTCCCGGTCCGCGCCCTCCAGATACAGCGCCACCAAGGCTTCCACCTGCTCCGGCGCGTAGACCTGATACGCGTCCAGCGCCGCCTTCAAGTCATGCAGTTTGTTGGGATCGGTTTCGTCGGCCAGCACCGTGGTGCGGTAGTAAGGCTCGAAGGATTGCTTGATCCCATCCGTATCGTTCATGAAGTCCAGCACGAACACGTCGTGCTTCTTCGGATGCGCCCGATTCAGGCGCGACAGGGTCTGCACCGCCTTGATGCCCGACAGCGGCTTGTCCACGTACATCGTGTGCAACAGCGGCTCATCGTAGCCAGTCTGGAACTTGTCGGCGCAGATCAGGAAGCGGTAGGGGTCTTCCTGAATCCGGTCGGCGATGGCGTTGGAGGGAAAGCCGTTCAGAGATGCCTCAGTCACCTTGGCGCCGCCGTACTCGTGTTCCCCGGAGAAGGCGACGATGGCCTGATACGGGCTCTTGCGCTCGCCCAGATAGTCGCGGAAGGCGTGGAAATACTGGATCGCCCGCTCGATGCCGCTGGTCACCACCATTGCCCGCGCTTGTCCGCCGATCTTGTTGAAGGCCATGACCTGCTCGTGGAAGTGGTCCACCATGATTTCGGCCTTCAGGCGGATGGCGTGGTCGTGGCTCTCCACATACTTGCGCAGCTTCTTGCGGGCGCGCTGGGTGTCGAATTCCGGATCGCCCGGCACGGTCTTAATCAGCTTGTAATAGCTGTTCACCGGCGTGTAGTGCTTCAGCACATCCAGGATGAAACCCTCCTGGATGGCCTGTTTCATGGTGTAGCCATGAAAAGGCCGATGTCTCAAGTGGCCGCCCTCGGAATAAGCCTCGCCGAAGATTTCCAGGGTCTTGTTCTTGGGTGTCGCGGTGAAGGCGAAGTAGCTGGCGTTGGCCAGCATCTTGCGCGCCGCCATGCGCTTTTCCAGCACGTCGTTCACCGCGTCTTCCGGGTCGGCTAGCGCCTCGCTCATAGCCGCCGCCGTCTTGCCGCCCTGGCTGGAATGGGCCTCGTCGATGAGGATGGCGAAGTGTCGCCCCCGATGTTCCGAGCCGATCTCGTCCAGGATGAAGGGGAATTTCTGCACCGTGGAAATAATGATCTTCTTGCCGGACTCGATGAACCGGCGCAGGTCTCCGGAATGCTCGGCATGGCCCACGGTGGCGCCCACCTGGGCGAACTGCTTGATGGTGTCGCGGATTTGCTGGTCCAGGATGCGCCGGTCAGTGATGACGATGATGGAATCGAACACCGCCGCCCCGTCCCTGCTCAGGCCGATGAGCTGATGCGCCAGCCAGGCGATGGAATTGGACTTGCCGCTGCCCGCCGAATGCTGAATCAGGTAGCGCGCCCCGACGCCGTGTTCGCCGGCATGAGCCAGTAGTTTGCGCACTACGTCGAGTTGGTGATAGCGCGGGAATATCTGCACCGCCTTCTTCTTGCCCGTCTTCTCGTTCTTCACCTCCACCACCTGGGCGTAGTTCTCCAGGATGTCGGTCAGGCCCTGGGGCGTCAGCACCTGTTTCCACAGGTAATCCGTTTTCAGTCCGTCCGGGTTCGGGGAGTTGCCCGCGCCGTCATTCCAGCCCTGGTTGAAGGGCAGGAACCAGGAGGCCTTGCCCTGCAGATGGGTGCAGAAGCGCACCTCGCTGTCGTCCACCGCGAAATGGACGACACAGCGACCGAACTGGAACAGCAACTCCCTCGGGTCGCGGTCGCGCCGGTACTGTTCCACCGCATCCGCCACCGTCTGCTTGGTCAGGCTGTTCTTCAGTTCGAAAGTCGCCACCGGCAAGCCGTTGATGAACAGGCAGAGATCCAGGGCCAGTTGCGTTTCATCGCGGCTGTAACGCAACTGCCGGGTGACGCTGAAGCGGTTGGCGGCGTGGCGCTCTTCGGCCTGGGCATTGCCCGGCGTGGGTGTGCCGTAGAACAGGTCCAGATGCAGCGGGCCGTGCTTCACCCCGTTTCGCAATACGTCGATGACGCCTCGCTTGGTGATTTCACCCTGCAAGCGGGCCAGGAATTTCTGCCGGGTGGGGCTGTCATGGCCCAGGTCCAGAGCCTCCATGACGCGCGGCTGGGTCGCCTCGATGAAGGCCGCGAGTTGCACCCGATCCACCGCGAAATCACGGTCGTAGTCGTGCCAGTCGCCCAGAATCCAGCCGGTGCCGCCATACAGCGCGGTTGGCTGGGCCATGGCGGTGCCGCCGGGCGCTGCATGACCCGCCCCTGCCATGGCGGCGACGATCAAGTCTTCGAGGCCTTCTTCGCTGGTGTCTGTGGTCACTCGGCGACTCTCATCAAGTACCCATCAATTACCGGATCAGCACAATAGTCATACATATTCAATGGGTTACCAGATGGCCATGCCACCTTGGCCGCCATTCCATCAATTACCCATCAATTAAAAATCAGGCCCAGTACGGCACATATTTCATCATCTTTCGGGCGGCATCTTCATCGTAGGGCCGGATCATTCCGGCTACGACCGTTTCCCGAATGTAGCGCGACACCGCCGACTTGTTCTTCTCCTCGACTCCGAAACGTTCTCGCAGCGAGGCATTGGTCAGGTAGTCCCGTGTGACCCATTTCAGACAGGCGTGCAGATAGCACGCCCGCACCCGGTCGGCCTTGTCCATCTCGGTCAGGGGTCGATGCGCGAATAACACCACCCGGGTGAACCCCTCGGGCACCTCGAACAGCGGCGCGGGCAGTTGGTACAACTCCACTTGAGAGACCACTTTGTCTATGCCGCTGCCGCGCTCCTCGCAGATGCGGAAGCGGCGCATCAGGGAGGCGATGCCGTCGTTGCGCGACTTCGGTGGTGTATCCACGAAACGCTGGGTATCCACCAGGGGCTCGCCGGGATTGGTGATCTCGATGCGATCATCGAATATTTCCACCATCGGCCCGGCGCCGGTGACGAAGAAATCCTGGTGGATCAGCGCATTGGCCACCAGCTCGCGCACTGCCAGTTCCGGGAACATCGGCACCGTCTTGCGCAGGGCCGGCCCAATGACCTCGTTGGACGGCAATTGCCCGTTGATGAAGTCGATCAGCCCCTCGAAACCGCTGGCGTAACCCTTGCCGCCCACTTGTTCCTTCTGGGTTTCCACCCGGCCGTTGCCCTTGTAGCGGATCACCCGCACCGCCTTGCGGCTCAGGGTGCGGAATTCGGAAAGGCGCTTGGCGAACAGGACGGCACCCAGGTTGGTGATGTCCCAGCCGCCGGCCTCGGCGGTGCGGATCAGGACATCGTCCTCCAGCGCCTTCAGGATGCCCTGCCGGCCTTCCGGCAACGGGCGCTCCAGCAGGTCGAAATAAGCCGGGTAGTCGATCAGCCGCAGGACTTCCTCGTCGCTCGCCCGCTCCGCCGCCACGCCGTCCTCGAAGGGGGTGCGGTCAAAGATGCGCCACAGTTCCCGCTCCTTCTCCGGAAAGTCCTTCAGCCGCTTCTTGTAGGAACCCACCCGGATGAACTCCTGGTTCTGGAACTGCACCGGGTGGCGAAACGCCCGTCCGATCTCCAACAGCACCAGCGCATGGCCTTCCACCTCCACCGGATAGAAGCGGAAATGGATCTTGGGTGACAGGGCGCGCAGCAACCAGTTCTCCAGCTCCTCGCCGCCCACCCTGGCCGCTGACGGAACAAAGGTCGTGCCCACCAGGGCATGGGTGGCATCCTCCACGCCCCAAACCAGATAGGCGAAGGCCTTGCCGCACAGGGCCGCCGAATTGGCCAGGGCGGAGAGGTATTCGCCGATTTTCTGGGGCTCTGCGTCATTGTGTTTGAACTCCAGCCACTCAGTCTCGGCGGGCTGCTTGCACAGCTCCCGCACTAGGCCGGCGAGATATTCGTTGCTGCGGTCGGTGGTCATACCTCGGCCTCCTCGGCGGCGGTCTCGTCGGTCAGGTCTTCGTCCTCGGCCAGGGGCTCGGCGTCGTCGGGGGCCGCCTCGGTCTCCTCCGGCAGACTGGCTGCCGCCGCCCGCACGTCCAGCTTGCCGGTGACCACGTCGGCGATCAGGCGGGTGCGGTATTCGTGGAGGAGGGAGATTTCCCGGGTCGTGGAAGCTATGGTGGCGTCGATTTCAGCAGTCGCTGAAGTCAAGTAAGCAACTATCTTGGTTTGTTCGTTTGTTGGCGGAACAGGTATCAGCAGGTTCCGTAAGTCACTTTGGGTTAGCTGATTGATCGTGGATGTCTCGAATTGAGACATCACACTTGGCATTAGATTGGAATTGAGCACCCAGTAAATGAAAGCATTGCTCTCACTACGCAGCAGGCTCATGAAAGCCCCGTACGTTACCCCAGCGAACTCTCTCGAGATTCTTGCCGATTTCCCGACCAGGTTTCTACTGCCGCTCCGAACACAGATCAGAATGTCATCCTCGGCGACCAAGAGAGCCTGGGGTACGCTTCTTGAAACAAAGACGTTATCGGCGGAGACGATGCGTCCGTTCTTTATGTTGGATGCCCTCAAGACCAAAGTCCCCTCACCAGAGACATCACTTGGTGAGTATGTGAGCCCGATTCTGACCTCTCCCATGCGTTTGAGCTTGTGCACCTCCCAATGCTCCGGCACATCCCTCAGCCACTCCACGCCGGAGGGCTTGAGACGGACGTCGGGATCGAGGCCACGGGTGACGGCGCGGTGGATGATGGCCTGCTTCTGCTCCTCCAGCAGTTTGATCAGCTTCTGCTTGGCCCGGATGTAGCGCCAGACGCGCCGGTCGGCATGGTCGAGGAAGCGGACGATGGCGGATTGTTCGTCAATTGGAGGGAGGGCCGCCTGAAGCCGATAAAGATCATCCGTGTAAAGCCGCAAACGGCTCTCAACCACCCCTGTGGAAACAGCCTTGATGCGCGCTTTGTAGATGGGGGAGCGAAGCAGATGATGGAAATACCATGGTTCGGCAGATGCGCCGAAGCGGTACACGCAGTAGGCCGGGCTGGTGATTCCAGCATGTGAGGAAACGGCCATGCTTCCGTTCCAGGCCAACATGATGTTTACAACGAGTTCGCCGGGTTCCACTTGCTTGTAACCGACGAGTGATTCAGCCCGCGTGTCAGGCTCATCCAATCCGTCTGCACGCTTACGCTCCGTTACTCCGGTGTACTGCGACACCCGGAGAAGTTGCTCTGTCCCAGAATCAGAACGTGCATCACGTTCCCTCAGCACATATTTCAGCCGCAGCACCTCCCAATGCCCTGGCACCTCCCCCAACCAGGCCACGCCAGAGTCCTTGTACTCGGGATAGGGTTTGAGTCCGTCGATCACGGATCAGGCCCTCAACGTGAAGGTCGCACGGGTCTGCCGGAGCAGATCGAAGCTGTTGATGTAAGGCACATGAAAGGCGCGGCACACGTTGGGAATCTTCACCTTCTTCCGGCTCTGGGCGTCGAAGGTTTCCTGGGTAACGACGGTCGCGCCCAGGGTCTTGGCCTTGGCGATCAGCCAGGGATCGCCACCGCTCAGGAATTCCGGCTTCGCGGCTTCTTTGAACGGGTTTGCCATGACCCACTCGGCTATCTGGCCCAGGTGCTGCTGGGTCTCGGCGTCATCGACCGGGAGAAACCAGCCCGAATCCTTGCGCTCCTTGATCCAGGCCGCCAGTTCGTCGTTGCCCTTGAGCAGTTCATCGCAAATCGGCTCGATGGATGCGAGGTGCCCTTCGGTTTGCACTGCGTCCAGCCATTCCCAGAATCCGGGGAAGGTGTCGAAACGGTAGTAGAAGTTCTTGGCTTCGATGAACACGTTGGCGTCGAGTAGATACATGCGTCTCAACCGATGCCGATTTCTTGCGCCAGGCGGCCGAGTTTCGCCGGGTTGACGCCAAGCAGGCGGCCGGCGTCACGCAACAGCAAGCTGCGCGCGAAGGCGCTGTTGACCACCGCCTCGGTAAACCGCCTGCCATTGCGCACCGGTATGGTCCGGTAGGGATCGCCGCCCGAGCCCTTCTTTTCCCGCCGCCAGATTTCAACCTGCTGCTGGTAGTAGGCCAGGTAGGCAGGCCATTCGATCAAGCCGAGATCGAATGCGCGGCGTGCGATTACCACCGTGCTGACGCGGTAGTAGCCCGCTAGCCGAGCAGCGTTTTGCTCCACCGATTCGGCGCCAGCCCAACGATCCCGCAGGGATGCCTGAGGCACGAGCATTTCAGCCGCCACGGCGTTGCACAGTTTTTCCGTGCGGCGGTGGTTTTCGTTGACGGGCTGCGCCAGGGAAACGTCGGAAATCCCGCTTTGCCCGATCCAGAGGTGGGCCAATTCATGGGCCAGCGTGAATATCTGGGCGGCTTTGGCATCGCGGCCATTGATGAATACCAGGGGTGCGATGTCGTCGCAGATGGCTAAACCGCGAAACTCTTGAACATCGAGTATGCGGTGGGTATTGCTGCCCACGATGCCACTGCGCATGACCCAAACGCCCGCCGCTTCGGCCTTGTCCATCAGCAGGCTCAGGAAGGCTTCCCAGTTCTTCGCCTCTTCCCGATCGGCGTGGGTCAAACCCAGCGTTGCCGTCATATCGGCGGCGATGGCCGCTACGGCTGCATCGAGGCCGAAGCGGCCGATGAAGGACACGGCCTCGGCGCCCTGCTCCAATAAATGGTCGCGGTACCAGTCCTGTTTACGCAGGATGTCGGCCAGCAAGTCGCGCAAATCGGTGCTGAGGCTACCGGTGGCATGATCGCCAACGGTGCGTAGGTCGGGGATCGGCAACGTCTCCTCGGGGGGCGTTGGCAAGAACAAGAAACCAAAGGGAATATGCAGGGCCTTGGCCAGGTCTTGAGCCTGCTTGAATGTGGGTTTGGTCTCGCCTTCCTCCCAAAGCAACAGTTTGTCCGCGTTGACATGGGTCATCTCAGCCAGTCGCTCTGGATCAAGCTGAGCGCGCTCCCGCGCCCAGCGCAGCACAGTCGGAGAAATGAGAGCGGTAGTCATAGGGTCACTATGTTGCCGCTATGCCTATGATCTCCGCCAGCAAGCCATCGGTCTCCCGCTCCAGCGCCAGGATGTCGGCGCGGATTTCCTCAAGGGTGCGTAGAGGCTGGGGTTTATAGAAGTAGCGGGTAAAGCTGACCTCGTAACCGATCTTGACGCTTTCCGGGTCGTACCAGGAGTCCGGGGCGTGGGGCAGGACTTCGCGGCGCAGGAAGGCTTCGATGCCACTGGATTCCAGCAGGGGAATTTGCTCCGTGTCGCGCAGCTCGGGGTCGGGTTCGTATTCGACGATGGCGGGCTGGCCCTCTCCCCCGGTCCTTCTCCCGCTTGTGGGCGAGGGGAGCATCAGTTCGAACAGGCCGCGCATGGGATCGGCCTGGATCTTGCCGGGCTTGTGGATCTTCCTGATGACCGGCATCCCGTCTTCCTTTACCCGCCCTTCCGCTTTCAGCGCCTTGATTTCCTTCGGGCTATAGGCGCGGTTGGGTTCGATGCCGGTGGCGCGCAGGGGCCTTTCCACGGTGACCTTCCAGTAGCCGAAGGCTTCGTTGGGGAAAATCCTGCTTTGCTCGGTTTCCTCGAACCGAAGGAAGGCGTCGCAGATGCGGGCGATGTCGTCTTCCGCGAATTCGCAGTTCTTCTTCCCCAGGTTCTTGCGCAGGGGCTTGTACCACTGGCTGGCGTCGATGAGCTGGACGCGGCCCTGGCGGTGTTCCGGCTTGCGGTTGGAAAGCACCCAGATGTAGGTGGCGATGCCGGTGTTGTAGAACATGTTCAGTGGCAGGGCGACGATGGCTTCCAGCCAGTCGTTTTCGATGATCCAGCGGCGGATGTTGCTTTCGCCCTGGCCGGCGTCGCCGGTGAACAGGCTGGAGCCGTTGTGGACTTCGGCGATGCGGCTGCCCAGGTGGGTTTCGTGCTTCATCTTGCTGAGCATGTTGGCCAGGAACAGCATCTGGCCATCGCTGGAGCGGGTCAGCAGGGAATATTCCGCGTCGCCGGCGTGCTCGATGACGAAGCGCGGGTCCTTGAGGCCGTCCTTGCCACCCATGCGCTCCAGGTCGCTCTTCCAGCTCTTGCCGTAGGGCGGGTTGGAGAGCATGAAATCGAACTCGCGGGCGGGGAAGGCGTCGTTGGCCAGGGTGGAATGCTCCGGGCCGCCCACCAGGTTGTCCGCCGCCTCGCCCTCGCCCTTGAGCAGCAGGTCGGCCTTGGCGATGGCGTAGGTTTCGGCATTGATCTCCTGGCCGTAGAGGTGGGTGGCGACCTGCTTGCCGTGTTCCTGCGCGAGTTGTTGCAGGGTTTCCTCGGCCACGGTCAACATGCCGCCGGTGCCGCAGGCACCGTCATAAAGCAGGTAGGTGCCGGATTCGATCCGGTCGGCGATAGGCAGGAAGATCAGCCGCGCCATGAGCTTGACCGCGTCGCGCGGCGTCCAGTGTTCGCCGGCCTCTTCGTTGTTGTCCTCGTTGAAGCGGCGCACCAGTTCCTCGAACACGGTGCCCATGGCGTGGTTGTCCAGGCCTGGGTGCTTCAGCGAGCCGTCGCCGTTCATCACCGGGTTGGGACTAAGGTTGATGGCCGGTTCGAGGAATTTCTCGATCAGCGTGCCCAAGGCATCGGCCTTGGACAGGCGGGGAATCTGGTTGCGGAACTCGAAGTTGTCGAGGATTTCCTGCACGTTGGGAGAAAAGCCATCCAGGTAGGCCTCGAAGTCGGCCTTGAGCTGCTGCTGGCTGGCGCGGTTGCGCAGGTCGCGCAGAGTGAATTGCGAGGTGTTGTAGAAGGCCTGGTCGGCGGCCTGGCGCAGCGCCTGGTCCTGGTTGGCGATACCGACCGCATCCAGGCCGAACTTCATGTGCAGCACCGCTTGTTTGGTGGGCTCCAGCACCGCGTCCAGGCGGCGCAACACGGTCATGGGCAGAATGACGTCACGATACTTGCCGCGCACATAGAGGTCGCGCAGTACGTCGTCGGCGATGCCCCAGATGAAGTTGGTGATCCAGTTGAGTTGGGTGGTTTCCATCTTGTTGTTATCCGTGTTGGCCGGCTGATGCGAAGGCGGGAGGATTGTGCGACCTGGACAGTAATTCGACAACGTGAGGGGCCAAGTGCGTGGTATCTGAGCTGATTCAACAAGCTCAGACATTTTTTCAACCAGACTGTGGCCGGCCATTGTTGAACGGAATGGGATATCCGCGCAGTTTTCTTCGACTGGATTTTCCTGGCTGGGAGCATGCCTTGGGTTAGGTATCCCGAAAGCCGACGCTGGAAGCATTTCTGCTCGCTCGCTTGGGAGTCCGGATTGGACGAAGTGCTGTCGGCGGGTAAGTGCGCCAGGCGACCGCTCCACTCGGAAACTTGCCCTTGGATCTTCGGTGGGTCGTCAGTCGGCTGTGAGGCGAAAGCAGCCAGTCCCGCCAAGCCCTCAGTGAATCCTCGGCGCGCCCTGCTCCACCGGAAAGCCGTTGCGCATTTCCTCGGCCGTGGCGTCGCGGATGGACACCACCGTGGCGGCGACGATGCAGGGCTTGCCGGCCAGGGGGTTGTTGCCGTCCAGGGTGACCTTGCCGTCCTGGATCTCCACCACCCGGAAGGTGAGGACGTCGCCGGCGTCGTTCTGCATCTCGGCCTGGGCGCCCACGCTGCGCAGCATGGGGGGGAGGTTTTCCATGTCATCGTTGATGATCAGGTTGGGATCGGGGTCGCCGAAGGCTTCCTCCGGTGGCACCCGGGCTTCCACCTGGTCGCCTTCCCGCTTGCCTTCCAGTGCCCGCTCCACCGAGGCAAACAGACCGCTGTTGCCGCCCTGCACGTAGCCGGTGGGCATGTCCTGCTGGCCGAAGATGTTGCCGTGTTCGTCGAGCACGGAATAGGTGATGTAGACCACCTTGCCGGCACGGATGACTTGTTCGCTCATTGCATTCTCCAGATCGAAACCATGCACTCTATCAACCTGCCTTGAGCGGCACGACTTCCAGATCCACCTGGATTTCGGTGGGGCCTTCCACTTCCCAGGTGAAGGTGAGTTCCACGGCCTGCATGATCTTCTCGAAGCCGGCTTCCGACTGGGAGACGGTCATGTGGGGCTGGACCTTGACGCGGGCCGGCAGGTTGCTGGCGAGGCGGATGGCGCCGCCCAGGTAGTGGTCTTCCAGTGCCAGTTCCTTGAGGTCGGTCCAGGTGAAGGACTGGCCGAAGCCGCCGGGAATCTCACCGTTGACCACATAGCGGCCCGCCGGGCCGTCGCAGCAGGGGATTGCCAGGTTCAGGCGGCTGGACAAGCGGCCCTGGCCCACGGCCTTGAGGGCGACGCTCAGGCGGTTGTCTTTAACTGTGTAGATCTTCGCCACCCGGGTTTCGCCGGCCTGGCCCATGCACAGCGCGGCGCCGCCCTGGACCACGCTGCTGGAATATTCCACCGGCCGCTTGGATTCGTAGTCGGTCCAGGATTCCACGAACAGGCCACGGCTGCGGCTGTCGGGGGTCAGGTCCTCGGGATTGATCTCGTGCTTGAAGCGCACCACGTCATGGGCCGAGGCGATGCCCTCGCCGTCGTGCTCCCTGGCCTGGCCGCTGGCAGCCTTGTGGTGGTAGTGCTCCTCGTAGCGCTTGAGGGTGTCGCCGAAGTTCTGGGCGAGGGGGTAGCTGGAGAGTTCGATGAGGGCCGCGTCCTTGTCCGGACGCAACACGGCCTGCAGGGCCAGGCTGCTCATGAACACTTCGTCGATACCGTCCAGGTCGAGGTCGCCGGAGGCGCTGGCGGGGCGGGTTTGCAGGGCATCCAGACGGCGTTCGAGTTGCAGCATGGCATGCCAGACGGCGCGCCGCAGGTGGGGCAGGTAGATGCCGCCGAACAGGCCGTGCCAGTAGGCGTCGTTGGCCTGGGATTCATGCAGCAGTTCCACCAGGTCCTGGCGCAGCAGGGCTTCGGGCAAGGCGGCGAGGCGGGCGGACAGGCCCAGCATGCGCTTGTGGGCCCAGTTGGCTTCCGGGTAGCGGGTCAGGAAGTTCTTCCAGATGCCGCCGCGGATGAAGGGTCGGTCGCGTTCCAGCACGCCTTCGTGCTGGGCGGCGTGAACCAGTTCCGCATAGCGGCGGGCGGCGGCGGCCGGCAGGGTCCATTCGCCCATCTCGCTGTAGGACACGGTGGGCAGGTAGGCCACGCCCTTCGAGGGCGCTTCCCGGTGGTAGTCGTGGAAGTGGGTGCTCTTGATGAGCTTGGAGGCCAGCACGCCCTCGATGAAATCCTTGAGCCAGCGCTTTTCGTAAACCCAGTGGTAGGTCTCGGGCCAGATGCCGAACTTCTCGATGTCGTCGAAATAGATGGCCGCCGAGTGGCCGCTCTCGTCCGCCAGGGATTCGATGTAGGCCACGGCTTCATGGGCCGGGGCGAAGGGCAGGCGATAGCGCAGGGCTTCCGAGATGGGGAAGAGGTCCAGGCGGCGGCCATCCTCCTCGGTGGTGTGGTAGCCGTTGAGCTTGTCCCGTTCGGCACCGGCGCAGAGGAAGTGGTAGTCGTCGACCATCACGTAGCGGATGCCGGAATCGGCCAGGGCCGGCACCACGGTGGCCTCCCACACCCGCTCGGTAAGCCAGGCGCCCTGGGGGCGTTGCAGGAAGTACTGCTCCAGCCGGTCGGACATGGCGGCAAGCTGGCTCATGCGGTCGCGATAGGGAATCACCGCCAGCACCGGTTCCATGTCGCCGGCGCCGAAGAATTCCACCTGGCCTCGCTCCGCCATCTTGCGCAAGAGCGCCATGTCCTCGGGCTTGTGGGTCATCAACCACTCCAGCAGCCAGCCGGAGGAATGCAGGGCGAAGCGGAACTCCGGGTATTCGTAGACGGTTTCCAGGAAGGGCTTGTAGCAGCGTAGGTGGGCGTCTTCCATGACCTCAGGGAAGTTGCCGACGGGCTGGTGGGCGTGGACGCCGAGGAGGAAGTTGACGGTGTTTGCCATGGATGCTCCGGTATGCAAGGACTGAGTAGAGAGGACTGAGAAACCTCTCAGCACTCGCTGCTCAGCACTCAGTCCTGTCAACTTCCGCGCCGCATCACCCCCCCCGCCTCCATGCCGCCGCCGCCGTGGCAGAGGGGGTGGTCCAGGTAGGCGGGCGGGGTGATCCGCAGGGTTTCATACAGACGTTTCAGTTTCTGGCGGTAGACCCGGTCGAAGCTTTCCACCGCGTCGGCCGGGTTGTAATCGCCGAACCACCAGAACCAGTCGGAACTCTCGCAGGAGCGCAGCAACGGCTCGGCGGCGGCCTGAAGATCGGCGGGCGCGGCGTCGAACGCTGCTTTCGCCGCCACCAGCCAATCCCAGCCCCGGTTCTTGGCCGGGTCGCCCATCCAGGTGGCGAAGTCGCCGTACACCCAGCTGCCGGCCACCAGGCGCTCAAGCGGCTGGGGAGATTCCGGGAACAGATCCAGGTAGTCGCAGAAAGTGGTGGTACGGATATTGGGCGCGGCCAGCAGTTCAGCGTAGAGCTCGGTGAGGAAGAAGAAACCGTTGTAGGGGTAGTACTCCCAGGCGTTCTCGCCGTCGAGGATGACGCTGACCACCGGGTGGGGAGAGGTGGCGTGGCGGCGCACCTCGTCGAGGGCGTGGAGGAAGTGACGCACCGCGTCGGCGCCGAACCAGCCCTTGTATTCGAAGCCGATCAGGTCGGAGAGGTGGTCGTCGCGGAAGAACAGGGCGGTGTCCGTCCCCGGCAGTTGGTAGGGCGTGGTGGACCATGCCGACTTATGGGAGAGATCCCGGTGGGCGGCAGCCAGGCTATGGCGCAGCACGCCCTCGCCGCTCGCCGCCCATTTCACTCCGGCCTTGGACAGCAGCCGGATGCCGGCCTCGGAGATGCCGCCCTCGGCGGGCCAGAGGCCCCTGGGCGGCTGGCCAAAATGCTCCGCGTGATCGGCCAGGGCGGCGTCCACATGCGCCCGCGCCCGCCCGGCGCCACCCGGGTAAGCCGGCGCGGCGGGCACCGGCAGGTCGGGGCGGGCTTCCCGCGCCGCGCCGAAATCCAGCAGCAGGGGCAGGATGGGATGGCTGTGAGGGGTCGCCGACAATTCGATCTGGCCGCGCTGGGCCATGCGCCGGTAACGGGGCAACAGGTCGGTGACGATCTCGCCGTAGAGGTCGAACAGGGCACGCCGCTCGGTGAGGGTGAAGGCTTCGCCCTTCTCCATCAACGCCAGCAGGTCGGGCCGTGCCCGGCGTACGGTCTCGCCGGTCCAGGCCAGGTGGTACCAGGTCACCAGGTCGGCCAGGTATTGGCCGGAAAGATAGTCCAGGCCGGCCTCGCCGCTTTCCTCGACGGTCTTCCACAGGGTGTAGAGCCGCTTGTAGGCGGGGAACGGGTCCAGCATGGTGGGATGGTTGACCTTGAAGCACTGTTCAACCAGATGGCGCCTGTCGGCCGGCGTCAGCGCATCGAGGCGGGGAGCGATGAGCGATGCCAACAAGGGATCGCGCGGCTCGACCGTGGCGAACTGGTCGGCGTAATCGAGCAGTTGGGCGGTCAGGGTGGGCACGAAGTTGACGACGCAGGCTATGTTGGGCGCGGCCTCCAGATGGGCCGCCATGTCGGCGTAGTCCTTGACCGCGTGCAGGTAGGTCCAGGGCAGTTGGTAACGCCCGTCGGCGTCGCGATAATCGGGCTGGTGGAAATGCCAGCAGAGAACGAGATGGAGCATGGGGAGGTTCGAGGACTGAGGATCGAGGACTGAGGATCGAGGACTGAGGATCGGGGGCAGAGTAGAACATGCCCCGCTCAGTCCTCGCTACTCCCTACTCAGCCCTCCGGCTCACCGGAAGTGGTGGTAAGCCTGCCCCAGCATTTCCGGCGTCACCAGGGTGACGCCCTGCCCCGTCACATGGAAGAACTTCTCGTCATCGGCGCGGCTGACGCCGATGCTCATGCCCGGCGGGATCGTGCAGCCCTTGTCGATGACCACCCGCTTGAGGATGGCGCCCTCGCCGATGCGCACGTCCGGCAGCACCACGGCCTCCTCCAGATAGGCGCCCTCACGCACGTGCACGTTGGAGAACAGCACGGAACGCCGCACCGTGGCGCCGCTGATGATGCAGCCGCCGGACACCATGGAATCCACCGCGATGCCGCGCCGATTCTCCTCGTCGAACACGAACTTGGCCGGCGGCAACTGCTCCTGGTAGGTCCAGATCGGCCAGTCCTTGTCGTACAGATTGAGTTCCGGGGTGATGCGCGCCAGGTCCAGATTGGCTTCCCAGTAGGCGTCCACGGTCCCCACGTCGCGCCAGTACACGGGCTCGTCCTCGCCATGCACGCAACTGTCGGCGAAGCTGTGGGCATAGACCCGATAGCCGGCCTTGATGAGATGGGGAATGATATTCTTGCCGAAGTCGTGCTCGGAGTGGGAGTCGTCGGCGTCGCGCACCAACTGTTCGAACAGGAAGGCGGCATTGAACACGTAGATGCCCATGGAACACAGCGCGACGTCCGGGTTGCCGGGCATGGGCGCGGGATTCTCCGGTTTCTCCGCGAAGGAGACCACGCGGCCCTCATCGTTGGTGGCCATGACCCCGAAGGCGCTGGCTTCGTCCACCGGCACCTCGATGCAGGCCACGGTCATGTCGGCCTCGTGGCGCACGTGGGTGGCGATCATCTCGCCGTAATCCATCTTGTAGATGTGGTCGCCGGCCAGCACCAGCACGTATTCGGGCTTGTACACGCGCAGGATGTCGAGGTTCTGGTAGATCGCGTCGGCGGTGCCCTTGTACCAGGTCTCCTCCGCCACCCGCTGCTGCGCCGGCAGCAGGTCGACGAACTCGTTGAATTCGCCGCGCAGGAAACCCCAGCCGCGCTGGATGTGCTTGATCAGCGAGTGCGACTTGTATTGCGTGATGACGCCGAGGCGGCGGATGCCCGAATTCATGCAGTTGGACAGCGGAAAATCGATGATGCGGAACTTTCCACCGAAGGGCACCCCGGGCTTGGCGCGCCAATCGGTCAACTGCTTCAGACGGCTGCCGCGGCCGCCGGCGAGGATCAGCGCGACGGTGTTTTTGGTCAGCAGGCTGACAAAACGCGGATACTCTTTTTGCACGTTCATTTCCCTCTCTCAATCATTCGGTTCGGGCAGTGCCGAAGATGTTGCAACCCCGCCGCTCCTCCCCTCGGGGGGGGGGGGGGAAACCCGGGTCCAGCGCGTTGATTTCGCTGGCTTTCGGCCTAAGCCGGAATGACGACACATAAATGTTTCAGCGGTTCCCTGGGCATATCGTCGCATCCATTAGTGAAATCATAGCCGATGTGCCTATCCTGAGAACCTATTTCGCGGGGATGCATGCGGGTATGATCCCAGGCAAACAGCTTCGAAAAACATGCTCCCGGTCGCGACTTCCCGCGCCACCCCATCTCGGAGCCCATACGAGTGACCAACATGCACAAATCCTTCGAACGCCTCCTCACCGCCCGCCACCACGACCCCTTCGCCCTGCTGGGTCTGCATCCGGACCCCGAGGGATGGGTGTTGCGGGTGTTCCGCCCCGATGCCGAGCGGGTCTCGCTCCTGCTGCCGCAGGGTCCCGCCGAGCTGAGCCAGGTCGATGGGCGCGGCCTCTTCGAATGGCGCGGCGCGCTGGCGCCGGACCGGCCCTGGCGCCTGGCGATCGAGGCCGACGGGCGGGGGTTCGAAATCACCGATCCCTACGCCTTCGGCCCCCTGCTGTCCGACCAGGAAATCCACCTGTTCAACGAAGGTCGGCTGCTCGAGGCCTGGCGCAGCCTGGGTGCCCGGCACACTCAGGTGGACGGCGTCGACGGCGTCCGCTTCGCGGTGTGGGCGCCGAACGCGGAGCGGGTCTCGGTGGTCGGTGGCTTCAACAACTGGGACGGACGCATGCACGCGATGCGCGCGCGCGGCGGCTCCGGCATCTGGGAACTGTTCATTCCCGGCCTGACTCCGGGCGACCTGTACAAATTCGAAATCCGCAACCGGGCCACCGGCGAGGTGATCGTTAAGGCCGACCCTTGCGGGCAGAGCTTCGAGCTGCGGCCGGGCACCGCCGCCATCGTGCCGGCGCCATCCCGCCACGCCTGGGGCGACGCCGGCTGGATGCAGGCGCGCGCGACGCGCGACTGGCTGCACGCGCCGATGAACATCTACGAAATCCACGCCGGTTCCTGGCGCCGCCACCCCGACGGCCGCTTCTACAACTGGCGGGAACTGGCGGACGCCCTGGTGCCCTATCTCACGGACCTCGGCTATACCCACCTTGAACTGATGCCTGTCACCGAACACCCCCTGGACGAATCCTGGGGCTACCAGACCACCGGCTACTTCGCGCCCTCCGCTCGCTTCGGCTCCGCCGACGATTTCCGCCACTTCGTCGACGCCTGCCACCAGGCCGGCATCGGCGTGCTGCTGGACTGGGTACCCGGCCACTTCCCCATGGACGCCTGGGCCCTGGCCCGTTTCGACGGCACCGCCCTCTACGAGCACGAGGACCCGCGCCTGGGCGTGCACCAGGACTGGGGCACGCACATCTTCAATTACGGCCGCTCCGAGGTGAAGGGCTTCCTGCTGTCGAGCGCCTATTACTGGCTGGCCGAGTTCCACCTGGACGGCCTGCGCGTGGACGCCGTGGCCTCCATGCTCTACCTGGACTATTCACGCAAGGATGGCGAGTGGCTGCCGAACAAGTACGGCGGCCGCGAAAACCTGGAGGCCATCGACTTCCTGCGCGAAATGAACGCCATGGTGCACGAGCGCTTCCCCGGCGCCCTGACCATCGCCGAGGAATCCACCGCCTGGCCCATGGTGTCCCGCCCCACCTACGTGGGCGGCCTGGGTTTCAGCATGAAGTGGAACATGGGCTGGATGAACGACACCCTCGCCTACATCCAGCAGGACCCGGTGTTCCGCCGCTACCACCACAACAACCTGACCTTCGGCCAGCTCTACGCCTATTCCGAGAACTTCGTGCTGCCCTTCTCCCACGACGAGATCGTGCATGGCAAGCGCTCGCTGCTGGGCAAGATGCCCGGCGATGCCTGGCAGCAGTTCGCCAACCTGCGACTGCTGCTCACCTACCAGGTCGCCAGCCCGGGCAAGAAGCTCAACTTCATGGGCAACGAACTCGGCCAGGGCCGGGAATGGTCGGAGCAATGGGAACTCGACTGGGGGCTGCTGGAAACCCACTGGCACGAGGGCGTGCGCCGCTGCCTGCGCGACCTCAACCGCCTCTACCGCGACCTGCCGCCGCTGCACGACCTCGACTTCCAGTCGGAAGGCTTCGCCTGGATCGACTGCCACGACGCCGACCAGTCCATCCTCAGCTTCCAGCGCCGCGACCGCCAGGGCCGCTCGGTGATCGTTGCCCTCAACTTCACGCCGGTGCCGCGCGACGGCTATCGCATCGGCGCGCCCGCCGCCGGTTTCTGGCGCGAGATCTTCAACAGCGATTCCGCCTACTACGCTGGCGGCAACCTGGGCAACGGCGCCGGCCTGATGAGCGAGGACCTGCCCTGGATGGGCTACGCCCAGTCCGTGGTGCTGACCCTGCCGCCCCTGGCGGGGGTGATCCTGTATCAGGACTAAGCCCTTGGCCGGATTCGTTTCCTGCCAGGTCCTGGTCGGCGGCCGGCGCCGAGCCATTCCCCTGGCCGACGTCTCCGAGGCCATCGCGGCGCGGGAAGGCTTGGTCTGGATGGAGTTCAACGACCCGGACAAGCCCACCCTGGAGCGGTTGCAAGAGGAACTCGATCTGCACGAACTGGCCGTCGAGGACGCCCTCTCCGCCCACCAGCGGCCCAAGGTGGAGGACTACGCCGGCGGCCTGTTCGTGGTGTTGCGCACCGCCCGCCTGTGGGACAACCGCATCGAATACGGGGAGACCCACATCTTCTGCGGCCCCGCCTACCTGGCCATCATGCGCCACGACACCGGCCCGGGCTACGACCGGGTCCTGGACCGGCTGGAGGCCTACGGCCGTCCAATCACCATCGGCCTCGCCCTGTACGCCCTGCTGGACCACATCGTCGACGAACTGCGGCCCTTGTCCGCCCGTCTGGAAGACCGCTACGCCGACCTGGAAGCGGCCATTTCCTCCGACGGCTTCTCCGCCGAAAACCTGCAATTCCTGTTCGAGACCAAACGTGAAATCCTGGGCCTCATGGGCACCGTCCAGCCCATTCCGGAAATCTGCGGCGACCTCATCCGCCTGCACCATAACGTGGTGGACAAGGAACTGCGTGCCTACTATAGGGACGTCGAGGACCACGCCATCCGCCTTATTGAAAACCTGGACCGCCTGCGCAACATGATCGCCGACGCCATGCAGCTCTCCCTGGCCAGCGCCGCCGTGCGGCAGAGCGAATCCGTGCAAAAACTGGCGGGTTGGGGCGCCATGCTGGCGGTTCCCACCGTGGTGTTCAGCCTCTACGGCATGAACTTCAGGAACATGCCCGAACTGGACTGGGCATTCGGCTATCCTCTGGTGCTCGCCCTTACCGCTGCCACCTGCCTGTGGCTCTATCGCCGTCTCAAGCTGCGCGGCTGGATTTGAATACGCAAACCTCATCACGACCACCATGCCCGACCTCACCCTCTCCCCCACCTGGCAAGCGCTCAAGGAAGAACGCAAGGCCTGGAAGACGCTGCACTTGCGCACCCTGTTCGCGCGCGACAGGAAGCGCGCCGAGCGCTTCAGCCTGGAGCTGGACGACCTGTTGCTGGATTACTCGAAGAACCTGATCCGCCCGCAGACCATGCAGCTGCTGCTCCGGCTGGCGCGCGAGTCCGGCGTCGAAAGCCTGCGCGAGGCCATGTTCGCCGGCGAAAAGATCAACCTCACCGAGGGCCGCGCGGTGCTGCACACGGCCCTGCGCAACCGCTCCGAGCGGCCCGTGCCGGTGGACGGGCGCGACGTCATGCCGGACGTGCGCGCGGTGCTCGGCCGCATGGGCGCCTTTGCCGAGAAACTGCGCACCGGCAAGTGGAAGGGCTTCGCGGCCAAAGGACAAAGCGGCAAGCCCATCACCGACGTGGTCAACATCGGCATCGGCGGCTCCGACCTCGGCCCGGCCATGGCCTGCCTGGCGCTGAAGCCCTACGGTGGCAACATCCGCGCCCACTTCGTCTCCAACGTCGACCCCAGCCACCTGGTCGATACCCTGGAGGATCTGGATCCGGCCACCACCCTGTTCATCGTCGCCTCGAAGACCTTCACCACCCAGGAAACCCTGCTCAACGCCCAGGCGGCGCGTGACTGGCTGCTCGCCGCCGCGCCGGATGCCGGCGCCGTGGCAAAGCACTTCGTCGCCGTTTCCACCAATGAGAAAGCGGTCAAGGCATTCGGCATCGACCCGGCCAACATGTTCGGCTTCTGGGACTGGGTCGGCGGCCGCTATTCCCTGTGGAGCGCCATCGGCCTGCCCATCGCCGTGCACGTCGGCATGGATGCCTTCGAGGAACTGCTGGCCGGCGCGCACGACATGGACGAGCATTTCCGGACCGCGCCCCTGGAGGCCAACATGCCGGTGATCCTGGCGCTGCTGGGCCTCTGGTACAACAACTTCTGGGACGCCGCCGGCTACGCGGTGCTGCCCTACGAACAGCGCCTGTCGCGCTTCCCCGCCTACCTGCAGCAACTCGACATGGAATCCAGCGGCAAGGGTGTCACGCGGGAAGGCCGGCCGGTCAAGGTCTCCAGCGGCCCCATCGTGTTCGGCGAGCCCGGCACCAACGGCCAGCACGCCTTCTACCAGCTCATCCACCAGGGCACCAAGCTGATCCCCTGCGACTTCATCGCGGCGGCGGAATCCCATAATGACGTGAATGGGCAACATGCGGTGTTGCTGTCCAACTTCCTGGCTCAGCCGGAAGCCCTGATGCGCGGCAAGACCGCCGCCGAGGTGGATACCGAGCTGGCCCAGGCCGGTCTGTCCAAGAAAGAGATCAAGCTGCTGGCGCCGCACAAGGTATTCCCCGGTAACCGCCCCACCAACACCCTGCTGTATCGCAAGCTCACGCCCCGCGCCCTGGGCCGGCTCATCGCCCTCTACGAGCACAAGGTGTTCGCGCAGAGCGCGCTGTGGAACGTGAACGCCTTCGATCAGTGGGGTGTGGAACTCGGCAAGCAACTGGCCAAGGCCATCCTGCCGGAGCTCGCCGGCCAGGCCCCGGCGCGAGGCGTCGCGCACGACGCCTCGACGGCGGCGTTGATCAGCCGTCTGCGTGACTCCTGAGATAGGCGCGCGTCTTCGAGCCCCACAGCCAGACGTAGCGCAGCCCTGACACGGCCACCACCGCGGCGGTGGCCTGGGCGAAGGGCTCGATGAGGTGATCGAGCCCAAGCTGCAGGGCCAGGTCCGCCAGGGTGAAGGACACCAGCAGGAATTCCAGGGCGATGGCCAGCTTGCCGGACAGCGTCGGTCGCACGTCGAGGCCGCCGGTGAGGCGGCGATAGCCCTCCGCGCCGGCCAGGATGACGAGGTCGCGCACCAGCACCACCCACAGCAGCCACATGGGCAGGAGGTCGGTGAGGCATAGCATGGACAGGGTGGTGAGCAGCATCACCTTGTCGGCGATGGGATCCAGCCAGGCCCCCAGCACGCTGCGCTGGTTGAGCAGGCGGGCCAGATTGCCGTCGAGCAGATCGGTCAGCGCCGCCACCGCGAACAGCCAGAACGCGCCCTGCACGTCGTGCACCGCCAGGCGCCAGGCGACAAAGGGCGTGAGGACGAGGCGGGTGGCGGTAAGAAAGTTGGGGATGGTCCAGATCATGGGTTTAAGACCTGCACGGGTAGCGGCATCGCTTGCCCCGCTGATAGTGCCCCCAGTTGGGGAGAATGGGGGAGGCGGAGGACCTGCAGTGCGTTGGCGGTGGTTGCTCTGGCCACCTCTTCCACGGACATACCCCGCACGTCCGCGAGGGTTTCGGCGATGCGCGCCAGTTCCGCCGGTTCGTTGCGACCCTGGCCCACCCAGGCGGGGGGGATGTCCGGGCTGTCGGTCTCCAGGACGATGGCTTCCAGGGGCAGTTCGCGCGCCAGCCGGCGCAGATTGCTGGCCCGTTCCCAGGTGAAGGCGCCGCCGAAGCCCAGCTTGAAACCCAGCTTGATGAAGGCTTCCGCCTGCTGATCGCTGCCGTTGAAGGCGTGCGCGATGCCACCCCGCAGGCCGACGCGGCGCAGGTGCTTGAGAATGTGGTCGTTGGCGCGGCGACAGTGCAGCAGCACCGGCAGGTCGAACTCCCGCGCGATTTTCAGTTGTTCGACGTAGTAACGCTCCTGGATCGCGAAATCCAGTTCCGGCATGAACAGGTCGAGGCCGATCTCCCCCACCGCCACCGGCCGCCAGGTTTCGATGCGGCCGCGCAGATCGGCGAGGTGCGCGTCCTGGTGCGCGGCAATGTAGACGGGATGCAGCCCCCAGGCCGGCAGGCAGCCCGGATAGCGGCGACAGGTGGCGGCCACCGCGTCGAAATTGGCGCGGCTGACGGCCGGCACGATCTGTACCGCCACGCCGGCCGCGCGCGCCCGCGCATACACCGCGTCGCGATCGTCGGCGAACTCCGCGGCATCCAGGTGGCTGTGGCTATCGATCAGGTCTTGCATGGCCCGCCGACTATCGCCGCAACGCGCCTGGATCGCAAGCCGGGGCACCCTCGCCGCCGGTCCGCCCCATGACGCGTGCTCTCGGCACGAAATCGCGGCACAATCCGCCCACGCCACGCGCCGACGACAGCCGGGCATGGCGAGCAAGATCCGCCACATTCCACAGGCTGACAGGAGACACCATGAAATTACGCCACCTCTGCATCGTTCTCGCGCTCGCCGTGCCCGGCGCCGCCCTGGCCAATGCTCCGCAGGCCCCCGCCGCCAACCCACAGGCCACGGACATCCCGCAGAATCACGAAGCCTGGGTCCGCTACCTGATGGACTTCACCCGCAACGCCGAAATGATGGCCGATCCCAAGAAATTCATGGCCGCCCTCAACGCCGTCAGCGAGCCCGCCTTCGCCACCGCCGCCCTGGGCGCCTTGATGGACCCGGCCCTGTATACCCAGTCCGCGTCCAGCCTCATGGATCCTCGCGCCTACGGCAACTTCGCCCGCGCCATGGACCCCGTGGTGCTCGCCGCCTGGACCCAGGCCCTGGCCGATCCCCAGTTCATCGCCGCCCTGCAGACGGTGATGACCGATCCCAACAAACTCATGCGCTGGATGATGCTGCCCATGGATCCCAAGCTGCTCGGCACGGCCATGAATCTGCTCAACCCCAACCTCTATCTACGCTGGCTGACCGCGCCCGCCAGCCCGCAGGTGACGGGCATGGCCACCGCCCCGCTCAACCCGAACTGGTACGGCGCCTGGATGGGCGGCATGGCGGCACCGCAATCCTACGGCCCCACCATGAACACCCTGATGCGCCCGCCGGCCTATGGCACCGCCATACCGCTGATGGTACCGATGCCCATCCCGGGCATGCCAGCGGCCAGGTAAGCGCAGATTCATACCCGACGGCGGGGGCCGGCAGCCCCCGCTGTTTTCTTGATCCTTGAAACTCTCGCGGCTGCCCCAAACTTTTTCGCCGTTCGCCGGTCATCTGTTTTCGTCATTCACGCAAAGGATGCAACTCCATGAAGCACTTTCTTCTCGCCCTGTTCACCGCCTTCACCGGCCTTGTCCTGACCATCCCCGACGCCGAGGCCAAGCGCATGGGCGGCGGCCGCAATGCCGGCATGCAGCGCGATAGCGGCAACTTCATGAAGCGCGACGCCGCGCCGCAGACGCCCGCCAAGCCGCAGCCCGGCGCCGCCCCGCAAGCCCCCGGCAAAAGCTCCTGGATGGGCCCCATCGCCGGCATCGCCGCCGGCCTGGGCCTCGCCGCCCTGGCCTCGCACCTGGGCCTCGGCGAGGAATTCGCCAACTTCCTGATGCTGGCCCTGCTGGCCATCGCCGCGATCTTCCTGGTGCGCTGGTTCATGCGCCGCGGCCAGCCGGCCCAGGCGCGCCCCATGCAGTACGCGGGCGCCGGCAACACCGGGAACATGCATCCGAACAGCGCCTTCGAGGCGCCCCGGGCCATGCCGGGTTCCGTCTCGGATTCCTTCGCCGCCTCCCCGGCCGCCCCCGCCCTGCCCGCGGATTTTGACGTGGAGGGCTTCACCCGCCAGGCCAAGGTCAACTTCCTGCGCATGCAGGCGGCCCACGACGCCGGCAATCTGGACGACATCCGCGAGTTCACCACGCCGGAGATGTACGCCGAGATCAAGCTGGACATCGACGAGCGCAAGGGCGGCACGCAGACCACCGAAGTGGCCGAGTTGAACACCGAGGTGGTGGACGCGGTCGAGGAAGGCAACCGCTATCTGGTCAGCGTGCGCTTCCACGGCAGCATCCTCGAAGACGGCGCTTCCAGCGCCTTCGACGAGGTCTGGCATCTGACCAAACCCGCCAGCGGCAAGGGCGGCTGGGTGGTGGCTGGCATCCAGCAGAACGGCTGAGCCGGACGCGGGTAAAATGATGGTGGGAGCGGCTTCGGCCGCTCCCACTTTGTTTTTCACCTCCCGATTCGAGCCGAGCCGCAGCGTGAACCCCGATTCCCCGCTTTCAACAAATATTGCCCGCCAGGTCGCCCGGCGCCGCACCTTCGCCATCATTTCCCACCCGGACGCGGGCAAGACCACCCTCACGGAAAAGCTGCTGCTGTTCGGCGGCGCCATCCAGATGGCCGGCACCGTGAAGGCGCGCAAGTCTGGCAAGTACGCCACTTCCGACTGGCTGGAGGTGGAAAAGCAGCGCGGCATCTCGGTGGCCAGCTCGGTGATGCAGTTCGAGTACGACGACTGCGTCGTCAACCTGCTGGACACCCCCGGCCACAAGGATTTCTCCGAGGACACCTACCGGGTGCTCACCGCCGTGGACGCGGCGGTCATGGTGGTGGACGCGGCCAAGGGCGTCGAGGAACAGACCATCAAGCTGCTGGAGGTCTGCCGCCTGCGCGACACCCCTATCATCACCTTCATCAACAAGCTGGACCGCGAGGTGCGCGAGCCCCTGGAACTGCTCGACGAGATCGAGTCCATCCTGAAGATCCACTGCGCCCCGGTGACCTGGCCCATTGGCATGGGCAAGCGCTTCCAGGGCGTCTACCACCTGCTCAACGACGAGGTGCTGCACTTCGTTCCCGGCGAAGAGAAGGCGGACCAGGAATTCCAGACCCTGCGCGGCGAAGCCATCGACCGGCTGCGCAACGAGTTCCCCCAGGAGTTCGACACCCTGGACATGGAGGTGGAGCTGGTGCGCGGCGCCGGCGCTTCCTTCGAAATCGAGGACTTTCTCAAGGGCAAACAGACCCCGGTGTTCTTCGGCTCCGGCATCAACAACTTCGGCGTGCGTGAAATCCTGCGCGCCCTGGTCGACTGGGCGCCGCCGCCGCAGGCAAGGGCCGCCGACACGCCCGCCGGCAGCCGCTATGTCGATCCGGCGGAACAGCCCTTCACCGGCTTCGTCTTCAAGATCCAGGCCAACATGGATCCCAACCACCGCGATCGCATCGCCTTTTTCCGCGTCTGCTCCGGCCAGTACACGCCGGGCATGAAGGTGAAGCAGCGCCGCACCAACAAGGAAATCAAGATCGCCAATGCCGTGGTGTTCATGGCCAACGAGCGGCAGCGCTCGGAGGAGGCCTACGCCGGCGACATCATCGGCATCCACAACCATGGCCAGTTGCAGATCGGCGATGTCCTCACCGAGGGCGAATCCCTGCACTACAAGGGCATCCCCTATTTCGCGCCGGATCTCTTCAGCAAGCCGCGCCTGCGCGATCCGCTGAAATCCAAGCAGTTGCAGAAGGGCCTGCGCGAACTGGGAGAGGAAGGCGCCATCCAGGTGTTCGCCCCGCTGGTGGACAGCAACCTGCTGCTGGGCGCGGTCGGCCCACTGCAATTCGAAGTGGTGGAACACCGCCTGAAGACCGAATACGGCGTCGACGCCATGTTCCAGCCCGCCGGCATCCATACCGCCCGCTGGGTCACCTGCGATGACGCCGCTCACCTGGCCGAGTTCGTCAAGGCCCAGCAGATGCGCCTGGCCCGGGACGTGGACGACAACCTGGTGTATCTCGCCGACAACCACGTCAACCTGAGCCTGGCCATGGAACGCTGGCCCCGGGTGAAATTCCACAATACCCGGGAGCACGGGCAGCAGCTTGGATAAGGCTCCGTGCGTGCGCCTCGGTGGCGCTTGTCTTCATCGTTATACAGAGGTCCCGGGAATTCACCGTGGACACCGAGCGGAGGACCCTCCACGCAGGGTTGTTGTCTGGATTCCGCCTTACTACAATGCAATGCGTAAGGAACAACGGAGAGTGCCATGCCAAACGAGGCGACCCTGACCAGCAAGGGCCAGACAACCATCCCCAAGGAAATCCGAGACAGCCTGTCCATGAAGCCAGGCGACCGGATGACGTTCACGTTGATGCCCGATGCCACGGTCGTCATGCGCTTGAAGACCAAAAGCGTCACCGAATTGGCCGGGATGCTGCACAAGAAGGGGCGCAAGCCTGTTCCGGTCGAGCAGTTGTCGCGCTGATGCTGGGGCTCGACACCAATGTGCTCGTTCGCTTTCTGGTTCGAGACGACGAGGTGCAGTTCGACAAGGCGCGCAAGCTGATCAAGCGGGAAGTCGCAGCCGGACGCCGCGTCTTCGTCAGTCAACTGGTGCTTCTGGAAGCCGAATGGGTGCTGCGCAGCCGATATGGCCTGCCCAAGCAACAGATCGTCGAAGTCGTCTCCGGCTTGCTCGATGCGACAGATGTTCAGCTTGAGGATGAAGCTGCCATCGAGGAGGCGCTCTTTACCTGGAAGGACGCGACGGCCGACTTCGCCGATTGCCTGATCGGTGCCCGCAACCGGCGGCTGGGATGCCGGGCGACCGCAACCTTCGATGCGAAGGCGGCGAAGCTGCCAGGATTTACGGCGGCCTGATTATTCTTTCACCACCCCAAGGGACACGATCCGCATCCTTGCGCCAGCAAGATACCTCCACCGTTTAACGCCTCCATGAACACGACACCCTCCCCCGTCCTCATCCGCCAACTCATGGATCAGAGCGGCGTGCGCTTCGGCACCAGCGGCGCGCGCGGCCTGGCCGCCGACATGACCGCGCCGGTGTGCTTCGCCTACACCGCCGCCTTTCTCCAGGTCGTCGCGCCGCCTGCGGGCGGGCGCGTCGCCCTGGGGCTGGATCTGCGTCCAAGCAGCCCGCACATCGCCGGAGCCTGCGCGGCGGCCATCCGCCATGCCGGGCTGATCCCCGATTTCTGCGGCGTGCTGCCCACCCCCGCGCTGGCCTATTACGCCCAGGAACGGGGCATGCCGGCGATCATGGTCACCGGCAGCCACATCCCCTTCGACCGCAACGGCATCAAGTTCTATCGGGCGACGGGGGAGATCAGCAAGGCCGACGAGGCCGGCATCGCCGCGGCGACGCTGGCGCTTCCCGCTAATATCCGGCCCGACCCCTTGCCCGAGGCCGACCCGGCGGCGCGCGAGCTGTACATGCGGCGCTATCTGGAGTTCTTCCCGGCCGGCATCCTCACCGGCCTGCGCCTCGGCTTCTACGAGCACTCCAGCGTCGCCCGCGACCTCCTGCGCGGCCTCCTGGAAGCCCTCGGGGCGCAGGTGACTTCCCTGGGCCGCACCGACCAGTTCGTCCCCATCGACACCGAGGCGGTGAGCGAGGAGGACGCGGCGCGGGCGCGGCGCTGGGCGCGGGAATACGGCTTCGACGCCCTGCTCTCCACCGATGGCGACGCCGACCGTCCGCTGCTCGGCGACGAGCGCGGCGAGTGGCTGCGCGGCGACGTGGTGGGCATCCTCTGCGCCCAATACCTGGGCGCGCGGGCGGTGGCCACGCCGGTGAGCAGCAACACCGCGCTGGAAGCGTGCGGCGCCTTCCCCCGCGTCGCCCGCACCCGCATCGGCTCGCCCTACGTCATCGAGGGCATGGAAACACTGGCGGAGGCGGAGGCCTCAGGGGTGGTGGGCTACGAGGCGAACGGCGGCTTCCTGGTCGGCTCGGAAGTGGTTCGCGACGGCCGCCGCCTGGCGCCGCTGCCCACGCGCGACGCGGTGCTGCCCATCCTCGCCCTGCTGGCGATGAGCCGGGAACGGGGCGTGCCGCTCTCCCGCCTGCCGGCCGGGCTGCCGCCGCGCTTCACCGCCAGCGACCGCCTGCGCGACTTCCCGGTGGAGGACAGCCAACGGCTGTTGCGCGTTCTCGATGGCTCCGCCGAAACCCTGGCGGATTTCCTCGCGCCCCTCGCCTTGCGCGCCGCGCGCGTCGATCGTACCGACGGCCTGCGCGTCTTCCTCGACCGCGGCGAGATCGTGCATCTGCGTCCTTCCGGCAATGCCCCGGAACTGCGCTGCTACGCCGAGGCGGACACGCCCGGCCGCGCCGGCGAACTGGCGGCGGCGTGCCTGGCGCGGGTGGCGAACTGGCGGGAGGGGACGGCGGCTACTTCGGCCTGACGACCTGGTAGCCCTCGGGAATGCGGAACACCTCTTCCTTCAGGGCATCGGTGCTGTACTTCTCGTAGGTCACGGCGATGCGGCTGGCCATCTTGCGCGACAGCTCGGCCATGCGGCCGGTGCCCTCGTAACGCGTTTCCACGTCGACGGCGCAGAGCAGGCCCAGGGGCGCCAGGCGCTTGACCACTTCGCTGATGCCCTTGGCCTGGGCGGGAGATTTGCGCGCCAGGGCGGGGATGCCCATGAAGAAATCCGGTTCCTGAGCCGCCTTCACGAACGGCTCGGTTTCCGCCTGCTCGGGCTCGTTCTTCGCCAGCCAGATGGTGCCGACCATCTCGAAGCTGACCTTCTCGCCCGCAAGTTCGACCGGCATGGCGACGTGGATGCGGTTCTCCAGGCAATTCCAGCCCTGCAGTTGATGCCGGCGTCCGGTCGGGTTCAGGTCCAGACGCAGGTTCTTGCTGGAAAAGCGCGCGTCGGCGTCCTCGTTGAGGGCCGACATGGCGTACACGCTGGCCTGGCGCAAGGAATGGTCGATGATGGTGATCTCGCGGGTGGCCAGGTCGTAGTGATGGGAATACGCCTTGCCGCGGTCAATCATGTCCCGCCGCAGTTTGGTCTTGCGCAGCCACAGGCTCTCCTGGCCGATGCCCTGCATGCCCATGGCGTTGACCGTGCTGCGTCCGACCAGGCTGAGATCGGCCCGCGCCGGCATGGCGAAGGTCAGGACCAGGGCGGCCAGCCAGACAAAGGCATGCATCATCGCTCGTTCTCCCGCCCGCCGCGGGCGGACTCGCTATCCAGTTCACTCATGTTGAAACGCTGATAAAGCCGCATCAGCGGCCGCGGCGCCCACCAGTTGAGATGCCCCAGCAGGCGCAGGCTGGCGGGCACCAGCAGCATGCGCACCAGGGTGGCATCGACGATCACCGACAACAGCAAGCCCAGCCCCATGGCTTTCATGAACACCACCTCGCCCATGGCGAAGGCGCCCAGCACCACACCGATGAGCAGCGCGGCACTGGTGATGATGGGGCCGCTGCGCTGGATGCCGGTGGCCACGGCGCGCTGATTGTCCTGGCTATGCTGGCACATTTCCTTGACGCGCGACAGCAGGAACACCTCGTAATCGATGGACAGGCCGAAAGCCGCCGCGAAGATCAGCACCAGGATGGTGCCGTCCATGCTGCCTTGCGGCGTGAAATTCAGCCAGGACGAAAGATTGCCGTCCTGGAACATCCACACCAGCGCGCCGAAAGTGGCGGACAGCGAGAGCAGGTTGGTCAATACCGCCTTGAGCGGGATCAGCACGCTGCCGAGCATGAAGAACAGCAGCACGAAGATGACGACGACGATCGCCAGGATGGTCCACGGCACCCATTTGCCGAGGGATTCCAGGTAATCCAGGTGGAAGGCGGGGAAGCCGCCGACGTGGAAATCCTGAATGCCCTGCGGCGGCGACATGGCGCGGATGGCGCGGACCAGCTCGCGCGCCTCCGGCGAGGTGTGGGGGTGGGCGTATTCGACGTACAGCACGCTGTGCTCGCCGCGCGCGTAGGTGGCCAGGGTTTCCGAAGCCATGGCGAACTGCTCCGGATAGGCATACAGCAACTCGTAGTCGGCCAGTTCCAGCTTGTCGTCGATGCTCACCAGGCCTTTTACGGCGAGCACACCGGGCAATTCGCGGATGCGCCGCGTCAGCTCGTGCAGGCCGGCGAGTCCGGCCGCCTCCTGGACCGGACCGCCAGCATGCACGGTGACCACCAGGGGACTCATGTCGGCATGCTGGAAACGCTGCTCCAGGCTGTCCTGCACCTGCCGGCTCTCGGCCGACAGCGGCAGGGACTTGCTGTCGGCCGGGCCGATGGCCATGTGCAGCACCGGCCAGCCCAATACCAACAGCAGGCCGAGGGTGGCGATGAGCACCAGCCAGGCGCGGCGCATAACGAAGTAGCTAAAGCGGTACCAGCGCCCGCCGTCACTCTGGCGCGCCACCCGCCGCGCCAACACGGGCAGCGCCAGACGGTTGACGCGGTGGCCGAGGAGCGCGAGCAGGGCCGGCAGCAGCAGGATCGAGGTGAGCATGGCGCCGGCGACGGAGATGCCGCCGGCCAGGCCCATGTTCTGGAAGAAGCGCTGCGGCAGCATCAGCAGGCAGAACAGGCTGGCAGCCACGGTCATGCCGCTGTAGGCCACGGTGCGCCCGGCGGTGCGCAGGGTGGTCATGAGGCTGGCGCGCACGTCGGGGTCGCGCGCCAGTTCCTCGCGGAAGCGGGAAACGATGAACAGCGCGTAGTCGATGGCCAAGGCCAGGCCCAGCATGGACACCACGTTGGCGGCATAGACGCTGATGTCGATGAATTGCGTGAACCATTTCAGCAAAGCCACCGAGAGGATGATGGTGACGCCACCGACGATGAGCGGCAGCATGGCCGCGACCACCGAGCCGAATACCCAGACCAGCAGCACCGCCAGCACCAGGAAGCTGACCACCTCGGCGCGCAGGATGTCGATCTCGAGTTGCGCGCGGATATCGTAGTAGGTGGCCAGCTCGCCGCCCAGCAACACTTCCACGCGCTCGGAGCGGACCTGCGCGCGCAGCCGCTCGAAGGCCGCCAGACCCTCGTCGGAACCCCGCGCCAGCTGGGCGACGGCATAGACCTCGCGGCCGTCGCGCGAGCGGAAGCGGGTGTCGCCGCTGCCGTGATAGCTAAGCACGCTGCGGACATCGGCATTGTGGGCGACGGCGCCCAGCACCTCCTCCACCGCCGCGCGGTAGGCCGGGCTGTCGGCGTCTCCCAATTCCGCCGAGCGCGGGCGGAACAGCAGGATCACCGGTGTCTCGTCGCGGCCGAGCTGGTCGCGCATGACGCGCACCGTCACGTCGGAGCCGCTGTCCGGCACTTCCCAGCCGGGCGCCAGGGTCAGGCGCTGCATCAAGTCCAGGCTGTACAGCGAACCAAGCGCAACCAGGATGGCGCCCAGCCAGACGATGAGCCAGGGGTGCCGTCCGGTCAGGCCACCGAGAAAAGGGAACATGTTTTTGGGGTTATCTTGAGCCGTCTCCGCAAGGGTATCACTTGCCGCCGCATCCGGCAGGCGTTGACGCCTCCGCCCGCTCACTCGCGGCGCCGCGAGCCGATGCATCGGGCCGGCGATTGCGGCTCCGCGCGGAGGCGGAGACAATGCGCGGGACAATGTCCGCAGGAAGCCGCGACGTGGAAAACACCCAACAGGAAGACCGTCTCATCCAGGCCGTGCTGGCGAGCGGCGTACGCATACCGCCAATGCCTGAGATCCTGCTCAACCTGAACCTGTTGCTGCGCGACGACGATGCCGGCCCGCGCGAGCTGGGTGGCCTCATCGGTCGCGACGGCGCCCTCTCCGGCGCGGTCTTCCGCCTGGCCGGCTCGCCGGTGTTCGGACTGCGGGCCAAGGTGGACACCGTGGAAAAAGCCGTCACCGTGCTCGGCATGCGCAACGCTGCCGCCGTGGTGCGCAGCGAAGCCCTGCGCGGCGCTATGCACGATCCCGCCAGCGCCCGCGCGCTGGAGGCGCTGTGGACGCACAGCGCGGCCATCGCCGACCTCTGCACCCTGGCCCTGAAGGCCAGGCCGGTGCGCGGCGTCGCCACCGATACCGCCTACACCCTGGGCATGTTCCACGACTGCGGCCTGGCCCTGCTGTGCAAGCGCATCCCGGTCTATGTGCGCGCCCTGGCGCAGCCCGGCGTCTGGGCGGAGATTCCGGCCCTGGACGCGTCGCACCAGACCGACCACGGCCTGCTCGGGCAGATGGTGGCGAAGAACTGGCTGCTGGGAGAGGAAATCATCCTGTCCATCCGCCAGCACCACAATGCCAACGCGGCGGGCCTGCCGGAAACGGTAAGCCGGCTGTGCGCCCTGCTCAACTTCGCCATCCACCTGCACAACCGCCGCACCGGTGCCGACGACAAGGCCTGGGAAAGCGTATGGAAGGCCGAGACCGGCCGCCGTCTCGACCTCGACGAGGAAGAACTCGCCGCCTGGGAGAGCGAGGTGGACCCGCTCTCGGGCTAACCAGGCCCGGGTCTTCAGTGCACCCAGCGCGTGGGATCGATGTCCCACGCGCTGTAATCCTCGTGGCTGAGGATGTTCTCGCGGCAACCGGGCCGGGCCAGGTCGAGTTCCTCCGGCGGCAGGTAGTAGCGCTTCTCGGCGTGATAGATGACCAGCACCCTGGGCTGCATCATTTTCTCGGAATGCTGTTCGCGCACCACGCCCAGCCGGCCGCTGGCCAGCCGCACCAGGGAGCCCGTCGGGTAGATGCCGATGGACTTGATGTAGGCCTGCACCAGGGCGGGGTCGAAGTGGTAGCGGCTCCATTCCAGCAGGCGGCCCAGCGCGGCGGTGGGTGACATGCCGCGGTGATAGACGCGGTTGGAGGTGATGGCATCGTAGACATCGACGATGGCGCCCATGCGTCCATACAGGGAAATCTCCTCGCCCTTCAGCTTGTTGGGATAGCCAGTGCCGTCGAAGCGCTCGTGGTGCTGGCCGGCCACGTCCAGCGCGATCTGGCTGATGCCGGGGGTGTTCTGCAGGATGAGGATGCTCTGCACCACGTGCGACTTCATCTTCGCGAACTCGGCTTCCGTCAGCTTGGCCGGCTTGTTGAGGATCTCGTCCGGCACCTTGGCCTTGCCGACGTCGTGCAGCAGCCCACCGATGCCGATTTCCCGGATGATCTCGCGCTCCAGTTCGAGGCCGCGGGCGAAGGACACCAGCAAGGCGCAGACCGATACCGAATGCTGGAAGGTGTAGTCGTCGTGGTTCTTCAGGCGCAGCAGGGGCAGCAGGGCGTCCTGGTTGCGGAAGATGGAATCGACCATCTTCTCCACCAGCGGCTCCACCTGATCCATTTCGATCTGCTTGCCGAGACGGATGTCGCGCAGCATATCGCGCACCACCCGGTTGGCCTCGCCGTGCAGGCGGCGGGCCTGCTCGATCTCCGCCGCCAGCGACACCCGCGCCGGCTCGGCCTGGGCATCGCCGGCAAGCTTCGCCATGCGGGCCTCGATCTCGCGCTCGGCTTCGGCCTGGGTCTGCGCGTCCTCGGCGTCCAGTCCCCTGGCCGTGTCGATATACAGCTCGCGCACGCCAAGAGCCTTGATCTCACGGATGCGCTTGTCATCGTTCACCATGAAATGATTGGTGACGAAGGGATGGTCCATCCAGGAACAGTTGACGTCGTGCACGTACATGCCCGCGCGCAAAAGCGTCACCGGGATCTTCTTGATGCTGGATGCGGTGGTCGTGGTGGTCATGGTTTGTTCTTCGCTATTCCCCGAAGCGGATTCTGCCCGCAAGTGGCGCGCACGGCATTATCACTTTAGCCATAACGACGCTCTTTCAGGTTCCTGCGCTCAGTGACCCGCCCGTAGCGCCGCCAGGGGTGGCTGCCTGAGCAGTCCGCGCGTCGCCGCCAGGCCGGTGGCCAGCACCAGCAGCACACCGCCGCCGAGACCGGCCAGCCAGATCCAGGGATTGGCCGCGTGTTCCAGCTCGAACACCCGCGTCGCCAGCAGCCAGGCGGAGAGGCTGGCGGCGCCCGCGGCGATGCCGCCCGCGATCAGGCCCAGCAGGGTGAATTCGGCCGCCAGAGCGGCGCGCAGGGTCGCGCGCGAGGCGCCCAGGGTGCGCCAGATGCCAATTTCCCGGGCCCGCTCGTCGCGCCGCGCGTAGAGGGCGGCCAGCATGACCAGCACACCGGTGCCCAGGCTGAACAGGAAGATCGTCTGCACCGCCAGGCTGACGCGGTCCATGAGGCCGCGCAGTTCCCGCATCACGCGGGAGACGTCGATCACCGTGACATTGGGAAAGGCTGCCAGCAGGCCGGACAGCACGCCTGCCCGCTCGGCGGGCAGATGGAAGCTGGTGAGGTGGCTGCGCGGCAGGGCGTCGAGGGCGCCGGGCGGCGCCACCACGAAGAAATTCACGTGGAAGGAATCCCAGTCCACCTTGCGCAGGCTGGTCACCGTGCCCACCAGCGGCAGGCCGCCGGCATCGAACTCGAGGCGGTCGCCGAGACGGATGCCGAGTGTCTCGGCGATGCCCTCCTCCACCGAGAAGGCGTCGCGCTCGCCGGGCCGCCACCAGTGGCCGGCGACGATGCGGTTGTCGGGCGGCGGCTCGGCCAGGTCGGACAGGTTGAATTCCCGCTCGGCCAGGCGCCTGGCGCGTTCCTCGACGTAATCGTCGGCCTTCACCGCCCTCTCGCCGATGCGCACCAGGCGCGCGCGCGCCATCGGATAGAGGGTGACGCCGGCGACGCCGTTTGCCTGCAGATAGTCGCGCACGGCATGCACCTGGTCGGGCTGGATATTGATGAGGAAGCGGTTGGGGGCGTCGGCGGCGGCGCGGTCGCGCCAGGAATCGAGCAGGTCGCCGCGCACCAGGGTGAGCAGGAGCAGGGCGAACAGTCCCAGGCTGAGGGCGATGGCCTGCAGGGTGGTCTCCCAGCCGCGGCGGCGGATGCCGCTGGCGGCCAGGCGCAAGCCCAGGACCAGGGCGCCGCCGCCGGCCGGCAGGCGCCGCGCCAGAGCCGGCAGCGGGCGCAGCGCGGCCTGTGCGACAAGACCGGCGGCGAGCACGGTGGCGACGATGCCGCCG
>WOUQ01000040.1 GCA_009772925.1 bacterium
CGAGCAGCCGCAATACCCGGCAGCGCAATGGCAGCCGAGTGGCCCTGGGGCCCAAGATCAGCCGCAGTATGTGGGCCCACCCTACGCTCCCCCTGCCCCCGCTGCCCCCTACTATCCTGTTCCCCCAGTTGCTCGCCTCCCCCGAGCTCCTGCTCCCCCGTTCTATCCCCCTGCTCCCCAGCCCCCGGCGCAATTGCCCTACCCGCTTCCCTACGCGCCTGAACCCTACCCCGAGCCATACTCGCCCCCTGCCTTCTATGACCCGGCAGAGCCGGCATATGGCCGCCAGCCGGTGCCACCCCCTTCGCAACCCCCGAGCCAATACCCCTCCTATCCCCAACCCCCGCAGCCAGCTCCGCTGCCTCCCCGCTCCATCCCCGAGCAACCTCAGGGACGTGAGCCGTTCCCTGTAGACCCCAACTCCGCCTATGGGCGCCACCACCCTTCGCGCAGGCGCTCTGGCGCTCCGGGTCCTAGCACCGGACCAGCCCCACTCGACCCCTATGATCCACGCGCCCCCTACCCCAGCACTGGCGTTGTGCCCGCCGCGCATCCCCGTCCGCCCGGCTGGCCCCAGTCCTTTGCGCAAGGTGGCGTCAGCTACGTGTGGAACTCCCGTGATGGGATGTACTATGACCACACGGGCCGCTACGCCTACCCCTATGATCGCCCACCTGAGGAGGCTCTCATAGGCTTCGCCCAGCCCCCACCCCCGCCCCCGCACGCTCCCCGTTCGCTCGCTCCTGCCCGTCCCGCTGAGGATCGCCTACCCAGCCTCATGGACTTGACCCCTCATGCCCCTGCCGCGCAGTACCCGGCCAACTGCGGCCGTTGCGGCACCTATGGCCATGCTGCCATTGAGTGTCCCCATCACCCCTCGAACATCCCGGCAACGGGTCCTCCCACCCAGCGCCAAAGCTCCGGCTCTCGCGGCCGTGGAAGCGGTGCCTCCCGCCGCCGCACGGGCTCTCACCGAGCCCGCCGCGACCAACCCCCGGTCAACCCTCGCATCCACCCACCCCGCGACGCCGATGCTGGCTCCGCCAAGCATCCCATCGGCGCCGGACCCCTCATTCCTCTGTCCACGGCCGCCTCTGTGATTGTCGGCCCAGGAATCTCGTCCTCCCTCAGCGGTCCCCCATCTGGTGCGTCGCTGCCACCTCCCCACCGCACGGGTGCAAGCCAACCCGGCTACCCGTCTGCCCTGTCCCAGGCCGCCCCGGCCGCAACCTTCGTGACCCCTGCGGTCAACCAGCCACTAATCATGGCTATGCCCCTCCCATCTGCTGGCGGTTCCCAGCCGCAGATCTCTGCTCCCCTGTCCGGCGGCTCCACCCAGGCAATGGACCTGACCTCGGCTTCTGCCGGCCTAGTGATCTCCCCTTCCCCTGTGCCGCCACCCCCGAGTTGCACCCTGCATCGCGTGCCCAATGGCCTCTGGGCCGCCAATACCCTCCCCGCGCTCTTGGAGTTGGCCAAGCAGGTTGCCCCGCATGCGGTCGCCGCCCCGGCCTATTGCGCCATGGGAAACCCCATGTCCATGGGCGATGCCCTGGACCACCTCGCAGGCCACTGCGTGATGGTGATCCCTTACCGCCTCCTCCAACTCCATCTCGCTGCCTGTGCCCAGGATGTAGCCGGCCTGGAAACCCAGATACGGCTCCTTCAGGAGCATGCCAACCGGCAGGCTAATCCCCCGAGCTCTAGTGGAGCCGACACCCAGGAACCCGACTGGGATGCCAACGCTAACACTAGCCAGGACCCCCAGGCTGAGGCTGACCCCGCCGACGCC
>WOUQ01000076.1 GCA_009772925.1 bacterium
ATCTCGAAGCCCTTCGAAGTCGGCTTCACGGTGCTGGAACTGAGCAAGCTGCTCATGTACCAGTTCCACTACGATCACATCAAGGCGAAGTATGGCGAGAAGGCGCGGCTGCTCTTCACCGATACAGACAGCCTGATGTACCACATCGAGGCGAACGATGTCTACGCCGACATGCGGGCGAACAAGGAGAAGTTCGACTTTTCCGGCTACCCGCCCGCCCACCCGAACTACGATGCGACCAATTGCAAGAAGATCGGCGTCTTCAAGGACGAGACGAATGGCATGCCGATCATCGAGTTCGTCGGGCTGATGGCGAAGATGTACTCGTACACCGTCGCCCAGGTGGACGCGAACGGCGACACCGTCGTGCTCGACAAGCACCGCGCAAAAGGCATCCAGTACCAGGCGTCGAAGCGCCTGTCGCACGACGACTATGTCCGCATGCTGCGCGAGCCGCACAAGCAGGTCGTCAACAACCGGCGCATCAACTCGAAAGAGCATCGGTATGTGTGCGGCGAGCACACGCTCGCCTTCGGCCACCGCGACATCCCGGCGGACGAGGTCGGCGACTTCGACGCCGACGACGTGGCCATGTTCGACGACGAGCACATCGAGGCGCGCCTGGCGGCCGACCGCGAGATGCCGCCGCCTGCCCGCTCGCCGTCGCCGGAGCCGCTGCCCGCCGACCCGGTCGAGTACATCATGGTCGCCGCGCGCGCCGGACGGAACGTGGCGCCGGCGCCTGACTGGATCGATGCGGAGAACTATCGCTACCTGTACCTGTCGACCTTCAACGCGCTCGAGCAGCACAGGGACATGGCAGTGCTGAGGGAAGGCATTCGCGGCTGCATCGCCCTGCTCGGCCGTGACGACGACGCGTTCATCATGAGCGTGCTTGACCTTTGACCTCTGTTCGCGAACTAGCGCGGCGCCTGGCGGAACTTGTCGGTCGGCGAGATAAGCTGACTTGGGAAAAAGAGAAATAAAACGAGATGGAAGCCTTGTTGTTACCGGTACAGAGTAGCCAGCACT
>WOUQ01000030.1 GCA_009772925.1 bacterium
AAAAGAGCATGAGCCTGTTCTTCTCCCACGCTCCTTCGGTGTTTCAGTGCAGAAAAGCGTTCAGAATGCGTTCCACGGCCAGGGTCGGACTCAGGCGGTTCTCCATGATGTCCTGCTCGATCGTCGGCAGCATTTCCTTGACCAGCGGATGGTAGCGCAGCATCCGCATCAGCTTGTCGTCCAGCATCGACCACATCCAGTGAATCTGCTGCTGGCGCCGCTTTTCCGGCAATTCGCCGTTGGCCGAAAGCCGTTCGCGGTGCTCCACCACCTTTTCCCACAAAGGCCCCAGCCCCGTGCCGTTCAGGCCGGCGCAGATGACCACCGGCGGTTTCCAGGACGCACTGAGCGGTGTCATGATGCGCAAGGCGTTGCGGTATTCCCGCGCGGCCAAGCCGGCCCGCACTTCGTTCTCGCCGTCGGCCTTGTTGACGGCAATCATGTCGGCGATTTCCAGAACGCCCTTCTTGATCCCCTGGAGTTCATCGCCAGCCCCGGGCAGCATCAGGACCAGGAAGAAGTCCACCATGTCGGCCACCACCGTTTCCGACTGGCCGACCCCAACGGTTTCCACCAGCACCACGTCATAGCCGGCGGCCTCGCAGATGATCATGGTTTCGCGGGTTTTGCGGGCCACCCCCCCCAGCGTTCCCGCCGACGGGGAGGGGCGGATGAAGGCCTGGGCATCGACCGACAGTTTTTCCATGCGGGTCTTGTCGCCCAGGATGCTGCCGCCGGTGCGGGTACTGGAGGGATCGACCGCCAGCACCGCCACCTTGTGGCCGTTTCCCGTCAGCAGGGTGCCGAGCGACTCAATGAACGTGCTTTTGCCCACGCCCGGCACGCCGGTGATGCCAACACGGTGCGCCTGGCCACTGTGGGGCAACAGGCGCAGGATGATTTCTTCCGCCATGCGGTGGTGTTCCGGATTTCGGCTTTCCACCAGGGTGATGGCGCGACCGAGTATGGAGCGGTTGCCGGCAAGGACACCCTCCACATACTCCTCGACGCCGAGCTGCCGGCGGCGGGTTCCACCGCCGGTGCTCGTTTGGGAGTGCAGCGCGGTCACCGTCTTCACGCCGCCTTCGGCTCAAAACCAAGGGTTTCGTTCAGCTTGTGCATCAGATCCACGGCGGCTTCGGAAATCACCGTACCGGGGGCGAAGATGGCCCTGGCGCCGGACTGATACAAGGCGTCGTAATCTTGTGGTGGAATGACCCCGCCCAGCACGATCAGGATGTCATCGCGATCGAGTTTCTGCAATTCCCCCCGCAACGCCGGCACCAGCGTCAAATGACCGGCGGCCAGCGAACTGACACCAATGATGTGGACGTCGTTTTCCACCGCCTGCTTGGCGGTTTCGTCCGGCGTTTGGAACAGCGGTCCGATGTCCACGTCAAACCCCAGATCGGCGAAGGCGGACGCGATGACCTTTTGGCCGCGGTCGTGACCATCCTGGCCCATTTTGGCGACAAGGATACGCGGACGGCGCCCCTCCTGCCGCTCGAACTCGGCCACCATTTTCTGGACGGCGCCGACGGCGTTGGAATTCGTGCCCATTTCACTCCTGTAGACACCGGAAATGGTTCGGATCTCGGCCCGATGCCGGCCATAGACCTTTTCAAGCGCAAGGCTGATCTCGCCCACGGTGGCCTTGGCCCGCGCGGCCTCCAGGGCCAGTTCCAGAAGGTTGCCCGTGCCGGTTTCCGCCGCCGTGGTCAGGGCATCGAGCCGGCTGTCCACGAGATGCGAATCGCGCTCGCTCCGCAGCCGTTCCAGCTTTTCGATCTGGCGCGTGCGCACGACCGAGTTGTCCACCTTCAGCACGTCCACGGCTTCCTCGGTGGTCAGGCGGTATTTGTTGACGCCCACCACCGTCTGACGACCGGAGTCGATGCGGGCCTGTGTCCGGGCGGCCGCCTCCTCGATGCGCAGCTTTGGAATGCCGGCCTCGATGGCCTTGGCCATGCCGCCGCTCTGTTCGACCTCGGTGATGTGCGCCCAGGCGCGCGCCGCGAGATCGCGGGTCAGGTGCTCGACGTAATAGCTGCCGCCCCACGGGTCGATCACCCGGCAGGTGTTGCTTTCCTGCTGGATGAACAGCTGCGTGTTGCGGGCGATGCGGGCCGAAAAGTCGGTCGGCAACGCCAGAGCCTCGTCGAACGAATTGGTGTGCAGCGACTGGGTGTGGCCTTGGGTGGAGGCCATGGCCTCGATGATGGTGCGGGTGACATTGTTGTACACGTCTTGCGCCGTCAGGCTCCAGCCAGAGGTCTGCGAGTGGGTGCGCAGCGACATCGACTTTGGATTCTTGGGGTCGAACTGCTTGATCAGCTTGGCCCACAACATGCGGGCGGCGCGCATCTTGGCGATTTCCATGAAGAAGTTCATGCCGATCGCCCAGAAGAACGACAACCGTGGCGCGAAGGCATCGATCGTCAGGCCGGCCTTGAGGCCGGCGCGCACGTATTCAACCCCATCGGCCAGGGTATAGGCCAGTTCCAGATCCGCCGTCGCGCCGGCTTCCTGCATATGGTAGCCGGAGATGGAGATCGAGTTGAATTTCGGCATATTTTGTGCCGTGAAAGAGAATATATCCGAAATGATCCGTATCGACGGTTTCGGAGGGTAAATATACGTGTTGCGGACCATGAATTCTTTCAGGATGTCATTCTGGATGGTGCCTGAAAGCTTATCGAGCGCAACGCCCTGTTCTTCCGCGGCATGGATGTACAGGGCCAGCACCGGCAACACGGCGCCGTTCATGGTCATGGACACGCTCATCTGGTCGAGCGGGATGCGGTCGAACAGGGTGCGCATGTCATAGATGGAATCGATGGCAACGCCGGCCATGCCGACATCCCCCAGCACCCGCGGATTGTCGGAGTCATACCCGCGGTGGGTGGCAAGGTCGAAGGCCACCGACAAACCCTTCTGGCCGGCGGCCAAATTGCGGCGGTAAAAAGAGTTCGAATCCTCGGCGGTGGAAAATCCGGCGTATTGGCGGATCGTCCACGGCTGCACCACATACATGGTGGGATAAGGACCGCGCAAAAATGGCGGCAGGCCCGGCCACGTGCCAAGGTGGTCCAAACCCTCGAGGTCGGCGGCCGTGTAGAGCGGTTTCACGTCGATCTGTTCGGGGGTGGTCCAGAGTCCCTCGCCACCCGTTTCGGCCTGAAAGCGCTGCCGCCAGTCTTCACGCCCGTCGGCAGCCTGGGCCGCGTCGAAAGGAATTTGTGTGAAATCAGGAACAGGAATCCGTGTCATCAGCAGGTCACTCCCAAACGAGAGAGGGTCGCGCGTAGCGTCCCCAGAACGTCGCAGCCCATGAAGATGAAATCATCAACACCGGCCCCCATGTAACTTTCTTTTTTGTCCCCCGGAGAACCCGCCAGAAACAAAAACGCGCAGCCGGCGGCCTTGAGGACCGGGGCGACCGTGGCCACATAGGTTTCGTAGAGGGCATCGGAGGAACACAAAATGGCGATGCGGGCGCCGCTTTCTTTGAACGCGCTGGCGCATGCCTCGGCGTCGGTGAAGCCGTTGTTGGCGAGGGCCTGGACACCGCCGGTCTCAAAGAAGTTCTTCGCATAGGTGGCGCGGCCGGTATGGGCGGCAATGGGTCCCAGATTGGCAAGGAAAATGGCCGGCCAGGCGCCGGTCATTGTCTTGTGGGCCTCGGCGGCATCGCGCAGGGCCTCGAACGATTCGGCGAGATGATGTTTGGGCAGGGCCGTGATCGTCGTCGCCGGCGTGAGCATCAGCGCGGCGGCCATGCTGCCGAGGGTGGCCCCTTGGGCGGCGGCGATGGCGGTTTCCATCAGGGTACCAGGTTTCGCGTTTTTGAGGGGCGCCGCGGCTTTGGTGCGAAGGGGCGGCAGGGCTGCCCGTGCCCGTTCGGCCAGGGCCTTGCGGTCCGGTCCGGCATGAGCCGGGACGGTTTCGGTGAGGTTCGGGAACTCGGAAACACCGGTGATGGGATCGCGACGGGTCGCGATGGCCTTTTCGCGCGCCGTCCATACGGCGGCGATTTGCCCGGCGAGGGTTCCGTTGCGCAAAACCTCCGCCATGCCACCGGCCTTTTCGATCTCCTGGAACAGACCCCAAGCGGCGCGCGCCAACTGATCCGTCAGGCTTTCGATGTACCACGAGCCGCCCGCCGGATCGATGACCTTGGTCAGAGAGGATTCCTCGCGCAGAATCACCTGGCTGTTGCGGGCAATGCGGCGCGAGAAATCATCGGGTTCTTCCAAAGCGCAATCAAACGGCAGCACGGTAATGCTGTTGGCTCCGGCGATCCCGGCGGCGAAGGCGGCGGTCGTGGTCCGCAGCATGTTGACCCATGGATCGCGGCGGGTGATCATCCGCTCGGCCGTGCGAGCATGGATGCGGGCGGCCTGGACCGAGGCTCCGCACGCCGCGGCGATGCGGGACCACAGCGTGCGGGCGGCGCGCACCTTGGCCATCGACATGAAGAAATCACATCCGACCGGGAAGGTGAACGCGATCTGGCGACAGGCGTCGTCCACCGTCATGCCGGCGGCGGTCATGGCGCGCAGGTATGCGACGCCCGTGGCCATGGCACAGGCCAGATCCTGGGTTTCGGTGGCTCCGGCGTCGTAATAGGGGGTGGTATCGATTCCGACCGCGGTGACCTGCGGCCAGGTGCGGGCCGTATGGGCCGCCAACTCGGCCATGTGAGTCAAGGCCGTTTCCAAGGACACCGGCAGGGATCCCGTGGCAGCCAGGGTGCCAAGGGGGTCGGCGTTGAACGCGCCTCGAACCTTCGCATCGGCCACGCCCCGTTTCCGCCACAGCGCGGCCAACAGAGCAGCCGCCGGCAGGAACTGGCCGCCGGACGTCAGGGCGACCGGCGCAACGTCCAAAAGAACCGTGTCCAGAAGCGTCTCGAAGTCGGCCAATGAATAGGCCGCAACGCCATCCTCACCCACCGAATCGGCCGGCGCCTGATCGGGATCGAGGCCGGCGCGCGCGCACCTGTCCAGACGCACGGAAAGGGATGTCGCCCCGTGCTCGAGATCGGTCAGGATGGCGGCATTGGCGGCTTTGGGGTCAGGGGCCGTTTGCTCCTGACGGATGCACCAGCCATTGACGCCCGCCCCGCTGGCGCTGAAGCCGCGGGTGAAGGGTGACGCTCCGGGAATGCCCGACGGGTCTCCCGCCGCCGACCAATCCTCGCGGGTGTAGAGGGGCGTGATGGTGATTCCTTCGTAGGTCCGGGTCACCATCTTTTTTTCGAACGGTGCGCCTTTCAGGGCTTTGTCCACCACCGCGCGCCATTCTTGATGGCTAGGCGTGGGAAAAACACCGGCAAATACCAGATTCTCGTCGCTCATGGCTTTCCTTTGCTGATTCGCGTGCAAACGTTTCCGTTCACGACGGCCATTGTCTTATGAAGCCTATCCCCCCGGCCCCGAAGCGCCGGCTGGCTCACGTTACGAAAAGCACCCCCCAGCGTCAAGAACGGGACGCATGGAAAGCAGAGTAATCGGGTGAAGAAAAAGAAAGCCGTGACGGCGGGACACCGGCGGAAAACCGGGCCGTCCTGCGGAACGCGGGCCTTCGGCATGACGAGGCCCCACGAGCTTCACCACGCCAAAGACCGCGGACCCGCGGCGCTTGGGGGAAAGAACGAATAAAGGCACACCCCATTGCCCTGGCATGGAAAGGCCTGGCATGGAAAGGCGCGCCTCACTTGCCCTTGGGCCGGAGCGACCGTTCCAGGGCCGCTACGACGGTCTGATCGTATTTGCGCACGTTCTATTTCAGCATGTCCAGCGCCATTCGTGGTTCGGCGGCCTCGCGATAGGAACGCGGTTCGGTGCGGGCCGCGAAAACATCGACCACGGCAAGGATGCGTCCCAGAAGACCGATCTGGCCGTTGGAAAGCTGATTCGGATAGCCGCTGCCGTCCAGACGTTCATGCATCTGGCCGACGGCCTCCATCACCGGCAGGCCGAAATCCAGATCTTTCAGCACGTCAAGAGCAAACGTCACGTGCCGTTCGAGTTCCTGGCGTTCGGCGGGACTGAGCCGATCCGGACTGCTGACGATTTCCCGCGGCAGAAAGATCTTGCCGATTTGTGAAAGGTGGGAGGCGATTTCCAGAGTCTGCACGTCTTCTTCCCCCGCTCCCATGGTGCGGGCAACGGCAACGGCCAGAGTTTCCATATGCCGGGAATGATCGGCAAGATACGGATCGACGACCGCCACCGACCGGGCCAGGGTGCGCACCGTCGCCTTGAGCACCCGTTCCCGTCGTTCCTGCTGTTGTTTGTGGGCGGTGATGTCGCGGGTGACGGTCACAACGCCATGTGGACGACCGGCCTCGTCTGGAAAGGGCACCTTGGAGATGGCAAACCAGCGCATGCCTTCTCCTCCGGGCACCTGGGCCACGCCGTCGATCTGGGTGGTTGCGCCAGACAAAATCCGGCGGTCCCATACGGTATTCGTTTTGGCTATGACCCGGGGCAAAAGCTCGTCCAGCCGGGATTTCAGACAGGTTTCCACCGTATGCCCCGCAAACGTCGCAAACGCCTGGTTGACATAAGCCAGCCGGCCACTGGCATCGGTGACCGTGATCTGTTCGGCCATGGTGTCGTTGACAGAGGTGAGCAGCCGTCGTTGTGCGTGCACCTGGCCGGCCAGCGCGCGATACTGTTCGGTCATGGCCTGACCGTCCTGCAAGGACTGTCGCCACCACAGGGCCAGCATCAGAACGGCGGCGATTCCGGTCAACAGAAGAACCAAAGCGGCGGCAACGAGACGAAGGGGCAGCACGGGCGCGTTCACGTCCGCCGCGCTTCGCTCGTACACGAGATGCCAGGGCGTGCCGGCCACCGGCAGGGCGAAGGCATAGACCTCTTCCCCGCTTCCATCGCCGGCAGGGTCTGTCAGACTGCCACGACGGACCAAGGTGTCGGTGTCAGCCGTGTCCTGGGTTGGCTTGAACGTGCCGGTCTTCACGTCCGCCTACACGTTCTGGTCGGCCTTGACACGGCTCGGCTGAAGCAAATACAGCCGCTCGACGCTTTCCAGCAGTTTGCCGGGAGCCAGGAGGTCGGTCAGAAGAACACCCGGCAGGGTGATCAGCAGCACGGCCTCGGTCTGACGCGCGGCTTCCGTGCTGCGGGCCTGTACCGCATGCACCGGCCACAGCAGATCGAACACCAGGGCTTTGTTAGGGCCTTCGCGCAATGGCAGGATGCGCTCCCGCCCCTCCGGGAACAAGGCGCGTGCGGCCTCGCGCTGGGGGTCCGTCAAGGCCGGGCTGCCGGCGGCGGCAAGGACGGCACCGCCATTCTCCGCCAGAAGATAGGCCGCGCCCAAACCGCTTTGGCGCACGAAATCATCAAGGGCCGCCTGGATATAGGGAAGCTGTTCCTGCACCGCGGAATCCCGGGCGTCGCGTTGCTGGACTTCGGTGGCAAACAGCCGCAGTTGCGGGTTGTTGCGGATCGGTTCCGAAACATCGCGCCAGTGGGCGAGCCAGCCGGACACGGTTTCCGTCCGGCTTTCGGCGATCACCAGGGCACGATGCTGGGCAACGGCCAGAAGGCCGCTGGCGCGATGGGCCACCACCCATTCCTGAACGGCGATGCCGATGATCAGAAGAACGACAACCAGAAGAACAAGCGGACGCACGTCACGGCCTATGGTTTCCTGCGGCGGCGGCGCGCCAAAAAGATCAGGTGTCGTCGGGGAGGGAGTTGTGTTCATGGGATAGCCTCCTGCCGTGGCGTCAGGTGAATCCAGCGTGTAGATTCATTGAAGGAATAATGCGCAATGAAATGCCCTACGCGATTTGTTTCACGCACGGCCACGGCGAGATCATCCAGCAGTCTGGAACCGTCATCCGTTTCGGCCAGCACCACCGCGGTCAGGCAGTTCCGCAGCACATCGGTCACGACGGCGATGCGCAGGCGTGCTGCCGGCCAACCGACATCTCGCAGCGAGGCATATTTCAGGATCGCCCCGGCCAGGGCGCCGCGTCCCGATTGCACCACGGTCACGGGGGTTGGCCAGCTTTCCCCCGGCTCGGGCAGGCCGCAGGCGCCGGGCACGAGGTCGTTGACGAAGCGGTTGATTTCCCAAAGCTGCGTCTCTGGCGACTGGGGTGCAAGGGTCGCGACCTTGGACCGCCACGCCACGAGACGCAACGAAGAACAGGCGGTGGAATCCCTTTCGCACCGGCTGATCACAGGGGTTTCCTCCCGACTACGTTCCAGAACATCGGTCCACTGAACGAATGCCCGCAAATCGTTTGACGCCATCGATACGGTTCCGAACGCATCACGAACTGGCGCCGTCTCGGTTGCCCATACCAACGCACAGTGAAAAACAAGAACGAAAAACACCAGTGCACTTCTTATCGCTGGTCCCGAAGAGCAATGGAATGCATGGATATGTTTGATTCTCATCGCTCGCGCAACGCTCTTTCCCAGGTCTTGGCCAGGGGCTTCAAAAGATAGGCCAGCACAGTACGCTCGCCGGTCAGGATATCGATGCTTGCGATCATGCCGGGCATGATGGGTAGGGGCTGGCCAGCGCGTTCCAGGTTGTTCTTTTCGGTTCGGACGACGATCTTGTAATAACTTTCATTTCTCTAGGTTTCAT
>WOUQ01000041.1 GCA_009772925.1 bacterium
CGATTTGAGTCCCCCTTCCATCAAAGCCAGACCCCTTGAATCACACGCAGATTCCTGCCGTCAACAACCCATTGCGCTAAACTGATAGATGGTCAGCCAAGCAGCCCAAGAAGGTCGAGCGCGGACGCACATCCTGGTTCACGCGCGGCATCCAACGCATCGTCAAAATCATCCAGGCGTGCCTGCCGCTCCCCCGCCTCTGGGAGGCCATTCTAAACTGATGGATGGTCAGGTATCGACCTTCAGATTCCGGCTTAAAGTGACGTCCGCCGCCGAGGTCTCGACGAAATTGGCCTTGAGTTCGCCCGAAACGTTCGCCTCGCCATGTTCCATGTCGGCCAGCAGCAGGAGGCGGCCGTTTTTATTGACGAGGGTCTTGGCCTCGATGATCCCCGAGTTGTTGAGCACGCCCTTCATGGCTTCCGACACGCCCTTGGCGGTTAAAATGGCCAAGCCCCCGTCGGCGACGATCATGCCCTTGTTCTCGACCAGCGTCGCCACCGTCGCGGCATTCACCGTGACCGAGATCAGCCCGTCGCCGTCGAAATCAAGGTGCACATCGGTGCCGCCCGCCAGCGCCGCGTCGCCGGTGATCGTGCCCTCGTTGGTCACGGTGGGGGCGATCAGTGCCACCACCTTGCCCGCGATGTCGCCCTGATTGAGGATGCTCCCGCCCGTGCCGGTGAAATTGTAGTTCCCGGCCAGGAAATTCTCGTTGGTGATTCCCAGCGTCGAGGCCACGAAGCCGCCGGTCTGGATGTGCGCTCCCGTGCCGATCAGCACGCCGTTGGGATTGAGCAGGAAGACCTGGCCGTTGGCGTTTAAGCGGCCCAGGATTTCCGACGGGCTTTGCCCCACCACGCGGTTCAGCGCCACCGACGAGGCGCTGGGCTGGTTGAAGGTGGCGGAATTGTTGGCCCCGATGGAAAAGCTTTGCCAATTGGCGATCATCTTGCCGGTCGTCTGGTGGACCGTCATGTTGGCGCCCGACGTGCTGATGCTGCCCGAGCCGGAAACGATCTGTCCGCCGGTGGGCAGAACCCCATCGGCCCAAGCGGGCACGCTCAGCAGGGTGGTGGGCAGGGTGGTGGCAAGACAGGCCGCCCGCAACCTGCGCCGCCCGGCCTTTTTGCCCCCTCCGCCCTTGACGCCTTCGGCCACGATGACCAGGCGGCCCAGCGTCTTCGACCAGATGTGCTTGTAGATCTTGTTCATAAATTCCCCCCCCTGGTTCATAATGAAACCCGCTCCACGCTCCGCACTCGTTAAAACCGGACCCCGCCCTGAATCCAGAACTGCTGCTGGGTGCGATGCCCGTCGGCGTTGGTCTCCGTGGTGGCGCCGCGTCCGGGATTATCGCCCAGCGCCCTAGCCCAGCTTGCCGACAGGTTCAAGCTCTCCTACGTCCAGCGGGCCGGAAGCCCGGCCCCGGCCAGGCGATAAGTGTTGCAGCCGCAGGCGTTGGCGGCGGCGACGCCATGCGGGTTTTCGTTCACCCGCACGCGCCCGCCATCGACGAAGCCCGCCAATTGCACCTGGCCCAGCCAGGCGGGAACCGGAGCGTCGTAGCGCAATTCCGCCGTGCCCAGAAGGCCCAGATCGCCGCGCCCCTCGCCCACCGGCCAGGCGCGCACGCCATAGGGGCCGCCCAGCGTGAACTCCTCGGAACTGTCGAGATTCTCGTTCGTCCATTGGCCCGAGA
>WOUQ01000042.1 GCA_009772925.1 bacterium
AGTGGGCACGAGCATCATCGTGGCGATGAGTGTGTACGGCCGAATTCTGCTGTGTGCGGTGCTCGACAGCGGCAATTCGGCACAGACTCGTCGTCTCTTCCCAAACAATCGGGTCGAGGTGGTCGACACCTACAGCTCGTCGCGCGAGGCCATTCGCACGGCGCTGTGCGAGCTAGTCGGCTGCTCGGCGCTCGTCACCGGGTTCAAGGTCGAGGCGGTGCTGGCGGCGCTCGGCATCTCACTCCCGGCGGTCCAAGTGCTCGAGCTCTCGAATGAACCGCGAGTGCGACAACTGCTGGCGATGGCACAGGAAACGGTGCCCCCGCTCGAAATGAACGTGCAGTTGCCGGAGGCGTTGTACTGGCTGAGCGGGAAACGCCTGAACAATCGGTTCCGGGAAGGGCAGAGCTACCGTGACGCGATCGCTGAGGTGCAGTGGAGTCGCGCGGTCTACTACTACATCGCTGGCGTCGCGGCCGAAGACCGTTTCGGCAATGATCTCACTCTCGCCGCGTCTGGCGGCATCTATGTGGGTGCAGGACGCCTGTTGGAGATGACGGCGTTCGAGAACGATGACCTGGCGCGACGAGGCGGCAACGCGCGCCCCCCGTTCATACATCCACTGGAGACGGCGCCCCTGCAACTCGATGACCAGCTCAAGGGCGCTCCACGTTGGGCGACACCCAGAACTGAGGAGCAGTTGCTGGAACGGAAGCGCCTGATCACCGATGGGCCGACGCCGATCTGGGATTGGAGCCGGCAGCTCATCGTGATGGATGCAACGCGCCGACTCATTCGCAAAATGATCGAAATTCGAGGAGATGACTGGCCAGAGCTGCCTGCGTACGCACGAGAGCTGCATACAGGCGCTGGCACCTACAACTGGATGGCGCTCCTCTGCTCCAACAAGCCGGACGACATCTACAAGGGGATTGTGATTGCGGAGGACTTGCCCCTTGCGGATGGCGCCGACATGTTGACGCTCGTGCAGGGCCCGCTCTCTGACGACGTACCGATCAAGTACTACATAGATCCGCAGACGCAACCGCAGAGCGCCATGATCGGTCGAACGCACACGGATCAGGAACGGGCGGCGCAAGATTTCGCACAGGACGCCGATGCGGCTTATCAGCGCTTCGTGCGAGAGTTCAGAGGGCACTTCCGGCCCCTCATGCAGGAGACGCCGTCGAAGGAGGGCTCAGACACGTCAGTCTCGGCCTCATCGACGACGACATCTTCCTCCGTGACCGTGGCCCCTGCTGGCCCAGCTGCTGTGTCGACTGCAGTGCCTGCCCTGAGTGCTCAGGCAACGGCAACGACGTCGACGACGGCCCCGAGTGCGAAACCGCGAACGCCAGCAGCAGACTCTAGCGTACCAGTTGCGGCTACTGGAGCGCCAGCTGCTGTTAGCGGAGCGCCAGCGACCCTACCGAAGACGCCTGCACAGGCGGCGACAACATCTACATCGGCCACGCAACCCGTTTCGGCTCGCAGGCGATCACATGCGAGTCCCCCTACCTCTGAGGCGGCCCGTTCGCGTCGAGAAACTCGCAGAGCTCTCGAAGACGTGCCAACGTCAGCGAAACCTGTCGAGGCTGCAACGGCCAGCTCGGTTTCGGTGACGACAGTGTCGTCCTCGACCTCGACGGCGACAACTAAGTCGGTCCCGGAAACGCCTGCGAGTGTCTC
>WOUQ01000043.1 GCA_009772925.1 bacterium
TGCAAGGGACAGGGCGGGGATGCGCGTGGCACCTCCGGCTCCGGCCCCGACTCCGGCGATGGCGACGATGGCGACGATGACTACGGCGCCGACGATGGCGACTACGGCCACGACCACGACGGCGCCGACGACGACGACAATGGCAGCGCCCGATCCCGAGATGGAGTCGGCGCTCGAGCAAGTACTGGCGCCGCTGGGAAAGAAGAAGCACGAAGCCGCGAAGCATGCGATCGCTCGCATGGGCGACGGAGGAGTGACCTTTGACGACAAACTCCAGCTCGTGCTGCGCGGAAAGCCGGTTGCAGGTTCCAACTTTGGCGACCTCATTCATGCAATGTACTCGCCAAACGCGTACCTCATGCCCCCGCACACCGAAGACTTCCTCAAAGCTCTGCGCTCAATAGAGTTCCCCTCTCACTACATCCCTAATACGCTCTTGAAGTCGGCAGTTGAGCACGCTGCATCCGGCCCCTCTAGCGCCCCTGCTTCATCGCGTCCCGGCACCTCCCGCGCCCTTGCACTCGTTTCTACTGAGAATCTCACTGGCCCCCACAAGAAAAAGACAAAGAAGCAGAAGGGGTTCGGAATGGCTGCACTCGCTTCACTCATGCATCATCATGCTAAGGCTACGCGTCCCAGTAAGCGCCCAACTAAGCCCAAGCTCGGCGATATGCGCATGTACTGTCTGTATCCGTGAGCAACAATAAACCAGTGTCGGATCCGTTTATTTGCAAAGACAACGGCGCTCGCAGCATTGCATGCATTCGCAGGGCGCAGCGGGCGTAGTGGTATTGAGGCGGGAGGCAAGCTTCGCGACTTGCCTAGTAGCAGCTAGATCGTTCGCGGGATGATTGCGGCTATAGCAACTACGTATGCGCGTGAGCGAGAAGCGGCGAGCGCGACGCCAGAGGAAGATGATGCAGTGATCGCCGCATGAGTCACTATTGAGCGATTGAATGGGGTAGTGGAGAACGCGCAGCGCAGTGGGGAGATTGAGCGAGTAGGCGCTGGGGTGCTGGCCGAACGAGTCAAAGAATTCAATGTCCTCATCGACGTAGAGCGCAAGCCAGTGGTGGCCCGGTTCGCCTGCCGGGTCAGAGTTCACCACCAGGCAGGATCGGCGTGCCGGCCGCGTCGGTAGCTGGTCGCGCGGGTAGACGCCAATGGTGTAGGTGCGCGGCACGTAGCGCTCCAGCAGCAGCTTGATCTCGTTCGAGTTCATTCCGGCTTGATGACGTCGCCGTGTGCGTCGATTTCGAACCAGCCAGGCTTCTCGGCGATCGCCAGCAGAGTCAGCGCCACAACCGGATTCTCGCGGAAGCCCACTTCGATGCGCACTTCTCCCTTGCGTGGCGCGTTAGGGCACTCGCCACCACTGCCGTCGGCGCTCAGGTCGATGCCGTAGATCGTGTAGCCTTGAATGAAGTCGGAGTAGGAAATGCCCACCGTGGCGTTCTTGTACATCTTGTTGGCCGCGCGCCACAGGCTATTATAGGACTCGAGGTAGAAGGCGGCCGCGCGGTAGTCGGGCGTCAGTGGGCGCATCTGGAGCGAGTCGGCGCCCACCACGAGTTGCAGGTGATTGATGTTGTGGTGGTGGAAGTTGAAGGGGTTCTGCATGTAGTGCCCATCCTTGGAGGTTTGCGCCACCAGCATCAGGAGCACTCGGTCNNGAATTGTCGAATCTCCATCTTCTTGAGCGGGAAGTGCATGTTCAGGCCCTTGTAGAGGAGCGCCATTTGCGCGCCTTCCATCTCCGCCGTCACCTCGCAGGTCTCGACCACGAACGTCGCCTCGGTAATCTCGAGCCGGAAGGCCACGTCAGCCGCCGCCGCCTTGAGCACAAACTCGTCGCGCGCCGGGTAGAGGAAGAGGCGCATGTTGACATGCGACGGCATGCACAGTTCTTGCTGGAACACGTCCACGTGAGGGCGAAGGGTCATCTCGACCTCGCGCCCGGCCGCGAAGCGACGCTCGCGCGCGTGCAGGCCCAGGTTCGCGTCGTCGGGCTCGGGATCGGCCGCTGCAATCTGTGCCGGCGTGTCCTTGTACCACCCCTCGGTTTCGCCCCAGGTGAGCTTGTTCTCGTCGTTCGTGTCGATCAGCGTCTCGATGTAGGCGCGGTAGGGGTAGAGCCCATTCGTGGCCACGCCAAGCAGTTGTCCACCAAGCTCGACCATGACGTCGGCGAACATTGAGTTGGCGTAGAGGTTCGCTGTGCCCACATGCTGCGCGGCCAGGATGGCCACGCCAGTCGGTTGCAGGATGCGCGCGCGGAGTCGGACGTTCGAGCTCGAGAGGTCGTTGTAGTAGTGCGGCGTGCCGGGCACGT
>WOUQ01000044.1 GCA_009772925.1 bacterium
TTGTACGCTTCGCAGGCCTTCACAACCGCGAACAACTCACGTTCATACGTTGAGTAGTTGCGTTGTGCAGACGAGAGCGCCTGACTGTAGAAGGAGACCGGCACCTCCATGATGCCTCCTGCTACGTCGGGGTCCGCGACGGGCTGCTTCAACGCTGCGCCGACGGCGATCTGGCTCGCGTCCGTCTCCAGGATGAAGTCGCCCTTGATGTTCGGCAGGTGCAGAGCGACAGCGTTGCAGAGCTGCTGCTTCAGGTCCTCGAACGCACGAATGAGGAGTGGCGTCTGCTCGAGCAGCTTCATCGGTGCCGCCTTGTAGAGCGAGTCCGAGATGTCTGCAAACGGCTTGATGAAGCGGCGATAGTAGTTGCAGAGGCCGAGGAAGCTGAGCATCTCCAAGCCGGTCTTCGGCATCGGCCAGTCTCGGATCTTGTCCAGCTTCTCGCGGTCGGGCTCAATCTTGCCGTCTGCGATGACGTGTCCGAGGAACGGTACCTTCTTCAGGAACAGCTTGCATTTGCGCGCTTTGCACTTCAGCCCTGCGATGATGAGCTTGCGCAGCGTCTTCTCGAAGATCGGCAGCACGTCGAGGTGCGTGAGCGCGTAGAGCAGCAGGTCGTCGAGGTAGATGGAGTTGCCGCGTTCGAGATCGTCCTTGAAGATCGTATTCATCAAGCGTTGGAACGTCGCGGGCGCGTTTGTCAAACCGAACGGCATCCGGTTGAACATGAAGAGTCCGCGATGCGTGATGAACGCGGTCTTCACGCGGTCCTCTCGCTTGATGCTGACCTGGTGATAGCCCATCAGCAGGTCGAGGCTGATGAAGGAGCGAGCGGCGCTGAGCTGATTGAAGATTTCGTCGATTCTCGGCAGCGGGAATCGGTCCTTGTCCGTCTGCTCGTTGAGTCGGCGATAGTCGACGCACATGCGCCATGTGCCGTCCTTCTTCTTCACGACGACTATCGGCGACGCAAAGGGACATGCACCGGGGTCCGCGGGCGAGATGACGTCCAGCTCGTAGAGACGGTCGACCTCGGTGTCCACGAACTCGCGCACTGCATATGGGATCGGACGTGCGCGCAACTTGATCGGCGTTCCGTCCTTGAGACGGATCTCGTGTTCGATGACGTGGGTGTTGCCGACGTCGTTGTCATCTGCTGCGAACGCGTCGAGGCAGCGCTCGATGATTTCGACGAGGCGATGCTTGATGTCGGCCGGCACGTCGAGTTCGGAGACTTTCATCTCCTGCAGCACGTACACGAGCTTCGTCTGGTGCTGTTCGACGATGGGGCCGATCTGCACTGCATGAGCGGGTCCTGTTTCTGGACTTGCCATCACGAGAGGTGCAGCGGGTCCGCGACGAACGAAGTGCGTTGTCAGCTGAGCATCCTTCTTCTCGCGGAGTCGCTCTCGCGTGAGGTCGCACTTGTCGCACGTTGCAAGACCCATGTGGAACTCGTTGCGGCCACTGTCAGCATACTGGAGGGTGCACTGATGGGGGCGCATGAGTTCTCCGCCGAGGATCACATCCACAGGCAGATCGTGCACCACGCCTACCTCGTGATAGATGGTGCGTCCGCCGAGTTCTAGACGCAATGGGGCCCAGCCGATCAGTTCGAGTGCTCGGCTGTTGCTGGCGAGGACGCGCGTAGGACCAGGTGGTTGCA
>WOUQ01000045.1 GCA_009772925.1 bacterium
GGTACGGGCGGTCCGCGGGAAGGAGCCGGTGAGAGTGGCAGTGTCGATAGCGGAAGCGCCGAGTCGCCGACGAGCGGTCGCCGTGTCCACCGAACGAAGCGTCCAGTACTCTGCGACTTTGCAGATATCCCTGAAGAGTTCGTGGCTCGCATTAGGCACGAAGCGGCAACACGCGCACGAATGGAAGCTGAGCAAGAGGCACAATTCATACGGGATCAGGACAATCTGGCTGCGCAACGATTGCAACGAGAACGGGAAGCTGCCGCAGAATACGAGCAGGAGCAAAGCGACCTACTACGGCGCCAACTAGTAGCTGAACGAGAACGGCGAAAGGAGTTGGAGGACCGTGAACGGGTCTGGATGCGACAACAGTCGCGGACGACGACCTACGTGGACACACTCCGCGACGCTGGCACTAGAGCCCCTGAGAGACGCGCCCCGTTCCAGTCCGAATCCTACGACGATGCGTTGGGGATTACGGCGGCACGAGCAAGGCAGGACCTCGAGCGAGTCCGCTTCGTTGCGGATCCGGCACGAGAGCCTCCTCAGAAGGTGGCACAACCGCCAATCCTTAGTCGCGGACAGGCAACCGGTACGTCGAGTAACTACGGTCGCAGTTACCCGAATGTACCGATCGTTCTCGGCATGGCGATGAGAACGGCAACTGTCGCACAACCTGTTCGCGCCTCCCCGACGCACTCGCCCATGCAAGCTCCTGCCCCTTCCCCATCTCGAGTGCGACAACCAACTTCCCCAGCGCGCAATCAGCCAGTTCAACAACCATCCGCGACATCGGCACGACCGCAGCAAGACCCCCTGTTCGTCACAACAGGAGTCTCTCCTATCTATGGGAGTGAAGGAGCGACGAGTGGTAGACGAGTGCAAATGGTAACTGGTGCAATAGACGATGATGGCGACAACGACCGTCCTACTCGCGGACGTCCCTCGAGTCGCGGACGACCGAAGTCATCGGGCAAGTACCAGTCGCGCTCACATAGCCACACGCACTCGACTCCCATGGAGAAACATAAGTCGAGATCCCCCTCTAAGTCCAAGTCCCGACACAAGTCCAAATCTCCGCATGGCAAGCGAACGCCAACGAAGAAGCCGCACCCATTCGATACCTCATCCTCTGCCGAGGAACCCTCGCCCAACCAGTGCCGCCGAGTCGACACCTGTTACGTGTTCGGGCGAGAACCCGGTGCGGCCGTGAATCGTGGCAAGGTGCATGCGGGAGGAGGTGGCGGCAGTTCGGGGAGCGACGGAGACGGTGATCGCGGACACACTCCGCGACGTCCCAACCGCACCCCTTCTCGACACTCCCCGCCTCGAGGACATGGTGGATCGGGATCGCGACACGGAGGTGGGCACGGGCACGGAGGAGGTGGAGGCGATGGCTCAAGCCCCAGCTCGAGCGACAGCTCTAACGGTAGCAGTGGAAGTAGCAGCAGTAGCTCGTCGAGCGAGGGTTCACCGCAGTTCAACGTGACGCGCGAAGACATACGCGAGCTGCAACGTCTAAGCCGTCGCCAGTCGCCCACTGACTCCTCAGAGGAGTTCTCTCCACCCCACCCCGACCCGCACGACCATCACAAACGTCATCGCGGACACGGTCGATCTCAGTCGAATGTGGTCATCAAT
>WOUQ01000046.1 GCA_009772925.1 bacterium
TGGCTGAGGTGTTGACTCAGTTGGTCAACATCCTCGTGGATTGGATGGCTGGCATCGGCGTTGTGGCGTGAGCTCTTGTCCGCAACTGACTTGCCCTCGTCGTGTTGCCGCTTGTGAAAGCGGCTCTCACGTTGGAGCTCGGCGTTCTCGCGGAGCAAGGCGGCGAATGGGCTAGCGTGAAGCTCCTGTTGCGACTCTTTGAGCTCGCTGCGCAGACGCTCCTTCTCGGCCATCACCGCCTTCAGCTCGCCACTGACTCGATTCAGGCGGAATGCGGCCTCAGCGTGCAGGTCGGTGATGTTGTTGGCCTCATCTACCGACAACGTGCAGGTTCCGCCAGGTGCCTGGGGCTGAGTGCTGGCGCCCTTCACCTCTTTGATTGTCTCCGCGAAGGCCGATTGAAGGTGGATGATTGTGGCCTGGGAGACGCGCAACTGTTCCTTCGCTTGCGCTTCGTTTGCCCCAGCGAGAGCCACTGTCTTCTTCGCCTCCGCCAGTTCCTCTTTCGACAGCTTCGCGTCTGTGCGGACCTTGAGCAGCAGCTTATCAGTTTCTTCCATCTTCGCTGTGTTGATTTTGAGCTGCTGCTCCAAGGTCAGCTTGTCCCGGGCCAACTGCGCAATCTGGCCCATGTGAGCCGTCCTCTCGCTGATGCACTGCAGCGATAGGACCGCCTGCTCTCCCGTCAGCCCAATTGGAACTTCAAAAGCGAGCGCCCGGGTGTCGCCGATGATGCGAGTGGCGAGGACCTGGCTGGCGGTTAGGCGCGCGCTAACAATTGGATTCAGCATGCCCTGCACCAGTTGGGCGAATTCGCCAGTGTAAGGTGCGGGCAGTGCTGGCTTCCAATCGTTGGTGCCAATGCGCCATTTCAACTCTTCCACCAGCTCAGGCGTCGACAAACACCAGTTATTCCAGCGGCGGGTGTGGGGGAGTTCGCCAGTCGCCCATTCGTATATGATGAGTCCCAGCGAGAATACGTCTGCGACCGGCGTGATGCCCGTCATTCGCAGTATCTCCTGGGATGCGTAGAATGGGGTGCCGCGGATAGTGGTGGTCGTCGGCGTCCTCGATGACACCAGAGAACGCCCCAGGTCGGCGATCACGAGGGTTTTGTCGTGCCGAACGAGCAGGTTCTTGGGTTTCAGGTCCGCGTGAACGACGTCGAGGGAGGCCAGGAATTGGAGGCCCTCTGCCACGTGCCGAGTCCAGTGGGAGAGGATGGTCTGGTTCAGGACCGGGTGCCACTCCCGGATGAACGCCTCGACATCCCCGAATGGGCAGAATTCATAGACGAGAGCGGGGATTTTCGGGGGCCGTGAGGGATCGGATTGGGCTGATGGGTCGGAGTTGGCGTGTGTTCGGGGCCAGGACCAGCGGTTGTTTGGCCCATGATACTTGATGATGCGGTCGGACCGGTGGGGCACTTCCAGGATGCCCATGGCCAGAGCTTCCGCATCGCAGTGCGCTGGAATGCGGAAGACCTTGACCGCAACGAGGCCAAGTGTGGGGTGGCTGCGTAGGAAGACTGTTCCGTACGCGCCATGCCCGAGCTCCTTCGGTGGCCCATCCTGCGCAGCTGTCGAGGCCCCGGTCGCCGATGCTCCCG
>WOUQ01000005.1 GCA_009772925.1 bacterium
GACGTCGTGCATGCCGCGTTCGCTGGTCTGCACCAGTTTGTTGATGCCTTCGGCCAGTTGCAGGAAGAAGCCGTCCTTGCCGGCGACGTCGAGACGCTGGCTGAAGTCGCCGGCGGCGGCGGCGCCGACGAGGTCGGCGATTTCCTTTTCCGTAGCCGCCTCGTCGGTGCGGTCGCGCCATTCGCCGACCGAACCCAGGCGCTCGCCGGCGTCGTTGAAGATCGGGTTGGTGGTGAGGGCATACAGGCGTTCGCCGATGACGATCTCGGAACGCGCGGTCTCGCGCAGACTCGCCAGGCGGTTCAGCGCCGCCTGCGGATCGGGGTAGAAAACGCCGATGGAGGAGCCGATGAAGCGGTCGGCCGAGAAACTGGGGATGCTCTTGCGGATCGCCACCTCGGTACGCCGCAGCGTTGCCAGCAGCGCCTTGTTGGCGTAGAACACGCGGCCATCCTTGTCGGCGATGCGGACATTGGTGGAGACGCTGTCCAGGGCCTGGCGGATGCGCAGATTCTCGTCGGCGACGCGCTTGGCCTCGGCGACGTCGAAGCCCAGCCTGGTCTGCATGGACTCCAGCCCCTCGAGCACCTGGCCGACCTCGTCGTGGCGGTCGATGGCGATGGCGTTGTCGTAGCGTCCCTCGGCGATCTGCTCGAAATAACCGATGGTCCGCTCCAGCGGCCGGGCGATGGCGCGAATCAACAGCCAGGCGATCCAGATGGCGAGGGCGATACCCAGGCCCATGCCACCGATGCCGATGATCAGCAGCTTCTGATAGCGCGCCTCGGCCACCTGGTAATCGGCCTGGGCCTGGTTCTGCACCAGGGTACGCAGGGCCTCCATCTTGTCGCGGGCATCGGCGTAGAGGGGGTTGACCTTGGTCAGCAGGATCTGGGTGGCGGCCCGGTAGTTGCCCTCCTTCACCGCCCCCATCGCCGGCTGCAGGCCCTCCTGCACGTAGCGCGCGCGGGCCTCGGCGAAGGCGGCGGCCGCCGCGGCCGCTTCCGGCGGCAGGGTGACGGCCTCGAATTCCCGCCACAGTCCGGTGATCTTGTCGCGGTTGGCGGCGACCGTGTCGAGGTGCCGCTCGACGGGATGGTCGTGCTGGGTGGCGAAGGGACTGGTGGGGTCGTGCTGCACCGTGAGCGCCACCTGGGTCTGGTTTTCGCTCATCAAGCGCACCACCTGGCCGAGGATGCGGATCGGCTCCAGACGGGAATGGTAAAGCGCTGCCATCTCCTTGTTGGTCACCGCCACGCCGCCCATGCCGATGGCCGTACCCACCAGGATCATGGCCACCACCAGGGCCATGATGCCGGCCAGGCGCTGCTTGATGCTCAGCCGGTTCAGCCTGGCGCGAATGCCGGTGGCATGCAGCGACTTGACCTTGCCCTCGTTGAGCCGACGATACAGGGTCTCGGCCTGGGTGATCTGCTCGCGCGAGGGTCGCCGCCGCACGGACAAATAGCCGCTGATCTGGCCGCTCTGGCGGATGGGCGTGACATGCGCCTCCACCCAGTAATGGTCGCCATTCTTGCAGCGGTTCTTCACCAGCCCGACCCAGGGTCGGCCGGCCTGGATGGTGTTCCACTGGTCCTGGAAGGCGGCGGCGGGCATGTCCGGATGGCGCACGATGTTCTGCGGCGCCCCCAGCAGTTCATCGCGACTGAAGCCGCTGACCTCGACAAAGGTGTCGTTGACGTGGGTGATGACACCGCGGGTGTCGGTGGTGGAGACAATGGTTTCCGTGTCGCGCAGCGGGCGCTCGACGCCCGTGACCGGCATGTTCACTCGCATGGTGCTTTCCTTGGCGTGGACCTCAGGTGCAGTCGCGGCCCGCAAGCGGGGCGGGCCGGCCCCGGCGACGGGTCGCTTGCTTCCGGTTATCGGCAGGCACGACAGCTTCTTTAACGCGCAAGCAGGCGTGTCGGCATCGTGTAGAGGGGCTCAGCGAGCCAGCCAGGAGGCCGCCCCGCGGCGCGGACGCTCGTCCGCGAAAGCGGGCTTCAGCCGGTCAGCCGGCGCAGGGCCTCGCGGTATTTCTCGGCGGTGCGCGCCACCACCTCGGCGGGCAGTTCCGGGCCCGGAGCCTGCTTGTTCCAGCCCGAGGCGGTGAGCCAGTCGCGCACGTACTGCTTGTCGAAGCTGGGCGGGTTCTTGCCCACCTCGTACTGGTCGGCGGGCCAGAAGCGGGAGGAATCGGGGGTCAGCACCTCGTCGATGAGGGTCAGGGTGCCTTGCTCGTCGAGGCCGAACTCGAACTTGGTATCGGCGATGAGGATGCCCTTGGTCAGGGCGTATTCGGCGGCCGCCTTGTAGAGGGCAATGGCGGCGTCCCGCACCCGGGCCGCGATGTCGGCGCCCAGCAGGGCCTCGCAGCGGGCAAAGTCGATGTTCTCGTCGTGGGCGCCGACAGCCGCCTTGGTCGACGGGGTAAACAACGGCTCGGGCAACTTGTCCGCCTGACGCAGGCCGGCGGGCAGGGGAATGCCGCACACCTTGCCGGTCTGCTGGTAGTCGGCCCAGCCCGAACCCACCAGGTAGCCGCGCACGATGGCCTCCACCGGCAGGGCCTTGAGCCGTTTCACGACGATGGCGCGGCCGGCCACCTGGTCCCGCTCCTCGGCCGCCACCACCGACTCCGGGGCATCGCCGGTCAACTGGTTGGGCAGGATGTGCGCGAGCTTGCGGAACCAGAAATCCGCCACCGCCGTCAGCACCCGCCCCTTGTCCGGAATGGGCGTCGGCAGCACCACGTCGAAGGCGGACAGGCGGTCGCTGGTGACGATGAGCATGCGCTTGTCGTCGACGGCGTAGATGTCGCGCACCTTGCCCTTGTGGATCAGGGGCAGGGACTGGATGGAGGATGCGAACAGGGTGTCGGACATGATGGGCGGGCGTCTGGGGGATGCGGCATTTTAGCGGGTGACAGGGTGGATTGCCGTATCGGCGGCAACGCGCCCACGACGCTCCGGCCTGCAATGGCCGCTACTTTCATGGCCTGTTCACTCGTCGGCCATGCCTCTTGGCCAGCCGGGCGCCGCGAATCAGCCGGCCAGGACGCGGTTCTTGCCGGCGCGCTTGGCCAGGTACATGGCCGCATCCGCGCGCTGATACGCATCCTCCTGGGATTCGCCTGTCGCCAGTTGGGCAACCCCGGCGCTGAAGGTGATCAAGACCTTCTCATTGTTCGCGAGAAAAAAATTCCGGGTCAGCTCTCGCTGCAAACGGCTCATGGCCTTCATGGCCTCATCCAGGGGTGTGTCCGGCATGAGAATGACGAATTCCTCCCCCCCATAACGGGCGAGGGAATCCGAGGGACGCATGCACTCGCGCACCACTCTCACCAGGTGGACCAGCGCCGCGTCGCCGACGGTGTGTCCCAGACGGTCATTGAGCTTCTTGAAGTCGTCGACATCGAGCAAGGCAAGGGACAGTGACGTGCCTTTTCGCTGCATGGCCGCGATCTCGCGCACCATGACTTCGTCCAGGCCCTTTCTGTTCAGGGTGTTGGTCAAGGGGTCGTGGCGCGCCATCGCGCTGGCGTTGTTCAGCTCCAGATGCAGCTTGGCGATTTCCGATTCCGTGGCCAGGACCTTTTCGCGCAGCGCACCGAGTTCCTCCCGTGATCTCTCGGTATCCTCGGCCATGGCTCGGGTCGCCTGGATCACCTCGCTCAACAGCGGCGCCATCTCTTCCAGCGTCTTCACCCGTTCGAGTTTCCGCGCGCTATCTTCCAGCCGGCCATGGAATGTCGTGCTCGAATCGTTCATCGCCGTAAGCCGCTCGATGAACGTTCCCAGCATTTCGCGTATTTCCGCCTGGGCCTCAATGGCCCGTTCCTTGGCCGTCGCCTGCTTGTACATCACATCGCGGATGCGACGTTCCACATCATCCAGGCGACGCAGGCTCAGAGGGGGACTTACCGCTTCGATCAAGGCGGCAACCTGACCCTCAAGCCAGGAGTCTTCCATGATCAGTTTGCTGATGTTCTCGATGATGACATGCAGCAACTTCAGCAAGGCGTGCTTGATTTCCCCCTGTTCCTCGGCCGCGAAGGCGAGGCGCCGGCAGAAGAGGTCGAACTCGTCGCGGACAACCTGGATATCCGCCATGGGGTCGCGCAGCGTATGCACCACCCCGCCCATCTGCTCCGCGAAGCCCTCGTCTTCGTCGGCCAGAGCGGGACGCATGCTGTCGATGAGGCCGGCGACCCTCGAGAAACAGTCGCGGGCGTAGGCGCTGGTATCCTCCGCCGCCAGCGGAGCGGCCTCGCCGCCCTCGATGGATTCGGATCCGATCCCCCGTTGGACATACTCCTGCAAGGCAAGCCCGACGCCTTTCCAGCTGTGCTTTCTGATCGCGAGATCGAGCTGGTCCAGCTGTTCCTGCTGGTCGACGTTATGCGCCTTGAGGGCAAGCGCGATCTGTCGCAACTGGTCTTCGGGAAAGCCCTGCATGTGGGGCTTTTCCGCGATCTCGTAGTAACACTCCTGGTAGTTGGCCGGGGTCGGGGACAGCTTGCGCGCCGATAACAGCTTTAGCGCCTCGCGGGCAATTTCGGAGGGATGTTTGATGGGCTTCATGCAAATGCGAGTATGCCCCAGGTCCTTGTCACGCTGGCAGATCCAATCGGTGTCCTCCCATAGGCCTTGTCTCACTCACATAGAGACCCTCCTGCCCGCTCTCCGTCATGGCGATGGCCTGTCAACCAGGGGCAGCCTGGGTCATGTGGACTTCGACGCAAAAAAATGGCGGCCACAGGCCGCCATTTTTTCGTGCATCCGCCAGGTGCTCAGTTGACCTTGGGATCCAGCTCGCCCTTGTCGTAGCGCTTCTGCATGTCTTCCAGGCTGTAGACCTTGGTGATCTTGCTGGCCATGCCGGCGGCGCCGAAGGCTTCATAACGGGCGGCGCAGATGGCGCTCATGGCCTTGGTGGCTTCCTTGAGGAACTTGCGCGGGTCGAAGTTCGACTTGTTTTCCGCCAGATGCTTGCGGATGGAACCGGTCGAGGCCATGCGCAGGTCGGTGTCGATGTTGACCTTGCGCACGCCGTTCTTGATGCCTTCGACGATCTCGCTGACGGGCACGCCATAGGTCTGGCCCATGTCGCCGCCGTAGCTGTTGATGATGGCGAGCCAGTCTTCCGGCACCGAGGAGGAGCCGTGCATGACCAGATGGACGCTGGGGATGCGCTGGTGGATTTCCTTGACGCGGTCGATGCGCAGCACCTTGCCGGTGGGCTTCTGGGTGAACTTGTAGGCGCCGTGGCTGGTGCCGATGGCGATGGCGAGGGCGTCGACGTGGGTCTTGCTGACGAAGTCGGCGGCTTCGTTGGGGTCGGTCAGCAGGGCGGAGTGGTCCAGCACGCCTTCGGCGCCGTGGCCGTCTTCCTCGCCGGCCTTGCCGGTTTCCAGGGAACCCAGGCAGCCCAGCTCACCTTCCACGGAGACGCCGCAGGCATGGGCCAGTTCCACCACGTGGCGGGTGGTATCCACGTTGTATTCATAGGTGGAGGGGGTCTTGCCGTCGGTGCCCAGGGAGCCGTCCATCATCACCGAGCTGAAGCCGGACTGGATGGAGCGGAAGCAGATGCTGGGGGAGGCGCCGTGGTCCTGGTGCATGCACACGGGGATGTGCGGGTAGGACTCGATGGCGGCCAGGATGAGGTGACGCAGGAAGGGCTCGCCGGCATAGGAGCGGGCGCCGGCGGAGCCTTGCAGGATCACAGGGCTGTTGGTCTTGTCGGCGGCCTGCATGATGGCCTGGACCTGTTCCATGTTGTTGACGTTGAAGGCGGGCAGGCCGTAGCCGTTCTCGGCGGCGTGGTCGAGCAGTTGACGCAGGGATATCAGAGCCATCTGGAGTTCTCCTGTAGGGTTGAACGGTTATGTGACTTTACGTTCGCCGATGCGAACGATCTTCATGGTGTTGGTGCCGCCCGAGCGGCCGATCGGCTCGCCGATGGTCAGCAGGATGAGGTCGCCGTTACGGACCGCGCCGCGCCGGCGAAGTTCATCCTGGGCCTCGGCGAGGAGCTGATCGCGGTCGTTACTGGAAGGCTTGAAGTTGACCGGATAGACGCCGCGGAACAGGGTGACCTTGCGCCGCGTCTCCACCTCGGGGGTGAGGGCGTAGATCGGTACGTGCGTGCTGATGCGGCTCATCCACAGGGCGGTGGAGCCGGACTGGGTCATCGCGGCGATGGCCTTCACGTTGAGGTTGAGCGCCGTGTAGGCCGCCGACTTGGCGATGGCCTCGTCCACCCGCAGGATGCCTTCCTTGCTCTGGAAGTCGTTGAAATCGGGCGTATCCACCTCTTTTTCCGCCTCGATACAGATGCGGTTCATGGCGGCGATGGTCTCGATGGGGTAGTCGCCCACCGCCGTCTCCGCCGACAGCATCACCGCGTCGGTGCCATCCAGCACGGCATTGGCCACGTCGGAAACCTCGGCGCGGGTGGGGATCGGGCTGGAGATCATCGACTCCATCATCTGCGTGGCGGTGATGGCCAGCTTGTTGTGCAGCCGGGCGAGCCGGATCATGCGCTTCTGCAGCGAGGGCACGGCGGCATCGCCCACCTCCACGCCGAGGTCGCCGCGCGCCACCATGATGGCGTCGGCCGCCTTGACGATCGCCTCCAGGCCCTCCACGGCCTCGGCGCGCTCGATCTTGGCGACGATCCAGGACCTGCCGCCGTGCGCCTGCAGGATTTCGCGGGCCTGCTGGATGTCCGCCGCCGAGCGCGGGAAGGACACCGCCAGATAGTCCGCCTTGAGGGCGGCGGCAGTCTTGATGTCCTCGATGTCCTTGTCGGTCAGGGCCGAGGCGGAGAGGCCTCCACCCTTGCGGTTGATGCCCTTGTTGTTGGAGAGCACGCCGCCCTGCACCACCTTGCAGATGACCTGGGTGCCCTGCACGTCCTCGACCCACATCTCGATGCGGCCGTCGTCGAGCAGCAGCGTGGAACCGCGCGAGACGTCGTAGACCAGGTCGACATAGTCGAGGCCGACGCGCTCCTGGTCGCCCAGCTCGCAGTCGGCGTCAAGAATGAACTTGTCGCCGTTGGCGAGGGTGATCTTGCCGTCCTTGAACTTGCCGATGCGGATCTTCGGGCCCTGCAGGTCGACCAGCACGCCGACGGCGCGGCCGCGGGTCTTGGCCAGGGAGCGCACGAGGTCGGCGCGCTGGATATGCTCTTCGGCGGAACCGTGGGAAAAGTTCAGGCGGACGACATCGACACCGGCCTCGATCATGCGATCCAGAACCTTGGGATCGGTACAGGCGGGGCCGAGGGTGGCGACGATTTTGGTTCTGCGTAGCATGATTTGGGGGAAACGGGAAATGTGAAACGGGAAACGCCAACGCGCCCGTCAGTCACGTTTCCCTTTTCCCGTTTCCCTTTTCTCGTTAGTTGGAAGCCCGCTTTTCCAGGATGTCCACAGCGGGCAGGACCTTGCCCTCCAGGTATTCCAGGAAAGCGCCGCCGGCGGTGGAGATGTACGACACCTTGTCGTAGATGTCGTACTTCTGGATGGCGGCGATGGTGTCGCCGCCGCCGGCGAGGGTGAACGCCTTGGTCTCGGCGATGGCCTTGGCGATGGCCTTGGTGCCCTCGCCGAACTGGTCGAACTCGAACACGCCGACCGGACCGTTCCAGACCACGGTGCCGGCCTGCATGATGATGTCCACCAGCTCCTGGGCGGACTTGGGGCCGATGTCGAAGATCATGTCGTCATCGGCCACGGCGTCGGCGGTCTTGCCCACGGCGGGCTCGGCGGCGTCGAATTTCTTGCCGCACACCACGTCCACGGCGATGGGGATGGTGGCGCCGCGCGCGGACATCTTGGTGATCAGCGCCTGGGCGGTGGGGATCAGGTCATGCTCGCACAGGGACTTGCCCACGTTCTTGCCGGTGGCGGCGAGGAAGGTGTTGGCGATGCCGCCGCCGACCACCAACTGGTCGCACTTCTCGGACAGGGCTTCGAGCACGGTCAGCTTGGTGGAGACCTTGGAGCCGCCGACGATGGCCACCATCGGGCGGGCGGGGTTGGCCAGGGCCTTGGCCAGGGCGTCCAGTTCCTCGGTGACCAGCATGCCGGCGCAAGCGGTGGGGGCGAACTGGGCGATGCCGTAGGTGGAGGCCTCGGCGCGGTGGGCGGTGCCGAAGGCGTCCATGACAAAGACGTCGCAGAGGGCGGCGTACTTCTTCGCGGTGTCTTCCACGTTCTTCTTCTCGCCCTTGTTGACGCGGCAGTTCTCCAGCAGGACCACTTCGCCCTCGGCCACGTCGAAGCCGCCGTCGACCCAGTCCTTGATCAGGCGCACGGGCTTGCCCAGCTTGGCGGCCATGACGTCGGCCACGGGCTTCAGGGACACCTCCTCGGACCACTCACCCTCGGTGGGGCGACCCAGGTGCGAGGTGACCATGACCTTCGCGCCGGCCTTCATGGCGAACTCGATGGTCGGCATGGAAGCGGTGATGCGCGCGTCGGAGGTAACCTTGCCTTCCTTGACAGGCACGTTGAGGTCGGCGCGGATGAAGACGCGCTTGCCCTTCAGGGCGAGGTCGGTCATGCGCAGGAATTTGGACATTTGGGTTCTCCTTGGAGCGTTAAGCGGTAAGGGTTGGGTTGGCCCAGGCCTTACGGCTCAATGATCGGGGAAACGGGAAAAGAGAAACGGGAAACGTGGATACGGGCGCGCAGTTGCGTTTCCCATTTCCCGTTTCCCATTTCCCGGAGTCAATTACTTCGCGACATGCTCGACCAGGCGCAGCATGTTGCAGGTGTAGCCGTACTCGTTGTCGTACCAGGCGACGACCTTGACGAAGGTGCCGTCCAGGGCGATGCCGGCTTCGGCGTCGAAGGTGGAGGGCGCGGAGTTGCCGACGAAGTCGGTGGAGACCACCTTCTCATCGGTGTAGCCCAGCACGCCCTTCATGGCGCCTTCGGAGGCAGCCTTCATGGCCTTGCAGATGTCGGCGTAGGCGGCTTCCTTGTTCAGCTCGACGGTCAGGTCCACCACGGAGACGTCGGAGGTGGGCACGCGGAAAGCCATGCCGGTGAGCTTCTTGTTCAGCTCGGGCAGGACCACGCCGACGGCCTTGGCGGCGCCGGTGGAGGACGGGATGATGTTTTCCAGGATGCCGCGGCCACCGCGCCAATCCTTCTTGGAGGGTCCGTCGACGGTCTTCTGGGTGGCGGTGGCGGCATGCACGGTGGTCATCAGGCCGCGCTTGATGCCCCAGTTGTCATGCAGCACCTTGGCCACTGGAGCCAGGCAGTTGGTGGTGCAGGAAGCGGCGGAGACGATGGCCTGGCCGGCGTAGGTGGCGTGGTTGACGCCGTACACGAACATCGGCGTGGAATCCTTGGCGGGGGCGGACTGCACCACTTTCTTGGCGCCGGCGGTGATGTGGGCCTGGCAGGACTCGGTGGTCAGGAAGAAGCCGGTGCAGTCGATGACGATGTCGGCGCCCACTTCGTTCCACTTCAGGGCGGCGGGGTCCTTCTCGGCGGTCAGGCGGATCTTCTTGCCGTTGACGACCATGTTGCTGCCGTCGAGGCCGATGTCACCGTTGAAGCGGCCGTGCACGGAGTCGTACTTCAGCATGTAGCAGAGGTAGTCGGGGTCCAGCAGGTCGTTGATGGCGACCACTTCCAGATTGGGGAAATCCTTGGCGATGGCGCGGAAAACCATGCGGCCGATGCGGCCGAAACCGTTGATACCAACTTTGATAGCCATGTGTGTGCTCCTTGGGTATGAAAACGAAGCTTGTAGCGGGTAGTGGGTAGCTCGTAGCTGAATTTTTCCGCGCCTTCGGCGCGCAAACTTCAAGCTACTGGCTACCAGCCACCCGCTACCCGCTAATTACAAAATGCCCTTGACCGTGGCGACGACGTTCTCCACGGTGAATCCGAACTCCTTGAACAGCTGCGGCGCGGGGGCGGACTCGCCGAAACGGTCGAGGCCGATGACGGCGCCGCGCAGGCCGACGTACTTCCACCAGCCGTCGGTGACACCGGCTTCGATGGCGACCTTGTGCACGGTGGGCAGCAGCACGCTGTCCTTGTAGGCCTTGTCCTGCTTGTCGAAGGTGTTGGTACAAGGCATGGAGACGACACGAGCGGCGATGCCGTCGGCCTTCAGGGCGTCCTGCGCCTTCAGCGCCAGTTCCACCTCGGAACCGGTGGCGAGCAGCACCACCTTGGCCTCACCCTCGCAGTCGGCGAGCACGTAGCCGCCCTTCCTGATGTCGGCGATCTGGGCTTCGGAACGGGCCACGAAGGGCAGGTTCTGGCGGCTCAGGATCAGGCTGGTGGGACCGTCCTTCTTCTCCACGCCGGCGGCCCATGCCACCAGGGTCTCGGTGGTGTCGCAGGGACGCCAGACCGACATGTTGGGGATCATGCGCAGGGTGGCGGTCTGCTCGACCGGCTGGTGGGTCGGGCCGTCCTCGCCCAGGCCGATGGAGTCATGCGTGAACACGTAGACCACGCGCTGCTTCATCAGGGCCGACATGCGCAGGGCGTTGCGGGCGTATTCCGAGAACATCAGGAAGGTGCCGCCGAAGGGGAACAGGCCGCCGTGCAGCGCCATGCCGTTCATGATGTGGCTCATGCCGAACTCGCGCACGCCGTAGGAGATGTAGTTGGCCTTCTCGTGGCGGTGGATCGGCTGGCAGTTGGGCCAGTTGGTCAGGTTGGAGCCGGTCAGGTCGGCGGAACCGCCGACGCGCTCGGGCAGGGTGGAGACCAGGCGCTCGATGGCGAGTTGGGACGCCTTGCGGGTGGCCACGGTCTCGGCCTTCTCCAGGGTGGTCTTCATGGCGGCGGCTACACGGTCAGACCAGTCGGCCGGCAGGTCGCCATTCATGCGGCGGGTGAATTCGGCCGCTTCAGCGGGGAACTGGGCGGCGTACTCGGCAAACTTGTTGTTCCACAGCTTTTCCAGACCTTCGCCCTTGGTCTTGGCGTTCCAGCCTTCGTACACGTCGGCGGGAATCTCGAAGGGAGGATGGGGCCAGCCGATGGTCTCGCGGGCGGCGGCGATTTCCTTGTCACCCAGGGGGGCGCCGTGGCAGTCATGGCCACCCTGCTTGTTGGGCGCGCCCTTGCCGATGATGGTCTTGGCCTGGATCAGGGTGGGTTTGTCGGAAGACTGCTTGGCCTGCTGCACGGCGGCTTCCAGGGCGGCGAAGTTATGGCCGTCGACGTTGCGGATCACGTTCCAGCCATAGGCCGCGAAGCGGCCGCAGACGTCCTCGGTGAACCAGCCCTCGGTGTGGCCGTCGATGGAGATGCCGTTGTCGTCCCAGAACGCCACCAGCTTGTTCAGCTTCCAGGTGGCGGCCAGGGCGCAGGCCTCGTGGGAGATGCCTTCCATCATGCAGCCGTCGCCCAGGAACACGTAGGTGTGGTGGTTGACGATGTCATGGCCGGGCTTGTTGAACTCGGCGGCCAGCAGCTTCTCGGCGAGCGCCATGCCGACGGCGTTGGTGATGCCCTGGCCGAGCGGGCCGGTGGTGGTCTCGACGCCGGCGGTGTAACCGTATTCAGGGTGGCCGGGGGTGCGCGAGTGCAGCTGACGGAACTGCTTGATGTCGTCGATGGTGACGTCATAGCCGGTCAGGTGCAGCAGGGAATAGATGAGCATGGAACCGTGGCCGTTCGACAGCACGAAGCGGTCGCGGTCCGGCCACTTGGGATTGGCCGGGTTGTGGCGCAGGTGGTGGTTCCACAGCACTTCGGAGATTTCCGCCATGCCCATGGGGGCGCCGGGGTGGCCGGATTTGGCCTTTTCGACTGCATCCATCGCCAGGGCGCGGATCGCGTTCGCGAGGTCGGTGCGGGTTGCCATGTCTTTGTTTCCTTGGAGAAAAAAACGAAATCTTGGCCCTAGGGGGCGGAAAGCTTGGATTATGTCGTACCGCGCGAGCCACCGGCAAGCTGACGCGGGACTGACAAACGCCTGCCAAGGCCCGTGAAATCAGGGAAGAAGCCTTGTATTTCGCGGCTTCTCGGGGCTTCCCGGGGGTTCCGGTGAAAGAATTAAAATATTTTTATATTCGGCCATCCGGTTCTTATGGAGTCCGCTGTTGGTGCGACGCACAAGCCGATTGAGGCCCTCTTTCCGGATCTCCCGACGGCGTTCCGCTCGTTCAGCCGCTGCTCAAACCCCCACCCAGGCGCGCCACTGGCTGAGCAGTTCGGGAGTCAGGGCGGCCAGCACGGAACGGTTCCAGGGGTCCACGGCGCGGAAGTCGCCGCCATCCAGGGCGCAAACGGCGCCACCCGCCTCCCGCAGGATCAGGCAACCCGCCGCGTAATCCCACAGCTTCTGGCCGCCGTGCAGATAGACATGCAGGCGGCCGGCGGCCAGGTAGCACCAGTCCAGGGTGCTGGCGCCGAGGTTGCGCTGGGAACTGAAGGGATGTTCGAAGGCCAGACGCCCGGCCAGCTCGCGGTCGATGCGCTTGAGTTCGATGCCGGCCATGCAGCGGCGCAGTTCGGTGGGCGCGGCCTTGATGGGCAGGCGCTCGCCGTCGAGGAAGGCGCCCTGCCCCGCGATGGCATAAAAGGCTTCGTCCGCCGCCGGATCGTAGACCACGCCGAGGACGCTCTTGCGGTCACGGATGAGCGCCACGGAAATGGCGAAATAGGGCAGGCCATTGACGAAATTGCTGGTGCCGTCGATCGGATCCACGCACCAGAAGGCCTCCTCGCCCAGGTCCCAGACCGCGCGCTGTTCCGCCTCGGTCATCTCCTCGCCCAGCACGGGGTAGGGGGCGATGGCCTGGAGGCGGCGGCACAAGGCGTTCTGCGCGGCGACGTCGGCCTCGGTGAGCAGGCTGCCGTCGACCTTGCGCTGGTGCGCCACCTTCAGGTAGCGCGGCATGACCTCTTCCCGCCCCACATCCCGGCAGGCGGCGATGACTTGGTCGAGGATCCGGTTCAGGTCCGCCACTTGATGGAACAGCCCATGCTGGGAATCTGCTCGGCCGGACCGTGCTGGGTCTCGGCGACCTGCCGCATGGCCTCGAACAGGTCGCGGCGCACGCCCTCGGGGGCGGCCTCCTTGCGCGACTCGTCCAGACGGCCGCGGTACTGCAACTCCAGATCGCGGTTGAAGCCGAAGAAATCCGGCGTGCACACCGCGCCGTAGGCCTTGGCGACGTCCTGGCTCGCGTCCAGCACATAGGGCATGGGGAAACCCAGGCGGGCGGCCACTTCCCGCATGTTGTCGAAGCTGTCCTCGGGATACTCGGTGGCATCGTTGGCCATGATGGCGACGGCGCCGATGCCCAGGGCCTTGAGTTCCTTGACGTCGCGGACGATGCGATCGATGACCGCCTTCACGTAGGGGCAGTGATTGCAGATGAACATGACCAGCAGGCCGTTCGGCCCGGCCACATCCTTCAGGCTGTAGGTCTTGCCATCGACGCCGGGCAGGGCGAAATCCAACGCCTTCCAGCCGAAATCGCAGACCGGGGTTTCCATGCGCACCATCGTGTCTCTCCCGACGAAATCAATGCGTTGAAGTTTATCATCCGGACCGAGGACTCCCCCCATGCCACGCTTCTATTGCGACCTGCCCCTGGCCCCCGGCCGCCTCGTCGAACTGCCCGCCGAAACGGCCCGGCACGCGACCGGCGCCCTGCGCCTGCGCGAGGGCGACGAGCTCACCCTGTTCAACGGCGACGGCGGTGAATACGCCGGCACCCTCGAGTTGCGCGGCAAGCTGGCCTTCGCCCGCATCGCCGCGCACGACGCGACAGAGCGCGAGTCCCCCCTGCGCATCGTCCTCGCCCAGGGCATCTCCGCCGGCGAGCGCATGGACCTGACCCTGCAGAAGGCCGTGGAACTGGGGGTCAGCGCCATCCAGCCGCTGATGATGCGGCGCAGCGTGGTGCGGCTCGATGCCGAGAAGGCCGCGCGGCGCCTGAAGCACTGGCGCGGCATCGTCGTCGCCGCCTGCGAACAGTGCGGCCGCAACCAGCCGCCGGCGCTGGCGGAGATCCGCGACGGCCTGCAATGGCTGGGCACCGAGGCCGCATGCACGGGGTCGCACCGCTATCTGCTGGATCCGCAAGGGACGCGGGGCCTGGGTGGAAGCCCCGTCCCGGACGGTCCCGTCCTCTTGCTCGCCGGGCCGGAAGGCGGCTTCGACCCGGTCGAGCGGCAGGCCGCCCTGCGCGCCGGCTTTCAGCCGCTGCGCCTGGGCCCGCGCATCCTGCGCACCGAGACCGCGGCGCTGGCGGCGCTGGCCGCCATGCAGGCCGTCTGGGGAGATTTCCAATGACACCGACGATTCAAGTTTTTCCCCGGCGCGCCGTAACCCGCGCCAATCAAGCAAGTAAAACGGAGGGCTAGGGCCATGGCGAAAACGGGGGAACACAACGCCGCCGCCTACGTGGACTGGTTCCGCGCGGCGGCACCCTACATCCACGCCTTCCGCGGCAAGACCTTCGTGCTGGCCTTCGGCGGCGACGCCATGCTGCGCGAGGACTTCGTCGATCTCGTCTACGACATCAATCTGCTCAACGCCCTCGGCGTCCGCCTGGTCCTGGTGCACGGCGTGCGTCCGCAGGTGGAGGAACGCCTGGCCGGCGAAGCCCAGTACGTGCGTGGCCGCAGGGTCACCGACGCCGAGTCCCTGGAACATGTGAAGGACGCCGTGGGCTCGGTGCGGGTGGACATTGAAAGCCTGCTCTCCGTGGGCCTGCCCAACACCCCCATGGCCGGTGCCGATATCCGCGTCGCCTCCGGCAACTATGTCACCGCCCAGCCCGCCGGCGTCGTCGACGGCGTCGATCTGCTGTTCACCGGCGAGGTGCGCAGGATCGCCGTGACCGCGATCCGCGACCGTCTCGACGGCGGCGAGATCGTGCTGCTCTCGCCAATCGGCTATTCCGCCACCGGCGAGGTCTTCAACCTGACCCTGGAGGAGGTGGCCACGCACGCCGCCATCGCCCTGGGGGCGGACAAGCTGATCTTCATCCTGGACCATGCCGACGACGCGGCCGACAAGCCCATCAGCCGGCTCACCGCCAGCCAGGCGCAACGTCTGCTGAAGGAACTGCCGGACGGCGACATGAAGCTGTACCTGCCGCACGCCATCCAGGCCTGCAAGAAGGGGGTGGCCAAGGTGCATCTGGTCAGCGCCGAGGTCGACGGTGCCCTGCTGCTGGAGCTGTTCACGCACGAAGGTGTGGGCACCATGGTCACCCGCCAGTCGGTGGAGAACCTGCGCCCGGCCGGCATCGACGATGTCGGCGGCATCCTCTCGGTCATCGAGCCGCTGGAACAAGACGGCGTCCTGGTGCGCCGCTCGCGCGAGCGTCTGGAACAGGAAATCGACCAGTTCTTCGTCGATGAACTGGACGGTCTCATCGTCGGCTGTGTCGCCCTCTACCCCTTCCCCGAAGCCGGCGCCGCCGAGATGGCCTGCCTGGCGGTGGCCCCCGAGTTCCGCCGCGGCGGGCGCGGCGACGCGCTGCTCACGGCGGTCGAGGAGGCGGCGCGGGCGCAGGGGCTGAGCCGCCTGTTCGTGCTCACCACGCGCACCACCCACTGGTTCATCGAGCGCGGCTTCGTGGCGGCCGGTCCCGACGACCTGCCGGCGCCGCGCAAGGCCATGTACAACTGGCAGCGGCGTTCCAAGGTGCTGGTGAAATCCCTGGGGGGTGCCTGAATGGGTCTCGCGGGCGCCGCGCTCGCCCTCTTCCTGGCGGTGTCGCCGGGCCTGGCCCTGGCCTTCACCGTCGGCGTCCTGCCGATCCACAGCTCGCGCGTGCTGGTGGAGCGCTATGAGCCGCTGCGCGCCTACCTCGAGCGCCATCTGAAGCAGCCGGTACACCTCGAGAGCGCTCCGGATTTCGCCCGCTTCCATGCCCGCAGCCTGCGCGGCGACTTCGACCTCACCATCACCGCCGCCCATTTCGCGCGTCTCGCCCAGAAGGGCGCGGGCCTGCAACCCCTGGTGCAGTTCACCCCCGACCATGACGCCCTGCTCATCCACCACGCCGAGCGTCCCCTGTCGGGACCCGGTGAACTGCGCGGCGGGCAGTTGGCGGTCATCGACCACCTCGCGATCTCGGTCACCGCCACCCTGAGCCACCTGCGCGAGCAGGGCCTGGAAGCCGGGCGCGACTTCACCGCCAACGAACATCGCTCGCATGCGAGTGTCGTGCACGCGCTCAGCTCGGGCGTCGCCCGCGCGGCGGTGACCACCAGCCAGGGACTGCTGCAGATTCCCGAGGAAATACGCGGCAAGCTGCTGGTACTCAAGCACATTGCCGACATTCCCGCCTTCGTGTTCCTCGCCAAGGCCGATCTCGGCAAGCCCGAGGCCGAGCGTCTGCGCGCCCTGCTGCTGGCGTTTCCGCGCGAGGAAGAGGGCATGAGATTCCTCGCTCAGACCGGTTACAGCGGACTGCACCCGGCCGGCGAGAAAGCGATGAAGCGCGCCGATGCCTACCTTAAAGAAACCCGGAAGGCGCTCAAGCCTTGAATGCACCCACGTTCACTCACGGCCGCCCACGCTTCCCGCTGTGGATCAAGCTGACCCTGGCCGGCGTCCTGGTCGAGGCCGTCATGCTGGTGGTGCTGGTGGCCAGCAATGCCCGGCTCACCGAACAGGAACTCAGCGAAAAGGCCTATCAGCGCATCAGCAGCACCGTGCCCCTGCTCAACGCGGCCCTGGCCGGCCCCCTCATGCAGCGGGACTACGGCGCCCTGCAGGAAATCCTCGACGAAGCGCGGCGGGACGACAGTTATGCCTACCTGCTGCTGCTGGACCTGGAGGGACGCCGCGTCGCGCAGACCGGCCTGCATGCCGATACGCGGCTGCCGGAACTCGACCAGGAGATCTCCACGCGCAATCCCGACCACGTGTACGACACCGAGATTGCCATCAATCTCTCGGGCAGGGTCTACGGCCACCTGCGCTTCGGCATCCCCACCAATTTTCTCGTGCAGGCGCGCGAGCGGGTGCTGCGCCAGGGCGCCTACATCGGCGTCGCCGCGCTCGCCCTGACCCTGGTCACCCTGGCCCTGATCGGCTACCTGCTGACGCGCCGCCTGAAGCAGCTCACCCTGGCCAGCCAGGCCATCGCCGACGACCACTTCGACGCCCTGCTGCCGGCGCACGGGCGCGACGAGGTGGGCCAGCTCACCGCCGCTTTCCGGCAGATGTCCGAGCAGCTCAAGGCGCGGCTGTCCGAGCTCAGGCAGAGCGAGCAACGCTTCTTCGCCATCGTCCATTACACCTACGACCTGGAACTCTGGATCGAACCCTCCGGGCGCACCATCTGGGTCAACCCCTCGGTGCAACGCATGACCGGCTACACGCCCGAGGAGTGTCTGGCCATGCCGGGATTCCCCCTCTGCCTGATCGACCCGCAAGCTCAGGAGGAAGCCGGCCACCGCTTCCGCCGGGCCCTGGGCGGCGACTCGGGAGAGGGGTACCAGTTCCGCATGCGGCGCAAGTCCGGCGACAGTTTCTGGGCGGCGGTGAACTGGCTTCCCATCTATGACCGGGAAGGCCAGTCCCTCGGCATCCGCGCCAGCATCCGCGATATTTCCGAACTGAAGGACTCGGAGGAACGCGCCCTGGAATACCTCGCCGGCACCGAGGCCGAGCGCGCGCGCCTCAAGGCCCTGCTGTCGGCGATGAACCTGGGCATCCTGTTCGTCGGCGCCGACGGGCGGGTGATCTACCACAACCCCGCCTTCAGCCATATCTGGCGCATGCCGGATCAAAGTTCGCTGATCGGCCTGGACTGTGACACCTGCTTCACCTTCTCGGCCTGCGAACTGGCCGACGCCGCCGGCTTCCGCGCCCATCTCGGCCAGGTCCTGGTGCACCGGGAGGAGGCCGACAGCCACGAGATCCAGATGAAGGACGGCCGCGTGGTGACGCAGCTCAGCTACGCGGTGCGCGATCGCGAAAACCGCTTCCTCGGCTATCTGTGGATCTACGAGGACGTCACCAGCGAGCGCCAGACCGCCGAACAGATGCTCTACCTGGCCGAGCGCGACTCCCTCACCGGCCTCTACAACCGCCACCGTTTCCAGGCCGAGCTGGAACGCATGATGGCCGAATCCGGCCGCCACCGGGCAGCCTCGGCCCTGCTGTATTTCGACCTCGACGAATTCAAGACCATCAACGACCACTTCGGCCATCGCGCCGGCGACGCCCTGCTCATCCGGGTGGCCGGCGAAATCTCCGGCATGACCCGGCGCAACGAGATGCTCTTCCGCCTGGGCGGCGACGAATTCTCCGTGCTCATGCCGGGTGCCGATCGCCAGCAGGCGGAGGTACTGGCCGATCGCATCGTGCGCTCCATCGCGCAGATTCCCTTCCGCTTCGAAGGCCAGACCCTGCGCATCTCCTCCAGCCTGGGCATCGCCCTCTATCCCGAGCACGCCGCCGACCAGGACCAGCTGGTGGCCTGCGCCGACGCCGCCATGTACCAGGCCAAGCAGGCCGGCAAGAACGCCTGGCGCGCCTATCGCGCCGACCTCGACACCACGCCGGAAATGGTCAACCGCCTGTCCTGGAACGAGCGCCTCGCGCACGCCCTGGAACATGACCTGTTCGAACTGCATTACCAAGGGGTCTACACCATCCGCGACCGCAAGCTGGCGCACCTGGAGGCCCTGATCCGCCTGCGCGACGAGACCAGCGGCGAACTGGTCTCGCCGGGGCTGTTCATTCCGGTGGCGGAAAAGAGCAACAAGATCCTGGAGATCGACCGCTGGACCCTGCGCCGGGTGGTACGCCTGCTCGCCGAGCAGCCCGAAGCGCCGCCCATCGCCGTCAACCTGTCCGGGCGTTCCTTCGACGATCCCGCCCTGCCCGGTTTCATCGCCGATCTGCTCAGGGAACACCGTGCCGACCCGGCGCGGCTGATCATCGAGATCACCGAGACCGCCGCCGTTTCCGACCTCACCGACGCGGAGCGCTTCATTGAGGCCCTCAAGCAGACCGGCTGCGGCGTCTGCCTCGACGATTTCGGCGCCGGCTTCGCTTCCTTCGCCTACCTCAAGCACATCCGCGTCGACACCATCAAGCTGGACGGCATGTTCATCCGCAACCTGCCGCACGACCACGACAACCAGGTGTTCGTGCGCGGCATGGTCGAGGTGGCGCGCGGCCTGGGCAAGGTCACCGTCGCCGAATGCGTGGAGGACGAGGCCACCCTGAACCTGCTCGCCACCCTGGGCGTGGACAAGGCCCAGGGCTTCCATCTCGACAAACCCCAGGCCCATCACCCCGCCCTGCTGCGCCCATTACCGGAGGGACACCATGAACCAGGCTGAACAAGCGCATGCCGCCACGCTGGCCCGTCTGCATGATCTCGACCGCGCCATCGTCAATCATTCACAGTGGATGGCGCGGCTCAACCGCCAGCTCATCTGCGGCGGCCAGGACACCGGCGACGACCTCGCCGAGGACGCTCACCTGCGCTGCGGCCTGGGCGGCTGGCTGCACGGCGCCGGCAAGGCCGGCCTGGAACAGGAAGCGGGCTACGCGGCCATCGAGATCGCGCACCGCTCCATGCACGGCATCGCCCGTCATCTCCTGGAAAACCAGGCCGCCGGCCAGCCCATCGCGCCGGCCGATTACGACGCCCTGGTGGCGGTCGCCGCGCGCCTGCGCCAGTTGTTGCGGCGCATGGAACAGGACCTCATGGAACGCCTGGGCGCGGTGGACAAGCTCACCGGCGTCTGGAACCGCCAGGCCGTGCACCTGCGCCTGGCCGAGGAGATCGAGCGCGTGCAGCGCACGCGCCAGCCCTGCGTGGTGTGCTACGTCGATCTCGACGATTTCGCCCGCATCAACGAAAACCACGGCCAGCGCGCCGGCGACCAGGTGCTGAAAGCGGTGGCCGCTTTCTTCGCCGCCCACCTGCGCGGCTACGACACCATCTACCGCCTGGGTGGCGAGGAATTCCTGCTCTGCCTGCCCACCACCGACCTGGACCAGGCCGGCGCCCTGCTCAACCGCCTGCGCGAGGTACTCGCCGCCACGCCCTTCCCGGTCGAGGGAGGCAGCATCCGCCTGACCGCCTCCTTCGGCGTGGTCACCCTCGACCCCATCTTCTTCATCGACGAAACCCTGGAGCGCGTCGAACGCGCGCAACTCATCGCCAAGACCGAGGGCGGCAACCGCGTCTGCCTTTGGCACGACGAGTTGAGCCTGTTCGACCCGGCGGCCGACTGAGCGATCCAAGCCCCCGCGCGCGGTTTCAGCGCAGTTTCAATTCCCCCCGTCGGAATGCGCGGAAGGCGGTCTGGTAGTAGGCCACCGCCTCGTCGCGCAAGGTTGGGTCGATGGTCGTGGCGACGGCGGTGCCGTCCGCCTCGAGTTGGTAAGCCTCCACCCGCCGCCTCGGCCCCAGCACGGTCAGCCGATCTCCCTTGAGATAACCCAGTTCCTGGTAGTTGCTGATGAAGGCACGTGGCGTCGTGCCGGCCTGCTCGAACAGCGAGCGGCCAAAGAAATGGTCGTCCCCGGGCAGGCCGAGGACATCCAGCAGGGTGGGCGGGACGTCGATCTGGCTGGCCACGCGGTCGTCACGTCCCGGCGGCAACAGCTGCGGCGCGTAGAGGATGAGGGGGATGTGGTAGCCGGCCACCGGCAGTCTGGTCTTGCCCGCGGCGGAAGCGCAGTGGTCGGCGACGATGACGAACAGGGTGTCGGCAAACCAGGGCCTGCGCCTGGCCTGCTCGATGAAGCGGCCGATGGCGTAGTCGCTGTATTTCACGGCGCCTGCCCGACCACCGGGGGATGGAATGTCGATTCGGCCGGCCGGGTAGGTGAACGGCCGGTGGTTTGAGGTGGTCATGAGTTGCGCCAGGAACGGCCTGCCCGCCGCGTGCGCCCGATCCAGGCGGACCAGGGCGTTGTCGTAGAGGAATTCATCCGCCACACCCCAGACGTTCTCGAAGCCCACCGACCCCTTGATGAAATCGGTGCGGTCGATGACCTGGTAGTCATTGCCCGCGAAATAGGCGTTCATGTTGTCGAAGTAGCCATAGCCGCCGTAGAGGAAGTAGGTGTCGTAGCCCTGCCGGCGCAGGATCTCCCCCACCGTCGCCAGGTGTTCGTTGCCGGGGCGGCGCACGATGGCCTGGCCCGGGATGGGCGGCGTGCCCAGGGACAGGGCCTCCAAGCCCCGCACGGTGCGGGTGCCGGTGGCGTAGATCCGGGTGAACAGCAATCCCTGACCTGCCAGGGCGTCCAGGTTGGGGGTCAGGCCGCGGGCATCGCCAAAGGCGCCGAGATAGCCGGCCGACAGGCTCTCCACCGTGATCAGCACCACATTGCGGGGCGCCTTGCGGAATGGCAGGCGCTGGGCGTCAAAGGCTTCGTCTTCGTCGGCGCCAGCGCCCAGCGCCTCGTCCGCTGTTTTCCGCTCCACGCCGAGCCGGGCCAGGATGCGGGCGGCCTCGGCCTCGGGCAGGGTGGCGTAGAAGCGGTCGTAGTCGAGGTCGTTGCGGCGCAGGGCGGCGGCGAAGGTCATCAGGCCGTTGCCTGCCAGTTCATTGGCGTAGGCATTTTCGGAGAAGCGCATGCCGTCGAGGTCGGCCAGCTGCCAGGCCGTCCACGGCAGGAGCAGGGCCAGCAGCGCGGGAATCGCGCGTCGCGCCCCATGCGGCGGCAAGACATCGGTGCGCCCGATGCAGCCGCGCGCAAACCAGGTGATGCTGGCCGCCAGGGCGGCGATGCCGGTCAGCAGCCAGCCCAGGGGATAGGACTCGACGATGTTGCCGATCACCTCGTGGGTATAAATCAGGTAATCCACGGCGATGAAATTGAAGCGGCTGGAGAATTCCGCCCAGAACGTCCACTCCGCCAGCGCCAGGAACAGCCATATCGCGGTGGCCAGCCAGAACATCAGCAGGCGGACGCGGCCGCGCCAGGGTCGTGTCTGTACCCGCCGGATGCGCAGGGCCTCGAGCAACAGCAAAGGCGCCAGCAGCCAGGACAGCACCGCCAGGTCGAACCCCATCCCCCGCGCGAAGATGCCCGGCCACAAAGCGGGCGGCACTTCGCTCGGACCCATCGCCAGGGTCAGGGCAAGACGCGTCAGGCCGGCAATGGCGAGATAGACCAGCGCGAACAGGGCAGTGGGATGCGGGGACAGCAAAAGACCTGCTGGAAGTAAGCGCAAGGTGGCAGCCGTATGGGAAAAACCCAAGGCTAGACCGCGTGCCTTAACCCCTGCTTAACATCGATTGCGCGTAGCGATTTCCCATCGACCATGAGCGCCGCCGACCGCCCGGCGGGCTCCGGAGCGGCTGTTGGGCCAGGGCCGTTCAGGGGCGCGTGCGCAATGCCTCGACCCGCTTAACCTCCTCCGCGCGGATCGTCGCCAGCATCGCTTCGTCCGGATTCGGCCAGTCAACGCCGGCGCTGCGCGCCATCCAGGCCGTGGCGCGGGCGAAATCCCCCAGGGAGAGATCGGCGCGACCGCCCCTTGGCGGCATGCCGCGCACCCCGACCCAACCGTGCGCGGTAACGATGGCCTGTCCTTCGGCAAGCAACTTGGCCCAGGCCGCAGCGTCGCCCACCTTGGGCGCGTTGATGACGCCGGTCTCGTGGCAGGCTTTGCAGACCTGCTGGTAGGTCCGTCCACCGTCGTCGTCGTTGGCAACCTTCGGCGCCGCCGCGGGCGGCGTGTCCTCGCCGGCAGCGGGCGGACTCGCGCGCTGCTCACAGGCGGCAAGCGACATGGCAAGGACAAGTGACAGGTAACTGGTGTGTTTCATGTTAGCAATCCTTGTGTTCAGGTCGGTACGACAACTCAAATTAGAGCCCTCTCAGGACACTCATATTTCATAGCAGGCGGGAGATCCATTGTCCTCGTAGGCGGTGGTATCGGCATGATTGCTTACGGTAACTGAACCACGTGCTGTGCATGCGGGTGCTGTCCAGGGAGGCCAGATCGACCTCGCCGCCGCGGATGTCGCGCCGGTAGATGCGCAGCACATTGTGGAATTCACCGCGGCAGGCGTCGGTAAAGCGGCGCCCATCGCTCCAGCTACCCCTCTACAAGGTGCCGTTCAGTCGGATTCGTGTGTTGTAGGGCTCTAGACGAGTGAGAGCCGTTGTTTCCACAATCCCCATGGGGGGGGCGGGGTGGTCACTGAGTCCTGGCTAGTACAGCCGCCTAGCAGGGCGAAGAGAGTCAGGGAGATCAATGGCTTTATGGAGAGACCTCGATCAAGGGTTCAGTGGAGTTCGTCACCGTATCCGAGGGGCCAGAGCCGGTGGGCATCCAGCATCAGTCGGGCGGTGGCCTCGTTGGCGGCAAGGCGGGCCTGGCCCGCGGCCAGTTGCGCTTCCAGGGCGGTGCGCTGGGCGAGCATGGTCTCGGACAGGCCGATTTCGCCCAGTTCCATGGCGCGGCGTGCCAGGTCGGCATGGCGGGCCAAAGCCTGGGCAGCCTCTTCCAGGCGCTGCCAGCTTTCCACGCCGGCGGCGGCCCGCCGCCAATTGGCGGCGGCCTCGGCGGCCAGACGCCGGCGGGTTGCCGCCTCCATCTCCGCCAGGGCCTCGGCCTGGGCCAGGCGAAGCCAGGACTGGGAGTGGCGTGCCTCGCCGGGCAGAGGGATGGAGATGCTCACGCCGACGATCTTTTCGTTGCCCCCCTGTTCGTTTGCGAAATGCAGGCCCAGTGTAGGGTCGGGCATGCGGTTCGCCTCGGCCCGGCGGGTCTGCAGGCGAGCCTGCTCCAGAGTCCGCTGGGTCATGAGCAATTCATGGTTGTGCTCCAGGGTTTGTGCTAGCCAGGCGGCTTGGTCGCCTTCCGGGACCAAGGGTTGAGCTGCGCTATCGTCCGGCGGCGGCAATTCCGGGAAGCGAGCCTTGAGTTCGGCCAGGGCAGCCTGTTCCCGCGCGGCAGCCGCCGTGGCTTGAGAACCGGCCTGGGCGAGGGCAGCATCGGCCTGGAGCTGGTCGATGCGAGCGGCATCGCCCCGCTTCACCCGGGTACTCACGACGCGCTGCTGCTCGCGGTAGAGGTCCGCCTGCTTGCGCCAGAGAACGGCTTCCAGCCCCGCCTGGCGGACGGCGTACCACAGACCCAGGAGTTGGCGGGCGGTTTCGTGACGAGCGTCTCCGATGCGCTCCACCGCCGCCAGCACGCCCTGGGCGCCGATCTGCTCGTCCAGCCTGGCCTTGCCGGGCAGGCGCAGGCCCCGCTCGATGGCCATGCCCCATTCTGTGTGGTCCGGGCCGCCGCTGACATTGCGCCGCTGGGTGGTGAGACTCACGCCGTATTCGTGCTCCCCGGCCTTGAGCGCGCCATGCTCCGCCCGGGCACTACGCATGCCGGCGTGGGCAGCGCGCACCTGCGGGCTGGAGGAGATGGCTCGCTCCACGGCTTCAGACGGCGGCAGGTCGGCCGGCGCCGCCATGCCCTGGGCCACGGCAAGTGAAGCCCAGGCCAAGCCGGCGCCCAGGCAACCATGCAACAACAGTTTCTTCATGCGAATCTCCCGAATTGAATCACCGGTTCCAGCCACCAGGCCACGTCACGCTTGGGAAAACGGTGTTTCAGGTGGGCCAGCAGGGCCTGGGCGTTGTCCGCCTCCAGGACGATCTGCACCAGGATGCGTTGCGTGCGCCCTCGCACCAGTTCCTGGGCGCTGAGGGTTTCGTGGTGGCGGCTGTAGCCTTCCGCCTTGAGGAGTGTGAAGCCGGAGGCCCACTCGGGGCGCTCCAGGAATTGTTCCACCAGTTCCTCCCCCAGATGCAGGGGCGCCGCCAGGGAAAGTTTCACAAGAGTCATGTCATTTCCCTTTAAGGATCAGGCGTCGGTAAAGAACCGGCAGCATGAGCAGGGTCAGGGCGGTGGAGCTGAACAGGCCACCCACCACGACGATAGCCAGGGGCTTCTGAATCTCCGATCCTGGGCCGGTGGCCAGCAGCAGGGGGATGAGGCCGAAGGCGGTGATGCTGGCGGTCATGAGCACGGGCCGTAGCCGGCGCAAGGCCCCTTCCCGCACCACCCGGTCCGGCGCCATGCCCTGGCTAGCCAGCTGGTTGAAGTAGGTCACCAGCACCACGCCGTTGAGCACGGCGATGCCCAGAAGGGCGATGAAGCCCACCGAGGCCGGCACCGACATGTATTCCCCGGTGACGAACAGGGCAGCGATGCCCCCCACCAGGGCGAAGGGCACCATGGCGATGACCAGGCCCGCCTGACGCAGGGATTTAAAGGTGGCGAACAGCAGGGCGAAGATCAGGGCCAAGGCCACGGGCACCACCACCGCCAGGCGGGCGGCGGCCCGCTGCTGGTTCTCGAACTGGCCGCCGTAGACCACGGAATAGCCATTGGGCAGCTTCACCTCCTGGGCGACCTTCGCCTTCACCTCCTCCACGAAGCCCACCAGGTCGCGGCCGGCCACGTTGCACTGGATGGTGACATAGCGGGCCGCATTCTCACGGCTGACCGCCACGGGACCTTCGGTGCGCACCAGCCTGGCCACCTCCCGCAAGGGAATGGCGATGCCGTTTTCCGTGGGAATGCGCAGGGCCTCGAACAGGGCCGGGGATAGGCGCACGTCCTCCCCGGCGCGCAATACCAGGGGGGTGCGCTTCACGCCCTCCTGGACGGTGCCCAGCTGCAGCCCCTCCAGGTTGGCCCGCAGGAAAGCGGAAACGTCGTCCATGGACAGGCCGTAACGGCCGGCGGCCAGGCGGTCCACTTCCACCTTGAAGTACTGCACGCCGTCGTTCTTCAGGCTGAACACGTCCTGGGCCCCGGGCACCTTGCTCAACAGCGTTTCCACCGAACCCGCCAGGGTGTTGAGGGTGTTGATGTCCGTGCCGAATACCTTGATGGCCAGGTCGCCCCGGGAGCCGGTGAGCATCTCCGAAACCCGCATGTCGATGGGCTGGGTGAAGCCGTAGGTCACGCCGGGGAAGTCGTTCATGACCTTACGGATTTCCTCCATGAGCCATTCCTTGTCCGGCTTGCGCCATTGTTCCCGGGGCTTCAGCACCAGGAAGGAGTCGGTCTGATTCAGCCCCATGGGGTCCAGGCCCAGCTCGTCTGAACCGGCCCGGGCCACCACGCCCGCCACTTCCGGCACCCGCTTGAGCAGGGCGCGCTGGACAGACTGGTCCAGGGCCAGGCTTTCCTCCAGGCTGATGGACGGCAGCTTTTCCAGCTGGATCAGCAGGTCTCCCTCGTCCAGGGTGGGCATGAAGGACTTGCCTATGAGAGGGAACAGGCCTACGGCCACCACCAGCAGGACCACGGCGGAGGCCATCACGAGCTTGAAACGGCCCAGGGCGAAGTCCAGCAGGGGGGTATAGAGGCGCAACGCAGTGCGTACCAGCCAGGGTTCGCCATGCTGGCCTTCCTTCAGCAGCCAGGAAGCGATGACCGGAACCACCGTCAGGGCCAGCAGCATGGCCGAGCCCAGGGCGAAGACGATGGTCAGGGCCACGGGAATGAACAGCTTGCCTTCCAGGCCTTCCAGGGTGAGCAGGGGCAGGAACACGATCATGATGATCAGCACCCCGGCGGAAGTGGGGGTGGCCACCTCGCGTACCGCGCGGAACACCCGGTGCAACTTGGACTGCCCGCCCTGGTCATGGGCCAGGTGGGTGACCACGTTCTCCACCACCACCACCGCGCCGTCCACCAGCATGCCGATGGCGATGGCCAGTCCCCCAAGGCTCATGAGGTTGGCGGAGAGGCCGAACTGGCGCATGAGAAGGAAGGTGGCCAGGGCCGCCAGGGGAAGGCTGATGGCTACGGTCAGGGCCGCGCGCACGTTGCCCAGGAACAGGAACAACAGCAACAGCACCAGCAGGATAGCCTCGGCCAGGGCCTTGGTCACGGTGTTGACGGCCCGTTCCACCAGGGCGGAACGGTCGTAGAAGGCCTTTACCGTCACGCCCTTGGGCAGGGTGGGCTGGATCTCCGCCAGGCGTTGCTTCACCACCTTGACCAACTCCTGGGCGTTTGCACCGCGTAGGCCCAGGACCAGGCCTTCCACCGCCTCGCCCCGGCCGTCCTTGCTGACGCCACCGTAGCGGGTGAGGCTGCCCAGGCGCACCTCGGCCACGTCGGCCACCCGCACCGGAATGCCGCCCACGTTCTTGACCACGATGTTGGCCAGGTCGTCCAGGCTCTTCACCGCCCCTTCCACCCTCACCAACCAGACTTCCTCGCCTTCCGTCAGGCGGCCGGCCCCGTCGTTGCGGTTGTTGGCCTGGATGGCGTCCCGCAACTGGGTCAGGGTGACGCCCCGGGCGCTCATGGCGGCGTTGTCCGGTACCACTTCAAAGGTCTTGACGTGGCCCCCCAGGGCGTTCACGTCGGCCACCCCGGGCAGGGTGCGCAGCTTGGGCCGGATCACCCAGTCCAGCAGGGCGCGGCGTTCGGCCAGGCTGAGGTGATCCCCTTCTACAGTGAACATGAACATTTCCGACAGGGGCGTAGTGATGGGAGCCAGGCCGCCACTCGTGCCCTCGGGCAGGTCCGCCAGCACGGCGTTGAGACGCTCGGCTACCTGCTGGCGGGCCCAGTAGATGTCGGTGCCATCCTCGAAATCGATGGTCACGTCCGTGAGTCCGTATTTGGAGGTGGAACGCAGGATGCGCTGCTTGGGAATGCCCAGCATCTCCATCTCGATGGGCGCCGCTATGCGGGTTTCCACCTCTTCCGGGGTCATGCCCGGGGCCTTGAGGATCAGTTTGACCTGGGTGGTGGAGACATCCGGAAAGGCGTCGATGGGCAACCCGCGCCAGGCCTGGATGCCCGCCGCCAACAGCAGCAGGGTCAGGCCGATGACCAGAAGGCGCTGGGTCAGGGAGAATTCAGTCAGCTTGCTTAACATGCTCATTCACCCTGCCAAGCGGCCTTCAGGGCGGCCACGCCTTCAATGGCGATCTGTTCCTCGCCGCTGAAGCGTCCGTCGATGGCCGCCCACTGGGCGGATTGACTCAAGACCTTTATCTGCTCGGGCTCAAAGCCGCCGGGGCGTTCCACGAACACCCAGTTCTGGCCTGCCTGGCGCACGATGGCCTTCACCGGCACGCGCCATTGTTTGTCGCCCGCCACGCCCTCGATGCGGGCGGATACGCTCTGGTTCAGGCGCAACAGGTTGCCGCGGTTGCTCACCCGGGCGCGGATGGGCACGGTCTGGGCCTCGCTCACGCTCCGGCCCACGGAGATCACCTGGCCGGTGGCGTCGGTGCCGGGCACGCTGACCTGCTGTCCGGTCTTCACCCGGGCCGCCATTTCCGCCGGGGCCTGGATCTCCAGCCAGAGGGGATCGAGCCGGCCCACCTTGAACAGCATGCCGGCCGTGTCCATGCGGGCGCCGATGACGGCACCCTGTTCCAGCACCACGCCACTGATGGGGCTGGCCAGGGCGATGCTGTCCGTCAGCCGTTCTCCCCGCTCCGCGGCCTTGATGGCACCCTGGTCAAGGCCAATGAGGCGCAACCAGGCACGGCGTTCGTTGAGTACGGCGGCGGCCTGGGCCTGGTTGGCCCGGCTGTTCTGCAGACGGGACTCGGGGATGATTCCTTCCTTGAACAGGGCTTCGTCGCGATGTACCGATTCCTGGGCCAAGCGGGCCTGGACTGCCGCCTGGGCAATGTCCTTTTGGGCTCCGATGAGGCTTTCACCCCGCAACACAGCCAGGGTCTGGCCTGTCTTCACTGTATCGCCTGCGGCCACCCTGACCTCGCTGACGATGCCCGCCATGGGGGCGGCCACCAGGCGTTCCTGGGTAGGCGGAATGGTGACCCGGGCGGGCAGGCCGACGGTGACGGCGCCGGCGTGGGCCACCAGGGGTGTGGTGCTCACGCGCAGGGCGGCGCGTTGGGCCGGGGTCAGGGAAATCAGCTTATCGCCGGCCTGGACGGGCCAGGCGAAGGTCATGGCTACGGCAAGGGCGACGGCAAGAAAGGGCAGGGGCAAAATATCTTGGCGAAAGGGGGGCATCGTGGAGGTGCAGTCAGGGTTATTGGACGTGAAAAGGGACGGTGCGTGGCCCGCGCCGTCCGTCGAGTTGAAAAGGCTGGTTGCGTCAGCGGTTGCGTCCTCCGCCCGGGCCCATGCCACCGCCGCCGGGGCCCCAGCCCGGCCCCATGCCGCCGCCCAGGGCGGGGGGCGCGTCCGGGAGACTCTTGCCCTGGGCCTTGGCTCGGGCCTGCATGGCCTGATGATGTTCTAGACGAATTTGCTCGCGTTCCAGGGCCGTGGTGGCGGTATGCATCCTGTTGCGGTATTCGATGCGTTCCTGGGCCGTCATCAATTGGCTGCCGTGGATGACCTCATCGGCCGGGTAAGCAGTCCCAGCACCCAGGGTGATGGCCATGGCCAGCGCCGTCATGATCAGTTTGGGGGCGCGCATGATGTACTCCTTTCTAATGGGCTCAAGTCCCGGCCGCCCGGTCGGAACGCCCGTATCAACCTCGATTCCATTAGAGCAAGGGCATGTAACCGGCCTGCAACCGCAAAATGGTGTTTTTGTAAGACGATGTGACAGAGCCTGGACCTGTTACATGGATTTACAAATTGGCCCGTGGCGCTCTGGTGGCAGGAAAATAATCTCCATCAAAACAAGGACCGGACCATGAAACAGGAGCATCTGCTGGTAGTGGACGACGACGCGGAACTGCGCGCACTGCTCCAGGACTACCTTGGGCAGGCAGGCTTCCGTGTCAACGCTGTGGCGGATGGCCGCCAGATGCTGCGTGCGCTGGAGGCGGCCCCCTACGACCTGGTGATCCTGGACGTGATGTTGCCCGGCGAGGATGGCCTGTCCCTGTGCCGCCGCCTGCGGACTGAGAGCCGCATCCCCATCCTCATGCTCACCGCCCGGGGAGACGAGGTGGACCGCATCGTCGGCCTTGAAATGGGGGCAGACGACTACCTGCCCAAGCCATTCAACCCCCGGGAGCTGCTGGCCCGGGTGAAGAGCGTCCTGCGGCGTGCAGGAAGTCTGCCGGAAAACCTGGCGGACGAGGATGTGCGCCGTTACCGTTTCGAGAGGTGGACGCTGGATACCCGGACCCGGCAGCTACTTTCCCCCACGGGCGTGGTGGTGGATCTGTCCGGGGCGGAATACAAGTTGCTGCGCATTCTGTTGGAACATCCCAACCGGGTGCTCTCCCGGGACCAGATGCTGGAGTTCACCCAGGGCAGGGAAGCCAACGTATTCGACCGGGCCATCGATGTGCAGATCGGCCGCCTGCGTCGCAAGCTGGGAGATGACCCCCGTGAGCCGTGCCTGATCAAGACCGTGCGTAACGAGGGCTACGTGCTGTCCGTGCCCGTGGAGCGGCAGTGAGTAGGCCATGAAGCGTATCGATTCCATCTATATGCGCGTGGCCGGGGTGTTGCTTATCGGCCTGCTTGCGGCCCAGTGGATATCCGAGCAGCTCTACCAAGAGGAGCGGGAACGGCTGCTTTCCCACCTTATCGCCGGCCCCCTGGTGCAGCGGCTGGGGGCGATAGCAGACCAGCTGGACCGGACCCCGGCGGCGGAGCGCCCGGCCCTGCTGCGGGCGTTTACTTCGCCACGCATCACCTTCAGCCTGGCAGACCGGCCGGCGGAGGGTCTCCACGATGGCGCCCTGGATAAGCTCCAGGCACGGCTGCCCCATGAGATGGGCGTTCTGCGCCGAGTCACGGTGGCCAGCGGGCCCCATGAAACCGCAGACGGGGTGCCCATCCTGACCCGCATCTCTTTCGTGCTTCGCGATGGGCAGATCATCCTGGCCACCCACCATTTCCCCGGCGACGAGCAGGTGGTCCCCAGCCGCCACTTGCCCCTGTTGACGGGATATTTCCTGGCCATCGCCCTGCTGGCCCTGGTGGCTATGCGCTGGGCGGTGGAGCCCCTGCGCCGCATGGCGGTGGCGGCTGACGCCCTGGGACGGGACCTCAGCGGCCCACCCCTGCCGGAAACCGGTCCCCGAGAGGTACGCCAGGCTGCCCACGCCTTCAACACCATGCAAAAACGCCTGGCCAGTTATCTGGATGACCGCCTGCGCATCCTTGCCGCCGTATCGCACGATCTCAAGACGCCCATCACCCGACTTAAGCTGCGCGCCGAGATGCTTGCGGACGAGGGTCAGCGGGGAAAATTCCTGCGGGACTTGGAAGACATGGAGACCATGATCGGCGTCACCCTTGATTTCCTGCGGGGCGAGTCCGACAAGGAATCCGGCGTGCCCCTGGACATCAACGCCCTGCTATCCACCCTGAGGGATGACATGGCCGCCTTGGGCGAGCAGGTGGAAGTGGAGGGCGAGGCCGCCGAGCCTCTCCAGGCCAGGCCTCAGGCCCTCAAGCGCTGTCTCTCCAACCTGATCGAGAACGCGGTGCGGTACGGAGGCAATGCCCGGATCAGGGTGGAAGACAGCGCCACGGAGTTGACCTTGCATATTGATGACGATGGGCCGGGTATTCCCGATGACAAGCTGGAACAGATGTTCCAGCCCTTCCGCCGGGGCGAGGACTCCCGCAACCGGGCCACGGGCGGCGTGGGCCTGGGCCTGGCCATAGCGCGCAACCTGGCCCGAGCCCATGGTGGCGAGGTGACTTTGTCCAACCGCCGAGAAGGCGGTTTACGGGTTACTGTGGTTCTGCCCCGGGAGACCTGACTGCGGGCAAACCCTCCCGCAGGCGCCTCGTAGTCGCGGACACAAGCGAAGCGCTTCGCCATGCCAACGTCCAGCAACACGTCGTGTCGTCTCAGAACATGATTTGCGTCGAGAGCAGCGGCCGGTATGGCAGGGGACTCCTACGCGGGTAGCGCACCACCTTCACCGTTATCCGCTCTAAAGCCTCGCCAAAGCTTCGCCTCAGATTTCCTTAAGCTTTCCGCTTCAAGCTGTGGTCGTGTTCATCCCACACATTCACTCTGAGGAGCGCATCGATGAAACGCAAATTGCTGGCCGTCACCCTCTGCGCAACCATGATTGCCCCAGCCATTGCTCAAGAGGAAATCACTTACCGACAACACATTGGCCCCATGCTGAAGAAGTACTGCAACGAGTGCCACGCCGCACCCGATGCTCCCACCATGGCTGACTTCAAGCTGGACGAAGAAAAGTGGAAAAAGGCCAAGGTTGGCGCACGCTTGGACACTTACGAACACCTGGTGATCCTGGTGGCCTACCCGTCAACCGGAGCGATCATGCGTCGCCTTGACGATGGCACCAGCCAATACGCCAATGGCAAGCCAGGCAACATGTACAAGTACCTGGGGAAAACCGACGAAGAGCGCCAGGCCAACCTGGCCATCATGAAAGCGTGGGTAGGCGAAGGTGGCTGGAACCTGAACCGCATGAAAGCCCGCGGAGACGTGCCTGCCCTGACCAAAGAGCAGTTCGACAAGCTCGAACTCAAGTACTGAACAAATTGCCAGGGAATCCCCTGCGTCATGACCTCTCTCGGCTTGCTGCTTTGGATTGTTCTTGGCATCGCTTTGCAGGTGGGGCTGTTCCTGGGCATCAGTTTCTGGCAGCACTGGCAGTCTTACAGCCGTCTCAAGCACGGACAGCCCGAAGCAGACGAATCACTACCCGCGGCCAGCCTGCCAAAAGCGGAAGTGGCTGGCTGGTCGGGCTTTCGCCCTTTCAAGGTTGCCCAGCGCGTTATAGAGGACAGCGCAGGGCAAATCTGTTCTTTCTACCTGGAGCCCGAAGATAGGCAAGCTCTTCCGTCATACCAGCCCGGCCAGTTCCTGACCTTCCGTTTGGACGTTCCCAAGGCCGACGGCAGCGGTACCGAGCAAATCACCCGCTGCTACTCCCTGTCGGATGCCCCCCAGTCCGGCCATTATCGTGTTTCGATCAAGCGGGTGCCGCCCCCGCCGAACCGCGACCTTCCCCCGGGGCGTTCCTCGAACTTCTTCCACGACCGTGTCCAGGTCGGTACGACGTTGCAAGTCCGCGCCCCCTCGGGCCACTTCTATCTCGAACCGGGCGGCAGCCCCATCGTCCTGATCGCCGGCGGCATCGGCATCACGCCCATGCTCAGCATGCTCAACTGGTGCCAATCGCACCAACCCGAGCGCGAAGTCTGGTTCTTCTATGGCGTGCGCAACAGCAGGGAAACCGCTTTTGCAGCGCATCTGGGCGCAATCGCCGCGGCCAACCCCAAAGTCCATCTGCGCTTGTGCTTCAGCGACCCGCTGCCGGAAGATCGACTGGGCCGAGACTTCCACCACCACGGTCGCGTAGATGTGCATCTGTTCCGCATGGAATTGCCGCTGAAGCCCTACCACTACTACATCTGCGGGCCCACACCGATGATGGAATCCCTAGTGCCGGCACTGGACGACTGGGGCGTGCCCGATGCGCACATCCACTTCGAAGCCTTCGGTCCCGCTTCGATCAAGCGTCGCAAACCGGAGACCGCTGCTACCGGGAGTGCCATTGCAACCCCTGCAAGCGACATCACGGTGACCTTCGCCAAATCAGGCAAACAGGCCCGGTGGTCAGCGCAGTCGGGCAGCCTGCTGGAATTCGCAGAATCCCAGGGGATTGCCATCGATTCGGGCTGCCGCGCAGGCGGCTGCGGCACCTGCCAGACGACGATACGTTCCGGCGAAGTGTCCTATCAGCAATCTCCGGACTTCGATCCCGAACCCGGCACCTGCCTGATGTGCGTCAGCATCCCCAAGACCCATGTGACGCTGGAGGCCTGACATGACATCACCCGGCACCGCTTCCCTCTGGCTCAACCACATCCTGCCCTTCACGCTGTTGGTGACCCTGCTCGGGGTGGCGACGGTCCTCGGCGACTACCTGCTGCATCGTCTCGATATGGTCTGGGTGGGCCGCTATCTCGGCATCCCCGGCACCTTGCTGATCATCGGATCGCTGACCTATTCCCTGCGCAAGCGGAAAGTCATCGCGTCCGGGAACGTCAAATCCTGGCTCAGCATGCACGAGCTCGGCACCTGGCTGGGTTCCTGGATGGTGCTGCTTCATGCCGGGGTCCATTTCAATGCCATCCTGCCCTGGCTGGCCACAATCGCCATGGGGGTCAATGTCATCAGCGGCATGGTCGGCAAGATGCTGCTGAAACGCTCGCGCGAACATGTCCAGGCCCGGCGCGAACAGTATCAGTTGCGCGGGTTGCCCAAGGCGGAGGTCGAGCAGACGGTGTTCTGGGAATCGGTAACTTTTGACGCCATGGCCAAGTGGCGCAAGGTCCACATACCGATCTTCATTGCCTTTGCCGTGCTGGCCCTGGGGCACATCGTCAGCATCTTCCTGTTCTGGGGGTGGCGATGAGCAAGACCCTCAAGTTCATTCTGGCGGCCAACCTGATCGTCCTGGCCATCCTGGCCTTTGCCTATCCCCATTTGATGGTCGGCCCCGGCAAGCTGATTCCCGGCCACAGCAAGCTCGAAACAGATTGCTTTGTCTGCCACGCACCGTTTCTCGGGACCACGACCGAACGCTGTATCTCCTGTCACAAGCCCGAAGCAATCGGCAAGCTCACGACTCTTGGGCAGCCGATCCAGAAACCGCTCACCAGCACACCGTTCCATCAGAAGCTCGTCAAGCAGGATTGCCTTGCGTGCCACAGTGATCACGCCGGAGTGAAACGCTTCCGTAGCGCAGGCCGGTTCAACCACGCCTTGCTCCAGGCGGATGCCCGCAAGGAATGTCAGTCCTGCCACAAGTCACCCAAAGATTCGCTCCATCAGCAGATCACCGGAAATTGCAGCCAGTGCCATAGCCAGGAGAAATGGGTACCCGCGAACTTCGATCACGGTAAGTATTTCGTTCTGGACCGTGATCACAACGTGAAATGCGCAACTTGTCACGTGCGTAACGACTACAACCGCTACACCTGCTACGGCTGCCATGAGCACTCCCCCGAGAAGATCCGGCGCGAGCATATCGAAGAAGGAATTCGCGACTTCAAGAACTGCGTTGAATGCCACCGAAGCGCCGATGAGCACGACATTCGGATGCCGGGGCGCGGGAGAGTGCGCGAACAAGGACAAGGCGTGGCGCGGGATAACGACTGACGGCAATCAAAACACACCCAGCCTGTATTGCCATGCCGGGATTTCCATCGGCTGGCGCGAACACCTGCATACGCCGCCTTGGTCATGGCAAACGACACTGGATGCCATCACACGACTTGACTTGCCTGGCTCCCGGCGGGCCACCTTCACCGTTATTCGGTCTTAAGCCTCGCCAAAGCTTCACCTCAGATTTCCTTAAGCTCCCCGCTTCAAGCTGTGGCCATGTTCACCCCACACAGGAGCATGACCATGAAAGCACTGATTCCCGTATTGATTGGCCTATTCGCCGTGACGGCGCAGGCCGCCACGCCCAACGAAATTCTCGCCGGCTATCGCGCCGAGGCGGCGAAGAACAACCCCCGTTACCAGTCATCGGCGGAGCTCGGCGCGCAGTTGTACAGGCACTCGTTCGGCGTGTCCGCCAAGATGCCGTCGTGCAGCAGCTGCCACGGCGACGATCCCGCCCGTGGCGGCAGTCATGTGGTGACCGGCAAGGCGATCCAGCCCCTGGCGCCCGCCGCCAATGCGGAGCGCTTCAGCGACCCGGCCAAGGTGGAAAAGTGGTTCCGCCGCAACTGCGGCGAAGTGCTCGGCCGGGAATGCAGCGCCACCGAAAAGGCCGATTTCATCACCTTCGTGATGCGGGGGCGCTGAGATGAACGCCGCGCATCTGCTCGCTCCTCTGTTTTCCATGTTCATGGTGTGCACGGCACAGGCCGACGATCTGCGCCTGCCTGCCGGCGCGCCGCCGGCCTTCCAGAGCGAATGCGGCGCCTGCCACCTGGCTTTCCCGCCGCGACTGCTGGTGGCCGAGGACTGGCGTCGCGTGATGGCCGGTCTCGACCGGCACTACGGTGACAACGCCAGTCTCGACGAGCCGACGCGCCGCGCCATCGAGGCGTATCTGGTCGAAAACGCCGGCAAACCGAAAAAGCTCGGCCCCAGCGGCACGGCGGCGCCGGGCGAAGCGCCGCGTTTGACCGCCACCGCCTGGTTCAAGCGCAAGCACCACGAGGTGCCGCCGGCTTACTGGCGACATGCCGAAGTGCGCAGCCCGGCCAACTGCGCCGCCTGTCACAAACAGGCCGCAAGCGGCAGTTACCGCGAGCGCGAGATCGTCATGCCCGGCGGCCGTCGCTGGCAAGATTGAGGAGCGGATGATGAACAGGATTCTGGTCTGGGACTGGCCGGTGCGCATCGGCCATTGGCTGCTGGCGGGCGCCTTCGTCCTTGCCTGGCTCACCGGCGACAGCGAAACCTGGCGCCTGGTGCATGTCTGGGCCGGCGGCGCCGTCGTCGGCGTGGTGTTGTTCCGCCTGCTCTGGGGCCTGGTGGGCACGCGCTACGCGCGCTTCGCCAGCTTCGTGCGCGGCCCCGGCGCGGTGAAGGCGTATTTCCTCGGGTTGTTCAGGCACACGCTCGCTGAACAGCCCGGCCACAATCCCGCCGGCGGCTGGGCCATCGTCGCACTGCTGTCGCTGGGCCTGCTCAGCGGCGCCAGCGGCTGGCTGATCTATCAGGACATAGGCGGGGAGTGGCTGGAGGAACTGCACGAAACGTTGGCCTCGACCATGCTGGCGATGGTCATCGTTCATGTCATCGGCGTGCTGACCGGCAGTCTGGCGCATGGCGAAAACCTGGTGCGCGCCATGTTCACCGGCATGAAGCGCGGTGATGCCGACGCCGCCATCGCCGGCGCGCGGCCACTCGCCGTACCCCTGCTGCTGACCTGCGCGGCGACCTGCGCCTGGTGGCTGGCCCGGTAGAATTCCGCCCATCATGCGCATCCTGCTCGTCGAAGACGATCCGCACCTGGGCAACGCGCTCATGGTCGGCCTGCGCCAGCACGGCCATGCCGTGGACTGGCTGCGCGACGGCGTGGCCGCCGATCTCGCCCTGAAGAGCGAGCCTTTCGATCTGCTGGTGCTGGATCTCGGCTTGCCGCGCCTCGATGGCGTCGAGGTGCTGCGGCGGCTGCGCGGGCGCGGCCAGGTCTTGCCGGTGCTGATCCTCACCGCGCGCGATGCCACCGGCGACAAGGTAATCGGGCTGGATGCCGGCGCCGACGATTACCTGGTCAAGCCCATCGATCTCGACGAACTCGCCGCGCGCGCCCGCGCCCTGGCCCGGCGCGCGGCCGGCCATGCCAGCCCATGCCTGGACCTCGGCGAACTGTCCATCGATCCCGCCGCGCGCCAGGCGACGCTGCGCGGCGCGCTGCTGGAATTGACCGCGCGCGAGTTTTCCCTGCTGCTGACGCTGGCGGAAAACGTCGGTCGCGTGCTGACCCGCGCCCAGCTCGAAGCCTCGCTCTATGGCTGGCGCGACGAACCGGACAGCAACGCGCTGGAAGTGCACATCCACAATCTGCGCAAGAAGCTGGGCGGTGAACGCATCAAGACCCTGCGCGGCATCGGCTACGGCATGCCGAAGCCATGACCACGCGCTGGTTTTCCCTGCGCCGGCGTTTGTTCGCGCTGCTGCTGGGTGGTGTCACCGCCGGCTGGCTGGTCACCATGGTGTTCTCCTATGTCGATGCCCACCACGAAATCGACGAGTTGTTCGATGCCCAACTGGCACAGGCCGCCCAGACCCTGCTTGCGCTCGCCAGCGAATATGACGATGACGACGATGTCGTCGAACTGACGGGGGACGGCCACCCCTACCAGAAGAAACTGGTGTTCCAGCTCTGGGATGACGAGGGTCGCCTGCTGTTGCGCTCACGTGATGCGCCGACCCGACGGCTGACCGACGCGCTGGGTTACTCGGAACGGGTGGACGCCCGGGGGCAACGCTGGCTGTACTACAGCCAGTGGGATGCCCAACGGCAATTGCGTGTCGAGGTCGGCGAGAACCATGCGGTGCGCGAGGAGCTTTCGCGCCACATTGCCATGCGCCTGCTGGCCCCCGCCGTGCTGGGCCTGCCGCTGCTCGGTCTGTGGGTATGGTTCGCCATCGGACGCGGCATCGCCCCCATTGCCGCGGTCACCGATCAGGTCAGCCGGCGCGCGCCGGAACGCCTCGATGCGCTGGCACCGGAACGCGCGCCGGAAGAGATCCGTCCCCTGCTCGAAGCGCTCAACGCGCTGTTCGCGCGCGTCGAACACACCCTCGACCACGAGCGCCGCTTCACCGCCGACGCCGCCCATGAATTGCGCACCCCGCTGGCGGCGCTGGCGGCGCAGGCGCAGGTGGCGCTGCGGGCGGATGACGCGCGGCAACGCGAGCAGGCCCTGGCGCGGATCGTCGCCGGCAGCCAGCGCGCCGGCCGGCTGGTCGGGCAGTTGCTGACCCTGGCGCGGCTGGACCCGGCAAGCCGGCCCGCGCTGCAGGCGGTTGCGCTCGATGTCCTCGCCACCGAGGCATGCGCGGAGCTCGGCCGGATCGCCCTGGAGCGGCATATCAGCCTGGAACTGGAGGCGCCCGAAGCCGTGGTGGTGGACGCCAACGCCGACCTGCTGCGCGTCCTGCTGCGCAACCTGATCGACAACGCCCTGCGCTACACGCCGGAGGGCGGCAGGGTCGAAGTGGCGGTGAGCATGACGGATGCGGGCGCCAGCCTGGTGGTCGGCGATGACGGACCCGGCATCCCGGAAGGCGAACGTGACGCCGCCCTGCTGCGCTTCCATCGCCTGGCCGGGCAGGAAGTCGAAGGCAGCGGTCTCGGCCTGTCCATCGTCGCGCGCATCGCCGAGTTGCACGCGGCGCGGCTGACGTTGGGCGACGGCCCCGCCGGCAAGGGATTGACGGTACGCGTGCTGTTTCCCCGGCCAGCGACGCGCTAACCGCTCATGGCCGGCAAGCGTTTTCATGGACGGTTGCGGCTGACCGGCAATGAACGGTTTCCCTCACCCCCAGCCCCTCTCCCGCCTGCGGGAGAGGGGAGCATCGAGAGTCGCTATCGCGACCTTCACGGTACGGCGACGCCACAGCCGATTGCGGATACCCGTAAAATCACGCCTGATCTTTCAAGGCGCTTCCATGCTCACCGCTTCCAACCTCACCATCCAGTTCGGCGCCAAGCCGTTGTTCGAGAACGTCAACGTCAAGTTCGGCGACGGCAACCGCTACGGCCTCATCGGCGCCAACGGCTGTGGCAAATCTACCCTCATGAAGATCCTGGCCGGGGTGCTGGAGCCCTCCGCCGGCAACGTCGCCATCGATCCGCACGAGCGCATGGCCTTCCTGCGCCAGGACCAGTTCGCCTTCGAGGACGAGCGGGTGCTGGACGTGGTGCTCATGGGCCACGCCGACCTGTGGGCCTGCATGCGCGAGAAGGACGCCATCTACATGAACCCGGAGGCGACGGAAGCGGACTACATGCGCGCCGCCGAGCTGGAGGCTCACTTCGGCGAGATGGGCGGCTACGACGCCGAGGCCCGCGCCGGCGAGCTGCTGCTGGGCCTGGATATCCCTTCCGACAAGCACAACGGCCCCATGCGCGAAGTGGCGCCGGGCTGGAAGCTGCGGGTGTTGCTGGCGCAGGTGCTGTTCGCCAACCCGGACATCCTGCTGCTCGATGAACCCACCAACAACCTGGACATCAACACCATCCGCTGGCTGGAGGACGTGCTCAACGCGCGCGACTCCACCATGATCATCATCTCCCACGACCGCCACTTCCTGAATCAGGTCTGCACCCACATGGCCGACCTCGACTACCGCACCCTGAAGGTCTATCCGGGCAACTACGACGACTACATGGAAGCCTCCACCCAGGCCCGCGAGCGACAGTCCGCCGCCAACGCCAAGGCCAAGGAACGGGTCGCCGAGTTGCAGGAGTTCGTGCGCCGCTTTTCCGCCAACAAGTCCAAGGCCAAGCAGGCCACCAGCCGCATGAAGCTGATCGAGAAGATCAAGCCGGAGGATGTGAAACCCTCCAGCCGGCAATATCCCTGGATCCGCTTCGAATACGACGAGAAGGAAAAGCTGCACCGCCTGGCCGTGGAGGTGGAAAACCTCTGCTTCGGCTACGACGCGGGCCAGACTGTCATCCGAAATCTCAACGTACACATCGCCGCCGGCGACCGGGTCGCCATCATCGGCGAGAACGGCGTCGGCAAGACCACCCTGCTCAAGCTGCTGGTGGGCGAACTGCTAGCCCAGCACGGCAGCGTGAAGTGGGCGGAAAAGGCCAAGCCCGGCTACTTCGCCCAGGACCACTCCGCCGATTTCGACAGCGACCTGTCCCTCACCGACTGGATTTCCGAATGGGTGCGGGCCGGCGGCTACGATGGCGAAGACCTCATCACCCTGGTGCGCGGCACCCTGGGGCGCCTGCTGTTCTCTGGCGACGAGGTGAAGAAGCCGGTGCGTGTGATCTCCGGTGGCGAGCAGGGCCGCATGCTGTTCGGCAAGCTCATGCTGCTGCGCCCCAACGTGCTGGTGATGGACGAGCCCACCAACCACCTGGACATGGAATCCATCGAGTCGCTCAACAATGGCCTGGACGCCTTCACCGGCACCCTGGTGTTCGTCTCCCACGACCGTCAGTTCGTGTCGTCGCTGGCCAACAAGATCATCGAGCTCAAGCTGGACGGCAGCCACGTCGTCTACGAGGGCGGCTACGAGGACTACCTGGCCAGCCAGGGACTGGAATGAACCGCCCCGGTTTACAGCCGGCGACTACTTGCAGTTGCCGCTGCAGCGGATCAGGCGCTCGGCGCAGGTGATGCGAGCGAAATCCTCTTTCAGTTCCGGCTGGCTGTCGCCGCCCTGATGGAATTCGGTGGCGCTGTTGCAATGGTTCTGGCTGGTCACGTACACCGGCTCGCCCAGCCACTGCACGTCATTGCAGCCGCTGGAGCCGACGCCGAATCGCATGCCCAGCTCGTAGGTGCCGCACAGCATGCCGCGATGACTGACCCGCCCGCGCGCCTGCCAGTCGCCGTTGGGCATCACCCAGGCCTGGCTGTCGAAGAAGTTGAAATCGATGCGGTCCGGCTTGCCCGCCACGCTCAACATGGCGCTGGGCCGCGCCGCGGCGGTGGACTTCTTGATGTAGTCGGAGTCGGCCTGGACAGACAGCGCCCAGGGCAGCAACAGCACGGCGACCAGATGGACGGCGACGCCCGGCTGCGACTCGGGGGGATGGGTTTTGATCATGGTGTGTCCTGGATCATTCGGGAGTGGAGGGTGATGCGATCCGCCGCCATCAGAAGCTGAACAGGGGCCCCAGATAGAGGTACAAGCTGTTCTGGCTCTCGCTGTTGCGGCCATAGCTCAGGTACAAGGGCCCGATGGGCGTATCCAGCCCCAGGAAGACATTGCCCGCGTAGACCAGATCGCTGCCGAAATCACTGGAATCCTGCCAGACATTGCCCGCCTCCAGGGCCCCGCCGATATAGGCCTTGAAAAACTGGATATCGTTGATACGGCGCATGTAGAAGACCTGGGCCAGACCGAAATGTTGCCCGCTCAGCTGGTCCTGCTCGAAGCCCGACAGTCTCATGAAGCCGCCCAGCTGATACAGGCTCTGTACCGGGGCATCGTCATCCGCCGTGGTACCCAAGGAAAGGTTACCGAACAGGGTATTGCGTCCCCAGGAATACGCATGGCCGTAATTGGCGAAGACCTGGTCGAAATCCGAGTCGGCTCCAAGACTGTCGCGGGAACCTCGCCATTCCAGGCGCCCCATGTGTCCGCTGGTCGGAAAGTAGGGGTTGTCCAGCTTGTCGTCGCTCAGGCGGACGTACACCATGCCGGTATCGAATCCCCAGTCCGATCTTGGCTGGCCGGTCACCACGTCGGCGCGGCCGTGTTCACGCAGGTAACCGACACGTACTTCACCCCAGGTGCCAAACTGCCGCCCCAGAGCCAGATCCAGGGCATATTTTTTTGAGTACAGTTCGTACAGGTGGTTGCCCTTGCGGTCATAGACACTGATGTCCTGGGTGTTGTAGCCGATCCTGCCGTTGAAGTAGTAGTCGGCGGCCGCATCAAGGGGCTGAAACAGCTCGAACGCCAGCCCGGCCTCGTCACCCAACTGGCCGGCGACACGGAATTCGCCATTGAGTGGATTGATCTGGGTGAGGGTGTAGGTCAAACCCAGACGAAAAGCACTTTCTCCCTCGAAGTTCGTGGAAGTAATCATGCCGGTCTGCAGGTAGCCGGGCCCCCAGGATTTCTCCCGAGCATGCACCAGCAACCCGGTCGCCTCGCCCTCTTGGACAATTTCATAGCGCACCGACTCGAAGATTTCCAGGCCATAGAGCTGCTGGAGGTCCGCCTCCAGCCTGGACACATCCAGGGGCTGACCGAGACGCGCGGAAATCTTGCTGGTGATGACCGCGTCGCCGACTTTGGACTGGTTGTCGACGCGGATGAAGGCAATGGCAGGCATGTCTGCCTTGGGTTGCGCGCGCGCGGCGACGTGTCGGCGATAGGCCTCCGGGCTCAGGGCGTAGCGACCGATGCTGTCGATGGAGCGCCGCGCCGCCTGCTCGCCCAGGGGGATCGCTTCGACGATGCGATCGAAGCTGCCGGCGCCGATGTCGCCCAGCTTGACCGAAATCAGCACATCGCGGGGACCCAGAGTCTTCAGGGCTGCCTCGGAGTTCAGGCCAAACAGGAAATTGACCAGCTGCCCGGCGACGCTCAGGGCAGAGGTAATCTGCTCGCGGGTCAGCATCTCGCTGCCGAGATCCGAGACGATCACCACGTCGGCACCCATGGCCCGCGCCACGCTGACCGGGATGTTGTTGGCGATGCCGCCGTCGACCAGCAGGCGGTCGTCAATCGGCACCGGATCGAAGGCGCCGGGCACCGCCATGCTGGAGCGCAGCGCGCGCGCCAGGCTGCCCGACTTCAGGACCACTTCCTGGCCGGTCTCCAGGTCCGCCGCGACGGCACTGAAGGGAATGGGCAGGTGGTTGAAATCCTTGATGCCGGCGACCCTCCCGGTCAGACGGCTGAGTTGCAGGTCGAACTTCTGGCCCTGAATGTAGGCCAACGGCAGTTCGATCTTGTAATCGTTGAAGCCCGGCTTGGCCTTGAACACGTACAGCCGGTCATCCTGCTTGCGCCGGAAGGAGCGGTCTGCGCGCGCGGGATCGTCGTTGAACACGTCCAGCCAGTCGATGGTGCGGATTTCCCGTTCGATCTCCTGGGGACTCAGGCCCGCTGCGTAGAGGCCGCCGACGATCGAGCCCATGCTGGTTCCGGCCACGAAATCGATGGGGATGCGCATCTCCTCCAGCACCTTGAGCACGCCCACGTGGGCCGCCCCCTTGGCGCCGCCGCCAGCCAACACCAGGCCGATCTTCGGCCGCTGCGTCTCACCTTCGCTTGCCTGTGCTTTCTCCTGGGAAGCCTGTACGCTGGGTTGCCCGAACAGGAAAGCCATGCCACCCAGTCCTGCCAGGAGACAGGCAAAACGGAGAAATCGCTTCCGGTCGGGGATCGGGGTAGGGATCGGATTCACGGTGTAGTCCTCTGCGGTATGCATGGGCGGCGATCGCAGCCTATGGATCGGGCTATCGGGTGGCAAGGATAAGCTGAATCGATCCGCTTTTCCCAGCCGCCCCGCACATCCGGATGGCGCCAGTGGTCACGGATTTTCGGGGCACTGCATCTGCCCCAGCAGCGTATCCGAGGGGTATTCACCGAAACACTCCTTGTAGGCGCGCGCGAATTCGCCAAAGTGCCAGAACCCCCATCGGAGTGCCTCGGTCGACACCGAGGTCGAGCCGGGTGCCGCCGCCAGAAGGGCTTGGCGAACGCGATGCAGTCTCAGACGGGTCAGGTAGGCCACCGGCGTCAGTCCCATCACAGCCTTGAAGGCGTATTCCAGGCTGCGCTCGCTGACACCGGCAGCCTTGCACAGGTCGGTCACGTAGATATTGGCGCCGGGCAGCGACAGGGCATGGTCCTCGGCGATCCTCACGATGCGGCTTTGCGCCTGCCGCGTCCGGTCGCCTCGGCCTGGTTCGAAATCATGGGCCACTTCGAGGGCCGCCAACAGCGTCTCGATCAACTCGGCCTGGGCGGCCTCGCGCTCGGTCGCGTACTCGTTGAACAGCGCGGGGTCGAGCATGGCGGCATCCACCAGCCGCTTCCCCCAGTCGTAAAGCACCCGCGCGCGTGCCTCATCGACCTGCAGGGCTTCCACGCCCTCGGGCGGGTGAAATTCGCGATCACGCTGACGGCCGGCCAGATGCTCGCCGAGACATTGGGGTGGAATCAGGAAGCTCATGCTTTCCCAGCCGGAGTCGATGACAAACGTGGCCTCCGTTTCGGGCGCCACAGCCAGCATCATGCCGGGCCGGACCAATAGACCGTTCACCGTCCCCCGTGCCTGCGGGCCGAACACCACGTAAGCGAGCTGGCCCGCATGCGCGCTGGTACGGGTGCGCAGGCGAAGGTTGCTGGCATGGTAGACGGCCGTGGCGGTCGCGAGCCGCACGGTGACGCGGCGCGCGCGCAAAGGCTGCGCTTGCAACTGCACCGCATCCTGCTCGAGCAACTCGATACCGGCGTTGACCGTCGCGGGGTCGTCGATGTCGTGGACCGTGACCGCCGGGTGGGCGATGGAGGATAGGGGATTCATGGATGGAAAGACTTTGCGGAATTTCGATAGACGGCCCTGGTGACTTATCGGAAACTGCAACTCGACCTGACTACGGGGCGATATTGCCACGAGGTTGAGGCAAGTGTAGTGGCCGGCTGGACGTCCGCGGCCCAGGAAACTGGCCGAATCGTCAGGTTCAGGATCACAGGTTGAGCGCGTGGCGCTCCAGGAGCCTGTCCCGATGAATTCACGACCTATCCAGGAGTCAGACGTCATGGAACAAGACAAACCATCCGCCCCGGACGAAACGCGCCGTGACTTTCTCAAGACCGCCGGCGCGGGTGCCCTCGCGACGGCTCTGGGGGGGCCTTTGCTGGGGACCCCGGCGATGGCCTCGCAAGCTTCCGCCAGCCTGGGACAACGCAAGATGGCGGGTGGGCCTTACAACATCCTGTTCATCCTCACCGACCAGGAACGCCATTTCCGCCCGAATGAGCTGCCCCGGGGCTACCGCCTGCCGGCGCACGAGCGGCTGGCGAAGCAAGGCATCGTGTTCGACAACCACCGCATCAACTCCTGCGTGTGCACGTCCTCGCGCTCCGTGCTTTATACCGGCCGGCATATCCAGCAGACGCGGATGTTCGACAACACGAACTTCCCCTGGATCCAAAGCATGTCCACCGAGATCAAGACGCTCGGCCATTTGCTGCGCGAGGCAGGCTACTACACCGCCTACAAGGGCAAGTGGCATCTCACCCGGGAGTTCGAGACGGTCAACAAGCTGGAGGCGCCCGAGAAGATCTTCACCAAGGAGATGGAGGCCTACGGCTTTTCCGATTACCTCGGGGTCGGCGACATCATTGCCCACACCCAGGGCGGCTACCTGCACGACGGCATGATCGCCGCGTCGGCGGCGAGCTGGCTGCACGGGCGAGCGGCGGAACTGGCACAGCAGAACAAGCCGTGGTTTCTCGCCGTGAACCTGGTCAACCCGCATGACGTGATGTTCTACAACACCGACCGGCCGGGTGAGTCCTTCCAGGACAAGAACAATCTCACCCACATTGCACGGGAACCGGCGCACACGCTCTACGCCAGGAAGTGGGACTTCGACCTGCCGGCGAGCTTTTCGCAGCCGGTCGACGCGCCCGGACGCCCCGCCGCGCACACCGACTTCAGCATCGGCAACGACGTGATGACCGGCCCGCTCCCGGTGAACGAACCCTGGCGCTGGCGCAAGCGGCACAACTTCTATCTCAACTGCCTGCGCGACGTCGATCGCCACGTCATTACGCTGCTGGATGAGCTGGAGGCAACCGGGCTCGCCGCCAACACCATCGTCATCTACACCTCGGACCATGGCGAACTCGGTGGAGCCCACCAGCTGAGCGGCAAGGGCGCCTCCTCCTACCGCGAGCAGAACAACGTGCCGCTGATCGTGGCGCATCCGGCCTACCCGGGTGGCAAGCGCTGCAAGGCGGTGACTTCGCACCTGGACATCGCGCCGACCCTGATCGCCCTCACCAACGCCAACCCTGAGAAGAAAGCGGCGATCACCCAGTCTCTGCCGGGCAAGGACTTCTCGCCGGTGCTCGCCGCCCCGGAGAAGGCACGCCACGACGCCGTGCGCGACGGGCAGCTGTATTGCTTCAACATGTTCGCCTCGCTGGACGGCAGCTTTCTGCAGAAGGCGCGCGATCTGCTGAAGCAGGGCGGACCGGCGAAGATCAAGGAATCCGGCCTGCGCCCGGACCTCACCAAACGCGGCGCGATCCGCAGCGTTTTCGACGGCCGCTACCAATTCACCCGCTACTTCTCTCCCAAGCAGCACAACCGCCCCGAGTCGATCGAGGAGCTGTTTACATTGAACGACGTTGAACTGTTCGACCTTCAGACCGACCCCAACGAAGTCAACAACCTCGCAATGGAGCCAAAGAAGCACGGCGCTCTGCTCATCGCCATGAACGCCAAGCTGAACAAGCTGATCGACGCGGAGGTGGGCGAGGACGCCGGCCAGATGCTGCCCGGCGGCATAGACGCCGGCTGGGTGGCGACCCCCGCCGTCAATGACTTGTGACAGCGGGCAAGGCTGGAGCGCAATCCGAACCCGCCGCACCTCATCCAACGATTTCGACAAAAAACCGAGACATGAAAAACCCCCTAAGAATGACCGTCCTGCTGTCCGCGCTGGGCGCCGCCCTGCCGCTGCATGCCATGCCGCCCGCCGCGCCGGAGACCTGGGGCGGCGATCTGGAGTCAAGGCCCCGGCTGACCGGCGACTGGGGCGGGGTGAGGGACGACATGGCCAGGAAGGGCGTGACGCTCAACCTCGACCTCTACTGGATGCCGCAGACGATCACCAGCGGGGGAAAGGACGATGGCAGTGGCGGGGGCTGGGGCAACGCCGTCGCCACGCTCAGCGTCGATACGGGCAAGGCGGGCCTCTGGCAGGGCGGTCACTTCAAGGCCCAGACCGTCACCAGCTTCGGGCATAACATTGCCCGGGACACCGGTACCATGGTGCCCGCCAACATCACCTGGATGCTACCCAGCCCCGCTGACAGGGATACCGGCCTGCAGGAACTCACCTACACGCAATTTCTCAGCCAGCATTCCGCGGTATTCCTCGGCAAGATCAATTCCATCGCCCCGACCAACGTACTGCATGGCGACTACCACACCGGTTTCCTGAATACGGCGATGAACCTGCCGCTGGCCTTGGCCATGGTTCCGCTCTCGGCCTATGGCGCCGGCGCCCTCTACCTGCCTTCCCACGACGTGACCCTCGCGGCCATGGTGCTGGATGCGAACGGCACCATCGAGAACGACGACCTGGGCGATGCCTTCAAGGATGGCGTCATGGCGCTCGCCAGCGCCGACCTGAAGGTCAAGCCGGGCGGGCTGCCCGGCCATCAGAACCTGACGCTGGCCTGGAGCAACAAGGACCGCACCTCGCTGATCCAGGATCCCGCGAACATCGCGGGCCATCTCCTGGCCGCGCGCTTTCCCCTGCTCGGCAACCCCGGCCCGATCCTCGGCCAGATCCTGGCGACGCTTGGCCCATTGGGGGCGCCCACCGCGTTGAACATGGAGGACGAAACCTGGGCCGCCGTCTACAGCTTCGAACAGTTCCTCTGGCAGCCCAAGGGCGACCCCAAGCGCGGCATCGGCATGTTCTTCAGCGCCGGCGTGAGCGACGGCAAGGCGAATCCGATCAAGCACAGCTTTTCCGTGGGCCTGGTCGGCAAGGGCGTGGTGCCGGGGCGGCCGCGCGACGATTTCGGCATCGGCTGGGCGCGCACGGAATTCAGCGACGATTTCGTTTCCTACCTGAGGGACAGCTTGAGTCTTGGCCTGGACCGCGAGGACGCCGTCGAGCTGTACTACAACGCCGCGGTCACGCCCTGGCTGAGCATCAGCCCCAGCCTGCAGATCATCTCGCCGGCGCTGAACAAGACGCTCGACGCGAACGGCAACTTCCAGGATCTGGAAACCACCTATATTGCAGGAGTACGCGTGGGTATCCGGTTCTGAAGCTTTCCCCTCGATCGCCTGCCTGAAGCGGGCTTCGCGGAGGGCCGACGGTCACGGGGCCGCACTGGCGGTAGCGCAGTGTGCAATGTTCAGTGGATGTCGTGCAGGAGGACCGTAATGAAGCACGTGGCAAGGATCGGCAAACTAGGCGCCGTCGCCGTGGCCCTGCTCCTCGCCGCGGCGTTGCCGCGGGCGGCACTGGCGCAGCCGGAGTCGATCGCCCCGGCCGCCAGGCAGCTGCTGAAGGCGTCGACCGATTTTCTCGCCGGCCAGCGGGCGTTCAGCGTGGACACGCAGAGCAGCATCGAGGTCGTGCTCGACTCGGGGCAGAAGCTCCAGTTCGACCACACGGCGAAGGTGGCGGTCGAGCGCCCCGACAAATTGCGTGCGGAGCGCACCGGCGACCTGGTTGACCAGGTCTTCTACTACGACGGGAAATCGCTGACGCTGCATAACCCGGCGCGCAACTACTACTCGACCGTCGCCGCGCCTGGCACGCTCGAGGAGACGCTTGATTTCGCGCGCGAGCAGCTCGACATCGTGGCGCCGGCCAGCGACCTCTTCTACAAGAACGCCTACGACATCCTGATGCAGGACGTGACCTCGGGCTTCGTCGTAGGCGTGGCCGTGATCGACGGGGTGCGCTGCAACCATCTCGCCTTCCGTGCGCCGCACGTCGACTGGCAGGTGTGGATCGAGGAGGGCGCGCGTCCGCTGGTACGCAAGCTGGTGATCACCACCCGCGACAAGCTCAACGCCCCGCAGTTCACGGTCATCGCGAAGAAGTGGGACCTCGATCCCAGGTTCGCCGCCGGGGCCTTCAGCTTCGTGCCGCCGCAATGCCCGCGGAAAGTCGAGTTCGCGGTCCCCGGCGCGAGCGCGGGCAAGGCCCCGTGAGCCGTGCAGCGCGACGATGTCGTAGCGAGGAGGCGGCCGCCCCGGCGGCTGCTGAAGCTCCGAACCAATAGAGGTGGCACGATGAACAGCAAACGCAGCAAGTGGATGGGCCAGCTGGCGATCGGCGTGGCGCTGGCCACGCTCTCGGGCGTGCCCCATGCGTGGGACCCAGGCATCAATCAGCCCGGCGTCGTCGGCGGGACGGCCGGTGTCGGCGCGCCCGGGGCCGGCGTGTGGGATCCGGGCCTCAACCAGCCTGGCGCGCTGGGCAACGTCGGCGGCGGTGCCCCGGGGGTCGGCGTGCGGGACCCCGGCGTCAACCAGCCCGGGGCCATCGGCAACTCGCCGGGGGTGGGCGTCGGCGCCCCGGGGGCCGGGGTGCGGGATCCGGGCATCAACCAGCCCGGGGCCATCGGCAATACCGGCCCGGCCCGGCGGTCGATACGACGTTGAGCGGCCACGCACCGGGCGCTGGCGTCGGGGGGCCTTGGGTTTGCCTCCCGGTGCAGCCAGGCGGACGGCGGGCGGAATGAAGGCGGGCGACGCCTGGTCGCCTGGCATGCAACCTTGAATGGGAGTAGAAGATGGCAAGCGTTTCCAGGAAGCCGCAAAGATCGAGGGCCAGGGTGGCCCCCGCCGAGCCCGCGCCACTGCTTCTCCCGCGGGCGGAACGTCTCGCCGCTGGCAAGGCCTTGCGCGACAGCGTGCCGCGGGCGAGCCACGCGGAGTGGAAACCTTCGGCAAAGCACCGTGACCCGATCGACATCCTGGAAGCGTCGAACAAGGACCGCGTGCCGGAATTGGTGCCGATCCGCTACGGGCGCATGCTCGCCAGCCCCTTCACCTTCCTGCGCGGCTCGGCGGGGCTGATGGCCAGCGACCTCGCGGCGACTCCGAATACCGGCATTCGGGTGCAGGCCTGCGGCGATTGCCACCTGCTCAATTTCGGCATGTTCGCCACGCCGGAGCGCAACCTGGTGTTCGACCTCAACGATTTCGACGAGACCCTGCCGGCCCCCTGGGAGTGGGACCTCAAGCGGCTGGCCGTCAGCTTCGCTGTCGCCGCCCGCGACAACAAGCTGTCCGACGCCGACGCGCGGGACGCCGCCGAGACCTGCGGACGCGCCTACCGGGAAGCGCTGCGCGGCTACTCGCGCATGAGTCCGCTGGAAGTGTGGTATGCCCGCCTGGACGTGGAGACGCTGATCGCCACGGCACCGGACGAACAGGCCAGGAAGATCCGCCGGGACCTCGCCACCAAGGCCCGCCAGCGCGTGATCGAAAACCTCTTTCCCAGGATCGTCGGCGAGGTCGCGGGCAAGCGCCGCCTGGTCGATCAGCCGCCGGTGCTTTTCCATGTTTCGGACCCCGAGGCGGAAGAACTGATGCGGGAGGGGGTGGCCGCCTACCGCGAGTCGCTGCCGGACGAGCGCCGCGTGCTGTTCGACCGCTACCGCCTGGAAGACTCGGCAGCGAAGGTGGTCGGCATCGGCAGCGTCGGCACCCGCTGCCTGGTGGCGCTGTTCTTCGACAAGGAGAACCACCCCCTGATCCTGCAGATCAAGGAGGCCGTGCCTTCCGTACTCGCGCCCTACGCCGGCAAGAGCCGCTACGACAACCAGGGCCAGCGCGTCGTCGTCGGGCAGCGGCTGATGCAGTCCTCCAGCGACATCTTCCTGGGCTGGGCGCGCGGGCGGCATGGGCGCGACTTCTTCGTGCGGCAGCTGCGGGACATGAAGTTCTCCCCCCCGGTCGAGGGCTTCAAGGCGGTTCATCTCAAACGCTATGCCGTCATCTGCGGCGGTATCCTGGCCCGCGCCCATGCCAAGTCCGGGGATGCCTCGAGCATCAGCGGCTACCTGGGCAAGAGCGACCGTTTCGACCAGGCGCTGGGTGCCTTCGCGCTGGCCTATGCGGACCAGAACGAGCAGGATCACGCGGCCCTGGTGCAGGCCGTGAACGCCGGGCGGGTCGAGGCACTCATCGAGGAGGCCTGACATGGCGAGTGCCGTCGAACACGGCATCCGGCCTTCGCGTCGCGGCTGGATCGCCGGTGTACTGGCACTGATGGCTCTGGCCGGTTGCGCGACTGTGTCGCCCCAGCACGTCACCACCGACCGCATGGACTACGGGCAGGTGGTAGCGGATTCCTGGAAGCGGCAGACGCTGCTGAACGTGGTGCGCCTGCGTTATGCCGACGCGCCGGTATTCCTGGACGTGGCCTCCATCATCAACAGCTACACGGTGGGCGGCGAAGCGAGCGCGCTGGCGACGATTCCCAGCCGGATCGACCCGAACGTGCTGGAGTTCGGCGCCACCGGCAAGTGGTCCAACACCCCGACGGTGACCTATCAGCCCTTGCTGGGAGACCGCTTCACCAAGTCGTTGCTGCGCCCCATTCCGCCGGCCTCGGTGTTCCAGTTGGTGCAGGGCGGCTGGGGGGCGACCCTGGTGTTTCGCACCGTGGTGGGCTCGGTCAACGGTCTGCGCAACACCGCTCACGGCGTGGCCGCGGACCCCGGTTTTACCGAACTGACCGAAGCCCTGGAGAACATTCAGCGTGCCGGCAACATCGGCATCCGGATCGAGTCCCGCAAGGATGACGGCGCTGTCCTGGCCGTGCTCCGGCGCGCGGCGGAGGGCGCCGAGCCCGGCGAGAATACCCGGCGCGTGCGCAGGCTGCTCGGGCTGGAAGAAGACGCCAGCGAGTTCGAAATCGCCTACGGCCTGATTCCCCGCAAGCCCAACGAGGTCGCCATGCTCACCCGCTCGATGATGGAAATCATGCTGCAACTGGGTTTCGGCATCGACCTGCCGGCCGCCCATGCGGCGAGCGGCCGCGCATTGCCCGGCCAAAGCCGACCCGGCGAGGCCGAGGCCGCGCCGCTGGTGCGCATCCGCTCCGGCACGGATGCGCCGGAGGACGCCTACTCCGCGGTGCCCTACAAGGGATATTGGTACTGGATCGACGACAGCGATATCGCGAGCAAGCGCACGTTCACGTTTCTGATGATCCTTTTTTCCCTCGCCGAAACCGGTCAGGCCAGCGCATCCCCGGTGGTGACGGTACCCACGCGATGATCAGGCCGATGCCTCTGTAGATCCCTCGCGTGAGGTGGCGTCGCGGACTCTAGTCCCCGCCCGGGGCTCGCGCCTGGAAAGGCAGACCCTCGCGGATGCGGCGGGAAAAATCCGCCGCCTGGTCGGCCGCCCGCGCCCGTTCGTTGACGTGGGAGCGTTGTTGCAGTTGCGTGAACGACATGCCGTTGTCGAGCAGACCCCGCTCATGGAGGTAGGCCGGCACATAGCCGCTGGCCAGGATTTCCCAGCTCAGGGGAAGATGGCCCGGGTTCACCCGGGTGTTCATCCAGATGCCGGTGGTGCAGTTGTCGGCGAGGGTGTTGTAGAACTCCGGCCGCTCTTTCAGGCCGTTGATGCGGTGCATGTATTCGAGGAACACCCGGCGGCCGTTTTCCAGGTTGCCCCGCACCCGGTAGATGTAGACGTCCTCGGGCGGATCCTTGCGGTAGTTGGTGCGCACCCGCACGACATCGCGCTCGTCGGCCACCACGTAGTACAACTCGTACTGCTTGAAGAAACCCTTGAGGGTGGAATAGCCCTCGTTCTTCTCCTTGCGGGTCTCGATGGAGACGGCCAGGTGATCGCCGCCGGCGAAGCCGAAGCTGAGGAAGGTGTGGGCAATGGCCGGACCCATCCAGTACACGGCCACCAGGTCGACAGACTCCAGTTTGTCCAACTCGAAAGTCTTGTCGTACCAGGCGGGGGTGAAGTCGGTCTCGCTGCGGTAATCGAAATTGCGGATGTTGCGCACCGTGATGCGCTTGCCCTCGATCTCCGCATGCGCCAGGCGCGCCACCTCGGGCTGCCAGTCGCGATCGTTGGAGGCTTCGATCCCGCTCCACCAGATGAGCAGGCCGCCGAACAGGACGAGGAAGGCCAGGCCGGCCTTCCCGCGCCGCCACCCGAACAACTGGGCGCCCGCCGCCACCAGCCCCGCCAGGCTGAAGAGTCCGGTCAAGGCGCTGCGCAGGCCCGCATTCGCCAGATCGGAATAGAACAAGGCGAAGGCCCCCCATGCCGTCATGCCGACGATGACGACCGCCAGTGTCAGCCTGCCCAGGCCTCCGGCCAGACGCAGCCACATACTCCATGTCCCTCGCTAAACGAAAAGCACGGGGCGTCACCCCCTGGCGCTTGCGCTCCTGCTTGACGCCCCCGTCCGCCGCTTGGCATCCCGGGGAAACCACTCATCCCCACGGAGGCTTACTCCGGCTTGAACTTGGTGAACTTCTCACCCTTGAAGGAATACCCGCCCATCAGGCCCTTCTTGCCGAAGACGAAGCCGAGCACCGAGGACTTGCCCTTCAGGGTGTTCAGGTCTCCGCCAACACCCTCGTCCACCACCGTCAGGCCGGCCTCGACCCCAGCCGTCCAGCCTTCGCTCTTGCGGAACTTGTCGAGGGCTTCCTGGGTAAGGAAGATGAACACGAAATTGGCTTCCTGGTAGCCGGCCTGGAAGCCCAGGGAGCCCTCGCCCATCTTGTAGTAGTCCACCGTCTTGCCGCCGATCTGCAGGGCGCCCGCGCCCCAACGCCCGCCGACGATGAAGCCGACCTTCTTGATCTCCGGCATCACCAGCACGCCCTTTGCCGAAGCCAGGTACTCCTCGGCGCCTTTGACGTTCTTGCGGAATTCCGCCATGGCGGCCTGCACTTCCACGTCGATTTCCTTCGCGGACTTGGCCTGCGCCACGCCCATCTGCATGCCGAACAGGCAGAAGGCAAGGCCCACACCGGCGAAGAATCTGGAAACATTGCTGGCAGACATGATCACACTCCTTTTTTGTCGGCCCGGTTGAGTGTGCGCAAAGGAACCGGCCGACCGCTTCCCTTGCGCAGAAGCCGGCGGGGCTCCGCGCGGCTCCACCCAGCATTACTTGGGCGTGCAGGATCCGAACATCACGAAGGCCCCGTCCGCATCCGCCAGGGTGGCGGTCATGCCGCCCTGACTGTCGAGGGCCAGCGACCAGGCAAAGCCCAGTTCGGTACCCTGCAGCAGAAGCTGGTCCTCATCCTTCTGCGTGTAAAGGATGGGAGTGGCACGCAGCGGCCCCACGACCACCTTTTTCTCGAAATCGATGTGCATGAAATTGGGCGCGCCCAGATTGCCGGGGACGTCGGCGACGCAGGCTCTTCCTGCAGCGCAATCGATCGCCTGCACGGGCGCGCAGAGCAGGGACTTGGAACCGTCGAAATCCGCCGCGTGGGTGAAAGCGGTGGCGCCGATAAGAGCGGCCGTGGCCGTCAGATGAAACCCGTAACGCATGATGATTCCCCTTCAGTTGACGGTATAGCCACGACCTTGCATGCAGGCACCATAGGCGCGATAGAAAGTCTGTATGGTTTGTTGATGTTGGGTCTGGCTCTGCGCCTGGCTTTTGGCCTGATTTTCGCGCGCCTGCCGCCCGCCCCCCATGGTGCCGAGCACCGCGCCCACACCGGCGCCCTTGCCGGCATCGCCGACGATGGCGCCGATGGCGGCGCCACCCAGGGCACCCCGCACCGCCCCCTGGACGCGTTCATTGCCGCCCGAGGAGGACTGGGTTTGCGCCGGAGTCTGCGCCACCACGGCGGGATCGATGCCGGTATTCTGCTTGGCCCATACATAGCATTCACCGTCATCCTTCGACTGCTGCTGCGGCGTCTGCCCCTTGGACGGGTAAATGATGGGCTGCTGGGCGAAGGCGGCCGTGGCCAGGCACAGCGATGCAACACCCGCAGCCAGATGCTTGTAGTTACGCATGATCCACTCCTTGTTGCTCGAAACGGTAACCCGCACTTCTTACTTTCCCACGACAGGGGAGGAAGGCCACAAGGATAAACCCGGGCCGCTTCAGGGTGCGAGGGGAATCTCTTCCGCCAGATCGGCGCGGACCAGCGCACGCACCTTGTTCTCGATCTGCAGGTAACGCATGGCCTTGGTGGCCGGCAGCACACCTTCGAGTTTCCCGGCATAGGTGCGCATCAGCGCCGTTTCGGCATCCTGGATTTCCAGCGTTTCACGGATGAGCCTTTTCGCCAGCTCATCATCCACCTTCTTGGCCTTGTACGCCCCAGCGTAGTCCTTGATCAGCCTGGCCAGGCGCTTGTTGAGTTCGCCCAGGTCCTTCTGGTAGGCCTCATACACCGGCCAGAACACAGTTGCCTCGGCTTCGCTGAGCTTCATGTTCTTGGCGACTATGAATTTCTTGTCCGCCTTGATCTTGTCGCGCAGGATCTGGGCGTTGCTGGCGGGCTTGTCCTCGGCCTTGGCGGCGGTTTCCTGCTGGGCAACGGCGGGGAAAGACGCCCCGGTCATGACGGCCAGTGCCAGGATGAGGAGAGACTTGTGCTTCATGTGAAACCCTTTCTTTCGATGGATGAGGCCGGACGCGGAGTGCATCAGGAACGCCTCGGCGGCGATCCAGTATTGTTGAGAGAAACCGGCTGCGAGGCTTCACTTTTCTGGACAGCAGGCACCCCCGGCGGCGCACCCCGCCTGCCCGCGCCTCGGCCGCCGGCCTCAACACCGGAGCCTCAACACCCGAGCCTCAACACCGGAGCCTTGTAGGTAACGCGAACTTGCGGATAATCGCCGCGCGGATCGCGGGCATGGACGGCAAGGCGCCGCGCGTGCAGCGTGTTGAAAAACCACGGGAGAGCTCCGACTTGGCGAATGAGGAAGCAGCGACACGGTTGGTGGGGGTGCTCGGCATCATCCCCTCCCTGCTCCGTGCAGCCGGCGTCGACCCCGCGCCGGTGCTGGCCCGGGCCGGCCTGGCCGGCGACGCCCTGAACGATCCCGCCGGCCGCATCGCCTACGCCAATCTCCTGCGTCTGCTGCACGAAGCAATCCGCGCGAGTGGCCTGCCGCATTTCGGATTGCTGGTCGGCCGCGCCTGGAGCATCTCCCAGGCCGGACTGCCCGGTGAAATACTGCGTCATTCCCCGACGGTGGGCGAGGGACTTGCCGAATTCATCGTGCGCCATCACCTCAACGACACGGCCGCCCTGCCCTTTCTGCAAACCCACGGGGAAATGGCCGACCTCGGCTATGCGCTCTTCCTGCCCGTGCCGGACAGCCCGGCCCCCTTCTACGATGCGGTCATCGCCGCCGGCGTCAACCTGATGCGCGAACTCTGCGGCAGCGCCTGGGCACCCTCGGCGGTCCTGCTGGCACACGCCGCGCCGGCGGATGTGGAACCCTATCGCCGGCATTTCCGGTCACCGGTCCGCTTCCATTCGGAAATCAATGCGATCCGCTTCCCAGCCCACTACCTGGCGCGGCCCATTGCCGGCGCGGACGCGCAGCGACTGCGTCAAGCGCGGGCCGAGGCCAACGCCGCCGCGCAACCCCCCTTTACCGCCAACGTACACCGGGCCCTGCGCACCTTGCTGCTGCATGGCAGGTATGGAGGCAGCGACGTCGCCCAGGTCCTGGGTATGCACCGGCGTACCCTGATTCGCCGGCTGGGTGCCGACCACACCAGCTTCCAACGCATCCTCGACGAAGTGCGCAACGCCGTGGCCCGCGAATTGCTGCGCGACACCGGGATTCCCCTGCGGGACATCGCCGCCTGTGTCGGTTACGCCAGCGTGCCGCCCTTCATCCGCGCTTTCCAGCGCTGGAACGGCACCACTCCCGGCGCCTGGCGGGCTGGCGCGCACGGCGGCGACGGCCCCGCGCCCGGGCAGCAATTCCGGTTGTCGGCCGAAGGATAGCGCCGGCCCGGTGGAACACCGTTGCCAATCTGGCCTAAACTCGGCCCGCGTCCTGTCTGCGACAGCGCGATTCGAATTTGCCCACCCCTCATGGAGCGAACCATGCGTCAAACGAAAGCACCCCAATCCTTCTTGTCCCTCTGCCTGCTGGCGGGGATCACGGCGATTTCCCTCCCGGCCTGGTCGCAATCCTCCGCATCGGTGTTCATCAGCAACATGCCCGCCCTGCAGTCCGACGCGGCGGGGCCCGGCTCCCAGCGCTGGATGGCGCCCACGGCCAACCTGGCGAACTATGACAAGGTGCTGCTGGAACCGCTCACCCTCTATATCGCGCCGGACTCCGAGGAGAAGGGCCTCAACCCCGACGCGCTCAAGAGCCTGGCGGACGAGTTCCACAAGCTCGTATCCAATCAACTCGAGCCCTCCTACCCGGTGGTGAACAAGCCCGGCAAGGGAGTCCTGGTCTTGCGGCCGGCCCTGACCAACGTCCAGATCAAGAAAAAAAGCCGCGGCCTGCTCAGCTTCACTCCCATCGGCCTGGTCGCCTACGCGGCTCGGGAAGCCTATGCCAAGGAGTATTCCCTGGAGAAGGCAGCCCTCGAGGTCGAGGTACTGGACGGCGTGTCGGGCGAACGGATCGGGGTTCTCATCGACCGCAGCCCCGAGAAAACCAACGTGAGCGAAGACAAGAGTCTCGACTGGACTCGCATCGAGGATACCTACACCTTCTATGCCAAGCGTCTGCAACAGCGACTGGACGCGGCGCGCGGCGGCGCCAAATAAGTCACCCGGCCGATGACCGCCGCGCGCGGCGTCGGCCGCGTTGCCGCTGCCCGCGGACAGCGCGGTAAACTTCGGCGGACCGCTCCCCCCTCCCCCAATTCCGACGCCCAGCCATGACCAAGCGCCTGTCGTCTCTCCTGATGTCGCTGCTGGCCCCCCTCACCCTGGCCGGCTGCCTGCAGGACTCCGCCTCCTACACGCTGGCCGGAGAGGATCACGCCATCACCCTGATCCGCCTGCAGGACTGGCCCTGGCAGAGCACGGTGAACCTCGACGTGGTGGCGATCCGCATGCCCGACTGCAACGGCGGCCTGCGCATCCGCGACGTCCCGCGCAAGGCGGAGCCCGCCCTGTTCCAGGCGCCGGAAGCGTACGCCGAACCGATCTATATCCTGCGCGTGGAGCAGCGGCATTTCGCGGTGAGCACCGCATCCTGCCGGGTACAGGAATTCAAGGAAGCCCCCGACGATGCCGGCCGCATGCTCGGCCACTTCCGCGAGCAGGACGGCCGCTTCGCCTTCGTGCCGGCCGAGGCCTGAGGCACGCCCATGCGTTACGCCGACCTGCGCGATTTCATCGCCCAACTCGAAGCCCGCGGCGAGTTGAAGCGCATCCGCGCGGAAATCGACCCCCGCCTGGAAATGACCGAGATCGGCGACCGGGTGCTGCGCGCCGGCGGACCCGCCTTGCTGTTCGAAAAACCGAAGGGCTTCGCCATGCCGGTGCTGGCCAACCTGTTCGGCACGGTCGGGCGGGTGGCCCTGGGCATGGGCGAGGAGGACCCGGCCAAGCTGCGCGAGATCGGCAGGCTGCTCGCCTACCTCAAGGAACCGGAGCCGCCGAAGGGCCTCAAGGACGCCTGGGACAAGTGGCCGGTGCTGAAGCAGGTGCTCAACATGAGCCCGAAAGAAGTACGTTCCCCCGCCTGTCAGGAAGTGGTGTGGGAGGGCCGGGACGTCGACCTCTCGCGCCTGCCCATCCAGACCTGCTGGCCCGGCGATGCCGCGCCGCTGCTCACCTGGGGCCTGGTCATCACGCGCGGGCCGCACAAGCCGCGGCAGAACCTGGGCATCTACCGGCAGCAGGTGATCGGCCCCGACAAGCTCATCATGCGCTGGCTGGCGCATCGCGGCGGCGCCCTCGATTTCCGCGAGTTCCAGGCGGCGCACCCGGGCCAGCCCTTCCCCGTCTGCGTGGCGGTCGGTGCCGACCCGGCCACCATCCTGGGGGCGGTGACGCCGGTGCCGGATTCCCTCTCCGAGTACCAGTTCGCGGGCCTGCTGCGTGGCGCCAAGACGGAAGTGGCGAAGGCCCTGGGTTCGGACCTGCAGGTGCCGGCCAGCGCCGAGATCGTCCTGGAAGGCGTCATCCACGCCGGTGAAACCGCTCTGGAAGGCCCCTTTGGCGACCACACCGGCTACTACAACGAGCAGGAGACCTTCCCGGTCTTCACGGTCGAACGCATCACCATGCGCCGCGACCCCATCTATCACAGCACCTACACCGGCAAGCCGCCGGACGAGCCGGCCATCCTCGGCGTGGCGCTGAACGAGGTGTTCGTGCCCCTGCTGCAGAAGCAGTTCCCCGAGATCACCGACTTCTACCTGCCGCCGGAAGGCTGTTCCTACCGGATGGCGGTGGTGAGCATGAAGAAGCAGTACCCGGGCCACGCGAAAAGGGTGATGTTCGGCATCTGGAGCTTCCTGCGCCAGTTCATGTACACCAAGTTCATCCTGGTGACCGACGAGGACGTCAACGTGCGCGACTGGAACGACGTCATGTGGGCGCTCACCACCCGCGTCGACCCGGCGCGCGACACCCTGCTGGTGGAGAACACGCCAATCGACTATCTCGATTTCGCCAGCCCGGTCTCCGGACTCGGTTCCAAGATGGGCATCGACGCCACCAACAAATGGCCGGGCGAGACCAGCCGGGAATGGGGCACGCCGATCCGCATGACGGACGAGGTCAGGCGGCGCGTGGACGGCCTCTGGCGCGAACTCGACCTGGATTGACGCGGATGATCGTCGACTACCGCCAGTTCGTCCCGCTCAACGGCCTCTCCGACGAGGCTCTGGCCGAAGTCGCCGGCCTCGCCCGCCGCATCCGTCTCGACGCCGGACAGATCCTGTTCCGCCAGGGCGAGCACGACGACGCGCGCTATTACCTGCTGTCCGGGGAAGTCAGCCTGGAGGCAGGCGACGAGGGCGCGCCCCTGCTCATCCGCGCCGACAGCGAGGCGGCCCGCCATCCCCTGGCCCGCCTCAAGCCGCGCCGCTATACGGGCCGCGCGAGCGGCGTCTGCGAACTGCTCGGCTTCCCCGAGGGCGTCCTGGAGAACCTGGTCGCGCGCGATCAGGCCACGGCTTACGAGGTCACCGAGTTCGAGGGCGACGATCCGGCCTGGATGTTCGACCTGCTGCGCAACCCCGCCTTCGCGCGGGTGCCGCCCGCCAACCTGCACACCCTGTTCGCCCGCTTCGAAGCCATGCCGGTGGCCGCCGGCCAGGTGGTGATCCGCCAGGGCGAGGCGGGCGACTACTACTACCTCATCCGGCGCGGGCGCGCCCGCGTCGACCGACTGACCAGCGCCGGCACGCCGCTGCGCCTTGCTGAACTGGAGGCCGGCCAGGGTTTCGGCGAGGAGGCCCTGATTTCCGGCGAAGCCCGCAACGCCACCGTCACCCTGCTCGAGGACGGCCTGCTCATGCGTCTGGCGGCCGACGACTTCCACGCCCAGTTGCAGGCGCCTCTGGTACGTCTGGTGGACGAGGCGGAGGCGCTGCGGCTGCTGCGCGAGAGCGGCGCGCAGACCGTGGACGTGCGCCTGGAAGACGAATACCGCCACGGCAGCCTGCCCGGCGCCCTCAACATCCCCCTCTACCTGCTGCGCGTAAAGGCCGCCGCGCTGCCCCGCGACCGCCTCTACATCCTCTTTGGCCACGGCGAACGCCGCGCCAGCACGGCCGCCTTCCTGCTCGCGCAGCGCGGCTTCGATACGCGCGTATTGCGCGACGGCCTGGCCGGCCTGAAAAAACCGCTGGCATCCGGCTAATAGTTGATTACAATACTCGGGTATTAATTTTCCCGGAGATGCCCATGTCCACTGAACTTCACCTCGCCGCCCAGGCAGGAGACAGCGCCGAGGTGCGCCGCCTGCTGGCCGCCGGTGCCGCCCCCGACAGCCGCGACCAGGACGGCCGGACCGCCTTGCACCTGGCCGCCCAGGGCGGACACCTGGAGGCCGCGCGCGCCCTGCTGGAAGCCGGCGCCGACTGCAACGCGCGCGACGCCAATGACTGGACCCCCCTGTTCAAGGCCGCCTACAACCACGAGCTGGATTGCGGCTTCGCCCCGGTGGTGCGGGCCCTGGCGGAGGCCGGCGCCGACGTCAACGCGCGCATCTTCTATGGTCTCAGCCCCCTCATGCTGGCGGCCGGTGCCGGCGAGGCGGCGGTCTGCGAGGTGCTGCTGGAAGCCGGCGCCGACGTGAAGGCCGCCAACGACGGCGGTCGCACCGCGCTGGCCATGGCCAAGGAGCGCTTCTTCGTCGACGTCATCAATCTGCTGCACGAAGCCGAGGGCTTTCTCATGGAAACCGAGGGCGGCGGCAGCTGCTCCAGTTCGCGCAAGGGCCCGCCATCCGAGGCCAAGGTCGTGAATTTCATGAAGCGGCCGATGCACTGAGTGCCCCCTCCCCCCACCTGCGGGGGAGCGCCGTAGGGCGCATCAGCCGCAAGGCGTAATTCGCCGGATGGATTGGCGCAATGCGCGGAGTTTACCCCCGCATCGCGGGGGCTTATTGCGCCCTACGGTTCTGCGGGGGAGCGCTACACGGGGCCGCTTGCGCGGCCCTCGCCCTTTCTACCTCAACCGCCGCGCGAAAAACTCCACCCCTCTCCTTCCGGCGCGCTCCAGGGGCCGCCGCGCTTTTCCCTGGGCGGCGGCGTCTGGCTTCTGGGTGTGGGCGCCTGCGGGGGTGGCGGCGGATCCGGTTTGTCCACCTGCGGCGGCGGCGGCGCCTGCATGGGCTCCTCCTCCACCGGCTTCACCGGCGTCGTCGGCACGGGCTTAGGTTTCAACGCTGCCGGCAGCGGTGGAGACGGCGGCTGCGCCGGCTTGGGCGCCGCCTGCCGGGCGGGGGGCGCCGGCTTGCCGGCAGCGGCGGAGGCCGGCGTGGCGGGCGTCACCGGCATGGCCCCGGAGGGCAGCGGGGCGGCCTGCGGGGCTGCCGCGCTGGGCGGGATTAACTCGGACTCGAAGGCCATCAGCGTCTCTTCCCAGGTCGGTTCCAGGACCTCACTGCCCAACACCAGCCCGCGCAGGGCGGGCTCGATGTTCTTCATGATCTGCACCGCGATGCCGCTGGTGAAGCCATAGTCGGCAGCCGCCTCGCCGGGCACGAATACCGTCATCACGCCGAAGAAACGCTCGCCCAGGAAGAAGGCGAAGGTGGCGGTGCGGTTCATGACCTTGGATTCCAGCACCTGGCCGCTGGCCGAATACACCTCGTAGCGGTGATCGCCGGTACCGGTCTTGCCACCGATGATCAGAAACTCGCCGCCGCCGAGCGGATAGGCGCCGCGCAGGCGGCGGGCGGTACCCTCTTGCACGACGTCGACGAGGGCGCGGCGCACCACCCCGGCCACCTCGGCGGAGAAGATGCGCGTGGCCTCCGGTTGCTCGCGCTTGAGCACGCTGTGATAGGGCGTGCCCGCGGCGAACTCGACGCGGGTGAGGGTGACGGGCTGCAGCTTGACACCGTCGTTGAGGATCACGCCCATCATCTCGGCCAGGGCGGCGGGCCGGTCTGCCGAGGAACCGATGGCGGTGGCATAGGAGGGCACCAAAGTGCCGAACGGATAGCCGAGCTGACGCCAGCGCCGATGGATTTCCTGGAAGGCCTCGATCTCCAGCAGGGAGAGGATGCGCGAATCCTGGGCGTTCTTGTGGCTGGTCTTCAGCAGCCAGCCATACACCTCCTGGCGCTCCTTCTGGCTGGCCTTGGTGATGTCGCTCCAGCCGGCCTGCGGATTCGCGCGCAAATAAGCCACCAACCACAGTTCCAGGGGATGGATCTGGGCGATGTAGCCGCGGTCGGAGAGGTCGAATTTGTCCGGGCCGTAGGTTTCGTAGAGGAACTGGTAATCCCCCTCGTTCAGGCTGGCGGGATTGTTCAGGCGCTGCCGGATGAAGGTACTGAAGGCGGCCACGTCGGCCTGGGGTTCCAGGTAGCGGTGTACCGCTGCCAGCCGCCTGGGGTTGGCGGTGAGGTGATTGAGCAGGGCGCCGCTGGCTTCCTCCGGTTTCAGCCCCTTGTACTTCTTGTGGAAGCGGGCCAGATAGGACTTGCCCTCCTTGTCCGCGAAGCGCCGCAGGTATTCCGCGCGGCGCGGGTCCTGGGGGTCGTCAAGGATCTGCGCCGCGCCCTTGGGGTCGCGATACATGAAGTGCCGGACGATGTCGCGCATCAGGCGGATGAAGGGCAGGTTCACCGAATTGCGCGTGGCCTCCCACATGTCCATGACCTTGTTGTTGTCCTCGCGGTTGAAGTTGGCGAACTGGTGCACGCCACCGCCGGTGAGGAAGGATTCCGCCGGGCTGGCCGAATAGGGCCGCGCCATGGCCGCTTCCAGCATGGGCGTGAGGGATTTGTCGCGGGCCCCGGCGAGATAGTTGAGCGCCCAGCGCAGCAGCAGATCCTTGTCCGCCACCTTGACCCTGAGCAGCTCGCCACGCGACAGGCCGGCGTACTGTTCGTGCAGTTCCGCCACCAGTTGCAGGTAGGTCAGGAGGGTGCGCAGCTTGGCCGAGGACCCCATGTCCAGCTTGGCACCCTTGTTGATGTCGAAGGGCTGGTTCAGGTTGTCGGCCTGCACCCGCAGCAGGGCGCCCTCTTCCGTGTTCTCGTACAGGGTGAAACTGTAGATCGGTTTGCTCAGGTCGTTCCCGGGCGCCAGCAGGTATTGCCCGTAGAGGCCGGCGGCCTCTACCACCAGCGGGTCGGACAGGCGCCGCAGGAAGGCGGAAATTGCGCGCTGGGTGGGCGCGTGCAGGGTGGCGCGGGCCTTCACGTCGAGGCGGTCGAGGTCATACAGGCGCGGCACACCCAGGCGACCGGAGAGCTCGACGCGCAGGGCGCTGGCCGCCTTGTCCTCGAACGGCTCGGCACCACCGTTGCGCCGCGACTTGCCATTCACGCGAAAGGCGATGCGCTCGCGCAGGGCCGCGTCGCGCAGTTCCGGGCTGATCACCCGCGCCTCCGCCAGCAGACGCAGATGCGCGTCGGCATGGGCGTTCAGCTGGTCGCGGCCGGACAGCAGGTAATAAGACGGCTTGCGCTGGGAAATCAGCAGACCGAGCACGTGCTTGTAGGCACGCGCGGTTTCCGGCGTCGGTTTCGGCACGCGCAGCAGGCGGTTGGCCTCCTCGAAATCCAGGCCGAACCAGGCATGCAGACCATCACCCACGCCGTTGACCTCACCGAAGCCCGGCGCCGCCGCGAGCGGCACCGAATTCAGGTAATCCAGCACGATGCGGCGCCGCGTGGCGCGCGTGTCCTCGCCGTCGAGATAGGCGCGCAGCGAGGCCGACACCATCTGCCGCAGCTTGTCGGCGGGGGTCATGGTCAGGCCGTCCGGGGAATGCCGGTATTTCTCGATCTGGGTGGCCAGGGTGGAGCCGCCGGGCACGTTGCGTGCGGGATCCACCGCCTGCAGCATCTTCTCCAGCAGCGCCGCGCCGAGGCGGTCCCATTCCACCGCCGGATTGCGCTGCGGGTGATTGGGATCCAGCAGTTCGCGGTTCTCGATGAACAGCAGGGTATTGGCCACCACCGCCGGCACGCCGCTGAAATCGGTGTAGGCGTAGCGTGGATGTTTCGCGCTGTAGAGCGGTTCGCCACGGCAGTCGAGGATGTCGAGGCCCGCCACGGACTTTTCCGCGTAGGGCATGAACAGGCCGAAATCATGCACACGCGCCATATCCGGTGACAGGCGCGCCTGCTCGGTCACCAGGAAACCCTGCTGCTTCAGGCGCTGGATGTATCCGGGCAGGCCCACATAACCCAGGCGGATGTCATAGGGTCCGGCCTCCGGGGTACGCAGGTCCGGGTTCTCGCCGGCCTCGGTCTGGAAGGTCAGGCGCTTGCCGTAGCCCGCCAGCACCATGGCCTGGAACGGCGAGGCGATCAGTTCGTAGGCGGCGACCAGCGCACCCAGCAGCATCGCCACGAAGATGAAGATCCAGAAACCCGGACCCAGCTTGCGCGGTTTCTTCGGCGGCAGCGCGGCGGGTGGCACGCGGATGGGTGTCTCGGGCGCGGACTTCTTTGTCATTGCTGGCTATCGGCGGGTGCCGCGGCCGACAGGACGCCGGCCGGGCAGGTATGACTCAGGGCCGCGCGAACTCCCCCAGCCAGTCACGGGGGCGCAGGAAATCGCTGTACAGCCGGGCCTCCGGCGTGCCCGGCTCGGGTTTCCAGTCATAGCGCCATTTCACCAGCGGTGGCATGGACATGAGGATGGATTCGGTGCGGCCGCCGGATTGCAGGCCGAACAGGGTGCCCCGGTCGAACACCAGGTTGAATTCCACGTAGCGGCCGCGGCGGTAGAGCTGGAAATCCCGCTCCCGCTCGCCGTAGGGCGTGTCGGCGCGGCGCTCGAGGATGGGTACGTAGGCGGAGAGGAAGTGGTCGCCCACCGATTCGGTGAGGTTGAAGCACTGCTCGAATGCATCGGCGTTGACCGCCGATGCGTTTTCCCCTCCCCCGCTTACGGGAGAGGGGAGCGAAGAAAGGTCGTCGAAGAAGATGCCGCCCACGCCGCGCGGCTCGTTGCGGTGCTTGAGGAAGAAATATTCGTCGCACCAATGCTTGAAGCGCGGATACAGGGTGGCATCGAAGGGGTCGAGCGACTTGCGGCACATGCTGTGGAAGTGCACCGCGTCCTCCTCGAAACCGTAGTAGGGAGTCAGGTCCATGCCGCCGCCGAACCACCACACCGGCGCCTCGCCATCCTTCTCGGCGACGAAGAAGCGCACGTTCATGTGCGAGGTGGGAGCATAGGGATTGCGCGGATGCATGACCAGCGACACGCCCATGGCCTGCCAGCGCCGGCCGGCGAGTTCGGGCCGGTGCGCCGAGGCGGAGGCCGGCAGTTTCGCGCCCATGACGTGGGAGAAGTTGCAGCCGCCCCGCTCCAGGACGTTGCCCTCTTCCACCAGATAGGAATAGCCGCCGCCGCCCTCGGGCCGTTCCCAGCCATCTCGGCGGAAGGTCTTGCCGTCCACCTGCTCCATGCGTTCGACGATGAGCTCCTGCAACTCCAGGAGGAATTCCTTGACGCGTTCCGTGTTCATGGCAATCGAGGCGGACCCAAACGGCCGGATTCTACCCAGAAATACGGCGCGGACCGCGCACTTCGAGATTGCGCCGACCCATGCTCGCGGGAATCCTCAACTCCACAGGCTCAGGGGCGGATCCGCCACCACGGCGCGCAGGATGTCGCCACGGCTGACGAAGCCGACCAGGGTGCCATCGTCGTTCACCATAGGCACGCCGGGCAGGTCATCGTCCAGCAGGACGCGGGCGATGCGGCGGATGTCGGTGACCGGATCGGCGGTGATCACCGGCGTAAGCATGACCTCGCCGACATGGCGCACCAGGGGCATGCGACCGGGCTTCCTTTGCAGGTCGAAGCTGATCAGCAAGTCCCGTTCCGTCACCAGGCCAACCAGCCTGCCGTCTGCATCCAATACCGGCGCCTGGCGCACGCCGCGCGCCAGCAGGCGGCGCCAGGCCGCCGCTGCCTGTTCCTCCGTCGACAGGGTGAAGACCGCGCGGCTCATGATCTGGTAGGCGTGATACAGGGGACCGCGCTCCTGCTCGGGCGCCTGCAGGGTTTCCTGGTAGGCGCGGGCGGCGGCCTCGTGGCCCGCGGTCGGCCCGCCCGTATCGCGGCTATGCGTCCGCTCGACGAAAGTCGGCAGCGCTTCCTCGCCCTCCTGGCCGATCGCCCTGCTACGGCGGGCGCGGGTCACCCCGGTCAATTCCGAAAGTTGCTCCAGGGTGCCGCGAAAATGCTGGCCCGAAAGGCCATAGAGAGTAAACATGGCGGGTCTCCGGCGGGAAACGCGGCCAGCATAACCCAGGTCGCCGCCCTGACCACCGTCGGCCGGGAATCAGGGCCGCACCACGCCGCCGTGGTAGGGATCGAGGATGGTGGAGGGCCGCTTGCGGCGACCGACACGGCCTTCCAGCACGAGCACGCGAGCGCCGAACTGGCGCCGGCACTCGGCGGCCGTTCTCAGGGGGCGCCGGCCGGCCAGGTTGGCGCTGGTCGATACCAGGGGCATGCCCAGGAAATGGCAGAGGCGCGCGGCCTCGGCATGGGCGGTGACGCGCACCGCCATCTTCTCGTGCCGCCCGAGCAGCCAGCGCGGGCAGCGCCGCCCCTTGGGCAGCAGCAGGGTGGTTGGCCCGGGCCACCAGTCGCCGAAGCGGCGCAGGATCTCGCGGGGATTGGGCGCGAGGTAAGGCTTGAATTGGTGACAGTCGGCGCCGATGAGGATGAGGCCCTTGTTACGTGGCCTCCCCTTGAGCCGCAGGATGCGGGCCACCGCCCCGGCGTTGCGGGGGTCGCAACCCAGGCCGTAGCAGGACTCGGTGGGATAGGCGATGACCCCGCCACGCCTGAGGAAGGCAAGAATGCGGCGGATCGGCGGCAGCGGGGTCAAGGTTGCGGCGCGGCTAGGATTTCTTGCGCCGGATGGCGCGCCAGCCGATGTCGCGGCGCATCTGGCGGCCGGCGAAATCGATACCCTCCGCCACCTCGTAGGCGCGGGTCTGGGCGATCTTCACCGTGTCGCCCAAGGCGGTGACGCAGAGCACGCGACCACCTGAGGTGACCACCTGGTCGCCCTCGATCGCGCTGCCGGCGTGGAAGACGTGGAAATCCTCGCCCTTCGCGTCCAGGCCGGTGATGGCGTCGCCCTTGCGCGGGCTGTCCGGATAACCGGCCGCGGCCATCACCACGCCCAGGGCGCAACGCCGGTCCCACTCGGCATCGACCCGGTCCAGGGTGCCGTCGATGGCGGCCTCGAGCAGGGTCACCAGGTCGGACTTGAGCCGCATCATGATGGGCTGGGTTTCCGGGTCACCCATGCGGCAGTTGAATTCCAGCACGCCCAGATGTCCATCCGCGCCGATCATCAGGCCGGCATAGAGGAAGCCGGTGAAGGGAGTGCCTTCGGCCTGCATGCCGGCCACCACCGGACGGATCACCTCGCGCAGGACCTTGGCGTGGATTTCCGGCGTCACCACCGGCGCGGGGGAATAGGCGCCCATGCCACCGGTGTTCGGGCCCTCGTCGTGGTCCAGCAGGCGCTTGTGGTCCTGGCTGGTGGCCAGCGCGAGGACGTGCTCGCCGTCCACCATGACGATGAAGCTGGCTTCCTCGCCCACCAGGCATTCCTCGATCACCACCCGGTGGCCGGCTTCACCCATGCTGTTGCCGGAGAGCATGGCCTCGACGGCGGCGTGCGCCTCCTCGGCGGTTTGCGCCACCACCACGCCCTTGCCGGCGGCGAGGCCGTCGGCCTTGACCACGATGGGCGCACCCTTGTCCTGGATGTAGGCGTGGGCGGCGGCGGCATCGGTGAAAGTGGCGAAGGCGGCGGTGGGAATCTGGTGCCGTGCCATGAACTGCTTGGCGAAATCCTTGGAGGATTCCAGTTGGGCCGCCGCTTGCGTGGGGCCGAAGATCTTCAATCCGGCGGCGCGGAAGGCGTCCACCACGCCGGCGGCGAGAGGCGCCTCGGGACCGACCACGGTGAGCTGAATACCCTCGTTCCTGGCAAATTCCAGCAGATCAGGAATGGCGGTGACGGCCACGTTCTCCACCCCCTCCTCGCGGGCCGTGCCGCCGTTGCCGGGCGCCACGAACACCTTCTGCACGCGTGGGGACTGCTTGAGCCGCCAGGCCAGGGCGTGTTCACGCCCGCCGGAGCCGATGACGAGGATTTTCATGGTTGTCTCGCTGATTGGATCGGGGAAAAGGGAAAAGAGAAACGGGAAACGCAAAAACCAACCACCGCGTTGGCCCCTCTTCTCACTTTTCCCGTTTCCCGTTTCCCGTTTCCCATTTCCCTGTTCCCGACGTGATCAGTGCCGGAAATGGCGCACGCCGGTAAACACCATGGCGATGCCGTGCTCGTTGGCCGCGGCGATGACTTCCTCGTCGCGCATCGAGCCGCCCGGCTGGATCACCGCGGTAATGCCGGCGGCGGCGGCGTTGTCGAGGCCGTCGCGGAAGGGGAAGAAGGCGTCGGAGGCCATCACCGAGCCGGGCACCACCAGGCCGGCCTGCTCGGCCTTGATGCCAGCGATGCGCGCCGAGTTGACGCGGCTCATCTGGCCGGCGCCGACGCCGATGGTCATGCGGTCCCTGGCGTAGACGATGGCGTTGGACTTGACGAACTTGGCCACCCGCCAGGCGAACAGCAGGTCTTCCATTTCCTTCGCGCTGGGAGCGCGGCTGGTGACCACCTTCAAATCGCCATGCAGCAGGAGGTCGGCATCCTGCACCAGCAGGCCGCCGGCGACGCGTTTCATGTCCATCTGCGGTGTTGGCAACTGAGCGCCGCCGGACCATTGACCACACTCGAGGAGGCGCACGTTCTTCTTGGCGGCCACGGCTTCGCTGGCCTCCGGGCTCACCTCGGGGGCGATGATCACCTCCACGAACTGGCGCTCGACGATGGTCTTGGCGGTCTCGCCGTCCAGGCGGCCGTTGAAGGCGATGATGCCGCCGAAAGCGGATTCGGGATCGGTCTGGTAGGCGCGGTTGTAGGCCTCCAGCAGGTTGGCGCCGTAGGCCACGCCGCAGGGGTTGGCGTGCTTGACGATGACGCAGGCCGGGGCGGCGTCAAAGGTTTTCACGCATTCCAGCGCCGCGTCGGTGTCGGCGATATTGTTGTAGGACAGTTCCTTGCCCTGTATCTGGCGGGCGGAGGCGATGGTGCCGGCCGGGGCGTTGGCTTCCACGTAGAAGGCGCCGTTCTGGTGCGGGTTCTCGCCGTAGCGGCAGGTCTGTGCGCGGCTGAATTGCAGGGTCAACTTTTCGCCAAACGCGTCACGCTCGCCAGCCTCGTTGAGGGAGGTCAGATAGTTGCTGATGTGGCCGTCGTACTGGGCGGTGTGGGTAAAAGCCTTCTTCGCCAGGTTGAAGCGGGTGGCATCGCTCAAGGCGCCGTCGTTTGCCTGCATTTCCGCAACCAGCCCAGCATAGTCGGCCGGGTCTGTGACGATGGCCACGTGCCTGTAGTTCTTCGCCGAGGAGCGCACCATGGCCGGACCACCGATGTCGATGTTCTCGATGGCGTCCTCCAGGGTGTGAGGCTTGGACACGGTCTGCACAAAGGGATACAGGTTCACGCACACCAGGTCGATGAAGCCCAGGCCGTGCTCGGCCATGGTCGCCGCGTGGGCCGGGTTGTCGCGCACCGAGAGGATGCCGGCGTGGACCTTGGGATGCAGGGTCTTCACGCGGCCATCCAGCATTTCCGGAAAGCCGGTGAATTCCGACACGTCCTTGACCGGAATGCCGGCGTCGCGGATGGCCTTGGCGGTGCCGCCGGTGGAAAGCAGTTCAACGCCGGCGGCGGACAGCGAGCGGGCGAAGTCGATGAGACCGGTCTTGTCGGAGACGGAGAGAAGGGCGCGTTGGATCATTTTGAGGACGGGAAAAGGGAAACGAGAAACGGGAAACGTATAGGAAGCTGGAGGGATGGGTGTTCGCGTTTCTCCTGAGCCGCGAAGCGGCGAGTCCCGTTTCCCATTTCCCGCTTCAACCTCACTTTATTCCATGCTGCTGCATCTTCTTGCGCAGCGTGTTGCGGTTGATGCCGAGCCATTCGGCGGCCCGGCTCTGGTTGCTGCCGGCCCGGTCCAGGATCACATCAAGCAGCGGCTTTTCCACGCAATTGAGGACCATCTCGTAGATGCCGGCGGGTGGCTCCCCATCGAGGTCCTTGAAGTACTGTTCCAGCTCCCGGCGCACGCAGGCGGCCAGTTCGCTTTCGTTGAAGTGGGTCTCCATCCATTACACCTTGTTGTTCAGGCTGCTTCACGCCGCGCGGGCGGGATGTCCAGGTAAATCAGTCGGCTGGCCCGTTCTCGCGCGCGCCAGAAGAAATCGTTGACGGCCTCGAGCTGCGCGCCGGGGCTTTCCAGTTGGTTCATGGCATGGCGGAAATGGGCGGAATCCGCCAGGCCCCGCGTGTACCAGGCAATGTGCTTGCGCGCCATGCGCAATCCGGCGGGCTGGCCGTAGAACGCGTAGAGATCTTCCAGGTGGGCCAGCAGCACGTCGTGGATTTCCGCGACTTCCGGCGCCGGCAGCTTCTCGCCGCTGGCGAGGAAATGGCCGATCTCGCGAAACAGCCAGGGTCGGCCCTGGGCGGCGCGACCGATCATGACGGCGTCGGCCCGGGTCGTTTCCAACACGTACTTCGCCTTCTCCGGCGTGGTGATGTCGCCGTTGGCGATGACCGGAATGCGGGCTGCCGCCTTCACCGCCGCGATGGTTTCGTACTCCGCCTCGCCGGAATAACCACAGGCGCGGGTGCGACCGTGGATGGCCAGGGCCTGGATGCCGGCTTCCTGGGCGATGTGCAGGATGGCCAGCGCGTTCCTGTGCGATCGGTCCCAGCCGGTGCGGATCTTCAGGGTCACCGGAGTACCCGGCACCGCCTGCACCACGGCCTCCAGGATGCGGCCCACCAGGAGCTCGTCCTGCAGCAGGGCGGAGCCGGCCATGACGTTGCACACCTTCTTCGCCGGGCAGCCCATGTTGATGTCGATGATCTGGGCGCCCTCGCCCGCGTTATAGCGGGCCGCCTCGGCCATCATGGCCGGATCGCTACCGGCGATCTGCACCGAGACCGGCTCGACTTCGCCTTCGTGGTTGGCCCGGCGCTTGGTCTTGGCCGAGCCGTACAACAGCGAATTCGAGGTCACCATTTCCGACACCGCCATGCCGGCGCCCATCTTCTTGCACAGCTGCCGGAACGGCCGATCGGTGACGCCCGCCATGGGCGCGACGATCAGATTGTTCTTGAGCTGGAAGGGACCGATGCGCATGAAAGAACCGGAGAGGGAACGACGGACGAAAGCTGCGCATTTTATACGCAAGCCCCCCGAACACAAAAGGCAGGACTGAGGACTGAGTATCCCCACTCAGCACTCAGTCCTCAGCACTCAGTCCTCATCCTTCTCCTCTACGCCGCCTTCTTCATGTGTTTCTGGTAGAGGAACTCCAGCACCTGACCGCGCAGATGGTGGTAGTGGGCGTTCTCCGCCAGCTTCAGGCGGTCGCGCGGACGCGGCAGGTCCACGTCCAGGACTTCGCCGATGGTGGCGGCCGGACCGTTGGTCATCATGACGATGCGGTCGGACAGCAGCACCGCCTCGTCGACGTCGTGGGTCACCATCAGGGTGGTGGCATGGGTCTCCTGGACGATACGCATCAGCTCGTCCTGCAAGCCCGCCCGGGTCAGCGCGTCGAGGGCGCCGAAGGGCTCGTCCAGCAACAGCACCTTGGGTTCCATGGCCAGGGCGCGGGCGATGCCGACACGCTGCTTCATGCCGCCGGAAATCTCGCCGGGATGCTTGTGCATGGCGTGGGCGAGGCCCACCAGCTCCAGGGCGGCCTGGGTACGCTCCTTCAGCTTGGCCTTGGCTTCCCTGGCGCCGAACACCCGTTCCACCGCCAGATAGACGTTGCCGAAGCAGGTCAGCCAGGGCAGCAGGCTGTGGTTCTGGAACACCACCGCCCGCTCCGGGCCGGGGCCGCTGATTTCCCGCTCCGACAGCAACAGGATGCCGTCGGTGGGGGAGGTCAGGCCCGCCACCAGGTTCAGCAGGGTGGACTTGCCGCAGCCCGAGTGGCCGATCAAGGCGATGAACTCGCCCTGCTTCACGGTCAGGTTGATGTCGGTCAACGCGGTGAACTTGCCCTTCTTGGTGTCGAACACCATTTTGGCGTTTTCGATGTGCAGGTAGTTGTGCATGGGTTTCTCCGGGGGAAATGGGAAATGGGAAATGGGAAACGAGAAACGGGAAACGTGGTGGAGGTTGCGTTTCCCTTGAGGCCGCAGGCCGAGTCCCGTTTCCCATATTCCGTATTCACTCGTAGTTAAAGCGTTTCGCGATCAGCATCAGCCCCTGCTCCAGCAGCAGGCCGATGATGCCGACGACGAAGATGGCGATGAGGATGTGCTCGACGTTCAGGTTGTTCCATTCGTCCCACACCCAGAAACCCAGGCCGGTGCCGCCGGTGAGCATCTCCGCCGCGACGATGACCAGCCAGGCGACGCCCATCGACAGGCGGATGCCGGTCATCAGGTGGGGCAGCACGGAGGGGAAGAGGATGCGGGTGAAGATCTTCCATTCCGACAGGTTCAGCACCCGCGCCACGTTCAGGTAGTCCTGCGGCACCCGCGACACGCCGGCGGCGGTGTTGAGGATGATGGGCCAGATGCTGGAGATGAAGATCACCCACAGCGACGCCGGCTCGGTCTCCTTGAACACGTAGAGGCCGATGGGCAGCCAGGCGAGCGGCGAAACCGGGCGCAGCAGGCTGATGATGGGCGCCATCATGCCGGACAGGAAGGCGAAGCGGCCGATCATGAAACCCAGGGGGATGCCCACCAGGGCGGCCAGGCCGAAGCCGGCGCCGACGCGGTAGAGGGAGTGCAGGATGTTCCAGCCGATGCCCTTGTCGTTGGGGCCGTTGTCGTAGAAGGGATCGGCGAACAGCGCCTTGGCGGCCTCCCAGGTCTTCGCCGGGCCGGGCAGGCCGCTGTCGCCGCCGCTGGCGGAGACGATCTGCCAGAGCAGGATGAACAGGGCGATGCCGATCACCGGCGGCAAGGTGGCTCGGAAGAAGTTGCCGAAAGACTCCAGCAGGGCCAGGCCCCGCTCGGTCTCGAAGTAAGGGGTGGGCCTCGGCTTCGCCTGGGTTTCAACCGGGGCGGCACTCGCGGGCACGGTATCGGGCTTGTTCATGATGTCCTTCAGACTGCCTTCGTTGAATGTCACTGCGCTCATGGCGGACTCCTTGCTTGTCTCCCCTCTCCCGCAAGCGGGGGAGGGGCCGGGGGAGAGGGACACGAAATGTGGTCGGTGCCCCCCCTCTCCCCAACCCCTCCCCCGCTTGCGGGGGAGGGGCCATCTCACACCTTCACCTTGAACCCGTCCGCGTACGCCTTCGGATTCTTGCCGTCCCACACCACGCCGTCGATGAGCTTGTGGCTGCGCATCTCCGACTTGGGCACGGCCACCTTGGCCATGCCGGCGGCATCCTTGTAGAGGGCGATCTGGTTCACCGCCCTGGCCACGGCCAGGTAATCCGGATGGTCCTTGAGCAGGCCCCAGCGCTTGTGCTGGGTGAGGAACCACATGCCATCCGACAGGTAAGGGAAGTTGACGCTGCCGTCGGCGAAGAACTTCATGTAGTTCTTGTCCTGCCACTTCTTGCCGATGCCGTTGTCATACTGGCCCAGCATGCGGTCCTCGATGACGTCGAACTCGGTGTTGACGTAGGACTTGGCGGCGATGATCTTCGCCACTTCCGAGCGGTTGCTCATGGTGTCGATGTACTTGGAGGCTTCCAGGATGGCGGCCACCATGGCGCGGGCCGTATTGGGATACTTCTTCACGAACTCCAGGGTGGTGCCCAGCACCTTTTCCGGGTGGTCGGTCCAGATGTCCTGGGTGGTGGCGGCGGTGAAACCGATCTTGTCGTGGATGGCGCGGGCGTTCCAGGGCTCGCCGACGCAGTAGCCGTCCATCTTGTCGACGCGCATGTTGGCCACCATCTGCGGCGGCGGCACGGTGATGACCTTCACGTCCTTGAAGGGATCGATGCCGTAGGTCGCCATCCAGTAGTAGAGCCACATGGCGTGGGTGCCGGTGGGAAAGGTCTGGGCGAAGGTCCATTCCTTGGGCTCCGCCTTCACCAGTTTGGCCAGACCCGGGCCGTCGGTGACGCCCTTGGCCTTGAGCTGGTTGTTGAGGGTGATGGCCTGGCCGTTGTGGTTCAGATTCATCAGCACGGCCATGTCCTTCTTGGGACCGCCCACGCCCAGTTGCAGGCCGTAAATCAGGCCATAGAGCACGTGGGAGGCGTCCAGCTCGCCGTTCACCAGCTTGTCGCGCACGCCGGCCCAGGAGGCTTCCTTGCTGGGCACGATCTTCAGGCCGTACTTCTTGTCGAAGCCCTTCTCGGCGGCGATGGCCACGCTGGCGCAATCGGTCAGCGGGATGAAGCCGATCTTCACCTCGGGCTTCTCGGGGGCGTCGGAACCCGCCGCCCAGGCGCCGCTGCGCACACCGGGGGGGACGAGGGACATGAGGGCGGCGGCGGCGGACATGCTGGCGGCTTTCTTCAAGAAGTCACGTTTTCCATCGTTGACGGCGGGCTGTTCACTGCTGGGCGGAAGGATATCCATTGCATTACTCCAAAAAAAAGCGGCGTCCAGCCCCGAAGGGGGTGGACGCCGTTGTCCAAGTACATCCGATAAGGAGCGACATGGCCGACGCGCCTTTGCGCCAGTCAGACTGTCTTTAGCAACCTCCGTGCCAGCTACGCGGAGAGGCAGCCGAGCCTTGATTTCACTGAGGTTTCTGGGTGGCCGCGGAATTCTCGGGCAAGCTGGCGGCCACAGCTTGCACCGTCAACGGGCGAAAAAAACCGGGAATTCTCCATTTCCGGGCACGCCGGCCAGACGTGCCTACTGCCAGGCGTAATCGTCCAGCACCTCGCGCAACTCCACCCGCCAGGCCTTGAGCAGGCGCTGCGCGGGCTCCTCGGGAAAATCCCGCAGCCACGGCTCGAAATCGTCGGTCATGACGGTGACCATGCCATCCGCCTCGACCAGGGTCAGACGCAGCGGCAACAGGTTGAGGAGCAGCGGATCGGCCGCCTCCGCCCAGCGCACGGCGGTCTCGCTGCCGATGAACAGCACGCGTACGTGGGGGTCGCCGAAGCCCCGCTTCTGCAGGGCGGTATCGATGGGCTGATCCTTCACCAGCACCATGTCATGGTTGGCGGCGGCCAGGGTGATGTCTTCCACCGCACGGAGCATGGTAGCCGGCTTGCTCGCCGTCAGCGCTTCGGCGCCCGCGACCGGCGCCAGCAGGCAGGCGGCGAGGAAAAGCAGGCCGGCGCCTCTCACAGCGTCACCTCGTCCAGGATGGACAGGAAATCCCGCTTCAGCGCCTCGGCCTCCGGCCACAGCGCGGGATTGCCGATGCCGAGCGCGACCCAGGCCGGATTCACCGCCATCAGGTCGACCCCCGTGGCGGTTTCGACCAGGGTGATGCGATAGGGGATCCATTGCGCGGAGCGCGGATCCAGGCGCAGCGCGCGGTCCATCTTCTCCATGTTGCAGAAGTAGAACAGGCGCACCGAACGCACCTCCTGGCCATAGGGCACCAGACGGCTGTCTATGGCCTGCTGCCGCACGTAGCTGTAGTTGTGCCCCGCCGCCGCCCGATGCAGCGCGGCCAGGGTCTGGTTGATGTCGCGCCCCTCGGTCGTGACGGTGAGTATCGGCGGCTCCGCCGCGGCCGCCGTTCCGGCGGTGAGTCCGGCGGCCAGCGCGAGTCCGCGCAAGAAGCGGATGAACATGCAAGCTCCTGACCGTATCGTTTCGTTTCTCATGGGGAACCATGCTCCCACACGAGCATTACGGCAAATTCAGGTCTTTTATGTCGGAGGGAATCCGCGCGCGTGTCGATGCGAGCCCGCCACAGCGCCGCTTCAGGTCGACTCCATGAGCCGCCGCGCCACGTCCGCCAGGCGCAGCCGGTGCGCCATGGCCTCGCGGCGCAGGGCCTGGTAGGCGGCCTCCTCGGACAGCTTGTGCGCCTTCATGAGGCGGCGCTTGGCCTGCTCGATGAGCTTGTGCTCCTGCAATTCCTGGCGCGCCCGCAGCACGTCGTCGCGCAGCGCCTGCCAGGCCTCGAAGCGCACCCGCGCCAGTTGCAGCAGGGGTTGCAGACGTTCCGTGTGCAGACCGTCCACCACGTAGCAGGCGACGCCGGCCGCCACCGCCGAGCGCATGGTCTCGCTGGAGCCGTCCTGGCTGAACATGACGATGGGACGCGGGCTGGATTCGCTCATCAGGCAGACCTGCTCCAGGGTATCGCGGCTGGGCGAATCCAGATCCATGATGACGGCGTCGGGCTCCACCTCGGCCACCCAGCGCGGCAGATCGATGGCCCGGTCCAGGCGGCCCACCAGATGGTGGCCGGGATGCGCCTCGGCGAGGGCGGTCATGAGATCGTCGAGCCGCCGGCGCGACGGGCCGATGACCAGGATTTTCAGCGCTGTTTCTGCGGAGATCGCGGGGTTCATGATGTGCCGATCATACGCAAGCCGTTGCCAGCAGGGCCTTGATTTCCGGCACGCAGGACCCGCAATTGCTGCCGGCCTTGAGGCGCAGGCCGAGGGCTTCCACCGAATCCGCGCCCTCGGCGATGGCCCGCTTCAGGGCCTTCTCGCCCACCCCGAAGCAGGCGCAGATGATGGCGCCGTCGTCGGCCGCTGTCGCCGGGCGTCCCGCCAGCAGGGCGATGCGTTCCTCCCGCTCGAGACCCGACTTCGTGAACAGTTCCTCCAGCCAGTGGCGGGGCGGCAGAACGGCGGCGGCGACATCGAAGAAGCAGGCCATTTCCAGGCGGCCGTCCCGCAGCAGGGCGGCGCGGTAGCGGCCGGCCGCCGGATCGCGCAACTCGATCCAGTCCCCCGCCGCGCCGAATCGGGCGCGCAGCGATTCTGGCCAGGGCATGTCCGCCTCCATGCCGGCCAGTTCCAGGCGCCAACAGGCCTTGGCGCGAACCCGCGTCCAGTAGCCCGAATCGGGCGTGGCCAGCGGCGTCCGGCTGAGGACGAAGCCATGCCATACGGCCGCATAGGGTTCCAGCGCCACCGGGGTCTGCTTGAACTCCGGCTGGCCGGAAACGGCATCGGTGATGGCATTCACCAGCACCCCCACGCGGCCCCGGGCGCTGAAGCGGCTGTTCCAGTGGATGGGCGCGAACACCTGGCCGGGGGCTTGATGCGGGCTTTCCACCACCCGCGCCAGCAGCTCGCCGTGAGCGTTGCTCACCCGCGCCAGGCCGCCCGCGCGCAAGCCGGAGCGGACCAGATCGGAGGGATGCAGGGCGAGGAAAGGCTCGTCGATGTGGGCCAGCAGGCGGGCGGCCTTGCCGGTGCGGGTCATGCTGTGCCACTGGTCGCGGATGCGGCCGGTGTTGAGTACATAAGGCCGTTCCCCGTCGGGCTGGCGCGCCGGTCCCCGCGGCGGTGCGGCGAGCATGCGCGCCTTGCCGGAGGGCGTGAAGAAACCGCCGTCGGTGAACAGGCGTGGTGTCCCCGTCCGCCCCCTGACCGGCCATTGCACGGGCTCCAGGGCATCGTAGGACTCCGCGAAAGCCTGCGGGCAGGGGAGTAAGCCGCTGATGTCGAAATCCCGGCTGCCCCCATTCTCGAACCCGGACAAGGCCGCATGCTCGCGGAAGATGTCCGCCGGCCCGGCAAAATCGAAGGCCTCATGGAAGCCCATGCGCTTGCCCACCTCGGCGACGATCCACCAGTCCGGCCGGGCTTCGCCGGGCGCCGGCAGGAAAGCGCGCTGACGGGAGATGCGGCGCTCGGAGTTGGTGACGGTGCCGTCCTTCTCGCCCCAGGCGGCGGCTGGCAGCAGCACGTGGGCCAGGGCGGCGGTGTCGGTGTCGGCGGTGACGTCGGAGACCACCACGAACTCGCAGGCGCCGATGGCCGCCTTCACCGCGTCCGCCTCCGGCAGGCTCACCACCGGGTTGGTGGCCATGATCCAGAGGGCCTTGATGCGCCCCGCGCCGACCGCCTCGAACAGATCGACCGCCTTCAGGCCGGGCGCGCGGGCCAGGTTCGGCGCCTTCCAGAAACGGCCGACCCGCTCCAGGGCGGCGGGATCGAAATCCATGTGGGCGGCCAACTGGTTGGCCAGGCCGCCCACTTCGCGGCCGCCCATGGCATTGGGCTGGCCGGTGAGGGAAAACGGCGTGGCGCCCGGCTTGCCGATGCGGCCGCTGGCGAGATGCACGTTGAGGATGGCGTTGACCTTGTCGACGCCGGAGGAGGACTGGTTGATGCCCTGGGAGAAAGCCGTCACCGTGCGCGGCGTGGCGGCGAACAGGCGGAAGAATTCCGCCACGTCCGCTTCGTCGAGGCCGCATTCCCGGGCCACGCGCGGGATGGACAGGTCGCGCACCGCCGCGAAAGCCGGGCCGAAGCCCTCCACATGCGCCTCCAGCCAGGCCCAGTCGATGGCATCCGCGCGCTTGAGGTGGTTGAGCAGGCCATGGAACAGCCAGGCATCGGCGCCGGGCCGGATGGCCAGGTGCAGGTCCGCCAGATCGGCGGTGGCGGTGCGGCGCGGATCGATCAGCACCACCTGCATGCCCGGCCGCGCCGCCTTCGCCGCCGCCAGGCGCTGATAAAGCACCGGATGGGTCCAGGCGGCATTGGAGCCCACCAGCACCACCAGGTCGGCCTGTTCCAGATCGTCGTAACAGCCGGGTACCGTGTCACTGCCGAACGCCCGCTTGTGTCCCGCCACCGCCGAGGACATGCAGAGCCGGGAATTGGTATCGATGTTGGCGGCGCCGATGCAGCCCTTCATCAGCTTGTTGGCGACGTAGTAGTCCTCGGTCAACAACTGGCCGGAGACATAGAAGGCCACCGCATCCGGCCCGTGTTCTGCGATGACCTGGCGGAAGCGGCCGGCCACCGTGTCCAGGGCTTCGTCCCAGCCGGCGCGTTCCCCGTTGATCTCCGGGTGCAGCAGGCGGTCCTCCAGGCTCAGGGTTTCGCCCAGGGCAGCGCCCTTGGAACACAGGCGGCCCAGGTTGGCCGGGTGATCCGGATCGCCGCGCACGGCGAAGCCGTCGCCCTCGCGGCTTACCAGCACGCCGCAGCCCACGCCGCAGTAGGGGCAGGTGGTGCGTACGGGGGAAGTGTCGTTGGCCATGCGCTTGAGGAAAGCTGATAAACAGGCTCTAACAGTTGTCATCGCGAGGAGCGAAGCGACGCGGCGATCCAGCGCTTCCGGATTCGACGGAAAACCTGGAATGCTTCACTCCGTTCGCAATGACGGCCATTGACGTACCTGTATTTCTCTAGGGGGTGGGTCAGCCTTCGTCCGGGGTCAGCGACAGGCTCACCACGCCGTCACTCACCCGCACCGGGTAGCGCGCCGCGCAACCCTCGTCCGGCGCCACCGCAAGACCCGTGTCCAGGGCGATCTTCCAGTCGTGCAGGGGGCAGGCCACCCGATGGCCGGAGACGATGCCCTGGGACAGCGGGCCACCCTTGTGCGGGCATTGGTCGCGCAGGGCGAAGACCGCGTCGTCCACGGTGCGAAAGACGGCGATGTCGCCCTGCGCCGTCTTGACCACGCGGGCACCCTGGCGGGGGATGTCGTCGAGATGGGCTACTTCAATCCAATCAGTCACGTTCATATCCTTCGTTCATGCCCCTCGCCCGCAAGCGGGAGAGGGGTTGGGGAGAGGGGAATTTCCGGCGCCGCCGGTCCGGACCGCCCTCTCCCCCGGCCCCTCCCCCGCTTGCGGGGGAGGGGAGCGAATCAGGCAGCGAGATTTATCGGCTGGAACTCGCGCACCTTCGCGCCTTCCGTGCGTTCCTTCCACGGGTCGACCTGGGCCGGCTTCTGTGACACGGCGAAACGTTCGGCCAGAACCTTTCGGTTGGCTTCGTCGTCGACCACCCGCGCCTTGATGTGGGCCAGGCCCACCCGTTCCACCCAGGGCGCGGTGCGTTCCAGGTAATGGGCTTCCTCCCGGTAGAGCTGGGTGAAGGCGGCGCAGTACTCCAGCACCTGCGCCTCGGTCTCCACCCGGCATAGCAGGTCGGTGACGCGCACCTTGATGCCGCCGTTGCCGCCCACATGCAGTTCGTAGCCGGAATCCACGCACACCACGCCGAAATCCTTGATGGTGGCCTCGGCGCAGTTGCGCGGGCAGCCGCTCACCGCCAGCTTGTACTTGTGGGGCATCCAGGAACCCCAGGTCAGCTCCTCCAGCTTCACCCCCAGGCCGGTGGAATCCTGGGTGCCGAAGCGGCACCACTTGGCGCCGACGCAGGTCTTCACCGTGCGCAGGGCCTTGCCGTAGGCGTGGCCGGAGACGAAGCCGGCGTCCGACAAATCCTTCCACATCGCCGGCAGGTCTTCCTTCTTCACGCCGAACAGGTCGATGCGCTGGCCGCCGGTGACCTTCATCTCCGGCACCTGGAACTTGTCCGCCACGTCGGCAATGGCGCGCAGGTCCGCAGGCGTGCAGAGGCCGCCGAACATGCGCGGCACCACCGAGAAGCTGCCGTCCTTCTGGATGTTGCCGTGGGCGCGCTCGTTGATGAAGCGCGACTGGGCGTCGTCCACGTACTCATTGGGCCAGGCGGCGAGCAGGTAGTAGTTCAGCGCCGGGCGGCACTTATTGCAGCCGTCCGGGGTTTTCCAGTCCAGGGCGCGCATCACATCCGGCATGGTCTTCAGGCCCTCTGCGCTGATGGCGGCGCGGATTTCGTCGTGGGTGTGCTCGGTGCAGCCGCACAGGGGCTTCTTCGACGGCGCGGTGGAATAGTCGCCGCCCACGGTCGCCGCCAGCAGGGTTTCCACCAGGCCCGTGCACGAACCGCAGGAGGCCGAGGCCTTGGTGTGGGCCCGCACCTCGTCCAGGGTGAACAGCTTGTTGGCGCGGATACTGGCGACGATGGTGCCCTTGCAGACGCCATTGCAGCCGCAGATCTCCGCCGTGTCCGGCAGGGACAGCACGCGGGACTTCTCGTCGCCGCCTCCCGCCCCGGAATCGCCAATGTGGTGGCGGCCGAACAGCAGCTTGTCGCGGTAATCCGACACGTCGGTGCCGTCCCGCATCAACTCGAAGTACCAGGCGCCGTCCAGGGTGTCGCCGTACAGGCAGGCGCCGGCCAGCTTGTTGTCCTTCAGCACCAGCTTCTTGTAGGCGCCGCGGCCCGGATCCTGGAAGACGATCTCCTCGCAGCCCTCGCCGCCCATGAACTGGCCGGCGGAGAACAGGTCGATGCCCGTCACCTTCAGCTTGGTCGAGGTCATGGAGCCCTGGTAGCGCGCCACGCCGTGCTCCGCCAGGTGGTTGGCGCACACCTTGGCCTGCTCGAACAGGGGGGCGACCAGGCCGTAGGCGATGCCCCGGTGGCTGACGCACTCGCCCACCGCATAGATGCGCGGGTCGAAGGTCTGCATGGTGTCGTTGACCACGATGCCGCGCTCGCAACGCAGGCCGGCGGATTCCGCCAGGGCGGTGTTGGGACGGATGCCCACCGCCATCACCACCAGGTCGGCGGATACGGTTTCCCCATCCTTGAATTTCACGGCACAGACTCTCCCCGACTCGCCGCGAACCAACTCTTGCGTCTGCTTCTCCAGCAGGAACTTCAACCCCTTCTCCTCCAGGCTCTTTTGCAGCAGCCGCGCCGCCGGCTCGTCCATCTGCCGCTCCAGCAGCCAGGGTGCGATGTGCACCACGGACACCTGCATGCCGCGCAGCTTCAGGCCGTTGGCCGCCTCCAGGCCGAGCAGGCCGCCGCCGATAACCACCGCGTGCCGGTAATGGCTGGCGGTGGCGATCATCTTGTCCACGTCCGCGATGTCGCGAAAGCCCACCACCCCCTCCAGGTCGGCGCCGGGCACCGGCAGGATGAAGGGCTTGGAGCCGGTGGCCAGCAGCAGCCGGTCGTACTCCGCCCGGGTGCCGTCGTCCGCCTCCACGAAGCGATGCTTGCGGTCGATCTTCACCACCCGCTTGCCGGTGTAGAGGGTGATGCCATGCTGGGCATACCAGTCCCGGCTGTTGAGCACGATCTGCTCCACCGTCTGCTCCCCGGCCAGCACCGGCGACAGCATGATGCGGTTGTAGTTGGGATGCGGCTCGTCGCCGAACACCGTGATGTCGTAGAGATCCGGAGCCGCCTTCAGCAGCTCCTCCAGGGCGCGGACCCCGGCCATGCCGTTGCCCACCAGAACCAGTTTCATGCGTGCCATGCAAATGACCTCAACGAAAACCCCCGTAGCGCGGGGCGAAAAAAAACGGCGGCCGCCCCTTGCGGGGAGCGGACGCCGTTGTCCAAAGATCGCTAGGCGAGAAAGCCTGATGAAGCTTTAGCAATGGCCGTGCCACATTAAGAATCACGTTGAATCAGTGGGTTGCCGGCCATGGAGGTGGAGTCATGCACTGGATGGGTGCGTTGCGCACCGGGAATGCGCCGGCAGGAACCGCAATATCTTGAAAGGATGCGCGGGCCTACAATCGTTGCAAAATTAATTTGCACGCACCTTTTTTGTGGCTCATCTGGTGAGCCTCGACTGTGGAATAGTGCGAAAAAATCTCCAAGGTCAGCGAGGCAGCAAATGATCCATGATCCACAGGGAACGAATCAGCTAGAGGGCACAAAGCAAGCCATCGCGCATGTAAGGGCGACGGATGGAGCGATCCAGTCACTCTCGGCACATCTGACCGGGGTGTCCCTGCTTGGTCGGTGCCATGCGCAAAAGATTGGCCTAAGCATGCACGGAGAGCTGATAGGGCTGCTGCACGACCTCGGCAAGTACAGCGAGGAATTCCAGGTCTACCTGCAATCTGCTACCGGCCTGCTCAATCCGGATGAGGACGAAGAGTTCGTCGATGCAGGGGAACTCAGGGGCAAAGTTGATCACTCAAGCGCGGGAGCCCAACTTGTATGGCGAGAGCTAGCCAGCCGGGGACCACTCGGACAGTACGTCGGCCAGATGCTCGCCCTATGCATTGCCTCCCACCATTCCGGCCTGATCGACTGCCTGACATCCGGCCCAAACCGCCCGGTGGAGGATGCATTCACCAAGCGCATGAACAAAGCGGATGGGCGCACCCATCTTGAGGAAACCCTCGTCAAGGGTGAAGAAACGATTCTTGCCAGGGCGCAAGAACTACTTTCTATGCCGGAAATGCTCGGTGGCATTCAATCAGCGATCAGAAACATCATTCTTGACGCGCCGATCAAGGACGACCGCAGCATCGTCGCCCAGCAACAAATCGGACTGCTCGTCCGATTCCTGTTCAGTAGTCTTATTGATGCTGATCGGATCGACACGGCCGACTTCGAGAGTCCCAGGCAAGCCAGACTGCGATTGCGCGGCAGCTATGCAGGCTGGGAGACTTTGATTGGTCTCCTGGAAAAACACCTGACTTCGCTACAACCCCGCCACCGTATCGACCAACTCCGGCAAGACATCTCCTTCCACTGCCTGCAAGGTGCGTCCCGAGACAAGGGCATCTATACGCTCACCGTTCCAACCGGCGGCGGAAAGACCCTGGCTAGCCTGCGTTTTGCCATGCATCACGCCAAGAAACACGGCATGGATCGTGTGATCTACGTCATCCCGTTCACGTCCATCATCGACCAGAACGCCGAAGTGGTTCGCGGCATTCTGGAACCTGAAGGTACAGAGCCAGGCAGCGTGGTCCTGGAACACCATTCCAACCTCACGCCGGAACAGCAAACCTGGCGCGGAAAAATTCTTTCGGAAAACTGGGATGCGCCGGTGGTTTACACCACCAGTGTTCAGTTTTTGGAAACACTATTTGGCGCCGGCACACGCGGAGCACGGCGCATGCATCAGTTGGCCAATGCCGTGCTGATCTTCGATGAAATCCAAACCCTGCCAGTCAATTGCGTTCACATATTCAATAACGCCATCAACTTCCTGGTAGAGCGATGCGGCAGCACGGTTGTCCTATGCACGGCCACTCAGCCGCTGCTGGATAAGGTCGATGCAAGCAAGGGGGCCATCCGCATCCCTGAAGGCAACGAACTCATGCCGGATGTGAGACAGTTGTTCGATGATTTGAAGCGAGTCGAGATCAATAACTGCCGCAAACCGGGCGGCTGGACGATGGGCGAGATTGCGGCTCTGGCACAGGAAGAAACCGTCTGTGCCGGCAGCTGCTTGGTCATCGTCAACACCAAGAATGCGGCGCAAACGCTGTATCGCCTGAGCAAGGAACAGGCGGCCGTTTCGATTTACCACTTGAGCACCAACATGTGCCCGTTCCATCGCAAGGCCATCCTGGCTGAAGTGCGGGTGCGGCTGGAGAAGCAGGAACCAACGCTATGTATCAGCACCCAGTTGATCGAAGCCGGAGTGGATGTGGATTTCTGTGCGGTTATCCGCTTCACCGCAGGACTGGATTCCATCGCCCAGGCGGCTGGCCGCTGTAATCGAAATGGCATTCGTGACATTGGGCATGTTCACGTGGTCAATCCGCAGGACGAAAACCTGGGCATGCTGCCGGACATCCAGACAGGGAAGGAAAAGGCGGAGTGGGTATTGGATGACTACGAGAGAAACCCGGCCAGCTTTGGGAACAACCCTATCGGTCCGGAAGCGATGAACCTTTATTACGACCGCTATTTCTTCGCCCGTAAAACAACGATGGACTATCCGATTTCCGCCCAATGTCTCGGCCACAACGACACCTTGCTCAATCTGCTCTCGGTCAACACGCTAGCCACGTCAGAGCATGCAAGGATCAAGGGCCGAGCGCCCGAAATCTACCTGCGCCAATCCTTCATGTCCGCAGCCAAGGCGTTCAAGGCTATCGACACACCCACACGCGGGGTCATTGTTCCGTATGGCCAGACGGGGCGTGATCTCATCACCGCACTTTGCGCGGCCTATTTGCCTGACAAGGAATTCGACCTTCTGCGCCAGGCACAACAATTCAGCGTCAACGTGTTCCCGCAAGTTCTCGAACGGCTTACAAATGCCGGCGTCGTGCAGGAAATCCAGGAGGGGACAGGTATCTTGTTCGTGGCCGACTCGCGCTATTACAGCGAGGAGTTCGGTTTGAGCGAAAAACCGGAGGGAAAAATGGAGGTTCTCTGTGGCTGAGCGAAACAGCATCGAATTCAAAGTCTGGGCGCGTCATGCCCTGTTCACCGACCCGCTGACCCGGATAGGCGGCGAGAAGTGCTCATATCACATCCCCACCTACGAGGCGCTCAAGGGCATCGCCAAATCCATTTACTGGAAGCCTACTTTCGTCTGGATCATCGACGAAGTGCGCGTGATGAAGCGCATCCGTACCCAGACCAAGGGAACCAAGCCGCTGGAGTTTGGCGGCGGCAACACCTTGGCCATCTACACCTTCCTGGCGGGCGTTGAATACCAGGTGCGCGCGCATTTCGAGTGGAACACCAACCGCCCGGAACTGGAGGACGACCGGAGTGAGGGCAAGCACATCGCCATCGCCCAGCGCATGTTGGAACGGGGCGGACGGCAGGACATCTTCTTGGGTACGCGGGATTGTCAGGGCTACGTCGAACCTTGCATGTTTGGCTCGGGCGATGGCGACTACGACGGCGCGGGCGAACTCGCCTACGGACTGACGTTCCACGGCTTCGACTACCCCGACGAGACCGGAGAGAACCAGTTGCACGCCCGTTTCTGGCGACCGACCATGGTCGATGGCTATATCCGCTTCGTTCGCCCCGACGACAGGGAGCGAATCTATCGAAAGTTTGTTCGGGAGATGCGCGCCAAGAGATTCGGTAAAGGCAAGCTTCGCAGCGTCCTGGATGAAGCAACGGAACTGGGGTGCTGACGTGAGCTGGATACAGAAACTCCACGAGACCTATGAACTATGCAAGGGGCATGAGCCTCCCGGGTCTGAACCTCTGATGCCGATCAGCCATACGCCACAGCAAGCGCACATCGAAATCACGCTCGATGCAAATGGCAATTTCAAGAGCGCCAGCGTTATCGAGAAGATTGAAACTGTGATCCCCGCAAGTGAACAATCTGCAGGAAGAGTCGGGATAAAGCCGCCTCCCCATCCTCTCTGCGACAAAGTCCAGTATTGCGCCAAAGATTACCCGGACCACGGCGGCGAAAAGCCTTCGTTCTTCGAGGAATACGAACACCTGCTGAGTGCGTGGTGTGTTTCCAGGTTCAGCCATTCAAAAGCACGGGCAGTCCTCGCGTATGTCCGCAAACATCATGTCGTCGCCGACCTGATTAAAGATAAAGTCCTTCACGCTGGCCCAGACGGTAAGTTGCTGAAACGCTGGCAGGGTGAATCTCCATCACCTGCGCTGTTCCGATTGCTGACAGCCAAAGCCGGCGAACGTGACCAGGGAGATGCCTTCATCCGTTGGCATGTTCGGGAAACCGACACGCCATGCACCGCTGTCTGGGAAGACAGTGCACTTCAAGATGCCTGGGCAGGCTTCGATGCCAGTACAAGAGAAGTACAGGGGCTTTGCATGGTAACGGGCGATGCTGAGTCACCACTTGCCTTAAGCCATCCCAAGCGAATACGACATCCCGGAGATGGGGCCAAACTGATCAGCGCCAATGACAGTTCGGGTTATACGTTCCGGGGCAGGTTTACCGATGCCACCGGCCTACAGGCCTGTGGCGTGGGCTACGAAGTTACGCAGAAAGCCCACAACGCCTTGCGCTGGCTCATCCGGCGGCAGGCTTATCGTAACGAGGACCAAGTCATAGTGACTTGGTCCGTGGCTGGCAAACCCATACCCGATCCGTTCCAGGACTCGCGTGCGCTGTTTCTCAGCAGTGAAGAAATCTCCCAGTCCACAGCCTCCGCTGCTCTACCCAACATTGGCGACGTTGGGCAAGCCTTTCAAAACCGGTTGAACAAGGCAATCGCAGGCTACCGTACAAAGCTCGGCCCCACAGAAGACATCGTCGTCATGGGCCTGGACTCCGCAACACCAGGGCGCATGGCCATCACGTTCTATCGCGAATTGAAGGGCTCGGAATTCCTGGATCGTGTCGAGGCTTGGCACGGAAACTCTGCCTGGCCGCAGAACTTCGGCAAGGAAGCCAGATTCGTCGGCGCCCCCGCACCGCGCGATATCGCCGAAGCCGCCTTCGGCCGTCGCCTCGACGACAAGCTACGCAAATCCACGGTGGAACGTCTATTGCCTTGCATCGTCGATGGCCGACCGCCACCACGCGATCTTGTCGAATCCGTTGTACGCAAAACCTGCAACCGGGTGGGTATGGACCACTGGGAATGGGAGAAAAACCTGGGCATAGCCTGCGCCCTGTTCAAGGGATTTTTCAAAGGAAGGGAGTATGAGATGACACTGGAAACGGACCGGACAAGCCGGGATTACCTCTATGGCCGCCTCCTGGCTATCGCCGAGCACATCGAAAGTCGCGCGCTATACGTTGGTGGTGAGACGCGCGACACCACCGCTGCGAAGCTGATGCAGCGCTTCGCCGACCGGCCCACCAGTACTTGGCGAACAATTGAACTCGCCCTGGCACCCGCAAAATCACGGCTGCGCGCAAAACGCGCAGGCTTTTTGCATGAAATGGAAAAGCTGCATGACGAGGTCATTGCCAGCTTCGCGGGAGACGACTTTCTTGACGACAGAAAACTCTCCGGTGAATTCCTGCTTGGTTACCACTGCCAGCGGCAGACGCTGAATCCGCCGGCCAAAGCGGATAGCGCCACACCCGATGAAGAAACCACCACCGAATAATTCAATTACGGAGCCAGACATGAGCACCCTGCAAAACAAAATCGACTTCGCCGTCATCCTTCGCGTCAAGAACGCCAACCCCAATGGCGACCCGCTGAATGGCAATCGACCCCGTACCGACTATTCCAATTTCGGAGAAATGACCGATGTCTCCATCAAACGAAAAATTCGGGATCGGCTCGTGGAGCGTTACGTGACGCTGGTAAAAGATGGTCAGCCCACCGACGGGCAAGCCATCTTTGTCCAGTCCGATGACCGCAAGATCGACGATGCCAGAAACTTGCGGGAACGCGCCGAGAAGGCTCTGGGAAACAAACTGGGTTCGGACGAGACATACGCTCTCGCCTGCAAGACGTGGCTCGACGTGCGCGCCTTCGGTCAACTCTTCGCGCTGAAGAGCAACAAGAAGTCCGGCAAGAAGAAAGAAGATGGCAGCGACGCAGAAGGCGATACTGGGGTTTCCATCGGCATTCGCGGACCGGTCACGGTTCAATCCGCCTTCAGTGTCGAGCCCATCGACATTTCCAGCGTCCAGATCACCAAGAGCGTTAGCGGCGAAGGTGACGGCACCAAGCGTGGCTCCGACACCATGGGCATGAAGCACCGCGTTGATCAGGGCGTGTATGTGTTCTACGGCAGCATGAACCCTCAACTCGCCGGGAGAACCGACTTCTCCGATGCGGATGCGGAATCCATCAAGAAGGTACTGCCCAAGCTTTTCGAGAACGACGAATCATCTGCACGTCCCGCAGGAAGTATGGAAGTAATGAAAGTGATCTGGTGGAAGCACAGCTGCAAGTCAGGTCAATATTCTTCGGCCAAAGTACATCGGACCCTGACGGTCAAACCCGATGGCTCCTATGATCTGGCCAGCTTGCCTGAGCTTGTCCCCGAGGAAATCAACGGTTTTTAAAAGGCATCCTTATGACCGAAATCCACTTCATCGTCGAAGAAGCCCCCGAGGGCGGCCTGATTGCCCGGGCCATGGGCGCGGACATCTTTACCGAGGCGGATGACCTCCAGGCCCTGCACGCCCAGGTGAGGGACGCAGTGCATTGCCACTTCGACGAGGGCGAGAGGCCCAGCCTCATCCGCCTGCACATCACTCGCGAAGAAATCCTTGCGGCATGAGGATTCCGCGCGATCTGTCCGGCGCTGATCTGGTCAAGCACCTGGGTCGGTTGGGTTATGAGGTGACACGCCAGACGGGCAGCCATATCCGATTGACCAGTCGCGTCGAAGGCGAACACCACGTCACCATTCCCAACCACGATCCCCTGCGGATCGGCACCTTGGCCGCGATTCTCGACGGCGTTGCAGCACATCATGGGTTGACGCGTGAGGCTTTGTTGCAGCGGCTTCTGGGGTGAAGCCGGTTTAGCGCCGCCCGGCCCAATACCCCGGCCGGCGGCTTTGGTGGGCCACGGCGACGATAAGAATCCGCCCGTCACCCAGGCGATAAATCAGGGAGTACGGAAAGTGGCTGAACGGAATCTTTCGAGCCTTGGCGCGTTCGGCGACGCCCATTCTTGGGTTGTCGAGAATCCGCTCCCGGGCTTGTTCGAAATCAGTGATGAATTTGGAGGCGGTCGATCACCCGGCTTCCAGGGCGTACCAATCGGCAGCTTCGTGCAGCTCGGCTCTCGCCGCCGGATGCAGGCTGACTTTCATCAACCGTATTTGGCGCGGAGTTCGGCGATGACCGTTTCGTATGGGATGGTTTCGACTTCGCCGGAATCCACTTGCGCGAGACGCCGCTCGATCTCCGCCGCCCAGGCCGCGTCGATTTGGGCTTGCGGCAACGCGCTGGCCCACAGCAGATCGGCCAGGTCGGCGCGTTGCTCGGGGGTGAGTTGCATGGCCAGCACTTTGGCCTCTTCAAAAGTGTTCGCCATGATGGGCTCCTGCGGAAACGTTCACGGCATCTTAGCGCGGCGCCTGTCCGGGTGCCTATCCCGATGAGCGAAGCCGATCCCGTCCCCCTCGCCGCCCTCCAGCACTGGACCTACTGCCCGCGCCAGTGCGGGTTGATCCACCTGGACCAGGCGTTCGAGGACAACATCCACACCGCGCGCGGGCAGGCCGTGCACCATCTGGTGGATACCCCGGGCTACGAGATGAAGGCGGGGGTGAAAGTGGAACGCGCCCTGCCCCTCTGGTCCGACCGGCTGGGGCTCATCGGCAAGGCCGATCTGGTGGAATTTCATCCGGACGGCACGGTGTTCCCGGTGGAATTCAAACACGGCGCCAAGCGGCAGAAGATTCATGACGACATCCAGCTCGCTGCCCAGGCCCTGTGTCTGGAAGACATGCTCGGGCGTCCAGTGCCGCGCGGCGCGATCTACCACGCCAGCAGCCATCGGCGGCGTGAGGTGGCCATCACCCCGGCCCTGCGCGAGCGGGTGATGGAAACCGCTGCAGCCATCCGCGCCATGCTGGACTTGGGCAAGCTGCCGCCGCCGGTGAACGATGCGCGCTGCCGGGAGTGTTCATTGAAAGATATCTGCCAGCCGGAGGCGCTGAGCGAGAAGGTCCGGCTGGCGCGGCTGGCCGCAGGGCTTTATGCGGTGGATGACCCGGAGATCAGCTGATGAGACGCGCGAGGCATTGCGCCTGGCTCAGTATCTCGACGCCGCACTCGGTGGGAAAGTGGCGCGCGTTGCCGGTGACGATGGGGCAGTTCGCCGCCAGGGCGGTGGCGATGAAGGGGGCATCGTCGGGATCGGGCAGGTTGGAAAGCGGGATCGCTGCTGGCGTTATGCGCTGCCCATCTTCTTCCAGCCGCGCGAAGAACTCAGCCAGAAAATCCGGATTGATGTTGAACTTTGGTCGGAAAAGCACTTTCCGATATTCGGCCTCGATCTGGTGGGAATACACGAGAATCAACCGGCCTCGCTCCACCTCATGCAGCAGTTGCGCCGGCGTGCCGCCCGGTGTCAGAAATGCAGAAACCCAAACATTCGTATCAACGATCAGCCGCATTGCGCTCACGCCTTTCCTTGCGCGCGGCGGCGATCTCCGCATCAATTTCTTCCATCGTCATCTTGTCCAGGCCAAGCTCGGCGGCGCGCTTTTGCTGCTCGGCCAGCAGCCGCTCGAACCGGTTCCAGCGCAACGCCCGCAATGTGCTCTCCAACTCCTCCGGCTTGGTATTCAACAGCAAGGCGAACGGCTTGCCGTTGCGGGTAATCACCACCTCCTCACCCGCCTCGATCTTGGCCCACACCTTGGCCGATTCAGCCCGCAATTCACGCACGGTGACGAAATCCATGACACGCTCCTGTACACAATCGTAGTCACAGTATAGCCATGCACACCCTGCAAAACACCCTCTACGTCATGACGCCTCATGCCTACGCGCATCTTGAAAACGCCACCGTGCGCATTGACGTGGAACGGGAAAAACGCCTGCAAGTGCCGCTGCATCATCTGTCTGGCCTGGTCACCTTCGGCAATGTCATGGTCTCGCCCGCCCTCATGCACCGCCTGGCCGACGAGGGCAAATCCCTGGTGCTGCTGGACGAGCACGGCCGCTTCAAGGCCCGGCTGGAAGGCCCGGTCTCCGGCAACATCCTGTTGCGCCAGGCTCAGCACAAGACCGCCAACAACCCAACCTCCACGCTGGAACATGCCCGCGCCTGCGTCGCCGGCAAGCTCCGGAACAGCCGCGTAACCCTGCAACGCGGCGCGCGCGAAGCGGCGGACACCGAAGAAGCCAGCCAGCTCACCCGCGCCGCCGACAACATGGCCGCCTCATTGCGCGCCGCAGCCTCGGTCTCCGGCCTGGACGAGCTGCGTGGCGTGGAAGGCGAAGCGGCAAGGGGTTACTTCGCCGCCCTCAATCTCATCGTCAAACCCCAGGCCCGCGCGGCGTTCGCTCTGGATGGCCGCACCCGGCGCCCGCCCCTGGACCGCTTCAATGCCTTGCTGTCGTTCCTCTATGCCATGTTGATGAACGACTGCCGTTCCGCCCTGGAAGCCGTCGGCCTTGATCCGCAACTGGGTTTCCTGCATGCCGTACGGCCGGGCCGAGCTGCGCTGGCCCTGGATTTACAGGAGGAATTCCGCTCGATCCTCGCCGACCGCCTCGCGCTCACCCTCATCAACCGGGGCCAACTTAGCGTCGAGGATTTCGAGACACGCGAAGGCGGCGCCGTCTCACTCGGCGAAAAAGGTCGCCGCGCCGTGGTCACCGCGTGGCAGGAACGCAAGCAGGAGGAAATCACCCATCCGCTGCTGGAAACCAAGCTGCCCATCGGCCTGCTGCCCCTGATCCAGGCCCGCTTCATGGCCCGCGCCATTCGAGGCGAGATGGAAGGCTACCTGCCCTATCTTTCCAAATAAGCGGCTCGGCCTATCCATGCTCATCATCGTCACCTACGACGTCTCCACCGAGACCGCCGCCGGGCGGAAGCGTTTACGCCGCGTGGCGAAAGCCTGCGAAAGTATGGGCCAGCGCGTACAAAAGTCCGTCTTCGAATGCCAGGTGAATGAAATGCAGTTGGAGCAACTGGAACGCAACTTGTTGGCGGAGATCGACGAGAAAGAAGACAACCTGCGTTTCTACCGCATCGTCGAACCCGTCGAAGTGCGCGTGAAACAGTTCGGCACCTTCCGCTCCATCGATTTCGAAGGTCCCCTGGTCGTATGACGCGCGAACCCCAAGCAACGACGATTTACACGGGGGTTCGCGATGTACGTAACCCATTGTTCTTTAACAATTCATCCATGCTGGATGCGGACAAAGACCCTGCCGGGCTTGCCCATGGAAGCATGGCTCGCGCAAGCTTGCCTCACTCCGCAATCAAAACATTCTGTTACGAGCGCGGAGCATCGCCCGGCCTCACGGCCGGGCGCGGATTGAAACAAGCGCATCGAGGATGATGCGCGCGCTTCCCGCGTGCATCGCCCGGCCTCACGGCCGGGCGCGGATTGAAACACCTCGTGGGCGATGCCGGTGAACAGCGGATCGTCGCGCATCGCCCGGCCTCACGGCCGGGCGCGGATTGAAACGTCTGGAAACCAGACCTGGTGCTCAAGCAGATGCGGCATCGCCCGGCCTCACGGCCGGGCGCGGATTGAAACTCCCCCATCCCCGCCGGCGTCTATGCCGCCCAGGGGCATCGCCCGGCCTCACGGCCGGGCGCGGATTGAAACAACTTCGAGGCCAAGGACCGGAGCGGCGCTCTGGAGCATCGCCCGGCCTCACGGCCGGGCGCGGATTGAAACAGGTCTACATGCACCTGACCGGCATGTCCCGCGCGCATCGCCCGGCCTCACGGCCGGGCGCGGATTGAAACACCAGGTGGCACTCGTCGATGATGACGCACTTGATAGCATCGCCCGGCCTCACGGCCGGGCGCGGATTGAAACACGGAAGAGGAGATTCCGTTTTGATGCTGCTCCGGCGCATCGCCCGGCCTCACGGCCGGGCGCGGATTGAAACGGCTGCACGGCGTCGGCCGTGTCGGCGACCAGCTGCATCGCCCGGCCTCACGGCCGGGCGCGGATTGAAACCTTGATCAGGTCCAGCTCGGCGACGAGCGGGGCGGCATCGCCCGGCCTCACGGCCGGGCGCGGATTGAAACTTCGCCAATCACTTCTTCGGAGCCTGACTCCACCGCATCGCCCGGCCTCACGGCCGGGCGCGGATTGAAACACGGTAGAACGTCACCCGCACCGGCCCGGCCGCATGCATCGCCCGGCCTCACGGCCGGGCGCGGATTGAAACATGAACAGCAAAGAAGCGTTTGCCAGATGGTATGGGCATCGCCCGGCCTCACGGCCGGGCGCGGATTGAAACCAGTTGGGGCGCGTGCCCGCCGGCCAGTCGGCGGGGCATCGCCCGGCCTCACGGCCGGGCGCGGATTGAAACCTCACCAGCCCGGACGGCATCACCTGGACCAGCCGCATCGCCCGGCCTCACGGCCGGGCGCGGATTGAAACAAGCAAGCGTCCCAGGCCCGGTGCGGCCGCCTCCAGCATCGCCCGGCCTCACGGCCGGGCGCGGATTGAAACAAGGCCGCCTGTCGCCGCCAGCTTGACGACCTGGAGCATCGCCCGGCCTCACGGCCGGGCGCGGATTGAAACATACACATAGGTTAGACAAGGTTAGGAGGTTAGACGCATCGCCCGGCCTCACGGCCGGGCGCGGATTGAAACCATCAAGATGAGCGCCCTCGCCGAGAACTCCGAGGCATCGCCCGGCCTCACGGCCGGGCGCGGATTGAAACTATGACGGCGACCGCCTGGGCGACGCGGCCGGGCGCGGATTGAAACATCCAACAGTTGGACTACTCCTACGGCGGCACCGGCATCGCCCGGCCTCACGGCCGGGCGCGGATTGAAACAACATCGCCCTGGAGGCGTGGTACGAGCAGTTCCGCGCATCGCCCGGCCTCACGGCCGGGCGCGGATTGAAACGATCTCTACCGCGTGCGCCTGTCGCCCGCCCAGGAGGCATCGCCCGGCCTCACGGCCGGGCGCGGATTGAAACCTCAGTCTGCAACGTCATGCCCCGGCCCGCAGCGGGCATCGCCCGGCCTCACGGCCGGGCGCGGATTGAAACAAGGACCTGCGCACGCTGTTGAACGGCGGCAGCCGCATCGCCCGGCCTCACGGCCGGGCGCGGATTGAAACCCGCTACTACGAGGCCAAGGGCGAGAACCCCACCAGCATCGCCCGGCCTCACGGCCGGGCGCGGATTGAAACGCGCAGCTCCTCCGCCGTGTCGCCCCAGATCAGCTCGCATCGCCCGGCCTCACGGCCGGGCGCGGATTGAAACGCGAACATCAACAGCGTGATGGAGACCACCTTCACCGCATCGCCCGGCCTCACGGCCGGGCGCGGATTGAAACGCCAAAGCCATCCAATTCTGGGTAAACCGCTTGGCGCATCCTCCCTCGGCGGCCTCACCGCCCTGATATCCGCTCCCAATCCAGCCCCGGCAGTTCCCCAAAGGCCTGCTTGATGCGCTCGCCCCAGGCTTCACGCAGGTTCTTGAAATAGGGATTGTCGGCGTTGATGCGCGTCCGTCGCTCGGCCTTCAGGCTGTCGCGGCTGTAGCACAGCATGTCCAGTGGCATGCCTACGGACAGGTTGGATTTCAGCGTCGAGTCCATGGAGATGAGGGCGCACTTGGCGGCTTCTTCCAGGGGGCTTTGCCAGTTGAAGATGCGGTCGAGGATGGGCTTGCCGTACTTGGATTCGCCGATCTGGAAATAGGGGGTGTCGGGCGTGGCTTCGACAAAGTTGCCGGCGGCGTAGATGTTGAACAGTCGCGGCTGCTCGCCGCGGATCTGGCCGCCCAGCAGGAAATTGGCGTTGAAGTCGATGTTGAAACCGGCCAGGGATTCGGCGTCGCGCCGGTGCACCTCGCGCAGGCAGTCGCCGACGTGGCGGGCGGCCTCGAACAGGTTGGGGGCGGTGAGCAGACTTTCCCCCTCCTTGCCCTGGCGCTCGAACAGCAGGCTCACCACGGCTTGGGTGATGGCTAGGTTGCCGGCGGAGAGCAAGACCAGCATGCGCTCGCCCGGCTGCTCGAAGACGCTCATCTTGCGGAAGACGTTGATCTGGTCCACACCGGCGTTGGTGCGGGTATCGGACAGGAAGACCAGGCCGGCTTCCATCAGCATGCCCACGCAGTAAGTCACTTGTTTCCCCTCTTGAGTTGATCGGTTTGCGAATGGCCGGTCCTCCTCCCACGGAGTGCCGGCGACTGGCACGCTCCTTGCAAAGATCAGGCCAGAAACCGGAGCAGACCATGAACAGCCTGATCGCGCACTATCCCTCGACCGAGTTCTTCGACGAACTGGTGGACGGCGAACGTCGGCCGCGCCCGGCCGCCCGCACCCTGTTCCAGCACCTGGAGGCCCTCGATGCCGCCGGCCTGGACGAGCGCCGCGAGGCGGTGAACGCGGCGATCATGACCATGGGCATCACCTTCACGGTGTACAGCGAGGCGGGCAACATCGACCGCGCCTGGCCGTTCGACATCATTCCGCGTGTGCTGTCGCGCAGGGAATGGACGCGCATCGAGGAAGGGTTGAAGCAGCGCCTGACCGCGCTCAACCTGTTCATCGACGATCTCTACAACGAGCAGCGCATCGTCAGGGACGGAGTGTTTCCCCTCGAAGTGCTCGAAGGGTCGCGCAATTTCCGGGCGCAGTGCAAGGGCATCACGCCCCGTTTTGGGGTGTGGGCGCACGTCTGCGGCACCGATCTGGTGCGCGACAAGGATGGCACCGTCTATGTGCTGGAGGACAACCTGCGCGTGCCCTCCGGGGTCTCCTACATGCTGGAGAACCGGCAATTGATGAAGCGGCTGTTCCCGGACCTGTTCAGGGCTTCCGACATCCTGCCGGTGGACGATTACCCGGCCCGGCTGCACGACACCCTGGCCGCCCTGTCGCCGCGCACCGGGCTGCGTCCGGTGGTGGTGGTGCTGACGCCGGGTATCTACAACTCGGCCTATTTCGAGCACAGCTATCTCGCCCAGAAGATGGGCGCCTTCCTGGTGGAAGGCAGCGATCTGGTGGTGGGCGAGGACGACTGCGTGTACATGAAGACCGTCTCCGGCCTGCGCCGGGTGGACGTGATCTATCGCCGTATCGATGACGATTTCCTCGATCCCGAAGCCTTCCGCCCCGATTCGGCGCTGGGCGTGAAAGGGCTGATGCGGGCCTGGCGGGCCGGCAACGTCGGCATCGCCAACGCCCCCGGCGCCGGCGTTGCCGACGACAAGGTGGTCTATGCCTTCGTGCCGAAGGTCATCCAGTACTACCTGGACCAGGAACCCATCATCCCCAACGTGCCGAGTTACCTGTGCATGTACGAGAAGGACAAGGAATACGTGCTGGCCAACCTGGACAAACTGGTGGTGAAGCCCGCCAACGAATCCGGCGGCTACGGCATGCTGATCGGCCCGCGCGCCACGCCGGAGGAGCGCAAGCAGTTTGCCGAGCTCATCCAGGCCAACCCGCGTAACTACATGGCGCAGCCCACCCTGGCGCTGTCCACCGCGCCCACCCTGGTGGACCACCACCTGGAGCCGCGCCACCTCGACCTGCGCCCCTTCATCCTGCAGTCCGACCGGCTCTACTGCACCACCGGCGGCCTCACCCGGGTGGCCATGAAATCGGGTTCCCTGGTGGTCAACTCGTCGCAGGGCGGCGGCGCCAAGGACACCTGGATCGTCGACATGGGCGAGGGAGAAGAATGATGCTGTCGCGCGTCGCCGAGAACCTCTACTGGATGGCCCGCTACCTGGAGCGGGCCGAGAACACCGCCCGCTTCATCAACAGCACCACCCAGGTGCTGCTGGACCTGCCGCGCGGCGCCTCCTTCGGCTGGGACGTGCTGCTCAAGGCGGCGGGCCTGGATGCGCTCTACGACGAGCACTACGGCCAGCCCAACGAGGCGGACATCATGCGCTTCCTGATCCTCGACGAGCGCAACCCCAGCTCCATCGTCGCCAGCATCCACAGCGCGCGCGAGAACACCCGCACCTTCCGCGAAGTGCTGCCGATGGAAATGTGGGAGCGCATCAACGGGCTCTATCTCTACATCCGCGATCATGCCGCGCGCGCCGCCCGCGGCCGCGGACCGCGCTGGGAGGTGCTGAATGGCGTCATCGAGCGCCGCCAGTCGATCATCGGCCTGCTCACCGGCTCGATGAGCCACGACCTCGCCTACCAGTTCCTCAAGCTGGGCCGCAACGTGGAGCGGGCGGACATGACCACACGCATCCTCGACGTGAACTCGGCGGTGCGCCTGCCCAGCGACACCACCGCCCCCGAGACCGCGCGCGAGCGCCTGTGGATGAGCACCCTGAATGGCCTTTCGGCCTACCAGATGTATCGCCTGCACGTCGGCGTGCACGTTTCGGGGCCGGCCGTGCTGCGCTTCCTGCTGGCCGACCCGCACTTCCCGCGCAGCGTCAGCCATTGCCTGGGCGAAATCGAGAACTGCCTGTGCGACCTGGTCAACTACGAGGAACCCCTGAAGGTGGCCCGCTATGCCTGGAAGCGCCTCGATGGCGAACGGCTGGACGACCTCACCGCGGAGAACCTGCACGACCGCCTGGACCAGATGCAGGGCGACCTGGCCGAACTGCACACCGCCATTTCGCGGCAGTACTTCCATCTGCACCAGCAGAGCGCCCTGCCGGAACAGACCCTGAGCCAGTGAATCCGTCACGCAAACCCCTTCTTTCCCAGACCCCGCCCACCTCGCCATGATCCCCCCATCCCTCGACTTCCCCCGCTACGGTGACAAGGAAAACTCGGATTTCTTCGAGGAATACCTGGTGCAACTCCTGGAGGAACGCGACCGCAGCGGCCTCACCCACGAGATCCGCCAGATCGACGCTCTCATGATCACCGTGGAGCCGGGCCACTCCATCGCCTACGTGGGCGAGCTGTGCCTGATGACCCCCTACCACTACCTGGTCACCCTGGAGTCGGAAAGCCATTTCACCCACGTGCTGCGCATCGACATGAGCGCGCCGGACGTGCTGGTGCGCGAGGTCAAGGACCCCGCCACGCGCGGCATCTTTCGCAGCCTCAACGAGGTCTATCCGATCGGCGCGAAGAAACCCAACTCACGCTACATGGGAGAGATATTCCGCGTCGGCAGCCTGCACGACGTGGTGGACTTGCAGAAATCGCGCGACGTGCGCTTCTTCGACCAGGACCAGATCCGCAAGCTGGAACTGCCGGGCAACATGGCGGTGGTGAAGCCCAGCCCCTACACCCACAACATCGTCGGCTACTGGGAACGGCCCGAGGCCCACATTCGCGTCTACGCCCTGGGCATCTCCAGCATCCGCGCCGATGTGCAGGCCGCCTACCAGGCGGCCAAGGAAACCCAGGAAAAACTGGGCCTCGACAAGCTGCTGCTGCCCATCGACCACCTGGCCACGCGCGTCTACAGCCAGAACCGCGAGGCGGCCATCCTCGAATACCTCACCCTGACCAGCTACTACTACTGGGGCTCCTACGACATCGCCGACCAGAACTCCTCCACCAACGTCACCAAGAGCGTGCACTTCGCCAACGAGCTGGAGAGCCCGGCCAAGGTGTTCACCGCCGCCAACCACCCGTATTTCGTCAACCACCTGCTGCAACTGCCCTCCCCCACCGAGGCCTTCGTGCGCAATTACGGCCCGCGCCTGCACCACCTGGCGGTGGCGGTGAACGACGGCAAGACCCACGGCAAGGCCAACATCGACTACGTGGTGGACGCCCTTCGCGACTGCGGCCAGGACTTCCTGCTGGACGTGATCGGCAGCGAGGAGGAGGGCTTGAAGCAGATATTCTCCAGCGCCTCCGAGTATTCCAGCCTGATCATCGAATACGTGCAGCGCTTCGGCGACTTCCAGGGCTTCTTCACCAAGGGCAACGTGGCCCGGCTGACCCACGCCGCCGGCGTCGAGGAACAACTGCGCGCCATGGACGAGGCGGCGCGCAAGGCGGACGTGGCGGCCTGAGTTGGTGCGTATTCCGCTGAAACCGAATGCCCCGGTAGGACCGGCTGGCGATGCAACCGGGTTTTCTCACCCGCCGCTCCGCGTTGGCCTGTTATCCCCGAATGGGGGCTCGCGGGGAGAAGCGACGAAACAAAGACCGTCGGGCACCTCCATCCACCCTGAACAGGTCATTCCGGCGCAGGCCGGAATCCAAAAAAATCAACGACCTGGACACCGGACAGTGCCGGTGTGACGACTGATTGAGGTACCCAGTCAGACATTGCTGTCGCGGCCGCGCAGTATTACATTCATAGGCACAGTAATACCTCAGGAGTCATCAAATGGCGACGACACTCACCAGCAAAGGACAGGTCACCATCCCAAAGCAGATCCGCGATGCGCTGAATCTGGCGCCTGGCTGCGCCGTGGATTTCGCGGTGAATCGCGAAGGCGATGTTGTCATTCACAAGGTCGGCGCGCTGCCTAATCGCAAGCCGGATCGCTTCGAGGCGGCGCGCGGCAAGGCCGATGTGAAGTGGCGCACCGACGATCTGATGGCCCTCTTGCGCGGCTAGGCCTGATGCTGCTGGTCGATACCAATGTGTTGGTCGACGTTTTGGAGGACGATCCGGCATGGGCGGACTGGTCCATCAGCCAACTGCGGGCGCAGTCCAAGATTCACCGCCTGGCCATCAATCCGATTATCTACTCGGAGTTGTCGCTGACGTTTTCCACGGTCGAGGGTCTGGATCGAACCATTGATGACCTGGGTCTGACGATGATCGAGATTCCACGACCAGCGTTGTTCCTTGCCGGCAAGGCCTTCGTGCGCTATCGCCGGCAGGGTGGCGAGAAGCAGAACGTGCTCGCCGACTTCTTCATCGGCGCCCATGCCGCTGTCTCACGCTACCCGATCCTGACCCGGGATAGCCGACGCTACAACACCTATTTTTCAGACGTGAAATTGATCACGCCCGAGTAAGCGTCCGCCCCTCCCACCTCCCCATTTCCAGCCAAGGCGACGACCCCGCGTAGATTCTCCCCGAGGAGCGGCGCAAGGACGGCCCACAGCCCACGCAGCAGGCATTCTGGTACGCCCACCTCCTTGCCTGGCGCGAGAGTGGACTGACGCAATGCGCCCTGGCCGACTGGATGGGGGCATCGGTGTCGCTCTGCAACCGCTGGCGGATCGTCTGGCCGAGTGGCTCAGGCAGGCAGACCTGCCCTGCGTATGGTCATTCTGCAATCAAAATACGCTAGCATATACTCATGAATGCCAAGCATCGTAAGACCCTCCGCGCCATTTTCGCCAAGCCGACCTCCGTCTCCATCGTCTTCTCTGACATCGAGGCACTGATCGTCGCATTCGGTGGCGAGGTCATCGAACGCGAAGGCTCCCGCGTGAAGATCCTTCTGCGCGAGGAGCAATGGCGATGCCACCGTCCCCACCCAGGCAAGGAGGCGAAACGGTATCAAGTCGAAGAAGCCAGAGAACTATTGGAAAGAACAGGAAACGCACCATGAACACCATGACCCACAAGGGCTACACCGCCCGCATCGAATACGACGAGCGCGACAACCTCTTTGTTGGACGCATTCTGGGTTTGCGCGCCATGATCAGCTTCCATGGCAGTACAGTCGATGAACTGCGCAGAGAATTCGAGGCCGCCGTCGAGGACTATCTGAGCGACTGCGCGCAGCAGGGCATCACGCCGGAAAAAACAGTCTCCGGGAAGCTGATGCTGCGGGTGCCGCCGGAAGTCCACAGTGCCGCCCTGATCGCGGCTCAGTCGTCGGGCAAAAGCCTGAACCAATGGGCCACCGAAGTGCTGAAAAGCGCGGCGCATGCATGATATGGGTCGCCTTGACTCATCCAACCGTGGATTCCAAATGCAGCGCCTCGTTCATCATGAACTTCATGTTGCCGGTGCCGGAGGCCTCCTTGCCGGCTGTGGAATTTGGGGTCGGGCACCTCGCCGACGAGGATGTCGCGGGCGGTATCGATACGGTGTTTGGTATCGGTGTCGAGCCCGGGAATTCCTGAAACGGATTACTCGGGCGGGAAGCGCAGCTTCGAAAAGCTGCGCCCGGCCTGGATGGCGCGCCGCTCGATATCCGCCGCCGATTCAAGCCAGCCTTGCTGCTTCAGAAACAACAGGTAGGCGCGGGTGCTGATCTTGCGGCAGTTGTCGGGCAGCAAAAAGCTGGCGCGGGCGATTTTGTGATCCTCGAACAGGAACACGCCGGTTTGTCGCGGCTGGCCGGGAATGATTGCTTCCAGCGCAAAGGCGTTCATGGTCTCCTGGATCGCCAGTTCGCCAAGATTGGCGGTGCGCGCGGCGGCGGGGTTTGCCCCCAGCGTTTGCCGGTGGTGCTGGAAGGTGCGGGTCGAGCGCACCGATACTTGGCCGGCGGCGGCCCACTTTGCCAGTTTCTCGCTGGTCGGCGTCTGGTTGCGGGTCACTTCGTGCAGCACCATATCGACCAGCACAATCGGCCAGCCGGGCTTGCACAGCAGTTCGAGCGCATCGGCATAGGCCAGCGTGATGAGCGGCCCGGCGTCAGGCAGCAGAGCAACATTCGCGGCCATTGCGAGCGGCTCAGCCGGCCAGCGATTTCAGTTGCTCGACCATGTCGCCCGTGACGGCATCGGGCAAGCGCGGCATCGGCAGGTGGGCTTGCGCCATCAACAGGAACAAATCTTCCTCGCTGTCGATCCCCAGCGCGCGCATGGCTTCGTCGCCCGCGAGCCGCCCCAGCGAAAAGTCGAGCAGCCGCCGGTAATTCTGGTTGCCTGTCGCTTCGGCCGCCTCGAAAGTTTCGACCAGATGGCGAAGCTCGGCGTTGAACAGCGCATTGACCGAGGTGTCGGTCTTGGCAGCAATGATTTTGGCGCGCTTGAGCAAATCGCGATCAACCGCGCCGGTGAAATTCACGGTGGTTGCCATGATCTTGACCCCATGGGATTAACACATAAATAAGTGTATCACTTGAATCTGTGTGCCTGAAACCGCGCCAGTGTCGAGCACGAAGACCTTCTCCAGGTTTCCGCGCAGGGTCAGACGGCGGCCCACGGCGGCGGCCTTGCGCAGCTTGTCGAGGGTTTAGTACTCCTCGGGCTTGTCGAGGACTTCGCGGTTGACGTAATCGATCACACGGCCCCATTGCCCGGCTTCCACAGCAGGGGAGACGGTGTCATCGGCGCGCATCACGTCTTCAAATTTCTCTAAGGGCATGCGGCCGCCGCCCTACTGGCCCATGCCGCCGAGAAAATCCTTGCGGCCCATCAGGCCGATGCGCACCGGCTTCACCTTCCAGATGTCCTCGCAGTACTCCCGGATGGTTCGGTCCGAGGAAAACTTGCCGCTGCGCGCCACGTTGAGGATGGACATGCGCGTCCACTGTTCCTTGTCGCGGTAGGCCTCGTCCACCCGGGCCTGGCAATCCAGGTAGGCGCGGAAGTCGGCCATCAGCATGTAGGGGTCGTGGAACAGCAGGTTGTCCACCAGGGGCTTGAACACCTCCCGGTCGCCACGGGAGAAATAGCCTTCCCGGATCAGGTCCATGACGGCCTTGAGTTCCGGGTTGTTGTGGTAGCAGTCCATCGGGCGGTAGCCTCCGGTCTTGACCTCGTGGACCTCCTGGGTGGTGAGGCCGAACAGGAAGAAATTGTCGGGGCCGGCTTCCTCGCGGATTTCGATATTGGCGCCATCCAGGGTGCCGATGGTCAGCGCCCCGTTCATCATGAACTTCATGTTGCCGGTGCCGGAGGCCTCCTTGCCGGCGGTGGAGATCTGCTCCGACAGCTCGGCGGCCGGGTAGATGCGCTGGCCGTTGGTGACGTTGAAGTTGGGCAGGTACACCACCTTGAGCCGGTCGCGCACCGCCGGGTCCTTGTTGACCACCTCGCCCACGGCGGTGATCAGGCGGATCATCAGCTTGGCCATGTGGTAGCCGGGCGCGGCCTTGCCGCCGAAGATGAAGGTGCGCGGGGTCAGGTCCAGGTTCGGGTCGTTCTTGATGCGGTGGTAGAGGGCAACGATGTGCAGCACGTTGAGGTGCTGGCGCTTGTATTCGTGAATGCGCTTGACCTGCACGTCGAACAGGCTTTGCGGGTCCACTACCACCCCCAGCCGGCGGCGCAGGAAGCCGGCGAAGTCCTCCTTCACCGCCCGCTTGATGTAGCGCCATTCGGAGCGGAAGGCGGCGTCCTCGGCGTGGGGTTCCAGGCCACGCAACTGGTCCAGATCCCGGATCCAGCCGTCGCCCAGCGACCGGGTGAGCAGGCCGGCCAGGCGCGGGTTGGACAGCACGATCCAGCGCCGGGGCGTCACCCCGTTAGTCTTGTTGCTGAACTTCCGCGCCCACAGGGCGTGGAAATCCGCGAGCACGTCGGCCTTGAGCAGGTCCGTGTGCAGGGCGGCAACGCCATTGATGGCGTGGCTGCCCACGCAGGCCAGGTGGGCCATGCGCACGTAGCGCTCGCCGTGTTCGTTGATGAGGGAAAGCCGCGACAGTCGCGCGTGGTCGCCGAGGAAGCGGATGCGCACCTCGTCCAGGTGGCCCGCGTTGATCTCGTAGATGATCTCGAGATGACGCGGCAGGATGCGCGCGAACAGTGCGACGGGCCACTGCTCCAGGGCCTCGGGCAGCAGGGTGTGGTTGGTGTAGGCGAAGGTCCGCCGGGTGACGTCCCAGGCGATGTCCCAATCCATGCCCCGCTCGTCCACCAAGAGGCGCATGAGCTCGGTGATGGCCACGGCCGGATGGGTGTCGTTGAGCTGGACGGCGAACTTCTCGTGGAATCGTTCGAGGGGAATGCGCTGCACTTCCATGATGCGCAGCATGTCCTGGAGCGAGCAGGAGACAAAAAAGTACTGCTGTTGCAGGCGCAGCTCCTTGCCCTGGATCTGTTCGTCGTTGGGGTAGAGCACCTTGGTGATGTTCTCCGACACCACCTTCTTGTTCACCGCGCCCCAGTAATCGCCCCGGTTGAAGGTGGACAGGTCGAAGGATTCCGGTGCCTCGGCCCGCCACAGGCGCAGGGTATTGGCGGTGTGGTTGCGGAAGCCCAGGATGGGGGTGTCGTAGGGCGTGCCGATGACAACCCAGGAAGGAATCCACTGGTGGCGGAGGCGGCCCTTGTCGTCGGTGTAACGCTGGCTATGGCCACCGAGCTTCACTTCCACCGCCCACTCGGGCCGGGGCAGTTCCCAGGGATTGCCGTAGCGCAGCCACTTGTCGGTGAGTTCGACCTGCTGCCCGTCGACGATGTCCTGGGCGAAGATGCCGAACTCGTAGCGGATGCCGTAGCCCAAGGCGGGGATTTCCAGCGTGGCCAGGGAATCCAGGAAGCAGGCGGCGAGCCGGCCCAGGCCGCCGTTGCCCAGGCCCGGCTCCTCCTCCTGGCCCAACAACTCCTCGTAACTCAGGCCGAGTTCGCGCATGGCCTGGCGGGCGGTGTCCTCGATGCCTAGGTTGACCAGGTTGTTGCCCAGGTGGGGACCGAGCAGGAACTCCGCCGACAGGTACGCCACCGTGCGCGAGCCCAGGCGGGTGTAGGTCTCGGCGGTGCTGATCCAGCGCGCCAGCAGGCGATCCCGGACGGTGAGGGCCAGGGCCATGTAGTAATCGTTCTTGGTGGCCAGGGCGGGAAACTTGCCCTGGGAATACAGCAGGTTGTCGAGGAAGGCCCGCTTCAGCCATTCCTTGTCAAGGCCGGTGCGTTCGTCGGGCAGGTCGCAAGGGTCCATGGTCGGTACCGCAGTGGTGGCGATACACACGGACATGCAAATAGGATGCCGGCTTTTTTCCGCGCCCTGCCCCCGCGATTCCAGGGGATTCCCGCCACTGCCAGGACGCGCGCGCACCGATCCGGCACAACGCGCCCCGCAATGGCGCGGCCGCTTTCAGATTCTTCGCGGCGGCCGGCCCTCATCCGGCATGGTCGCCCGCCGGCACGCGGCTCACCGTCACCCCCACCTCCAGGCTGTGCATGCCGCCGCCGTAGATCACCCCCTTGAGGGGCGCCACGTCGCCGTAGTCGCGGCCCCAGGCCAGGGTGAGATGGCCCTCGCCGGCGGGGCCGCCGTTGGTGGGATCGAATTCGAACCAGCCCTGATGCGGCAGGTAGACCGCCATCCAGGCGTGGGAAGCGTCAGCGCCTTCCAGCCGGGGCTGGCCCTCCGGCGGCGTGGTCTCCAGGTAGCCGCTGACGTAGCGGGCGGCCAGGCCGAGGCCGCGCAGGCCGGCGATGGCCAGGTGGGCAAAGTCCTGGCAGACGCCGTGGCGTTCGGCCAGCACCTCGGCGAGCGGCGTGTCGATGCGGGTGGCATTGGGCCGGTAGCGGAAATCCGCGTGGATGCGGGCGGCCAGATCGGCCACCGCTTGCAGCAGGGGGCGGCCGGGCGGGAAGCTGGCCCGGGCATAGTCCAGGGCGGCGCTTTCCAGGGGCACGAAGGCGGAGGGCAGGCGGCATTCGCGGGCCAGGATGCAGTCGTCGCCCGCTTCCTCGGCCTCGCCGATGGGCCGCGCCAGGTGGGCGGCCACCTCTTCCCAGGGCGGTGAGGCGTTCGGCAGGTCGGTGACGACCCGCTCCACCAGGCTGCTGGCGGTGACGGCGAGCCCCGCGTGCGGCCGGCGCAGGGTGAACCAGGTGACCCGGTTGCCCCAGGCATCCAGCCGGTCATGCCGGTCGTCCCCACCGGGGTCGAGTTCGAGGCGGCTTTCCAGCACCCGCTGGCCGGGGGTGTCCCGCGGCAGCAGGCGGGCCTCGCCGTAATTGAGGCCGATGTCCTGCGCGTAGCGGTAACGGTTGACGTGGTGGATGCGGAAGCGCGGCATGGTCAGCCCTCGCTCCCCGCCGCGAGCAGCACGTGCTGTTCCTGCACGTGGGTGAACCAGGCGTGGGTGACGGCGTCGGAGGTGCTCGCCAGCAGGCCGCCCAGTTCGCGCAGGATGACGATGAGGCGCTGGCGCTCGCCGGCGTCGACGATCAAGTCCTCCACCATCGCTTCGCTGGCGTGCAGGCGTTCCTCGGCGCTGAACAGCAGGCGCTCGGCGCGGCCGCGCTGGCCGGTCGCGGTGAGTTCCTGCAGATGGCGGCGGGCGGTGCGCAACTGGTAGATCAGGGAGCGGGGGCTGTCGGTGTCCCACAGCAGCAGGTCCAGCAACCCGGCGAGGAAGGGTTCGCTGCGGTAGCGGCGGCGGAAGGTGACCAGACTGTCGGCGCTTTGCAGGACCAGGGACAGGCTTTCCCGCTCCGCCTCTCCGGCAAGACCCGATTCCAGGGTGCGGGAGAGCAGCAGCGCCTGCGTCTGGCCGCGTTCGATGCGGCGCCCAAGGTCGAAGAAACGGAAGGCGGCTTCCCGCGACAGGGTTTCCGAAGCCAGGCCGGCGAGGCCGGCCAGGGCGTCGATGAGGCGACCCAGCCAGAGATCGGTGCGTTCCCGTCCGGCTTCGCCGCGGGAACGGATCCTGGCGTGGGATCCCCAGTCCCGCTCGACCCGGTCCAGCAGCCGCCAGATGGCCACCGACCAGTATTCGCGGGTGCCGTAGGCGCAGGCCAGCAGGGCGCGCACGGAGTGGGCCAGGTTGCCGGGCCGGTCGGGCTGGGTGGTGAGTTCGCGCACGCAGGCCGACAGGTCGGAGCGCTCGGCGCAGCCGCACTCGCCCGGCGCATAGCCCATGAGGCCCATGAGGGCCTCCAGCACCGGACCCAGTCCCGGCGTGGTCTCCTCTTCCCAGAGGCCATCCAGCACCGCCCGCAGCAAGCGGGCCACGGCTTCCGCGCGCTCCAGGTAGCGGCCGGCCCAGAACAGGTTGTCCGCCGCCCGGCTGGTGAGGAGACCGCTCTCCCGCCGGTGAGGCGTGGCGCTGGGGCCTTTCTGGGGCAGACGGGCGGGGGCGATCCAGGTGTCCTTGTTGAGGGCGCCGCGCTGGCCGGAGAGCTTGCCGCCGCTGGCGCAACGGGCGAGGCCGCCGGGCAGGGCGGCGTAGCCCGCGCCGTCCGCCCGCGCCACCAGGAAGGCGCGCAGGCTGGCGCGATGCGGCGTCAGGCGGCCGCCGTGCAGGGCGGGTACCGTCGACAGGGTGAGGGGCTCCTGGCCCACGTAGAGATGAGGCTGGGCGCGGATGCGGTCTTTCCAGGCGGCAAGCTGCTTGCGGTCCAGGTCAGCGCCGAACACCGTCTCGCAGGAATAGCCCCGGTTGATGGGCTTGAGCACCAGGCGGGCGAGGTTGGCGAGGACGTGCGCCTTCTCCTGCTCCTGGCCGCACCACCAGGTGGCGGCGGTCGGCAGCAGCAGTTCCTCGCCCAGCAGGATCCGGGCCAGGGCCGGCAGGAAGGGCATCAGGGCCGGGTTCTCCAGCAGGCCGCTGCCCAGGGGGTTGGCCAGGGCCACCTGGCCGCGCCGCACTGCCTCGACCAGGCCGGCGGTACCCAGGCGGGAATCGGCGCGCAGTTCCAGGGGGTCGCACCATTCCTCGTCCACCCGGCGCAGGATCACGTCCACCGGCTTCAGGCCCTGCACCGATTTCAGCCAGACACGGCCGTCCTTGACGGTGAGGTCGTCGCCCTGGGCCAGGCTGTAGCCCAGGCGGGCGGCGAGATAGGCGTGCTCGAAATAGGTTTCGTTGGCGGGGCCGGGGCTCAGCACCACCACCTGGGGAATCTCCCGCGCCCTGTCCGCCAGGGCGTTGAGGCTGGCCTGCACCGTGTCCAGCCAGGCGTTGAGGCGCACCACCCGGTTGCTTTCCAGCAGTTCGGGGAAGGTGCGCGCCATCACCGAGCGGTTCTCCAGGGCATAGCCGGCGCCCGAGGGGGACTGGGTGCGGTCGGCCATGACCCAGACGCGGCCGTCGGGGCCCCGCGCCAGGTCGGCGGCATAGAAGATGAGGTGATGGCGATGCGCCGGCAGGGCGCCCAGCAGGGGACGCAGGTAGCCGGCGTGGCCGAGGATCAGTTCGGGCGGCAAGAGGCCGCGCCTGAGCAGGGTTTGCGGGCCGTACAGGTCGCGCAGCACCAGGTCCAGCAGGCGCGCCCGCTGTTCCAGGCCAACCTCGATCGCGGCCCACTCGCCGGCGCCCAGCACCAGGGGAACCGGGTCCAGTTCCCAGGTGCGGGTGTAGCCGCGGGGGTCGTCGTAGACATGGTAGGTGACGCCGTTTTCCCGCAGCAGCCGCTTGATGCGCTGGTTGCGCGCCGACCAGTCGCGGGCGTCGAGGCCGGCCAGCCCTTCCACCAGTTGCCGCCAGTGCGGGCGCACGCCCGCCTGCGGATTCCACATCTCGTCCCAGGCGTCCGGGAGGGAGTGGTAGTCCGGGGTGTCAGGAAACAGCGAAGTCTGCGACAAAGTCATTCAGGCTGGCGGCGGAGATCCAGGGTGTAAGGATACTCGGCCAGCAATTCCTCCGGCGGCGGCGCCATGGGGCCCAGGCGGCCGCCTTGCGGATGAAACTCGGCCAGGCGCGCCAGGTCCGGAGGCACAGGCAGAGCGCCGGGGGTGTGGCCCCAGGGCTGGTAGCGGTTGACCCGGCGCGCCTCGGCTTCGAAGGCATTCACCGGGAACACGTCGTAGCTGCGGCCGCCGGGATGGGAGACGTGGTAGGTGCAGCCGCCGATGGCCTTGCCGCTCCAGGTGTCAATGAGGTCGATGATGAGCGGCGAATGCACGCCGATGGTGGGGTGCAGGGCGGAGGGCGGCTGCCAGGCGCGGTAGCGGATGCCGGCCACGTATTCGCCGTGGCGGCCGGTGTTGCGCAGGGGCACCCGGCGGCCGTTGCAGGCCAGCACGTAGCGGTTGTCGGTCAAGCCTGTGACCTTGACCTGCACGCGCTCCACCGAGGAATCGACGAAGCGGGCGGTACCGACGTTGGTGAGTTCCTCGCCCAGCACGTGCCAGGGTTCCATGGCGCTCCTGAGCTCGATCTCGATGTCGTCGATCTTCACCGTGCCGATGCGCGGGAAGCGGAACTCGATGAAGGGGTCGAGCCAGTCGTCCTGGTAGGGGAAGCCTGCCTCGCGCACGTCGGAGAGGGCATCCAGCACGTCGGCGCGCACGTAATGAGGCAGCATGAAGCGGTCGTGCAGTGCCGTGCCCCAGCGCACCAGCTTGTGCCGGTAGGGCTGCTCCCAGAAGCGCGCCACCAGGCAGCGCAGCAGCAGCATCTGCGCGGCGCTCATCTGCCAGTGCGGCGGCATCTCGAAGCCGCGGAACTCCACCAGACCCTGGCGACCGCTTGGGCTGTCCGGGGAATACAGCTTGTCGATGGAGAACTCGGAGCGGTGGGTGTTGCCGGTGAGGTCCACCAGCAGGTTGCGCAACAGCCGGTCCACCAGCCAGAGCTGGCTCACTTCTCCCTTCGGCATCTGCTGGAAGGCGATTTCCAGCTCGTAGAGCTTCTCGTCGCGGCCCTCGTCGACGCGCGGCGCCTGGCTGGTGGGACCGATGAACAGGCCGGAGAACAGGTAGGACAGGCCGGGATGGTGCTGCCAGAAGGTGACCAGGCTCATGAGCAGGTCGGGCCGGCGCAGCATGGGGCTGTCCCGCGGCGTGGGACCGCCCAGGGTGACGTGGTTGCCGCCGCCGGTGCCGGTGTGGCGCCCGTCCAGCATGAATTTTTCCGTGGTCAGGCGGGCCAGGCGCGCCTCCTCGTAGAGGTCGCGGGTGTTGGCCACCAGTTCGTCCCAGGACCGGGCGGGGTGGATGTTGACCTCGATGACACCCGGGTCCGGCGTCACCATGAGACGCTCGATACGGTAGTCCCGCGGCGGCTCGTAGCCTTCCAGGATGACCGGGGTTCGCAGTTGGCCGGCCACGTCCTCGATGGCGGCGGTGAGGGCCAGGTAGTGTTCCAGCACCGAGAGGGGCGGCATGAAGATGCGGATGACGCCCTGGCGGGCTTCCACGCAGAGAGCGGTATGGGGGACTTCGACAAGGGCTCCGGCACGACGGTTTGCTCCCTCTCCCGCTTGCGGGAGAGGGAGCAAGGCGTCAGCCAGGCCTTGGCGCTGGATCTCCGGGTGGCTGGGCAATTCCGGCTCGAAGGCGGAGAAGCGCCGGGCGATCTCGCCGTAGCTGTCGGGCAGCGCCTCCCGCGGCGCGAACATGTCCAGGGGCCAGGGCATTTCCCGCTTGTCCTCGGCCACCCAGGGCAGGCTGGCCAGGGGCAGGCGCAGGCCCATGGGAGAGTCGCCGGGCATCAGGTAAAGGCGGCCACGCCTGAACTCCCAGGGACCGGTCTTCCAACCGCCGTTGCTCCAGCACCAGGCCAGGGGCAGGGCATAGCCCACCGGCTCGTCCAGACCCCGTGACAACTTCTCGGCCAGGCTGCGTCGTTCCTGGGGGTCCTTCAGGTTGGCCTTGGCCGGGTCCAGGTTGGCCGGGACCTCGGCTTCCTTGAGCAGGTAGTACAAGGCGTCCTCGTAACCCGGCTGGATGGCGCGGGCGGGCAGATCGAGGCGCTCGGCCAGGGCCTTCATGAAAACGGCGGCATGGGCGGCGGTATGGCCATAATCCTTGCCCTCGTCGGCCAGCAGCCCCGGATTCTTCCAGAGCGGCACGCCATCCGTCCGCCAGAACAGGCCCAGGGCCCAGCGCGGCAAGGGCTCGCCCGGATACCACTTGCCCTGGCCGGAAAATCGCAGGCCGCCGGGCGCGAAGCGCGCGCCCAGCCGCTGCCACAGGTCCTGGGCCCGCTCCAGCTTGTGGGCGCCGAGGGCGGCGCTGTTCCACTGGGCCGACTCCATGTCGTCAATGGAGATGAAGGTGGGTTCGCCGCCCATGGTCAGGCGCACGTCCTGGAGGGCCAGCCGCTGATCCACGGCCCGGCCCAGGGCATCGATGGCGACCCACTGGTCATCCCGGTAGGGTTTGGTGACGCGGGGATCCTCGTGGATGCGGGTAACGGTGTTCTCGAAGCTGAAGCTCACCTCGCAGGGGTCGGTGGCCCCGGTGACCGGGGCGGCGCTGACCGGGTCCGGCGTGCAGGCCAGGGGAATGTGGCCCTCGCCGGCGAACAGGCCGGAGGTGGGATCCAGTCCGATCCAGCCGGCGCCGGGCACGAAGACCTCGGCCCAGGCGTGCAGGTCGGTGAAGTCCGCCTCCGGGCCCGAGGGACCGTCCAGGGACTTCTGGTCGGCGGTGAGCTGCACCAGGTAGCCCGACACGAAGCGGGCGGCGAAACCCAGGTGGCGCAGGATGTTGACCAGCAGCCAGGCGCTGTCCCGGCAGGAGCCCAGGGCCCGCTCCAGGGTTTCCTCGCAGGTCTGGATGCCGGGCTCCATGCGCACGGTGTAGCGGATGTCCTGCCACAGGCGCTGGTTCAGCGCCACCAGGAAGGGCACCATGGCTTCCTTGTCCCGTTTCACGCCATCCAGCCACTGCATCAGCAAGGCGCCGGATTCGGCCAGTTCCCGGTAGGGAATCAACTCCTTGGCCGACTGGGCGTCGTAGTCGAAGGGATAGTGCTCAGCGTGCTCCTCCAGAAAGAAATCGAAGGGATTGATCACCGTCATGTCGGCGATGACCTCCACCTCGATGCCGAAGCGGGTGGTCTTCTCCGGGAAGACCAGGCGGGCCAGGAAGTTGCCGAAGGGATCCTGCTGCCAGTTGATGAAGTGCTTCTCCGGACTGACGCGCAAGGAATAGCCCAGGATGGGCGTGCGACTGTGCACCGCCGGGCGCAGGCGCAGAACGTGAGGGCCCATGCTCACGGGCCGGTCATAGTGGTAATGGGTCTTGTGACGGATGGCGACGCGGATGGTCATGGCGGTCTCGGCCAAAAAAAACGCCCGGCAGGGCGTGGACAAGGGGAGGAGAGGAGCATGTTGTGGTTATGAGGGGAAATCACGGCCCGATCCTTGCAAGAGGGATGCCAACCGCGCGCATGCCTCCCGTTATTTCCGAACACCCGGCCACGGGCGGCAGTGCGCGGGGGGAGGAGGCCCGAGCGGGGACTGGCGCTGCGGCCCGATGCGTGGCGAAGTGCACCATGGCGGTGCGCGCGGCATCAACTCGGGGCGCGTGGCGCCGATCATGCCGGCCTGCGCGGACCCTCTCGAATATTTTGTGCGGAAAGCGATAATGCGCCGGGTTCAATCCGCCAAGGGGTGGAAACCATGCAGTTTTCCTGGAAGGACATCATCTTTCAGCAGCGCGAGAAGCTGGCGCAGTTGCTGCACGAGCCGCTCTCCCGGCTGGCGGAGCAATGCGCGCCGGCGTGGGGCGACCGGGAGGGCATGAACGCGGTCCTGCTGGCCGGTTTTGCCGACATCCCCCACTGCACCTTCCTCTACGGCGTGAACGCCGACGGTATCCAGCTCTGCGACAACGTCGGCAAGAGCGGCCTGACGCCCGGCCACTTCGGCCGCGACCGTTCGCAGCGCCCGTACATGCAGGAAGCGGTGCCGGCCTGGGGCTTTCTGCTGTCCGATTCCTACATCAGCCAGCTCAATCAGCGTCCTTCCCTCACCGCCCTGCAGATCGTGCGCCGGGATGGCCGCGTGCTCGGCTACCTGGGCGCCGACTTCGACCTGCGCGATCTGCCCGCCACCTCGCATCTCTACGAGGAACCCGGCAACTGGCGGCAGATCAAGGGCGACCCGGCGATCCGCGGCAACGTCTTTTACCAGTGCCGGGTGGACAGCCCGATGGACCAGAGCATGGACAAGGCCCTGTCCATCCTGGAGGAACTGCTCACCCAGCGCGGCGTGTTCCAGTGCCAGATCCACTTCTCCAGCAGCCAGGCCACCATCTGGACGCTGGACGATCCCTACCGCTACCGCATCCTCGACCAGGAGGCGCTGGCCGATCCGGACATCTGCCTGGCCTATCCACCGCAGACCTACCCCGCCGACGCGGCCATCCCCATGCCGGCCATCGCCCGCATCCTGCAGAACCTGCGCACCCTGCGCATGGCCGACGAGAACATCTATCTGCGCATGTCGTCGATCAACCTGTTCAATGGCATGGTCAGCCTGACCTTTTCCTGCGACGGCACGCACTACCTGCGCTTCGACGAGTTCCTCGGCCAGGCCAGCCCCTTCGGCTTCACCGGCGGCGAATAATCCGCTCTGCCGTGCTTTGCTTCCGGACGCGCGCGGCTATGCTTATAGACAAGAAGGTGGGCTACTCGCCTTCGCGTCAAGACGCGGACGCCCCGTTCACGCAAAGGAGTTCATGATGATGTCGATGTCCCGCTGGTTCCCCGTCCCGCGTGCCGCCGCCCTGGCGATGGGCGCCCTGCTGTTGTGCGCCGGCCCCGCCGTCGCCGCCGGCAATGTCCAGGCGGGCGCGCAGAAATCGCAATACTGCAGCACCTGCCATGGCCCCACCGGCAACTACACCCATACCGGCACACCAAGACTGGCCGGCCAGAGCGCGGAGGCCTTCTCCGCCATGCTGAAGCAATTCAGGGCCGCCAAGCGCCACACCCACCCGATGATGAGCGTGCTCACGCACGGTCTCAACGACCAGGACATCGCCGACCTGGCCGCGTTCTATGCCGCGCAGAAGATCGAAAACAGCCTGAACCGCTATACCCCGCCGCCTCTGCAATGAACCCAGATTGTTCATGAGGACGCGAGAGGATGGCGAGACGGTTTTCGAGCAGATTCGCGCACGTGCGACAAGCCAATAGCCAGGTCTATTGGCGCGAAGAACGGGAGTGAAGATGCCGAAAAACGGCCGCCAGGACTCGTGTAGGCCCGCAGGGCCGCCTCATGGACAATCTGGGTTGAAGGTTCAGAACAGGCCCGCCGCCCACTCGATCGGCCAGCGCGCGGCGGCCGCCACGAGCAGCGCCACACCGACGGAAAGCGCCACCGAATAGAGCGCGTCGCGGCGGCCCAGCAGCCTCAGCATCATGGCGAAGGTGGAGACGCAGGGCACGTAGAAGGTGAGGAACACCAGGAAGGTGACGATCTGGGCAGTATCCAGCACCCCGCTCAGGTCCTGGGTGCCCAGGGCCTGGAAGACCATGAGCAGGGACAACTCCTTGCGCAGCACACCGAACAGGATGGGCACCCCGAGGGCGACCGGCAGCCCCAGCCACCAGGCGGTCACCGGCGTCAGCGCGAGGTTGATCCAGGCGTCGGCGCCGAAGTGGCCGAGCACGGCCAGCAGCACACTGCCGGCGACCAGCAGCGGCAGCACGATGCTGACGATGTCGCGGCTGCGCTCCCAGGTATTGGCCAGCACCGAGCGCGCGGTGGGCAAGGCGTAATCGGGAATCGCCAGGATCATGCCCGGCGTGGTCTCGGGATAGCGCCGCTTGAGGAAGCGCCCGACTAGGCTGACGACGACCGGGGTGAGCATGAACAGCAGGAACACGCCGAGGCCGCCGAGATACTTGCCGCCCACCGCCAGCAGGATGGCGGAGCGCGCCGAGCAGGGCAGGAAGGTGATGAGCAGCGAGGCCACGGCGCGGTCGCGGCCGTGCGTCACGGCGGCGGTCGCGGCCAGGGCCGGCACGTTGCAGCCCAGGCCCATGAGGAAGGGCAGGGCGACGCCGCCGTGCAGGCCGAGGCGGTGAAAGCCGCGATCCACCACGAAGGCAACGCGATGCATGATGCCGGACTCCTCCAGCAGCACCAGCAGCACCAGCAGGGGAAGCATGTAGGGGATGACGATGCCGAGCAGGCCGATACAGCCGTCCAGCACCGCGCGGGCGACCACGCCGGCAAGCGACTCGGGGCGCCAGGGCTCGGCCCATTCGATCAGACGCGCCACCGTCAGCGCGTCGAGAAAGGCGCTGACCTCGAAGACGAAGAACAGCACCAGGGCGAATACCGCCAGGGTGCCGGCGAAGCCCCAGCGCGGATGCAGGAACAGTTCGTCCGCCCAGCGTTGCCAGCGTGGCGGCGTGGCCTCGCCGCCCGGCCGGGTGACCGCTTCGTGCAGCAGGGCGGCGCGATGGTGGCGGTCGGCGTGGATCTCCTCCGCCAGCGGGCGCGGCAGCGCCTCGGCGGCGGCGCCGCGGGCGGCAAGCAGGCGCGCGTGCCGGTCGGGGAAATGGGCGCGCAGCTCCTCGGCGAAATAGTCGTCGTTCTCCGCCAGTTGCAGGGTCAGCAGCGCCTCCGGCACGGCGAAGGCGGCGGCGACTTCGGCGTCGCGCGCGATGCCGGCGATGGCATCGAGCTGCGCGGCGATATGCGGGCTGGGCTCATGCCGGGGTGCAACCCCGGTGCCGGCGCGGGTCTCCCGAGCTACCCGCACCACCACGGAGAACAGCTCGGCCAGGCCGATGCCCATGTGCGCCACCGTCGCCACCACCGGCGCGCCCAGGCGCGCGGCGAGGGCGCGCGCGTTGATGAAGCGGTGTTTGGCGCGCGCCTCGTCCATGCGGTTGAGGGCGATCACCATGGGCCTGCCCAGTTGCGCGAGTTCCAGCGCCAGTTCCAGGTCGCGCTCCAGGTCGGTGGCATCCACCACCAGCAGCAGCACGTCCGGCGCGGGGAAGGCCTTCTCCGGCTGATGCGACTCGTGGCGGGCGATGGCCGGCCAGCGATCGCCCCACAGCAGATACTTCAGGACCACCGCAGCATCACCGCCGAGTTGGTGGAAGCTGTCGATGTCCGGCAGGGCCACCAGGGAGATCTGCTCCACGCCCACTTCCACCAGGCATTCCTCGTAGGCCGGACCGATGCCCGCCAGGCGCTCGTGGCGCGTGGCGGTGCTGGAAGCGGCGCGGAAGATGCTCGCCTTGCCGTTGCCGGCGCGTCCGACGATGGCCACGCGCGGCCTGCCGGTGCCGCGCCGGATGGGGCCGCGCAGGGGATGGACCGACACGGCCCGGGAGGTGGATGCTGGGTTGTCCATGTTTCGCCGGCGCGCACGAGGCGCGGGAATCCATGGTACCGGGCGGGCGGCCGCCCTTAGAACTCTTTCTTGATGCGGATAGAACGCGCGTTAGCAAAACGTGGCAAGGCGGAGATCCGACCGCAGCCAGCCCCCAGGGACAAGCCTGTCAGGCCGCCGCGCCGGAGCGGCGGCGCGCCAACATCAAGCCTGCCAAGCCCAGTCCGAACAGGGCCAGGCTGGCCGGTTCGGGCACGACCGATAGGCGATAGAGGGTAGTGGTGTTGGATACCTCGTGGGCCACCGCCAGATAGTCGTGGCCGCCATGGCTGTAAGCCAGTAGCCCCTCGGGAGAGCGATCACCGGCGCCGACGATCAGATCCAGGTAGTCCACCTGGAACGGGTTGGTCACGTCGAACATGGCCACGGCGCTGGTTGTAGTCCGTTCCAGGCCGATGAAGGCAAGTACGCGGCCACCGATTGTGAGCAAGGCCAGACCCTCGGGTTCCACGCCCTTGTCGCGGCTGCGGCCGTCATCGTAGATATTCGCCGCGAACGCCGCCCGGTCGAGGATGTCGCCGCTGTCGTAGACCAGGACGCCGTCGGCGTCGCGGATGGAGAAGGAGCGGGCGCCCGCGGCGAACAGGCCCGTCGAGGCAGACGAATCCGTGTTCGAGACGCGCAGGTTGGCCAGGTCGCCGCTGGCGCCGATGCCGGGAGCGCTCGCCGCGGAGCGGTCTACGTCGTCCTCGCGGAAGTCGCCCTCGTTGGCCATGACCACGTAGGTGTTGCCGCCAACCTGGTAGGCGGCCATGCCGTCGGGCATGTAGAGGCCCTTGGCGGCGTAGTTCGCGAAGGAAACCGTGCCGTTGTTGAGCGGATCGATGGCATTGCCGGCCTGGTTGAAATCCTTGACCCCCAGGCCGACGATTTTCTCGAAGGTGTTGTTGGACAGGTTCAGCACCGCCATGGCGTTGGCCTCCTGCAGGCCAACGAACGCCTTGCTTCCGTCCGGGCTGACAGCGATGTACTCGGGCTCGAAGTCCATGCCGGTGTTGGTCCGCACATTGCCCGTGTTGGGGACTGCGACACCCGTGAAATCGCGGGTGACCACCGTTAGCGTGGCCATGTCGATGATGCTGACGCTGCCCGCGGGGTCGACGGCGGCAGGCGCGTAGTTGCGCGGCACGGAGTTGCCGATGCGGACACCATAGACGGTCGGCGTCCCTTCGTTGGCCACCAGCAGTTTAGAACCGTCTGGCGTGAAGGTGAGCATGTCGGGCAGGGCGCCGACGGTGACGAAACCGGTGTTGGCGCGGGTGGTAGTGTCATAGAACTGGACCGTGCCGGGGTTGGTGCGGGTGCTGCTTTCGATGGCGAAGGCGGCGACGCCGTTCTTGATGGCCACGCTGTTGACGCTGCCGAAAGCGGTGGTGTCGATGTGCTGGACCAGGCTGCCGGTGCCGGCGTTGAGCACGTCCACCCCGACCACGCCCGCCACCCAGATCGTGTTGGTGGCGGCATCGAAAGCGGCGATTTCAGAGGTTACACCGGTGTTGAGGCCTCCCGGTCCAGCCCCATGCTGCACGCTCCAAAGTTTCTGAACCGATACGATGGGCGCGGCAATGGCGAGCGGCGCGGCGACGAGGAGAGTGGAGAGCAACAGGGCTTGCGAGGGGCGGCTGGGAAACATGGCGAGTCAGGGAAGTGGATGGAGACCCCCCGCGTTATACGCAAGCCGTGTTACTGGCAGATTTCAGTCCCGACCGGAATCTCCCCTTGGCCTGATCACCCCACCTCAGGGCTGCCCGGCCGCCCCGGCCTGTTCCAGGCGCTGCTTTTCCAGCTGCGCCGCCGCCTCCAGCTGGTTGAGGACCTGGGCCTTGGTTTCCTCGGCCTGGCGCGCGGCATCGGCCTGGGTCTTGGCACCGACGGCGGCGGTACCGATGGTTTCGGCGCCACAGCCGGCGAGCAGGAACAGAAGCGGAATCGAGCGAATCAGGGCGGGCATGCCATGCCTCCTGGATGAAAAATGCCAGTGTACGGCCGGGCCCGCGGCCTGTGGTGTTTCGTTGACGCCGGCCGGTGCGTCTACGGGCCATCCCCAGCGCCTCAAGCCGGCTCCATTAGCGAGCCCTTATAATGCGGCGGCTTTCTTCTTCCCCGAGCCGCCATGATCCAATACTCCACCTCCACGGCCGTCAACCTGGCCCTCACCGTCCTGGTCCTGTTTTCGCTGGTCACCTGGGCCCTGATCTTCGCCAAGGGCTGGCTGCAATGGCGCATCCGCCAGGAGAACGCGGGCTTCACGCAACGCTTCTGGCAGGCCGCCGACCTGGCCGGCGCCGAGAAAATCGCCGGCGAGTCCTCCGGCGCCCTCGCCCGGCTGGCCAAACAGGGTTTCGCCACCCTGCGCCAGATGGGCGAGAGGAAGACCCTGGCCGACTCCGGCGATCGTCAGGCGGTGATGGAACGCAGCCTGTCGCAGCAGGTGCGCAAGGAACAACACACGCTGGAATCCGGGCTCATGCTGCTCGCCAGCATCGGCAGCACCGCCCCCTTCGTCGGCCTGTTCGGCACCGTCTGGGGCATCATGAACGCCATGGAGAACATCGCCCGCTCGGGTTCCTCTGGCCTGGAAGTAGTGGCCGGCCCGGTGGGCGAGGCGCTGCTCGCCACCGCCATCGGCATCGCCGCCGCCATCCCCGCCGTGCTCGCCTACAACTACGGCGTGCGCGTAACCCGCCTGTCGGTGGCCGAGATGGAGCGCTTCGCCCACGATTTCATGAACCTGGCCTGCTGCGCAGAAGACAAGAAGGCCTGACATGGCTGTGCGGCCCTCCTCCCCTCTGGTCTCGCGGGAGACCGATTTCCAGGCGATGAGCGAGATCAACGTCACGCCCCTGGTAGACGTGATGCTGGTGTTGCTCACCATCTTCATGATCACGGCCCCCTTCCTGCTCCAGTCGGTGCAGGTGAAGCTGCCGGAGACCTCTCCGGTCGCCGTCCTCAAGCCCGCCCAGGCCCTGGTGGTCAGCGTGCAGCCGGACGGCAAGGCCTTCCTGGGCAAGGACGCCATCGAGCTGCCGGCCCTGGAATCACGCCTCAAGGCAGAGATCACGCGGGCGCCGGAACTGACGGTGCAGTTGCGCGCGGATGCCGGCGTGCCGTACGGCCGCATCACCGAGGTAATGGCCGCGGTCAGCCGTGCCGGCGTCGCCAAGCTCACCTTCATCACCGCGCATGCGCCGGGCAAGGCGAAAGAGGCGCGGTGAAGCTACCCGTTCTCCTCCTCGCCCTGCTGGCCCGCCTGGAACCTCGCCACTGGGTCGCGCTGGGCGCCAGCGTCGTGCTGCACTTGGCCGTCTATCTGGGCATGGATTCGCCGCCGCCGCCGGAACCACGGCCGGTGAGCTTCGAGATCGCCCTGGAGCCGCCCAAGCCCGAGGCGCCGACGCGCGCCAAGAGCCAGGTCAAGACCAAGACGGCCGACGCCAAGGCGAAGAAGACCCAGGCCAAGCGCAAGCCCGCGCAGCGCGAACCGCATACCCTGGAAGCCAAATGGCGCGGCGAGGCCCGGCCGGCGAAGGACGCGCCCAAGCTGGAACTGCCCGACGCGCGGACCCTGGGCGTCCAGGCCCCGCTCGAGGAGATCGTCAAACCCGCCGCCACGACACGGCCCACCATGGCCAAAGTGGACGCGAAGCCAGAAGCCGTCCAGACGACCGAATCCCCCGCGGCAGCCCAGTCCGCCGCGCAAACCACTTCCCAGGTAGCCGAGGCAGCGCAGCTTGCCGATCCCGGTGCCGGCAGTGGCAGCCTGGCCAGCGCCGGGGGATCCGCCGGCGACCCGGGTATCGCCCTGGCCGCGAGCTCCAGCCTGAGCCGTGGCGGCCTCCACCCGGGCGGGCTCTCGCGCAGCGGCCAGGGCGCGGAAGCCCGCGCAGGCCTCGCCGCCAGCGGCGCCGCCGGACAGACCGGCGCGGGTAGTGGCAACCTGGCTTCCAGCGCAAGCGCCGGCAGCGGGATGCAGATCGCGGCGGGCAGTGGTGCCCAGAGCCAGTCCAGCCTGGAAGCCCCGGCCCTCACCGGCGGCGAACCGCAGGGCATCCGCCTGACCGCCACCGGCACCCTGGCCGAGCGGGCCCAACTGCCGGCCGGCGCCGGCGCCCTGGCGGCGGGCCCGGTTGCGCCGGAATCGGGGCGGGCCGCGCCGCACCAGGCGCAAGGCGACGGCACGCCGCACCAGGCGCAAGGCGACGGCACCTCCCTGGCGAGCGCCCGGGCCGGCGGCGCGGCGGCACTGCCGCAAACCGGCGCGGACAAACAGGCTGGCGGCGGCGCCAGCACGCACAGCGGATCCGCTGCCGCGCGAGCGGCCGGTGTGGCCCCGGGCAAACTGGCCCGCGTCGGCGACGGCGGCAAAGATGGCCCCTCCAGCGCGACCACCCGGGCCAAGGCCAAGGTCGCCGGCGGCGCGGCCAGCGAGCGTGGCACGACGGCCGCTGGCGACGGTTCCGGCGCGGGCAGGGCCCTGGTGGCCAGCCTGGGCAGCGCCGACCCGTCTGCGGCGGGCAACCGGCGCACCGCCCTGAGCGCGCCCACCGGCGGCCCCGGCTCTTCGCAGAGTGGCAAGAGCCTTGGCCTGGCCCCCGGCGAGCCGGGCAGCAGTCCCAATCTGGCCGTCACCTTGCCCGCCCTGGTGGCGAAATCAGGCAGTGGCCGCGGCGATCGCAGTGGCGCCGGGGCGGGCGCCGGCATGGCCGCCGGTGGCGCAGGCAGCGGCGGCGCTTATCCCGGCACGGGGGCATTGCGTTCCGGTAGCGCCGATGGCGGCGGCGCCAGCCGGTCTGGACTCGCCCTGGCCGGCGGCCAGGGCGCTGCCACCGCGGTGCCCGCGGGCATGCGCGCGATCGCCGGCGGGCAAGGCGGCACCGGCGGCGGCGCCGCGAGCGGGAGTGGCAGCGGCCACGCCAGCCCCGGCATGGACCAGGATGGCGCGCGCCTGGTCGCGATCAAGGTCGCCGACCGCCAGATCATGCGGGCGGACAGCCAGTTGCAGGCCCTCGACGTGCTCGCCCCTTCCATCTACTGCCCGCTGCCTCTGCCCGGCCACAGCTTCCCCGACAACCGACCGCCCAAGCCCGACGTGCAGGTCAGCAGCCAACCCGCCTACGCGCCGGACAACCCAAGTTTCATCTTCCCCATCCAGGCCTGGGCCGGCAGCATCCAGGGCAAGGCCATCGTCCGGGTGGAAGTGCAGCCGGACGGCAAGCCAGGCCGCATGTGGCTGAAGCAGTCCAGCGGCAGCGGCCTGCTGGACCGCGACGCGCAGTCGCAACTGACCTTCTGGCGCTTCATCCCGGCGCGCAAGAACGGCCAGCCGGTGACCGCCTGGATCGACGTGCCGGTGGTCTATCGTTTGCAGGATGCCAAGAAATGACGAATCGCCCCCCTCACCCCCAACCCCCGCTTTGCGCCCCACGGCTGGCGTTTTACCGCCAGCCGGCTGCGAGGGCGGAATGCGGTGCATTCCGATCCCCCCTCTCGCCCCTCAAGCGGGCGAGGGGAGCTTCAAGCGTCGCCGCCGCGACGTTCACGACAAAGGAACCGCCATGAAACTTCGCGTGCCCGCCCTCCTCCTCGCCCTCTCCCTGCCGCTTCCGGCGGCGGCGCAGATGCCCCTGCCGGTACCCGACCCGATGCAGGCCATGCAGATGGCCCTGCGCTACTACCAGATGGCGGCCCAGGCCGGCGACCCCGAAGCGCAGACCAAGATGGGCTGGATGTTCGAGAACGGCCTGGGCGTAACCAAGGACATGACCAAGGCCGCCGAGTGGTACGGCCGCGCCGCGCAGCAGAATGAACCGGTGGGCCTCTACAACCTGGGCCTCATGTTCCTGCGTGGCCAGGGCGTCACCCAGGACATGGACCAGGCCGCCAAGCTGATGACCGGCGCCGCCGAGCTCAACATGGCCGCCGCCCAGTCGCAACTCGCCGTGCTGCACGAACAGGGACTGGGCGTGCCGCGCGACCCGGCGATGGCCGCCCACTGGCTGAGGAAGGCCGCCGAACTGGGCGACGTGCCGGCGCAGAACAACCTGGCCATCAAGTACGCCACCGGCAACGGCGTGCCCGTCGACTTCAAGGAAGCCGTGGTCTGGTTCGCCAAGGCCGCCGAGGCCGGCAACGCCGAGGCGCAGGGCAACCTCGGCCTGATCTATCGCGACGGCATGGGCGGCATTACCCAGGACTATCTGACCGCCGCCAACTGGATGGCACTGGCCGGCAGCCAGGGCCACGTGCCGTCGATGAGCCGCCTCGGCTGGATGTTCGAGAAGGGCCAGGGGGTGCCGAAGAACATGACCGAGGCCGCGCGCTGGTTCAAACAGGCCGCCGACTCCGGCGACGCCGCCTCCGCCACGCATCTGGGCTGGCTACTGGAGACCGGCGCCGTCGGCAAGGCCGATCTGCCCGGCGCCCTTGCCCTCTACGAGAAGGCCGCCCAGGCCGGCGACGCCGCCGCCCAGAACAACCTGGGCCGGCTCTATCGCGAAGGCCAGGGTGTCACCCAGGACTTCGCCAAGGCGCGCGAATGGTTCCTCAAGGCCGCCGCCCAGGGCGAACCCCTGGCCTGGTACAACCTGGGCCTGATGGCCGAGCAGGGCCAGGGCGTGGAGAAGAACGAGAAGGATGCGATGGACTGGCTGCGCCGGGCCGCCGAGAAGAACCTGCCCGCCGCCCAGGGCCGCCTGGGCTGGCTGCTCTTCAAGGGCGGCATGGCCGACGAGGCCGTCGTCCTGCTCGGCAAGGCCGCCGAAGCCGGCGACGTCGCCGCGCAGAACAACCTCGGCGTCATCTACGAGCAGGGCAAGGGCGTGACCAAGGACATGGCCGCCGCCGCCAAGTGGTACCGCAAGGCTGCCGAGGCCGGCGACAAGGTCGCGCAGCACAACCTCGGCGTGCTCTACCGCGACGGAACCGGTGTCGAGAAGAACGAAACCGAGGCCCTGGCCTGGTTCCAGAAATCCGCCGACCAGGGCTACGCCAAGGCCCAGCTCAGCCTGGGGCAGTTGTACGAGCGGATGGCGGGGCAGGCGCAGAAAAAGTAGCGCGCATGGCGTCACATCTCCGTAGCCAAAGCACCCAGCCATGACTGACGAACTGCACGAGCGGTACCCGAATCTGTTTTTCGAGGTGTACGAAGCCCTGCCCAGGCAAGGCCCCGGCGACCGCGCCAGCGCGGCGAGGGCGCTCGGCCTGTGCGGGACATTGCCGCCGTCGCCGGTGGTGCTCGACCTGGGCTGCGGCGTCGGCGGGCAAACCCTCTATCTGGCGGAACTCACGGCCGGCCGCATCCTGGCCCTGGACACGCACGCGCCCAGCATCGAACGCCTGCGCGCGACCCTCGCCGAGCGCGGCCTGGCGCACCGGGTCGAGGCGCGGGTGGCGGACATGGCGGCGCCGGGACTGGCGCCAGCCAGCTTCGATCTGGTCTGGTCGGAAGGCGCGCTCTACAACATCGGCCTCGACCACGCCCTGCGCAATATCCATGCGCTGCTGCGCCCCGGCGGCCATCTCGTCTTCACCGACGCGGTCTGGCGCAAGGAGGACCCGCCCGCCGAGGTCCGGGCCGGCTTCGACCAGGATTACCCGGCCATGGCATGGACCGGCGACGTGCTGGCGACCATCGAACGACACGAGTTTGCCGTGCTGGGGCACTTCACCCTGCCGGACGAGGCATGGTGGACCGATTTCTACACGCCGATGCTGGCGCGCATCGAGGCCTTGCGCCGGCAGTACGCCGGCGACGCGGAAGCCGCCGGCGTGCTTGACCAACTCGCGCGCGAACCGGAACTGCATCGCCTCTATTCCGACTATTACGCCTACGAGTATTTCGTCGCGAGCCGGCCTGCCTGAGCCGACCGCCTCGCCGGACACGGCGGCGGAGTCCCCCTTGTGGTGCCGGGGTTGCATCCCCACCCTATAGGGCGAGAATCCCGCATCCACGTCAAACCCTGCATCGAGACCCGCCTTGGACGCCCACGCCCTCGCTCCCGAAGAGCACTTCATCCAAAAAGAACCTTATTACGAACCGGTCGGCAACGAGATCGCCATCTTCGAGGCGGCCTACCGGCACAAGCTGCCGATCCTGCTGAAGGGCCCCACCGGCTGCGGCAAGACCCGCTTCATGGAGTACATGGCCTGGCGCCTGAAGCGGCCGCTGATCACGGTGTCCTGCCATGACGACCTCACCGCCTCCGATCTCGTCGGCCGCTACCTGGTGAAGAGCGGCGAGACGGTTTGGGTGGACGGTCCCCTGACCCGGGCGGTGCGGGTAGGCGGCATCTGCTACCTGGACGAGATCGTCGAGGCGCGCAAGGACACCATGGTGGTCATCCACCCCCTCGCCGACGACCGCCGCACCCTGCCCATGGAAAAGCTGGGCCAGCTGCTGGAGGCGCCGGAGGACTTCTGCCTGGCCATCTCCTACAACCCGGGCTACCAGAGCGTGATGAAGGACCTCAAGCAGTCCACCCGGCAGCGCTTCGTCGCCCTGGAGTTCGACTACCCTGCGGCGGAGCTCGAACGCAAGATCGTCGCCGCCGAATCCGGCGTCGACATGGCGCTCGCCGACAAGCTGGTGAAGTTCGCGCGCATGACCCGCAACCTGAAGGGCAGCGGCCTCGAGGAAGGCGCCTCCACCCGCCTGCTGGTGCACGCCGGCAAGCTCATCTCCGGCGGCATCGACCCGGTCACCGCCTGCCGCGGCGCCGTGGCCCAGGCGGTGACGGACGACGCGGACATGCTGGCGGCCATCCAGGAATTGTCCTCCTCCATCTTTTGACCAGCTCATGAACATGAGCCTATACTTGGTCAAGTACATGGATAGGACGCTGTCATGCTGAACATCAACATCCACGAAGCCAAAGCCAAGCTTTCGGAATATCTCGCTGCCGTCGAGGCGGGAGAAACCGTGCAGATCTGCCGGCGCAACGTGCCGGTGGCGCAAATCGTGCCTTTGCCCCAGGCGCGCAAGGAACCCCGGGCGGTGGGGCTGGCCTGCGATGCCCAGTACGACATCCCCGACAGTTTTTTCGAGCCCTTGCCCGACGAACTGCTCAAAGCGTTCAACGGCGAATTGCCCGACCCCCTGCTGGATAACACCACCGAGGACGTCCAATTTGCCAAGGCGGCCGAACCACCCGCCAAGCGTTACGGCAAGTGAAACTGCTGCTCGATACCTGCGCCTTTCTCTGGATCATCCGGGGCAGGCCCCAAGCCAGTCCAACCGCGGTAGCCATGTTCCGGGATCCGGAAAACGAGGTGTTTCTCTCCTCGGTTTCGGCCTGGGAAATCGCTGTCAAGCACCGCCTCGGCAAACTGCCCCTGGGCGATATCCCGGTCCGCTACGTGCCCACCGAACGGAGCAAGCACGGTATCACCAGCCTGCCCCTCGGCGAGTCTGACACCCTGGTCCTGGATAAACTGCCCCTTCTGCACCAAGACCCCTTCGACCGCATGCTCATCTGCCAGGCCATCGCCAATCAGATGCTCATTCTCACGCCGGACCCCCTGATCACCCAGTACCCGGTGCTCACCCGCTGGTAGCCATGGCTGAAGCCGCCGACGCCCTTTCCGACTTCGTCACCTGGTGCGCGGCCCACATCTGCGGCGACGAAAAGGGCGAAGCCCAGCTTTTTCTGAACCAGCTATTCCGTGCCTGCGGCCACGCCGGGCTCAAGGAAGCTGGCGCCACCTGCGAAGAGCGCATTAAGAAGGACGGCGGCGGTACCGCCTTCGCCGACCTGGTCTGGAAACCCGTCGTCCTCATCGAGATGAAGAAGCGCGGCGCCGATCTGTCCAAGCACTACCGCCAGGCCTTCGACTACTGGACCCGACTCGTCCCCGGCCGCCCGCGCTACGTGGTGCTGTGCAACTTCGACGAATTCTGGGTCTATGACTTCGAAACCCAGATGGACACGCCGGTGGACCGGGTCACCCTGGCCGACCTGCCCCATCGCCACGGGCCGCTTGCCTTTCTGTTCCAGAAGCCGCGGACGCCGGTATTCGGCAACGATCAGGAAAAAGTCACACGCCAGGCCGCCGATCTGCTCGCCGAACTGTTCAACGCCCTGGTGACGCGGGGCATCCCGCGCGACACCGCCCAGCGTTTCACTCTGCAAAGCCTCATGTGCCTGTTTGCCGAGGACATCGGCCTGCTGGAGAAATACTTCTTCGCCCGCCTGCTCGATGACTGCGACACCCCGGCCAAGCGTTACGACCTCATCGGCGGGCTGTTCAGCGAAATGAACACGCCCGGCAAGACCGCGGGCGGCCGTTTCAAGGGCGTCGATTACTTCAACGGCGGCCTGTTCGCCCAACCCGCCCGCCTCGAACTCACCGACGACGAACTCGACCTGCTCAAGAACGCCGCCCGCTTCGACTGGAGCCTGGTGCGTCCGGAAATCTTCGGCACGATCTTCGAGCACTCCCTGGGCGCCGAACAGCGCCACGCCTACGGCGCCCACTTCACAAGCCCGGCCGACATCATGAAGATCATCGGGCCGACAATCGTCGAGCCCTGGCGCGAGCAGATCGAAGGCGCGAAAACCCTGAAACGCCTGGAGGAACTGCTCGCCCGGCTGGAAAACTTCCGCGTGCTCGACCCGGCCTGCGGCAGCGGCAATTTCCTCTACATCGCCTACCGCGAACTCAAGCGCCTGGAAGCGCGCATCTACGAACGCATCGGCGAATTCGCCAGTCGCAATGCCGCCCAGCGGCCGTTCGGCTTCGTCACCGCGCGCAACTTCTTCGGCATGGACATCCAGCCCTTCGCCGTCGAACTGGCCAAGGTCACCATGATGCTGGCGCACAAGTTGGCCATCGACGAACTGCATGTCACCGAGAACGCCCTGCCCCTGGACAACCTGGACGCCAACTTCCTCATCGGCGACGCGCTGATCGCCCCGGACGGCCGCCGCGCGCCGTGGCCGCACGCCGACGTCATCATCGGCAACCCGCCCTTCCTCGGCGCCAAGCGCCTGAAGCCCGAGCACGGCGCCGATTACGTCAACGCCGTCCGCCGCCTTTATCCGGAAGTGCCGGGCATGGCCGACTATTGCGTGTACTGGTTCCGCCGCGCCCACGACCACCTGCCGACCTGCGCCGCCGCCGATCCGGTAGCCGGCCGCGCCGGCCTGGTCGGCACCCAGAACATCCGCAACAACGCCTCCCGCGTCGGCGGGCTGGATGCCATCTGCGCCGACGGCACCGTGATCGAGGCGGTGGACAACCAGCCCTGGAGCGGCGAGGCCAATGTGCACGTGTCCATCGCCAACTGGGCCAAGACCCAGAACGCGGCGCTGTTGCCGAAGACGCGGCGGTTGTGGTTCAAGGCCGCCCAACGCGGCGCCAAGGATTTCGATCTGGATTGCCGCGAGGTAGCCCGAATCAATTCGGCGCTGGCCGATGGCGCGGAGGTGGGCGCGGCGGCGGCGCTGGCTTGCAACACCAAGCCGCAGCGCTGTTTCAACGGCCAGATGCTCGGCCATCAGGGATTCCTGCTAACCCCTGCGCAACGGGCCGCCATCGTTGCGCGCGACCCGCGTTCCGCCGAAATCATTCACCCCTACCTCAATGGCGTCGACGCGCTGACAGGCGCGACCCTGGATCGTCACGTGCTCGACTTCGAGCAGCGCGATGCCTTGCAAGCCGCGGCCTATTCCGGCGCTTACGAGTGGGTGAAGGCCAACATCCTGCCCGACCGCGAGCGCAAGGCAGAAGAAGGCAAGAGCGCCGACGGCAAGATGCGATCGCATCACAAGGCCTTCCTCGCGCGCTGGTGGCAACTGTCGTTTGGCCGCCCGGAAATGCTCTCGGTCATCAAGCCGCTGCCGCGTTATCTCTGCTGCGCCTATGTCACCAAGCGCCCCATCTTCATCTTCGCCGCCTCGAGCATCCGGCCCAGCAACCTGATTCAGGTCTTCGCCTTTGCCGACGACTACAGCTTCGGCCTCCTGCAATCCGCCCCCCACTGGCAATGGTTCGTCGCCAAGTGCGGCAAGCTCAAGAGCGATTTCCGCTACAGCGCCGAATCCGTCTTCGACACCTTCCCCTGGCCGCAGGCGCCCAGCGTCGCCCAGATCAACGCGATCGCCGCCGCCGGCCGCGAAATTCGCCGCATTCGCGCCGAGGCCCTGGAAACCGTGAGCGGCGGCCTGCGCGTGCTCTACCGCACCCTCGACCTGCCGGGCAGGAATCCCCTGCGCGACGCCCATGCCGCCCTCGACCGGGCGGTGCTTGCCGCCTACGGCTTCAGCGCCAAGGCCGACCTGCTGCAACAACTGCTCGACCTCAACCGGATCGTCGCCGCGCGCATCGCCGCCGGCGAAACCGTCACCCCGCCCGGCGTTCCGGCGCGGCACCCTGCCCCGGCGCGACTACTGACCGACGACTGCCTGGGCGCGCCGGCATGAGCCCTCACCGCACCGCCGCCGAGATCACCGAACTGCTCGAAGGTTGGTTGGAGGCGGATTTCTCCTTCCGCAAGGTGGGGCCAACGGCGGAGAAGATCGCCGCCCTGTCCGCCGCCGAACAGGACTTCATCCTCGACTGGACCAAGCGGGTGGCCAGTTCCAACCTGGAGGTGGCCTGGCAGTTCGCGCGCCGGGCACCGGCCCTGATCGGCGGCATGGACCGCCGCCTCATGGAAGCCTGGGTATTGGGCGCCTGCGACGTCTACGATCGCCAGGGCCTGCGCCACGCCCTGACGGTGATGGAGGAAGCCGACCACTTCGCCGAACGGCAATTGGAAATGACCGCCGGCGTGCTGTTCGAGGATGTCGCCGGCGTGCTGGGCAACTTCGTGCGCGGCCTGTCCGGGCGCAAGCTGGCGGTGGCCCAGGACAAGCAGGCCTACACCGATACCGAGAAGGTCTACCTGCCGGGCGTGCTGGCCCGCTTTCCGGTCGCAGAGGACAACTTCAAGCTGGCCAAGGCCATGCTCGCCCTGCTGTGGGCGCAGACCCGTTTCGGCACCTTCCGCGCCGACCTGGTGGCGGCCTGCGCCGATTTTCCCCACCCCGACCGCGCCCTGGGCCAGCTGCATGCCCTGGAAACCCTGCGCCTGAGCGCCCGCATCGCGCACGAGCTGCCCGGCCTGTACCGCGAGATGGAACGCCTGAAACAGGCCCTGGGCGAATCGCTGCCGGCGGGGTGGGAACGTTTCGCGCGGCGACTGGCTGAACCCGAAGCGGATATCGAGGACAGCCTGATCCTGCTTGGCGACGCCTACCAGCTGCCGGATTTCCGGCCCTGGTGCTACCAGGGCGAACTGCGCCCGGACGCGGTGGCCGCTGCCTTCGCCGGGCGCCGCGAGAAGGAGAAGGCGCGCCTGCGCGTGAAGCTGGCGGAACTGCTGGAGGAACACACGCGGCATCGTCCGCCGCAAGCCGCCGAGTCGGAAGAGGCCGAGGCGCCCCCGCGTTTCGATGCGGAGATCACCGACGGGGACGGCCGCCTCGACCTGGAACTTACCCTCGATGGTCTGCCCATCGCGCCGCCCGAGGACGTCAAGCAGCTGATGGCCTCGGTCTGGCTGGATTTCGGCGACATCCCGCCCGAGTATCTGGTGCCGGCCGGCGACGGCGAGTACGACGCCAGCCTGCTCGGCGAGCAGCGCGCCGACCCGGACTCGGTGTGGCAGGGCACCTACCACGAGGAGGGCGCCAGCTTCTATTCCGAGTGGGACATGGGCCGCCAGCACTACCGCAAGAACTGGTGCGTGATGCGGGAGAAGGACGTGGTGCCCGTATTCGACGACTTCCACCGGGAAACCCTGGAAAAACACGCGGCCCTGGTCAAGCACCTGCGCCGCGCCTTCGAAGCCATGCGCGACGAGAACCGTCTGCTGAAGCGGCAGGCCTGGGGCGACGACGTCGATATCGACGCCCTGGTCGAGGCCATCGCCGACGCGCGCGACGGCAGCGAGATGTCGGACCGCCTGTTCGTGCGCCAGCACCGCGCCGAGCGCAGCATCGCCGTGGCCTTCATGGTCGACATGAGCGGTTCCACCAAGGGCTGGATCAACGAAGCCGAGCGGGAGGCCCTGGTGCTGCTGTGCGAGGCCCTGGAACGCCTCGGCGACCGCTACGCGATCTATGGGTTTTCCGGCATCACCCGCAAGCGCTGCGAGCTGTTCCGCATCAAGACCTTCGAGGAGCCCTACAACGACGAGGTGAAGGCCCGCATCTCCGGCATCCGCGCCCAGGAATACACACGCATGGGCTTCGCCATCCGCCATCTCAGCGAACTGCTGCAGGGCGTGGAAGCGCGCACCAAGGTGCTGATCACCCTGTCCGACGGCCGTCCGGACGACTACTTCGACGTCTATCGCGGCCAGTACGGCATCGAGGACACGCGCATGGCCCTCATCGAGGCGAGGCGGGCCGGCGTGCATCCGTTCTGCATCACCATCGACCGCGATGCCCGCGACTACCTGCCGCACATGTACGGTCCCGCCCGCTACATCATCCTGGACGACGTCAAGGAACTGCCCTTCAAGGTCTCGGACATCTACCGGCGATTGACCGCTTGAGCTCCCATGGAAACCCGCCTGCTGCAGCCCTTCGAAATCCTTCCCGGCCGCTACTACAGCAACGGCATCTACGGTCGCCCCTGGGGCGTACGCCAGGTGGAGGCCATCACGCGGGACGCCGACAGCGGCGAGGAAAGCGTCGATTTCAAAGGCATCGCCGGCACCTGCCGGCGCAAACGCGGACGCTGCGGCCTGGCCGAGTTCCGGCGCTGGGCCCGCTACGAGGTCGCCCTCAACGAGAACAGCTGGCAGCGCGTGGCAGAGGCGTTGGAAACGCCCGCCGAACACGACGCCGGTCCCGCGCCAGAATAAGAAAACCGCCCCGAGGGACGGTTTCTGACGGCGCTGCGAAGGCTTACTTGTTCTTCGCGATGATCTCGATTTCCACCCGGCGGTTGGGGGCGTGGCATTCCTTCAACTGCGCCGAGGGCAGAGTCTTGTCGCATTGCACAACCAGCTGCGTGTCACCCACGCCGCTGCTCATGATGACGCTGGGCTTGATGCCCTTGGCCACCAGATAGGACTTGATGGAACGCGCGCGGGCCTCCGACAGTTTCTGATTCGCGGCAGCGCGACCGGTGGAGTCGGCATGACCCATGATCTTGATCTGCTCGATTTCCCCCATGCCCTTCAGCTTGGCGACCACTTCGTCGAGCTTGGCCTTGCCTTCCTTGGACAGATCCTTGATGCCCGACTTGCCCGACTGGAACAGCGCATCGCCGGCCAGGATGACCTTGTTGGCGGCGGGAGCCGCAGTCGGTGCAGGCGCCGGAGCAGCAGCAGCGACTGGAGCGGCGGCCGGTGCGGCCTTGGCCGGTGCGGGCGCCGGAGCAGCCGGTGCCGCGGCAGCGGTCGGAGCAGGGGCAGCGACAGGTGCAGCCTTGGCGGGGGCGACAGCCGCAGCGGCGGGGGCGGGGGCCACCGCGACCTTGGCGGGCGCGGGCGCCGGTGCAGCGGCGGGTTTCACCTCGGCCGGTTTCGCTGCTTCCGCGGGCTTGACGGCCGGAGCCGGGGTCGGAGCGGCCGCCTTAGCCGGAGTGGGAGCGGGCATCGTATAGGGCGTCGGCACCGGCAAGGGGGCGGGCGTCGTCGGCACGGAGAAGCTGGGCAGACCGATATTCGGCAGGGTCGGCAAAGGCAGGTTGTTCAGACCGGGGATGAAGCCGGACAGATTGCCGAGCATGGCCACCGGATCCCACATGGAGAAACTGCCGGCGCCCTGGACCGGGGCGGACGGCGTCCAGGTCAGCCAACTGCTGGTGCCCTGGCCGTAGGAATAGGGGTTGACGATGGCGCCAGCCATGCCGGTGTAGAGGGCCGGATTGGCGACATTGCCCATCAGGCTCCAGGCACGCGGATCCATGGGTGACATTCCCCAGCGGATATAGGTGTTCGGGTTCACGGTGTTGAGCATCAGGTTCCACAGCTTGGGATCCGCCGGCACCATGGCCCAGCGCATCAACTTGCCTGGATCGGAAAGCTGGGTCAGCAGGGCGATGTAGAAGTTGGGATCCAGGCCGGCCGCGCTCCAGTTCATCAAGATCGCCGGATCGGCGAACTGCACCAGGTTACGCACGGCATCCGGATGCGCCATGCTGTTCATCATGTTGAGCCAGCCACCGGGGTCCATCATGCCGTTCATCATGGCGATGTAGAAACCCGGCTCGGTGACGGCGTGCGTCCAGGGCACGAATACGCGGGGATCCTTGAAAGCGGACAGGTTGCGGGAGAAGTCCGTCATCCGCGCCAGCCACTCCTCCGGCGTCTGCGGCGTGGCCTTCTTCGCGGCCTCGGCGGCGGCGGCCTGGCCGGCGAAGGTGGGGATTTCCGTGGTGCCCATGGCGGCGTGGGCGGGCACGGTGGCGAAAGCCAGCGCCAGGGTGAGGAGCTTCAGTTTCATGATGGTCCCTTTCGTTGAAAGCCCAATGAAAACAGGAATATGAGAAAACGGTGAAATTCTAGACTTGGCCGGGGGGGCGGTAAACCTCGAAGCCGATTATCGGCGGATTCGCCCAGGCTTTGTTGCACGTCGGTAGGTAAAAAAAACGGGCCGGGGAGGACCCCGGCCCGCTTGCCCTTGACAGGGAAGGATCAGACGATCAGCGGCACGATCAGCAGCGCGACGATGTTGATGATCTTGATCAGCGGGTTGACGGCGGGGCCGGCGGTGTCCTTGTAGGGATCGCCGACGGTGTCGCCGGTCACCGCGGCCTTGTGGGCTTCGCTGCCCTTGCCGCCGTGGTGGCCTTCCTCGATGTACTTCTTGGCGTTGTCCCAGGCGCCGCCGCCGGTGGTCATCGAGATGGCGACGAAGATGCCGGTGACGATGGTGCCGAGCAGCACGCCGCCGAGCGCCTGCGGGCCGAGGATGACACCGACCAGCACCGGCACCAGCACCGGCAGCAGCGACGGGATCATCATTTCCTTGATCGCCGCCTTGGTCAGCATGTCGACGCAGGTGCCGTATTCAGGCTTGGCCGTGCCTTCCATGATGCCGGGGATCTCGCGGAACTGGCGGCGCACTTCTACCACCACGCTGCCAGCGGCGCGGCCAACGGCCTCCATGGCCATGGCGCCGAACAGGTAGGGCACCATGCCGCCGATGAACAGGCCGATGATGACCATGTGGTTGGAGAGGTCGAAGGCCATGCTCATGCCCATCTTGGCTTCCAGCGCGTGCGTGTAGTCGGCGAACAGCACCAGCGCGGCGAGGCCGGCGGAGCCGATGGCGTAGCCCTTGGTCACCGCCTTGGTGGTGTTGCCCACCGCGTCGAGCGGATCGGTGATGTTGCGGATCTCGTCGGGCAGTTCCGCCATTTCGGCGATGCCGCCGGCGTTGTCGGTCACCGGGCCGTAGGCGTCCAGGGCGACGATGATGCCGGTCATCGACAGCATGGAGGTGGCGGCGATGGCGATGCCGTACAGACCGCCGAGGTCGTAGGCGGCCCAGATCGACAGACACACCGCCAGCACCGGCAGCGCGGTGGACCTCATCGACACGCCGAGGCCGGCGATGATGTTGGTGCCGTGACCGGTGGTGGAGGCCTCGGCGATGTGGCGTACCGGGCTGAACTCGGTGGCGGTGTAGTACTCGGTGATCCACACCATGGCGGCGGTGAGGCCGAGACCGATGAGCGCGGCCAGATAGAGGTTCATGGCGGACACCGGCGCGTCCATGTCGGACACGGTGATGCCCTCGGGGAACATCATCGCGGTGATCGGGTAGAAGGCCACCAGGGCGATCGCGCCGGCGACGGCGAGGCCGCGGTAGAGCGCGTTCATGATCTTGCCGCCTTCACGCGCCTTGACGAAGAACGAGCCGATGATGGAGGCGATGATGGAGACGCCGCCCAGCACCAGGGGGTAGATCACCGCCGCGGCGGTACCGGTGCCGCTCACCATCAGGCTGCCCAGCAGCATGGTGGCGATGATGGTGACGGCGTAGGTCTCGAACAGGTCGGCGGCCATGCCGGCGCAGTCGCCGACGTTGTCGCCGACGTTGTCGGCGATCACCGCCGGGTTGCGCGGGTCGTCCTCGGGAATGCCCGCCTCGACCTTGCCCACCAGGTCGGCGCCGACGTCGGCGCCCTTGGTGAAGATGCCGCCACCGAGTCGCGCGAAGATGGAGATCAGCGAGCCGCCGAAGCCCAGGCCGACGAGGGCGTGGATGGCGTCGTCGACCGACACGCCCATGGCGGTGAGCACGGCGTAGTAACCGGCCACGCCGAGCAGGCCCAGGCCGACCACCAGCAGACCGGTGATGGCGCCGCTCTTGAAGGCGACGTTGAGCGCGGCGTTGAGGCCCTGGTGGGCGGCCTGCGCTGTACGGATGTTGGCGCGCACCGAGACGTTCATGCCGATAAAGCCGGCGGCGCCGGACAGGATCGCGCCGAGGGCGAAGCCGATGGCGGTCGGCGCCGACAGGAAGATCCACAACAGCACGAACAGCACCCCGCCGACCACGCTGATGGTGGTGTACTGGCGCTTCAGGTAGGCCTGCGCGCCTTCCTGCACGGCGGCGGCGATCTCGCGCATGCGGTCGTTGCCGGTGGGCAGACCGTTGATCCATTTGATCGACATAACCCCGTATACCAGGGCCAGTGCCGCCGCCACGAGGGCGAACATCAGTCCTTCATTCATCGCTTCATCTCCTAGAACATGCACAAAAAACATCGCACCGCACGGACTCCTCCATCCATGCGACCAGTCTTGCCGCCCGGCTGACGCCGGGTCTGAATTCGCATTCCGCCGCTATTGCTCGCGACCCAGCGCCAGGCCGCCCGCGAAGCGCGTGCCCGGCGCGAAGCCGAAAATCTCGTCCAGACGCAATTCCCGGATGAGACCGTCCACCGCCGCCTGGCCGTGCTCCCGCTGTACCTCGGAGAGGATCAGCTTGGCCGAATTGGCGTTGTAGAAACCGCCGAAATCGGCCTGCACCTTGAGAAGCTGGCGGGCACGCTCCAGGGTCACGGGCGCCTCGACATCAACAAGCCATCATAACCAAGGGCGCCGGCGGCGCCCTTGATCTCGGTTAAAGCTTGAAATCCGGCAGCTTCTTCGCCACCGGCTTGTTCTTCAGGGTGACGTACACCGGCAGGCCGTTTTCGTACTTCGGGTAGTCCTCGCCCTGGATCAGGCCGGACAGGTACTTGCGGCACTTGTCGGTGATGCCGTAGCCGTCCTTGCTGATGAAGTCGCGCGGCATGAATTTCTCCACGTTGGCGACATCCTTCAGCTCGGCGTGGCCGATCTTGTACTTGTAGGGCACGTCGGACAGGCGCACGACAGTGGGCATGACGGAGTTCTTGCCCTTGACGGCCAGTTGCACGGCAGCGCGACCCAGCTCGTAGGCCTGCTTAACGTCGGTCTTCGAGGCGATGTGGCGGGCGGCCCGTTGCAGGTAGTCGGCGACGGCCCAGTGGAACTTGTAGCCGTGCGCTTCCTTGATCATGTTGGCCACCACCGGGGCGGCGCCGCCCAGTTGGGCATGGCCGAAGGCGTCGCGGGTGCCCTGCTCGGCGAGGAACTTGCCGTCCGGGTAGTGGCAGCCTTCGGACACCACCACGGTGCAGAAGCCGTGTTCTTCCACCTTGGCCTTGACGGCGGCCAGGAACTTCTTCTGGTCGAACTCGATTTCCGGGAACAGGATCACCACGGGGATGCCCTGGTCGGCCACCAGACCGCCGGCGGCGGCGATCCAGCCGGCGTGGCGACCCATCACTTCCACCACGAAGATCTTGGTGGAGGTCTTGGCCATGGAGCGCACGTCGAAGGAGGCTTCCAGGGTGGAGACGGCGATGTACTTGGCGACGGAGCCGAAGCCGGGGCAGCAGTCGGTGATGGGCAGGTCGTTGTCCACGGTCTTGGGCACGTGGATGGCCTGGATGGGATAGCCCATGGCCTCGGACAACTGGGAGACCTTGTAGCAGGTGTCGGCCGAGTCGCCGCCGCCGTTGTAGAAGAAGTAGCCGATGTTGTGGGCCTTGAAGACCTCGATCAGGCGCTCGTATTCGCGCTTGTTGGCTTCCAGGCTCTTCAGCTTGAAGCGGCAGGAGCCGAAGGCGCCGGAGGGAGTGGAGCGCAGGGCGGCGATGGCTTCGTCGCTTTCCTTGCTGGTGTCGATGAGGTCTTCGGTCAGGGCGCCGATGATGCCGTTGCGGCCGGCGTAGACCTTGCCGATGACGTCGCCGTGCTTGCGCGCGGTCTCGATGACGCCGCAGGCGGAGGCGTTGATGACGGCGGTGACGCCGCCGGACTGGGCGTAGAACGCGTTCTTTTTCCTGGCCATGTTTTCTCTCCTAGAAAAACGAAAAAGCGCGCCCGGGAGCGCGCCTTGAAAGATCGGGTTATCGGATACCGGTCTCGCCCCTGCGTCGCTGGTCCTCGTCTTGCTGGGTCTTGAGCAGGGTAATGAGGCAATCGCCCAGGTTGTCGTACTCCTCGACGCCGGTACCGAAGCGTTCCTTGACCGAGTAGTAGAACATGGCGCGATAAGCGGCCTGGCCGGTGCGTGAAATGACGAAGGCGCAATCCCCGACGATCCAGAACAGCGCGGGGCAGGTGGTGAGTTCCCGGTCACCCGGAGAAAGCCGGATTTCGGTCTCGGCTTCCTTGATCTCCGTAAGCTCGGCCACCTCGGCGCCGAAGCGCTCCTTCAGGGTAGCCTGCACCAGCTTGAGGTCGGAGGCGGAATAACCGGGAATGCCCATGCTTATTTCTTGACAGAATCCAGACCGGAGAACACCGCGCTGGTGATGCTGTCCACGGAACCGACGCCGGACACCTTGATGTACTTGGGCGCACCGGCTTCGCCAGTCTTGCCCCAGTCGCCGTAGAACTTCACCAGCGGCTCGGTCTGGGCATGGTACACGTCCAGGCGCTTCTTCACGGTTTCTTCCTGGTCGTCGTCGCGCTGGATCAGGTCCTCGCCGGTGACGTCATCCTTGCCCGCCACCTTGGGGGGATTGAACACCACGTGATAGGTGCGGCCGGAAGCCACGTGCACGCGGCGGCCGGACATGCGCTTGATGATCTCCGCGTCGGGCACGTCGATCTCGACGACGGCGTCGATGGGCACGCCGGCGGCCTTCATCGCCTCGGCCTGGGGAATGGTGCGCGGGAAGCCGTCGAACAGGTAGCCGGCCTTGCAGTCGTCCTGGGTCAGGCGCTCCTTGACCATGCCAATGATGATGTCGTCCGACACCAGACCGCCCGCGTCCATGATCTTCTTGGCGGCGATGCCCAGCTCGCTGCCGGCCTTGACGTGGGCGCGCAGCATGTCGCCGGTGGAGATCTGCGGGATGCCGTAGCGCTCCTTGATGTAGTTGGCCTGGGTACCCTTGCCCGCGCCGGGGCCGCCGAGAAGAATCAGTCGCATGAAAACCTCGCAAAAAACAAGGCCCTGAGCGGGCCGATGGATGAAAAAAGGGGGGTAAAACCCTGATTTTTTTACGGGCTAAAGGGTAGTCAAGCCGCCCCTTCGTGGACAGTCAATTTTTTCAATTCGGACATAAGTTCAGGTTATCCGCATCTTTGAAAATATTAATATGGATGCAATGCCGTCTGGCTTTCGACTAACACACGCGGTCGTCCAGGGCTCACTCGGCAGACCGGAGCCGGGCCTGCCCCGCGCCGGGAACGCTCAATGATGGCCGGCGTGCCCACCTCCGCGCGCGCCCTGCCGGCCCTGGCCGGCCAGGGTTTCCAGCAGGGTCTGCATGAGGTCCAGGCGTTTTTCCAGTTGCCGCACGTGTTGGCGCAACGCATCGATGTCGCCGGCGGCATCCGTGCCGCTCCCCGCGGCGCCGTGATCGTGGCCGCCGGAGCCATGATCGTGGCCGCCTCCGCCGCCACTCTTGCCCTGTTTGCATTTCTTGCAGGACTTGCCGCCGGATTTCATGTCGTCCACACCTTTGCCATCGGCTTGTTTGGCCGCCGCCGGCGCGGCCGCCTCGCTCTGGCCATGCTGGTGGCCCTCGTGTTCTGCCCAGGCGGGGGAAAGGAAAAAGCTGGCGAAGACCAGCAGTGTGATCAGTCTGTGTGCTTTCATGACGGTCTCCTCGTCTCGCGTACCGCTGCGGTTGCCCCTTGTGGACAGCAATATGCGGCGGTTCAACGCCGGCGTCAAACCGCCATTCCCGGGGTGCGCCCGGGGGCTTAAATTTTCCAGAAGGGGGCCATGTGTCGCGGCGGTTCTCGCACGACCCCCCGCCTTTCCGACGGATCGCCACGCGCAACCAGCTGGCGGAGGACGCCGGGCTACATCGAGCGCATTTGCTCGATCACCGGCGGGGGTCCGTCTGGGCGCCCAGGCTCACCCAACCCGCTTCTTTGCAAGGGACACAATCGGGCGCGTTCCCGGATCAAGTCTGCCACGCGACTTTCGAGGACGGCGCGGTCCTCGGCGGTGGTGGCTTGGGCAAGACGTTGCCGATGCTCGATGCATTCCGGCTCCATCAACAGCGGATGGCATGCGGCTCCGGGCTGGGCGGCACCCGACGGCACGGAAACCGTCAGCGCCAGCAGGACCAGCCATCGGGTCCAATTCGTGGTGCGGCAATCTGACGGCATCTATTGCACCGGTTCACGCATGTCGGGGGCGCCCGAGCCACGAGACGGCGCCTGGATGCCCCGGACCGCCCAGGAGGTATGCGAGGCCGCGTCCGGCAGGCAGGCCATGAATTCCGCCGCGGCGGAAACGGGACGCGGGCGCGCGCCCATCCAGATCGAGAGGATTCTGAGCAGCCTGCCGCCCAGGTTGGGCAGCGATTGCAGCGGAGCGACGACGCGCGGCGCGAGCATCAGCCCGGCTCCCTGGGCGCGGCCGCAAGAAAGGTGGTGCGCGAGCCCCTCCGGTGATCCAGCAGGCTGACCACCCGATACCCCTGGCTGCGCAGAGATGCCAGCACGGGATCACGTCCCCGATCCCAATGATCGAGACAATCGAGCAGAACCACGGACACATAAGGAGCTTGATGCACGTAAGTGACGAGTTCCAGGGACAATTCCCGGTCCGTGGTGGTCAGGCGGTAGTCCAGGCCATGCCACTCCAGATCCATGAGGAAACCGGCCAACATTGAAGGGGCCGGCCTGGGCGGAAACGCGACCAGGATGTCCAGCCGCCGTGCGCATCCCCCGCAAAGCTGCAAGGCCACGGGCAGCACATGACGTTCCAGGCAGCGGCCATCGAGGGCGAGCAACACGCATTCCCCGGTTTTCAATGCCGGGGCGGGCACCGGCGCGACGCGCTGCGCGGGAACGGCGCAGGCCATGCCCCCGTCCTTCATTGCCCGTCTCCCGCATTGCCATGGTGCCAGGCCAGAACGAGCCCGCGCGCCGTATTGCCGACCACGGTGGCGGCCCGCCGTGGGGCGAAGGATTTGGGGAACAACTGCTGGATATCTTCCACATCGAGCCGCGTCCCCACGGGGAAGGAGATGCCACCGTGGTTCAGCCGCACGCCGGACTCGCCCACCTGCTTCACCCGGTAGAGGCCGATGCGGCGTCCGTCGTAGCGGACGGCGACGAGGCGTGTTTCCTGCGCGTTCTCCGCGCGCGGGCCGGAGCGACCCGCATCCTGCTGCTGATCAGCCATCTCTCTCTCCATGCACAGGCCACCTCTCTGCTCATGCGCTTCATCGACGGGCAACTCCCTTGCGGAGTCGGTCGCGCATGACGGAGATAGTCTCCTTTCGGTGTTGCGGCGAGATTAATGGCGAGGCACCGAAGAGAAAATTCGGGGATTAATTAGGCGGCTAAAGATCGCTTTATGTCCGCCATGGGGGGGACCGGACTATTGGGCCTGATGCCAGTGCCGCAGCAGGTCAGCCAGGGTGCGCACGCCGATCTTGCGCATGATGTTGAAGCGGTGCACGTCGACGGTGCGCTCCGTGATGCCGAGTTCCGCGGCGATGGCCTTGCTGTGACTCCCCGCCGCGATCAGGTCCATCACCGCGCTTTCCCGGGTGCTCAGGCGCGCGAAGGCCGCCCATGCCTGGCACGCGCACGTCCAGCAACAGGCAGCCGCGCATCCCGTCCCGCGCGGCTTCGAGGAAGGCTTCGGCGGAAGCGAAGGTCCGCGCCTCCAGACCGACCGAGCCGAGCAGCGCGGTCAGGGCATCGCGCACCGCCGCGTCGTCGTCGACGACATACACCTTGGGGGTCTGATCTTTCATGGGCTGGCTGGCCTCGGCAGGGTGCACCGGAAGGTGGCGCCGCCCTCCGGGTTGTTGACGTAAGCGAGGATCCCGCCATGGGCCTCGACGATGGACCGGCTGATGGCCAGACCCAGGCCCAGGCCCTCACGCTTATCGGTCTTGAACGATTCGAAAATCGCCTCTCCCAATTCGTCGCTGACGCCCGGCCCGTTGTCCTCGACCTCCACCCAAGCCAGACGCTCGTCGAAGCCGGTGCGAAGGACGATATGGCCAGGACCGGCGGACCGGGACAGGGCTTCCAGGGCATTGCGCAGGAGGTTGAAGAGGACTTGCTCTACCAGGATCAGTTCCGCCGACAGGGTGGGCATGCCCTCCGCCAGATCCAGAGCGATGGCGGCCCCATGCCGGTCGGCGTCGAACTGCATCAGTCCGGCCACCTCACGCGCCACCTGGTTCAGATCGACGGGACCGGCCTGGATGTCGCCCCGGCTGACGAAGCGACGCAGGTGGCGCACCACCTCGCTGGCGCGCTTGGCCTGGGCATTGATGGCTTCGAGCCAGGTGCCGATCTGTGCGTGCCCGTCCGCGCTGCCGAGCGTGCGCAGGCAGGCCGAGCTGTACATGGCGATGGCGGCCAGGGGCTGGTTGACCTCGTGGGCGATCTCGCTGGCCATCTCGCCCAGGCCGGCCAGGCGCGAGACATGGGCCAGTTCCTGCATGCGCTGGCGCTCGCGCCGCTCCGATTCCTTGACCGGCGTGACATCGCTGACCAGGACAAAGAAACCGTTGACCTTGCCGTCGGGCTCGATATCCGGGATGTAGGAAACGATAACGTCGCGCCAGCCCGCCGTCTGGTAGGGCAGACGCCGTTCGATCGCCACCGGCTGCCCCGCCAGGGCCTGTTCCACGAAAGGTTTGATCTCCTGGTAGGAGGCTTCCCCCAGCAGTTCGCGCATGGACATGCCGTACAGTTTTCCCGGGCTCAGGCCGAACATCCGTTCATACGCCAGGTTGTTGAAGCGGTAGCGCTGTTCCGCATCCACGTAGGAGATGAGCACCGGCAGCTTGTCGATGACGTTCTCCGTGAGCCGTGCCAGCGCGGTATTGCGATCGCCGAGAAAGGACAGGCCGCCGGCCAGGGCGAAACCGAACAGGGCCAGGATTCCATACATCATGCCGAGCCTGTGCGGCAGCGCGGCTTGGGCCGCGCGCAGCGGCTCGCTGGGGATCCAGCTGGCGAGGATCCAGTGATACGAATCGGCGTCCGCCGGCGTGGCGATCCTGCCATCCCCCGCGTTCGCTTCCGAGCGCAGGGGATGGATCCGCTCGAACACCACCCGGTACGCTCCCGTGGCGTGCAGTCCCTTGTCGTGCCGCGCGACCTCGCGCCAGAGGTCGGGATAGCGCGCGGCAAGATGCTGGGCCTCGCGGCCGGGAAGCATGAAGCCCCAGGCGTCCTCCGGCGCCGACCCCAGCAGCCAGTAGCCGCGGGCGTCGAGCAGCCAGAGCGTGCCCGGCTGCCCGCCGACCTTGGCCAGGCGGTCGAGCAGGCGCTGACCGAGGTAGTTCAGCACCAGCACCCCCTGCTTGCGGCCCTGGCCGTCCGCCACCGGCATGGCGAAGCGGATCATCGGCTTGTAGGGAACCTCGACGGTTTCATGTTCGACGTTGAGGTCGAAGGCGGAAACGTGGATGCGGGAAGGATCGAGCCGGGCAGCGGCCTCGAAGTAGGGACGCGCGCCCTTGTCCTGCAGATCGGCGGCGGCAACGATGCGCGGATGACCGTCGGCGAAATTGACGCGCACCTTTTCCCGGCCGTCCATGCCGATGAAGCGGGCCTGGTCGTACAGTCGCTTCTGGCGCAGCAACTCCAGGGCTTCCTGGCCCAGCAGGAGCCGGTTCGCGGGCGTATCCCCGGCGAGGAGGGCGCGGGTTTCATAGAGGTTGGCCAGCAGGCGCAGATCCGACAGGGCGGCATCCATTTCATGACGGATGACCTCGGCGGCGAGGCGGATCACCCGCTCCTTATCGGCCAGGCGAATATGCTCCTGGCTGCGGGTCTCGGCGCGGTAGTAGAGCACGAAGGGAATCGCCAGCACGAGGGCGAACACGAAACCCAGCAGGAGGGCACGGCGCAGTACCCGCCGGGCATTGATCCGCACCGGCCGGCGCCACGCACCCTCCGGGGCCGACCAGGGCAGGCCTGACAGGACGCGAGTTTTCGCGGAAGCAGAGGAAACTGGCAAGTCCGCTTCCCGGCTCGGGGGATCAGTTCGTGCCCGAGAACAAGCGCCTTGCCGCGTCCAGGTCGGCCGGAGTATCGACCCCCGCGGGCATGGCCCGATGGGTGGCGATCACCGCGATGCGGTAACCGTGCCAGAGCGCCCGCAGCTGCTCCAGGGCCTCGAACGCCTCGATGGCGGGCCGGTCGAGGCCGGGATAGGCCTTGAGGAAGCCGACCCGGTAGGCGTACAGGCCGATGTGGCGGGCGACCGGCAGCCCGTATGGCAGCGCGTCGGCGGGAACGGACGTCCAGGCATCGCGCGCCCAGGGGATGGGCGCGCGGGAAAAATACAGGGCGTAGCCGTCCTTGTCGGTCACCACCTTGACCACGTTGGGGTTGAACACGTCGGCCGCATCGTGGATGGGGTGGCAGACGGTGGCCATGCTGGCGGCGGGATGATCGAACAGGGCCTGGGCGGTGGCGCGGATCAGGTCGGGATCGATCAGCGGCTCGTCGCCCTGGACGTTGACCACCACCGTGTCGTCGGCCCAGCCCAGCCGGGCGGCCACCTCGGCCAGGCGGTCGGTGCCGGAGGGACAGTCCGGCGAGGTCATCAGGGCGCGGAAGCCATACGCCTCCACCGCCGCACGCACCTCGTCATGGTCGGTCGCTGCCCACACCTGCTCCGCGCCGCTTGCCGCGGCCCGCTCCAGCACCCGCACCACCATGGGCTTGCCGGCGATGTCCGCGAGCGGCTTGCCGGGCAGGCGGGTGGAGGCGAAACGGGCGGGAACGACGGCGTGGAAGGCGGCCATGGGCGCTCAGCGACCGGCGTGCAGGCCGGCGAAGCGGCCGGGCGCCAGATGGGCGGCCAGGGCATGCGCCGCGGCGGCGACGCCCAGATACACCAGGGTCGAGGCCAGGAAGGCGGGCGCGTAATCGACGAAGGTCTGCGCGAACTGTGCCCAGTTGGGCTCGGCAACGCGGCCGCCGAACCAGTAGAAGGCGCCGTTGGAGAGCACGAAAGCGAGGCCGGTGGCGGCCAGCGCCACAGCCACCATGGCGACGATGCCGCGCAGTTCGCGGGCCATGCGGCCGCCCGCCCAGAGCGCCAGATGGGCAAGTTGCAGGGCGGCATAGGCGGGAGTCAGGCAATACCCGGAAACCCCCATCCAGCCCACGGCGGCAACATCGATGGCGACCGCCGCCAGCAGGAGAACCGGCAGCCAGGCGCGGGCCAGATAGAAGCCGGCGAGGAAGAACAGGGCCCAGGAGGCGTCCGGCAGATGCAGCGCGTCTCCGAAGTGGTGGAAGCGGGTGGCCAGCATGACGGCCAACAGGGAGCCGCCGATGAGAGCCTGGGTGCGCGGTGCGCAAGTCGGGAAGAGGGACATCTCAATCTCCTGTGAGGGTATGCCAAGGGACGGTATGGGCTGAGTTTAGCGTGAAAGCGCCGATGTCACGCCTGCTTCGGTCCGAGCCCGGGCTTTGCGCAGCGTGCCGCGGACCGCCGCCGCGTTCAGGTTCATCGGGGCTGATAACGCAGGGTGACGAACAGGTTCCGCTCCGGCGTGTTGTAGCCGTGCACCAGTTCGTAGTCCTGGTTCAAGGCATTCGCCAGACGTCCTTCGATGCGCCACTCCGGCGCCAGCCGATAGGCGGCGTTCAGCGTGACCAGGGTATAACCCGATAGCCGCTGGGTATTGGCGGCATCGTTGTAGCGCTTGTCCGAGGCGGTCACTTCGGCGCCCAGTTCCCAGGCATTGAAACTGCGTTGGGCGGCCAGGGTCAGCCGGCGCGGTGAACGCCAGGGCAGATCCTGGTGCGTCGCCTCGTCCTCGGCACGCTGCCAGTCGAAGCCGATCCTGCCCAGCCAGCCGGCGACCTGCACTGAATACTGGATGCCACAGCCGGTGAGGCGCGCCTTGTTGACGTTGTCCGGGGTGGAAATTCCCGTATTCGGATCGTATTGCCAGAGAATCAGATCCGTCACCCGGTCGTCGTGGCAGGACAGGCGCAGGCTGCCGCCGGCCAGGCTGCCCTGCAGGGCGATCTCGCGACTGAAGGATTCTTCCGGATCGAGGTTCGGATTGCCGAACATATTCCATACAGGATCATTGAAGTACAGGTCATTGAGTGAGGGCGCCCGGAAAGCGGTGGCGAGACGGGCGCTTAGACGCCATCCGGGCATACCCAGCCAGGCATAGCCCAGCGCCCCCGTATCCTGGTCACCGAACTGGCTGTTATGGTCATGCCGCCAGGTCACCTCGAACGCATGCACGCCCTGCTGCGTCTGCCCGGACAAGACCAGGCCGGTGTTGTCGCGCTCGCGCGTGGTGTACGCCGCACTGCCGGAGACCGACTGCTCCAGGCGATCCAGGATCGCCTGCACACGGCTGTCGCCCAGACGCCAGTCGTTCTGCCAGGCGTACTGATGCTGGTCGGTCTTGTACTTGCTGTTGCCGAAACTGCCGAAAAAGCGCGAGTCATCCTGACTCAGGCCGGCCCGCAATTGGCTGTCCCAGTGATCGGACAGCCGGCTGCGCAGGGTCAGGCCCAGCAATTCCTGGGTCACCTCGCTGTGTGTGTTGTGGGCGCCGGGGCCGTCGTCGTACGCGCTGCGCCCCTGCGTGCGAAAACCGACCAGATCCAGGTGGTGCTCCGGGTTGAGGGCAAGGCCCCCGCTGAGCAACAGGTGATCATGGCGAAAGCCGTCGGCATCCGGGTTGCCGAAGGGCGAATTGGCATTGGTGGCATCCATGCCATCGCTGAGCAGGCGGCCCGCATCCAGCGCAAAGGACAGGTTGTCGACGCCGCCGCGCAGACCGGCATCGAATCGCCGGGTCGACCAGTCACCCAAACCCGCCGAGGCATGCATGCGGGGCTTGCCCTCGCCGCGCGGCGCGAAGAACTGCAGGACGCCGCCCATGGCATCGGCGCCATACAGGTGACTGCCGGCGCCGCGCAGGACCTCGATGCGCTCGAAGCCGGTCGGCAGGAATTGATCGAGGGGCGTCATGCCCAGGGTGGCGGAACCGACGCGAAAGCCCTCGACCAGGACCAGGGTCTGGCTGCCGGAATACCCGCCCAGCAAGACGCTGGTGGGCTGGCCCAGGCCACCGTTGGCGACGATTTCGATACCCGGCTGGCTCTGCAACAAGTCGGTGATGGAAGCCTGTCCGGCGGTAGCGATGGTTTCCTGGCCAAGCACGCGCACATCGGCGAGGACCTCGCCGCGGGCCTGCGGGATGCGCGTCGCGGTGACCACGATTTCGTCCAGGGTGGGGATGGAGTCCCGCGCGCCGGCGGGCGTGAAGCACAGGCTGGCGCACAGCGCAGCCAGGGTCCTGCTAGACATGGAGAGCGTCCTTTTTCCGTTCCCAGCGTCCCCGCGGGGAGTGCTCGCAAAGCGGGCCGAAAAAGGTGACGAGACCGAGTTCGCTCCAACCGCCCGCCGCGGCCCGCATCCTCTCCAGGCCGGTCTCCGGGCTCGCGCCGAGGGTTGCTCAACCCGGGCCGTTCGCCTTCCCATCCGATGGACAGTGGACTGATGAACGGCCGTTTAGCGCTTACCGTTGCGGGGGCAGCACAGGCATTGGCGTATCGCCGCACCTGTTTCCCGTTTCACCCGTCTCGCGACGGGCACCTGAAGCGGGAGCGATTTTAAGACAAGCGCCTCCGAATGACCATCGCTGAATCCGGCTCTTTCGGGGTATTCCCATTCGGCAACACACTCGGCCCTGCCGGTGTTGCCGTCACCTCTCGGGGGCGGAAGCGGGATTTCGGCGAGTACATCGGCTCCTTCGGCGGGGGCACGCCGCTAACGGAGCCGGGTCGCGCACTCAGTTGCGGATGAAGCCGCCTTCCCGGCGGTCATAGAGGCCGCCGCTCTTCAGGATCTTGTGGATGAAAGCCAGGTTGCCCTGTCCCTCCACCGTGCAGAAGTAGTGGTAGAAGAGCACCTTCTGGTAGCTGGTCTGCTCGCGTTCCTTGATGGGCTCCCACCTGGCGTAGCGGTTGCGCGACCAGGCGCCACCACCCTGACCGTCGGCATGGCCGAAGGCATACAACTTGCGGTCGCCGATGTCGCAGCGCATGCCCTCGAAGCTGACGGTTTCCGCCCCGGACGGGCTGCGGATCACCACGGTATAGCGCACCACGCCGTCGTCACCGACGGAAACCGAGGGCAGATCCACGTAGAACTTGTTCCGGCTGGCGGCGCTGACCTCGAAGCCGACCAGCTTGTCCGCCCTGGGATAGGCGGGTATCGCGGCCTGGATTTCCTTCCAGGGTTTCGTGTGCTGGTCGAAATCCCACTCCCACTTGCTCGGCTGGTAGCTGTCGCCCCAGATCAGGGACTTCTGCGTTTCGTCGGCGACGGCGGCGCAGGACAGGACGAACAGGCAGGTGAAGATCGAGGGTTTACGCATGGCGGTCTCCGCGACGGGGCCTGCATGATACCGCCCCGTCGCGCTCTGTCAGTCGAGGTCGGCGGCGAGCGCGTCGCGCATGGACTGGGGCAGCGGCGCGAGGCTGGCCTGGTAGTCGCGGTGGGAGATGCCGGCGGAGATCGCCGCGCCGTTCTTCACGGCGGCCACCATGGCCGGAGTCAGTTCGAAGCGCATGAAATGCACCGATGCGGTCTTGTCCGGCGCGGTGCGTTCCAGGTCCTCGTTGGCGATGGGGAAGACGGGATCGAAGCCGTCCACGCGCATCCAGATGTCGCGCTCGATGCCCACCAGCCGGGCCAGGGCGGCGCGACGTTCGGCCTCGTCGGCGTATTCCACCATGAAGGTGGCCTTCCAGTTAGAACCGTCCGGGATCAGGGGGTTGTAGACGTCGAGCTCCTCCTGGATGCCCGCGGCCTCGAAGATCTTTTCGATGCGCAGCATCTCCTGGATCTGGTACTGCATGGTGAGCCGGTCCTCGAAATAGAGGGCGGCATGCTCGCCCAGGGGCACACGGCGGTTCTTCTTGTGCTCGATGACGCGGGCGCGGAAGTCGGCGCGGACTTCCGCGTAGTGCTCCAGACTGAACAGATCCTGGCGGCTGAGTTTCTGCATGGTGCGTGCCTCCCGCGGGTTCACAGCCCGTAGGCCTTTCTCAACAGGGTGATGGGATGTTCCGGGACCGAACCGTCGGCCCTGGCGTGGGCGATGTGGTGGCCGGCCATGGCGCAGTCGCTGCCGTAATGGTCGGGCTTGGCCTGGTTCACCCGGCCCACCACCGGCTTGACGATCTTCATGGCGTATTCGTGAAATTCCTTCTTCACGGCGTAAGTGCCGTCGTGGCCGGAGCAGCGCTCGATGGCCTCCACCTCGGTGCCGGGCACCAGGGCCAGAGCTTCCCGGGTCTTCGGGCCGATGTTCTGCACGCGCTGGTGGCAGGCGGCGTGGTAGGCCACCTTGCCCAGGCTCGCCTTGAAATCGGTTTTCAGCTTGCCTTCCTTGTGGCGCAGCATCAGGTATTCGAAGGGGTCGAAGAAGGCGTTCTTCACCTTCTGCACGTCCGCGTCGTCCGGGAACATGAGGGGCAGTTCCTGCTTGAACATGAGCACGCAGGAAGGAATCAGGGCGGTGAGATCCCAGCCCGCGTCCACCAGTTTGGCGAGCACCGGGATGTTGGCCTCCTTGGCCGCCAGCACCGCGTCGAGATCGCCCAGTTCCAGCTTGGGCATGCCGCAGCAGCGTTCCTTTTCGGCCAGGGTGACGGGAATGCCGTTGTGTTCGAACACCGCGGCCAAGTCCTCGCCCGGCCCGGGTTCGTTGCGGTTCATGTAGCAGGTGGCGAACAGGGCCACCTTGCCGCGGGTCCGGCCCGCTGCCTCGCCGGAGGTGCTCGCCGGCAGTTTTCTCAGCCGGCTGCGCAGGGACCTGCTGCTGAATTCGGGCAGCCAGGCGTCGGCATGGATGCCGGCCATGGACTCCAGGGCCTTGCGCGCCGGCCCAAGCTTGTTGACGGCGTTGACCGTCTGCGCCAGCACGGGAATGCCAACGAAGGACCCGACCAGATCGGTACTGGTGAGCACCTTGTCACGCAGCTTGGCGCCGTGGTTGCGATAGTGCACCGCCTTGGCGCGCAGCATCAGGTGGGGGAAATCCAGGTTCCACTCGTGCGGCGGCACGTAGGGGCACTTGGTCATGTAGCAGAGGTCGCAGAGGTAGCAGTGGTCCACGACCTTCCAGTAATCGTCCTTCCTGACGCCGTCCACTTCCATGGATTCGGACTCGTCCACCAGGTCGAACAGGGTGGGGAAGGATTGGCACAGGCTGACGCAGCGTCGGCAGCCGTGGCAGATGTCGAAGACCCGCTCCATTTCCTTGAAGAGGGATGCCTCGTTGAAGAAGTCGGGGTTGCGCCAGTCCAGGGGATGGCGGATGGGAGCTTCGAGATTGCCTTCGCGGATGGAGGTGGCCATGGCTTTCCTGTTGCTGGATGGCGGATGGCGACAAGGCGGGGGGCACCCCCACCCTGGCCCTCCCCCCGTCAGGGGGAGGGAACATGCTGCTTGCTCAGTTGCCCAGTTCGTTGAGGGCCTTCTGGTAGCGGTTGGCGTGGGAACGCTCGGCCTTGGCCAGGGTCTCGAACCAGTCGGCGATTTCCTCGAAGCCTTCATCGCGCGCGGTCTTCGCCATGCCCGGGTACATGTCGGTGTACTCGTGGGTCTCGCCGGCGACGGCGGTCTTCAGGTTGTCGGAGGTGGCGCCGAAGGGCATGCCGGTGGCCGGGTCGCCGCAGGTTTCCAGATACTCCAGATGGCCATGGGCGTGGCCGGTTTCGCCTTCGGCGGTGGAGCGGAACAGGGCGGCGACGTCGTTGTAGCCTTCCACGTCGGCCTTGGCGGCGAAGTAGAGGTAGCGGCGGTTGGCCTGGGATTCGCCGGCGAACGCGGCCTTCAGGTTGTCCTCGGTTTTCGAGCCTTTGAGTTGCATGACGGTCTCCTGATGATCTGCCCGGCGTTAGCCCGCGCCGGGTGCACGGGTGAGTTTAGATTTGATCTAAATCATTCCTGATATTTCTCTTACCCGACCCCTTCTGTCAACTAATTATTTTCTATGGAGGCGGTGCTCGCGGCTGCCGCCGACTCGCCTCAAATCCCGTACCAGAGCGCGCCGAGCACGACCAGGGCCACCGTGGCCCAGCCCAGACGGTCGATATAGCGGTGCAACACCGCCTCCATGCGCGCGCCGCCCCAGGCCATCAGTCCGGCGACGAGATAGAAACGCAGGCCGCGGCCGACGATGGAAGCCAGCACGAAAGGCGCCAGCGCCATGGACAAGGCGCCCGCCGCGATGGTGAAGGCCTTGTAGGGAATGGGCGAGAAACCGGCGATGAACACCGCCCAGAAGCCCCATTCCCCGAACCAGTCGACCGCGGTCTGGTAGGCCGGCCAGTAACTGCTTTCCCGCAACCAGGGCATCACCGCGTCCAGCGCGAAATAGCCGATGCCGTAGCCGAACAGGCCACCGGCGACCGAGGTCAGCGTGGTGAGCAGGGCGAGGGACCAGGCGCGCCGCGGATTGGCCAGGCACATCGGCGCCAGCATCACGTCCGGCGGTATCGGGAAGAACGATGATTCCGCGAAGCTCATGGCGCCCAGATACCAGGGTGCCTTGGGATGACGCGACCAGGCCATGACTCGCGCGTAGAGAGGGGAAAAAAGCTTCATGGCGGAACTCGCGGTTGCGTGGGTGAGCGCTCAGCGGCGCAGGGTCATGCGGTGCACCTTGCCTTCCATCATGCCCGGCACCCAGAGCTTGCCCTGGTCGTCCAGGAAAATGTCGGCCGGGCCCGCCAGCGGCACCGGCGCGCGCAGGCGGGTGACCTGGCCGCTGGCGCTATCCAGCGCCAGCAGGACGCCGACCGGTTCGAAGGCCACCCAGTTGGAAACCAGCCAGCGGTTGGCGCCCATGTTCACCACGCCGTCGAAGTAGCCGGCCGGGCTGGGGTCGTATTGCTTGTCCAGCTTGGCGCTCGCGCCCTGCAAGCGGTAGGTCTTGATACCGCCGTTGGCCTGGCCGTCGCTGCCCCACTCGACGATGATGAGCTGGTTGCCGGCCTGCTTCATGCCGTTGGGCCCCCTGGGCGGGACATCGAAGGCGAGTTCGCTGAACTTCTTTGCCTTCACGTCGATGACGAACACCTTGCCGAGATCGGTGGCCGACAGCAGCAGGCGGTGCTCGTCGATACGCGCGAAGGCGTTGAGGAAGCGCGCGCCGGTGGCGGCCAGGTCCAGTTCGAACACGCGCTTGCCGTCGCCGATGCGGAAGCCGACGACGCGGTCGATGTCCGCCACGTAGAGCACACCGCCAACGGCGATCATGCCCTTGGGGCCGTGCAGGTCCGCCGCCCACTTCAGGGTCTTGACGTTGCCGTGCCGGTCCAGCCTGGAGATGAAGCCGTCGCCGTCCTTCTGCATGGGCTCCAGTTTCTCGCCCAGGTTGGAGACGAACACATCGTTGCCGACCACCACCACGCTTTCCGGCGAGGCGAAGCCGGCGATGGTCTTGTCGAGCAACAGGCTGGCCGCTTGGGCGACGCCGGCGGTGAACAGAAAGAAGAAGAGGATCAGGCGCATGCGGACTCCTTGTATGAGGACTGAGTAGCGAGTAACGAGGACTGAGCAATCAATCCGTGGCTGTCCTCTCAGTCCTCGTTACTCAGTCCTGCTTCAAACCATCGCCCCGGATTCGGTCTTCACCGGCTTGATGAAATCCTCGCGCGACACACCCAGCCACATGGTGATCGGACTGGCGACCAGCACCGAGGAGTAGGTGCCGACGATGATGCCGATGGTCAGGCACAGGGCGAAGCCGTAGAGCACCTCGCCGCCCAGCAGCAGCATGGCCGTTACCATGAGTTGAGTCGTGCCGCTGGTGATGATGGTGCGCGACAGCGTCGCGGTCTTGGCGTTGTCCATGATGGCGGCGACGTTGGTCATGCGCGTCTTCTTGAAGTTCTCGCGGATGCGGTCGAACACCACCACCGTGTCGTTCACCGAATAGCCCAGGATGGCGAGGATGGCGGCCAGCACGGTGAGGGAGAACTCCCACTGGAACAGCGACCAGACGCCCAGGACGATGAAGATGTCGTGGGCGGTGGCGAAGATGGCGCCCACCGCCATGCGCCATTCGAAGCGCAGGGCGAGATAGAGGACGATGCCGATGGACACCACCACCAGGGCGAGCGAGCCGTCCTCCAGCAGTTCCTGGCCCACCTGCGGACCGACGAACTCGACCCGGCGCAGTTCGGTGGATGCATCGGCCTGCTTGAGCACGGCCATCACCTGTTCCGAGAGTTGGGCCGAGGTCACGCCCGGCTTCACCGGCAGGCGCACCAGCACCTCCCGCGAGGTACCGAAGTTCTGCACCTGAGCGTCGCCATAGCCGGCACTCGCCAGGGTACCGCGGATGGCGGGAATGTCGGCGGCCCGGGGATAGCCGATCTCCATCACCGTGCCGCCGGTGAAGTCCACCCCCAGGTTGAGGCCCTTGGTGGCCAGCAGGGCGATGGCGGCAATGATGCAGGCCACCGAGAAGAAGATGGTGCTGCGCGCGAAGCGCATGAAGGGAATGTCCTTCTTGACGCGGATGAGTTCGAGCATGGTTCGTCGCCTCTCAGATGGACAGCTTGGTCAGGCGCTTCACCCGGCCAAAGCTGAGGTTGACCATGGCGCGCGAGACGACCACGGCGCTGAACATGGAAGTCAGGATACCCAGGCAGAGCACCACGGCGAAGCCGCGCACCGGGCCGGAACCCAGCCAGAACAGGGCGATGCCGGCGATCAGCGTGGTGATGTTGGAGTCAAGGATGGTGTCCCAGGCGCGTTCGTAGCCCGCCGCCAGGGCCGCCTGCGGCGTCATGCCGTTCTTCAGTTCCTCGCGGATGCGCTCGGCAATGATGACGTTGGCGTCGATGGCCATGCCCAGCGTCAGGGCGATGCCGGCGATGCCGGGCAGGGTCAGGGTGGCCTGCAGCAGCGACAGCAGCGCCACCAGCAAGAACATGTTGGTGGCCAGGGCCAGCACCGAGATGACGCCGAACAACTGGTAGTAGACCACCATGAACAGGGCGATGGCGGCGAAACCGTAGAGGGTGGAATTGAAGCCCCGCTCGATGTTGTCGGCACCCAGGCTGGGACCCACGGTGCGTTCCTCGACGATCTCCATCGGCGCCGCCAGCGCCCCGGCGCGCAGCAGCAGGGCGACGTCGTTGGCCTCCTGCGGCGAATCCATGCCGGTGATCTGCACACGGCCGCCGCCGATTTCCTCACGGATCACCGGCGCGGTGACCACTTCGGTCTTGCCCTTCTCGATGAGCAGGATGGCCATGCGCTTGCCGACGTTTTCGCGCGTGACGTTCTTGAACACGCGCGCGCCGCGACCGTCCAGGTTGATGTGCACGGCCGCCTGATTGGTCTGGTTGTCGAAGCCGGGCTGGGCGTCGGTGATGTAGTCGCCGGTCAGCACCACGGTCTTCTTCACCAGGACGGGAACGCCGTTGCGCTCTAGATAGACCTCGGTGCCGAAGGGCGCCTGGCCGGCCAGGGCGGCCTGCACCGAGGCGGCGTCCTGCATCTTCTCCTCGTCCACCATGCGGATTTCCAGGGTGGCGGTGCGCCCCAGGATCTCCTTGGCCTTGGCGGTGTCCTGCACGCCGGGCAGTTGCACCACCACGCGGTCGATGCCCTGCTGCTGGATCACCGGCTCGGCCACGCCCAATTCGTTGACCCGGTTGCGCAGGGTGGTGAGGTTCTGCTTGAGGGCGTCTTCCTGAGTCTTGACCTGCGCCTGCTTGTTGAGGGTGACGCCGAGCAGATATTCCTCGCCGCTCTGGGCCTCCTCCAGATGCAATTCGGCGTAAGCCGCCTTGATCGCCTGGCGCGCCTCGTCGCGCTGCGCCGCGTCGCGGAAGCGGATGCTCACCGCCTGGCCTTCGCGGCCGATGCCGGTGTAGCGCACCTTCTTCTCGCGCAGCAGGGTGCGGATGTCGCCCTGGTAGCGTTCCGCCGCCTTGTCCAGGGCCTTGGGCATGTCCACCTGCAACAGGAAATAGACGCCGCCGCGCAGATCCAGACCCAGGTACATGGGCAGGGCGCCGATCGACGTGAGCCATTCTGGCGAGGCCGGCAGCAGGTTCAGGGCCACCGTGTAGCCCGACCCCAGGGCCTGCTGCAAGGCGTCCTTGGCCTTGATCTGGGCATCGGTGTCGGCGAAGCGGATCTTGACCCCGCGCGCATCCAGGCTGACCCCCTGGGCGGCGACGCCCGCCGTCTTCACGGTGGCCTCCACCCGCTGCATGAGCGCGGCGTCCACCTTCTCCGTGGTGCGCACCGGCGTCACCTGCACCGCCGGCACCTCGCCGAAGAAGTTGGGCAGGGTGTAGAAAAAGGCGAGGAGCAGGGCCACGCCGATGACGAGGTACTTCCAGAGGGGATAGCGGTTCATTTCAAGGCCGGGAAAAGAGAAACGGGAAAGGAGAAACGTGAAGAACGGAAAGAACGAGCACGCTTAGGCGTTTCCCATTTCCCTTTTCCCGTTTCCCCAAGCAATCACAGGTCCTTGATGGTGCCCTTGGGCAGCACGGTCTGGATGGTGGCGCGCTGGAAGATGCTCTCGGTGCCGCCGCCGATGTCGAGGGTGATGTACTGGTCGGTCACCTTGATCACCTTGCCGAGCTGGCCGCCGGCGGTGATGACCTCGTCGCCCTTCTGGACGGCCTCCTGCATCTTGCGCTGATCCTTGGCCCGCTTCATCTGGGGCCGGATGATGAGGAAGTAGAAAAGGACGAAGAGAACGATCAGGGGAAGAAAGCTGATCAGCGGATCCGGCTGCTCGGCCGGGGCGGCATGGGCGGGGGAAATCAACATGGCGAATGCGGTCCTGGTGAAAAAACTGGCGAATTCTACCATCAGGCCGAAAGTTGGCTTCCCAGGTGCCGGGAGGAGGGGATTGCAGACGATGGCGCCATGCACATTCGGCCAGCAGCAGGCATGCCTCGTTATCGCGAGAAGAGCCTTTCATTACAGCTTTCGTTAAACCTATTCCGCCCACGGTCGATATAGGCGGCAGCGACTCCACATCCTCTCCTGCGATAACGACCAAGCCCATGATTCCAAAATACAAGCGCGTGCTGGCCCTGCTCCTCCTGTGCGGCGCGGGTATCGCCTGCGCCCGCGAACCCCTGGTCATCGGCGTCGAGAACCTGCATTACCTGCCGCTCGCCAGCCACGAGAAAGGCGTCTACCGGGGCTTCGCGCGCGAGCTGCTGGACGCCTTCGCCGAGGATCTGGGTTACAAGGTCGAATACCGGCCGTTGCCGGTGCCCCGACTGTACGCCACCTTCCTCGCCGGCCAGGTCGATTTCAAGTTCCCCGACAACGCCAACTGGAAGCGGGAAATGCGCGCCGGACGCGAGATCCATTACAGCGACCCGGTGGCCGCCTACGTCGATGGCACCAGCGTCGCGCCCGCGCGGCTGGGCGCCGGCCCGCAAGCCATCCGCCGCCTTGGCACCCTCGGCGGCTTCACGCCCTGGCCCTGGCTGGAGCGCATCCGCGCGGGCAGGCCCAGCCTGTCGGAGAACACCAGCCTGGAGGCCCTGGTGCGCCAGGCCGTGGCCGGCCGCGTCGACGGCGTCTACGCCAGCGTGGCGGTGATCCATTACCAGCTCGACCACGTGCTGAAGCGTCCCGGCGCCCTGGTATTCGATGCCGCCCTGCCGCACAGCCGCGACCACTACCATCTTTCCACCCTGCGGCGTCCGGAAGTGGTGCGGGAGTTCAACGACTGGATGCGCAAGAACCGGGAGCGGATCGCCGCCCTCAGGGCCCGGCACGGCATCGAGAAGGGCGTGCCGGCGCCGTAAGCCGGACACCTCGACCGCATACTTCCATGCCCAGCGAACACATCCCCTTGCTGCGTGGACTGGCCGCCCGCCAGATTCTCGTCACCCTGGCCGTCGCCCTGCTCGCCGGCCTGGCCATCGGTTCCCTGGAGTTGCTGTCGGAGTGGCGCGTCTGGCGCGAGCGCATTGCCGCGGAGACCCGGCAGAACCTCGAACTGGTGCGCGCCAGCGCCGCCGAGGCCGCCTATCAGCTAAACACCGAGCAGGCCGACAACGTCGTGCAGGGTCTGCTCAGTTTCGAGGAGAACGCCCGCGTCACCCTGCGCGACAACTTCGGCGGGGTTCTCGCGCAGGGTGCCCGGCCTTCGCAGAGCCACGCAGCGTCGAGCCTGGGCGAGGCCCTCATCGCCGGCCTGGAGACGCACAGGCTGCGCCTGGAATACGCCGACCGTGCGGCGGCGGAAACTCCCGTCCACGTCGGCGATCTCGAACTCGCCCTCGACGGCGCCCGCATCGGCCAGCGCTTCCTGAGCCTGGCCCTGCAGAAGATGGCCTACACGGTGGTGCTGGCGGTCCTCCTGAGCCTGATCCTGGCGGTGGTGTTTCACCTGTCCATCCTTCGCCCCCTCACGCAACTTAGCCGGCGCATCGTCGCCCTCGATCCCGCCGCGCCGGGACGCGAAGCCTTGCCGGTTTCCGGCCGCCACCAGGACAACGAATTCGGCCTGCTGCTGCACAACCTCAACGCCATGCTGCAAGCCTTCCAGAGCGGTCTCGACCAGCGCGACCAGGCGCAGACCGAACTGGCCGGCCTCAACCAGCGGCTGGAAGAACGTGTACGCGAGCGCACCGAGGCCCTGCGCGAGGCCATGGGCGAACTGGAACTGAAGAAGGAAGCCGCCGAGCAGGCGACGCGAGCGAAGTCCGAGTTCCTCGCCAATATGAGCCATGAAATCCGCACGCCGATGAACGGCGTCATGGGCATGCTCGAACTCCTCCTCACCACGGAGCTCAACGAGGAACAGCTGGAATACGCGGAAATCGCCCTGCACAGCGCGCAGTCGCTGCTCAAGGTGATCAACGACATCCTGGATTTCTCCAAGATCGAAGCCGGCAAGCTGGAGATCGAAAGCCTCGATTTCGACCCGCGCGATCTGTGCAACGAAGTGGCCAACCTGATGGCCCTCAACGCCGACCAGAAGGGCCTGGAATTCGTGCAGCACATCGCCGCGGATGTTCCCCGCCGGCTGCGCGGCGATCCCGGCCGGCTGCGACAGATCCTTTTCAATCTGCTCGGCAACGCCATCAAGTTCACGCCCGCCGGCGACATCACCCTCAATGTCCGAACGCTGCGCCGCGGCGCGGACGACGTCGATCTGCGCTTCGAGGTGCGCGACACCGGCATCGGCATCGCCGGCGACAAGCTGGGTCTGCTGTTCACCCCCTTCACCCAGGCGGACGGCTCGATGACCCGCAAGTACGGCGGTACCGGCCTGGGCCTTTCCATCGTCCGCCGCCTGAGCGAGTTGATGGGTGGCGAAACCGGCGTGGATAGCCGCGTGGGCGACGGTTCCACCTTCTGGTGCGACCTGCCCTTCCGGGTGCCGGCCAACACCGCGGACAACGCCCCGCCGCCGCCGGCCCTGGCCGGCCTGCGCGTCCTGGTGGTGGACGACAACGCGTCCAGCCGGCTGACCCTCGAAGGCATGCTGCGCGAACTGGGTTGCGCGCCCGCCTCCTGCGCCGGCGGCGCCGCCGCTCTCGCCCTGGCGCGCATCGAGGCCGCGGCCGGCCGCGCCTTCGATGCCGCCCTCATCGACCACCGCATGCCCGGCATGGATGGCGAGGAACTGGCCCGCGCCCTGCGCGCGGATGCCTCCTCCACCCGCCTGCCGCTGATCGTCATGGTCGCGCCCAAGGCCTGGCGGCAGGCGTCGCGGCTCATGGAAGCCGGCTTCCGCCAGCACCTGACCAAGCCCGTACGGGTGGAACATCTGCAACGCGACCTGCTCGCCCTGTTGGGGGAAACGCGCCGCCCCGCACCGCAACCGGCGCAAGCGGCCGACCTGCCACCCGCCGGACGCGCCGCGCATCTGCTGCTCGTCGAGGACGATGCCGTCAACCGGCGCCTGGCTACCCTCCTGCTGGAGCAATGGGGCTACCGCGTGGACGCCGTCGACAACGGCCCCGCCGCCCTCGCCGCCCTCGCCGCCCTGACCGCCACCCGCTACGACCTGGTGGTGCTGGACTGCCGCATGCCAGGCATGGACGGCGACCAGGTGGCGCGGGCCATCCGCGCTGGCGACCATGGCGTGTCGGACCGCTCGGTGCCCATCCTGGCGCTGACCGCCGACGTAGCAGAGGGTAACCGCGAACGCGCCCTCTCGGCGGGCATGGACGACTTCATCGCCAAACCCATCGTCGCCGCGCAACTTCAGGAGAAGGTCCGCGCCCTGCTGCGCCAGAGGCCGGCCGGCTGAACGCCGCACACCGCACACCCCCAAAGCAATACCGATACGCGCAGCAGGTCCTCATTGCGTGCTATAAACATTAGAGATTTCTAATTTACAGAGCCCCCATGTCCCCCGAGGAAAAAGCCCGCGCCGCCGAAGCAGCCTATGCGAAGGCCCTGCGCTATGAACTCGACTACGGCTGCTGCCCGCAATGCGTGCTGGCGGCGGTGCAGGAGACCGTCGGCGTCATCGACGACGCGGTCATCAAGGCGAGCCACGGCCTCTCCGGCGGCGGCGGCCTCTGCGGCCAGGGCGCCTGCGGGGCGCTGACCGGCGGCCTGGTGGCCTTGAGCGCCAAGCGCGGCCGCGACCGCGACAAGCTGGACAAGGGCCGCTCCATCGGCAACTTCCAGAAGGGCAAGGAGCTGGTGGAACGCTTCCGGGCCGAGTTCGGCGGCGTCACCTGCGAGGAACTGCAACAGACCTTCACCGGCCGCACCTGGGACATGTGGAAAGCCGAGGAATACAAGGCCTTCGACGAAGCCCGCGGCCAGCAATGCGCCCGCGCCACCGCGACGGTGACCAGGTGGGTGGTGGAGATGATGTAGGGCTTCAGCCCGCCAATACCCGCCGCACCGCGGCGCGCAAATCCGGCAGCAGTTCGTCGGCGAACCAGGGGTTCCGCCGCAGCCACATCTGGTTGCGCGGGCTGGGATGCGGCAGCGGATACAGCGCGGGGGCGAACTCGCGCCAGGCGGCGACGGTTTGCGTGAGGTTCGCCCGGGTGCGCCCGGCCAGGTGGTAGGCCTGGGCGTACTGGCCGATGACGATGCGCAGTCGCAGCCCTGGCAGCAGGGCGAAGACGCGGTCGTGCCAAAGCCGCCGGCACTCGGCGCGGGGCGGCAGGTCGCCCGACTTGCCGGTACCGGGATAACAGAAGCCCATGGGCACGATGGCCACCCTCGCCGGGTCGTAGAACACCTCCGCTTCCAGCCCCAGCCATTCCCGCAGGCGCTTGCCGCTGGCGTCGTTCCAGGGAATGCCGCTGGCGTGCACGCGCGTGCCCGGCGCCTGCCCCGCCACCAGGATGCGCGCCCGCGTGTCGGCGACGAGCACGGGGCGCGCGCCCAGCGGCAGTTCCGGCTCGCAAACGCGGCAGGCGCGGATTTCGCCGAGCAGGTTCGGCAGGGTGGCAGTCATGGCGCCGGCGCGTGGCTTCCCTCAGGCCTCTCCAGCGCGCCTGGCGTCCAGGAATGCCCGCCGCCAGGCCTCGAATTCGCCGCGCTCCAGGGCGGCCCGCATGCGCGCGGTGAAGTCCTGGTAGAAGCGCAGGTTGTGGATGGAATTCAGGCGCGCCCCCAGCATTTCGCCGGAGCGTTGCAGGTGGTGCAGGTAGGCCCGGCTGTAATGGCGGCAGGTGTAGCAATCGCAGGCCGGGTCGATGGGGCCGGTGTCGTGCCTGAAGCGGGCGTTCTTGATGCGCATGTCGCCAAACCCGGTGAACAGCAGGCCGTGGCGGGCGTTGCGGGTGGGCATGACGCAGTCGAACATGTCGATACCGTTCGACACCGCCTGGACGATGTCCTCCGGCGTGCCCACGCCCATCAGATAGCGGGGCTTGTCGGCGGGCAGGCGGTGGCCCATGTGTTCCAGGATGCGCAGCATGTCTTCCTTGGGCTCGCCCACCGACAGGCCTCCGAGCGCGTAGCCGTCGAAGCCGATCTCCGCCAGCCTGTCCAGGGAGCGCTCGCGCAGGTCCTCGTACATGCCGCCCTGGACGATGGCGAAAAGCGCATTCGGGTTGCCATCATGTGCGGCCTTGGAGCGCTCCGCCCAGCGCAGCGACAACTCCATGGACTGCTTCGCCGTCTCCCAATCCGCCGGATAGGGCGTGCATTCGTCGAAGATCATGACGATGTCCGCGTCCAGCACCCGCTGGATCTGCATGCTCTTCTCGGGGGACAGCATCAGTTTCTGGCCGTCCAGAGGCGAGGAAAACTTCACGCCCATTTCCGTGATCTTGCGCAGATGCGTGAGACTCCACACCTGGAAGCCGCCGGAATCGGTGAGAATGGGGCCTCGCCAGCCCATGAAGCGATGCAGGCCGCCGTGCGCCTGGATGACTTCCAGCCCCGGACGCAGCCAGAGGTGGAAGGTGTTGCCGAGGATGATTTGCGCGCCCAGGTCTTCGAGTTCGTGGGGCGTGACCCCCTTCACCGTGCCGACCGTGCCCACCGGCATGAACACCGGGGTCTGGATGACGCCGTGGGCGGTTTCCAGCGTGCCGCGCCGAGCGTGGCCGCTGCTGTGGGTAACCTGGAATCGCATGAAATCGCGCTACAAGCTGAAGTTGAAGATGAAGGCGGCAAGTGTACTGCCGCCAACCCTGTTCGCCCTGCTCGTCGCCGCGTCGCCGGCGCAAGCCACCGCGCCCTGCCCGCCGCAAGTGGCCAGCCAGGTGCGCGTGGCCACTCAGGTGTTCCGCGTGGAAGTCGCCGCCGGAGAAGCCGAACGGGCGCGCGGCCTGTCCGGCCGCAAGAGCCTGCCGGCGGGCAGCGGCATGTGGTTCGTCTTTCCCGCGCCCGGCAAGCACGCCTTCTGGATGCAGGACATGGCCTTTGCCATCGACCTGGTGTGGATCGGTCCGGACCGCCGCGTGCTCGGCGCGCAAGGCCTGACGCCGTGCGGCCCGCGGGATTGTCCGGTGCAGCATCCACCGGCCCCGGTGGCCTTCGTGCTGGAGGTCAATGCCGGCGCGTTCGCCGGCAAGCCGGGCGACCGCGTCGAGTGGACCTGCTCGCCCTGAGCGCGGGGGCTACCAGCTTTGCCGGCCACGCGACTTGGCCCCGGCCTGGGGTCGCGCGTCGGCGTTCCAGGTATGGCCGGGCTTGGCGGCGGGCCGGGCTTCCGGCTTGTAGTCGGCGCGGTTGCCGTTGACGTCGGCACGGCGGGTTTCGGGTTTGCCCCAGGTGTTGCCGTTCTTCTCCGGACGCTCCCAGGCGTGGCCGGGCCGGGCCGGCCGGGCTTCCGGCTTGGCCCCTTTCCAGGCGGCCTGGCCGTGGGGCTTGCCCCAGGTGCTCGCGGGACGGTCATCGGCGCGCGGACGCTCGCCGGCCTGGGCCGGGTGCTCGGCGCGGGGCCGGTCTTCCCACTTCCGCTCGCCCCAGGGTTTCTTCTCGCCCCAGGGCTTCTTGTCCGCCCACACCTTGGCGCCGGGCTTGCGCTCGAACTTGCGGCCAGCGGCCTTGCCGAAATCCTTGTCGTGGCGCAGCTTGGGTTCCATGCCAGGCACCACTTCCACGCGCACCGGCTTGCCGATGTAGCGCTCGATCTCGCGCACCAGGTGGCGTTCCTTGCCATGCACCAGGGTGATGGCGATGCCGAGGCGGCCGGCGCGGCCGGTGCGACCGATGCGGTGCACGTAGTCCTCGGCCTGGCGCGGCGCGTCGAAGTTGATGACGTGGCTGATGCCGGCCACGTCGATGCCGCGGGCGGCCACGTCGGTGGCCACCAGGATGCGGGTATGGCCGTCGCGCAAGCGTTGCAGGGTGCGATTGCGCTTGTGCTGGGGCATGTCGCCGTGCAGGGCGGCGGCGGTGAAGCCCTGCTCCAGCAGGGTCTCGCAGAGTTCCTCGGCGCTGGCCTTGGTGGCGGTGAACACCACCGCCTGGTTGACGCCCGCGTCGCGCAGCAGGAAATCCAGCAGGCGGTGCTTGTGGCCGATGTCGTCGGTGAACAGCAGGCGCTGGTCGATGTTGGCCTTGTGCTCTTCCTTGGTGGCCACCTCGATGCGCAGCGGCGACTTGGTCATCTGCGCGGCGATCTTGCCCACCATGCCATCCAGGGTGGCGGAGAACAGCAGGGTCTGGCGGCTTTCCGGGGTGCGCGCGACGATGTGCTCGATGTCCTCGATGAAGCCCATGTCCAGCATGCGGTCGGCCTCGTCCAGCACCAGCACTTCCAGGCGGGAGAAGTCGATGCGGCCGCGTTCCAGGTGATCGATGAGGCGACCCGGGGTGGCGATCATGACTTCCGGGTGCACCTTCAGGGCCTGGAACTGCGGCCCGAAGGGGGCGCCGCCGACCAGGCAGACGGTGCGCAGCTTGCGCATGCCGGCGCCGTAGATCATGGCCTGCTTCTGCACTTGCAGGGCCAGTTCCCGGGTGGGGCACAGCACCAGCAGGCGTGGGCCGTTGCCCGGCAGTTGCGAAGGCTCGGCCAGCTTGTGCAGGCTGGGCAGCAGGAAGGCGGCGGTCTTGCCGCTGCCGGTGTGGCTGGAGACCAAGAGATCCTTGCCCTCCAGGGCGGCCGGGACGGCCTGGCTCTGTACCCCGGTCGGCTCGGTATAGCCGGTGGTTTCCAGACATTTCAAGACGATGGGGTTCAGACCCAGTTCGGCGAAGCTCATGCAAATCCTTTATCAAAACCTGCCCGTCCCGGCGCGCATGCAAGCGTGGAAACGCCGGGCAAAAGGCCACCGCGTCCGCTCGACGGACGCAAAATAAGAAACGCCCGCGGCGAACCTTTGCGGCCGCGTCGATTCTCGCGAAACACCGGCGCCAACCGTGTGCCGGGATGCCGAATCGACGGAAACGGGTTCCGTGAGGGAATCAGGTGAGGTCGGGGACGATGGGGCTGTGAAAACAGTCCCGTGGGCTATGGAAATCGGTCAGGAGACCGAAGAGCCGACTACTGCGTTGCACAACTGGCCCGCACTATACCCGAGGCCGCTTGATAAGTCTTTGATTATTTTGTGCTATCGAGCACGCCGTCGGCCGGCTCGATGAGCATCGCATCGCCGTAGCTGAAAAAACGGTAGGCGGAGGCCACTGCGTGGGCGTAGGCGCGCCGCATCAGCTCGGCGCCGCCGAAGGCGGAAACCAGCATGAGCAGGGTGGAGCGCGGCAGGTGGAAGTTGGTCAGCAGGCGTTCCACCACCCGGAAGCGGTAACCCGGCGTGATGAACAGGTCGGTCTCGCCTTCTCCCGCCGACAGCGCGCCGCGGCGGGCGGCGGCCTCGAGGGCGCGCAGGCTGGTGGTGCCGACGGCGCAGACCCGGCCACCCGCTTGCCTTGCCCGGGCGATGGCGTCCACCGTGGCCTGGGGAATGGCGTAGCGCTCGGTATGCATCCTGTGTTCCAGCAGGTCCTCCACCCGCACCGGCTGGAAGGTGCCCGCGCCCACGTGCAGGGTGACGAAGGCGGTATCCACGCCCCGCGTCTTCAGCGCGGCGAGCATGGCCTCGTCGAAATGCAGGCCGGCGGTGGGCGCTGCCACCGCGCCCGGCTCGCGGGCATACACGGTCTGGTAACGGGCGTCGTCGCCGGCTTCCGGCGGGCGCTCCAGGTAGGGCGGCAGGGGCACCTCGCCGTACGCATCGAGCCACTCCAGCACGCTACGCGCGGGATCGAAGGCCAGGCGCACCATGTCGTCCACCCGGTCGAGGACCAGGGCCTGCACCGCGTCGGCGAAACGCAGCACCATGCCGGGCCGGGGCGGCTTGCTGGCGCGGATGAAGACCAGGGCCTCGTGCTCGGACAGCACCCGCTCCACCAGGGCCTCGATTTTCCCGCCCGTCGCCTTGACACCGTGCAGCCGCGCCTTGATGACGCGGGTGTCGTTGAACACCAGCAGGTCGCCGGCCCGGAACAGTTCCGGCATCTGCGCGAAGCGGCGATCGGCGAGGCATCCCGCCGCGCCGTCGACGTGCAACAGGCGGCTGCCTCCCCGCTCCGGCAGCGGGTGGCGGGCGATGAGTTGGTCCGGCAGATGGTAGTCGAAATCACTGGTCTTCATGGCAGCGGCGCATTATACGTTGCCGCTGCCATGGCCCTTCGGCGATAATCCGCGGCCTCCGCCATCGCGCGGAGTCATGCCATCCTCACACGGCCCCGATGGCGGAATCGGTAGACGCACGGGACTCAAAATCCCGCGCCGCAAGGCGTGCCAGTTCGAGTCTGGCTCGGGGCACCAAATCGTTGGCAGGCAAGGCGTCCCGGATCTCCACGAGACAATCCCCCACTCCACGCAAGCTTGTAATAAGCCCTTGTTTGGGCTAGTTTCCCGACCACGTTAGGGGTGCCGTCACAACCTTTCAGGCGGCTGAGATCACACCCTTGGAACCTGATCCGGATCATTCCGGCGTAGGGAAGCGGCCCCCACCCAGCGCTCCCTATGTATTGCACACCTGGAGCGCATCATGAACGCCAACCCGCAATTCCTCGCCGCCACCGCCCACGTCGACGAGGCCGCCATCCAGCCCTTGCCCAATTCGCACAAGGTGTACGTGGAAGGTAGCCGGACGGACATCCGCGTGCCCATGCGGGAGATCAGCCAGTCCGACACCCCGACCGGCATGGGAGGGGAAAGAAATCCTCCCATCTTCGTCTACGACTGTTCCGGCCCCTACACCGACCCGGCGGCGAAGATCGACATCCGCAACGGTCTGCCCGCCCTGCGCCAGCACTGGATCGAGGAGCGGAATGACACCGAGGTGCTGGCGGGCCTGTCTTCCGATTACGGCCGCAGCCGCGCCAACATCGCCGAGCTCGCCAAGCTGCGCTTCCCCGGCCTGCACCGCCAGCCGCGCCGCGCCAAGGCGGGCATGAACGTCAGCCAGATGCACTACGCCCGCCAGGGCATCATCACCCCGGAGATGGAATACATCGCCATCCGCGAGAACCTGCGCCGCCGCGAATACCTGGACGCCCTGCGCCAGTCCGGTCCCCAGGGCGAGCGCCTGGCCAAACTGCTGGGCCGTCAGCACCGGGGCCAGAGCTTCGGCGCGGCGCTGCCCGAGGAGATCACCCCCGAATTCGTGCGCGCCGAAGTGGCGCGCGGCCGCGCCATCATCCCCTGCAACGTGAACCACCCGGAAACCGAGCCGATGATCATCGGCCGCAACTTCCTGGTGAAGATCAACGCCAACATCGGCAATTCCGCCCTGGGTTCCTCGATCAACGAGGAAGTCGACAAGATGACCTGGGCCATCCGCTGGGGCGGCGACACGGTCATGGACCTGTCCACCGGCAAGAACATCCACGAGACGCGCGAGTGGATTATCCGCAATTCGCCGGTTCCAATTGGGACGGTGCCCATCTACCAAGCGCTGGAAAAGGTCGACGGTCGCGCCGAGGAACTGACCTGGGAGATGTTCCGCGACACGCTGATCGAGCAGGCCGAGCAGGGCGTCGACTACTTCACCATCCACGCCGGCGTGCTGCTGCGCTACATCCCGATGACCGCCGAGCGCATGACCGGCATCGTCAGCCGGGGCGGCTCGATCATGGCCAAGTGGTGCCTGGCGCATCACAAGGAAAGCTTCCTCTACACCCATTTCGAGGACATCTGCGAAATCATGAAGGCCTACGACGTCGCCTTCAGCCTGGGCGACGGCCTGCGCCCCGGCAGCATCTACGATGCCAACGACGAGGCGCAACTGGGCGAACTCAAGACCCTGGGCGAACTGACGCAGATCGCCTGGAAGCACGACGTGCAGGTCATGATCGAAGGCCCCGGCCACGTGCCCATGCAACTCATCAAGGAGAACATGGAGAAGGAACTGGCGTGGTGCGACGAGGCGCCGTTCTACACCCTCGGCCCGCTGACCACGGACATCGCCCCAGGCTACGACCACATCACCAGCGGCATCGGCGCCGCCATGATCGGCTGGTACGGCACCGCGATGCTCTGCTACGTGACGCCGAAGGAACATCTGGGCCTGCCCGACAAGGACGACGTCAAGGAAGGCATCATCACCTACAAGCTGGCGGCGCACGCGGCGGACCTGGCCAAGGGCCACCCCGGTGCGCAGATCCGCGACAACGCGCTATCGAAAGCCCGCTTCGAATTCCGCTGGGAAGATCAGTTCAACCTCGGTCTCGACCCCGACAAGGCGCGTGAATTCCACGACGAGACGCTGCCCAAGGAGAGCGCCAAGGTGGCCCACTTCTGCTCCATGTGCGGCCCGCACTTCTGCTCGATGAAGATCACCCAGGACGTGCGCGACTTTGCCGCGAAACAGGGCATCAGCGAAAGCGAGGCCCTGGAGAAAGGGATGGAGGTAAAGTCGGTGGAATTCGTCAAGCAGGGGGCGGAGGTGTATCGGAAAGTCTGAGCCCCTACCTGGCTGAGAAAATGGAAGCAGGCTGCTTATGCAGCCTGTTTTTTCTTGGAAAGGGCCACCCCTGTTCGCGGTGGGGTGGAATTTCCGCCCTGTCGTCCCTAAGTTGCCTTCCATCAGCACCATCACGTGGACGTCACCCCTATGCCACTCCCCGCCATCCCCTTCGACAACAGCTACGCCCGCGACCTGCCCGGCTTTTACGAGCCTTGCCAGCCTGCGGCCGTGCCGGCTCCGGTGCTGCTGTTCTTCAACCGGGGCCTGGCGGAGGAACTGCGGCTGGGTCTGCACGGCGAGGATGACACGGCGCTGGCCAACTTCTTCTCCGGCAATAGGCTGCCCGAAGGGTCGCAACCCATCGCCCAGGCCTATGCCGGGCATCAGTTCGGCCAGTTCAACCCCCAACTGGGCGACGGTCGGGCATTGCTGATCGGGGAGGTCATCGACCGTGACGGCCGGCGCCGGGACATCGCCTTCAAGGGCTCGGGGCGCACGCCCTTCTCCCGCCGGGGCGACGGCAAGGCGGCGGTGGGACCGATGCTGCGCGAGGTGCTGATCGGCGAGGCCATGCACGCGCTCGGCATACCCACCACCCGGGCTCTGGCGGTGGTGGCCACCGGCGAGCCGGTATACCGGGAACGCGCCCTGCCCGGCGCCGTGCTCACCCGCGTCGCTGCCAGCCATTTGCGTGTGGGCACCTTCCAGTTCTGCATGGTCCACGGCTCGCCCGAGATGGTGCGGCAACTGGCCGACTACACCATCGCCCGCCACTACCCGGAAGTGCGGGAGGCGGGCAACCGCTACCTCGACTTCCTGAGGGTCGTGGCCGAGCACCAGGCGGCGCTGATCGCCCAATGGCTGCACGTCGGCTTCATCCACGGCGTGATGAACACGGACAACATGGGCATTCCCGGCGAGACCATCGACTTCGGGCCTTGCGCCTTCATGGAGGCCTACGACCCGCGCGCGGTGTTCAGTTCCATCGACGAAGGCGGACGCTACGCCTACGCGGCACAGCCGCACATCGCCCGCTGGAACCTGGCCCGCCTGGCGGAGACCCTGCTGCCCCTGATCGCCGACGACGAGGGCCGGGCCATCGAACTGGCCACGGAGGTCATCGATGCCTTCCCCGAGCTTCATCGGCGTAACTGGCTGGCCGGCCTGCGCGCCAAGCTGGGGCTGGCCGGCCACGTACCCGATGGCGATGCCGCCGATACCGCCCTGGGCGAAAGCTGGCTGGACCTGCTGCATGCCCAGCAGGTGGACTACACCCTGGCCTGGCGCCGCCTGGCGGACGCGGCGGAAGGCAATGAAGCCCCGCTGCGCGCGCTGTTTCCTGGCCAGCCGGGGCTGGAGCGCTGGCTGCAACGCTGGCGCGAGCGCTGCGCCACCGAGGATGCCGGTGCGGATGCCGCCAAGGCCCGCGCCGACGCCATGCGCCGCGTCAACCCCTGGCTGATCCCCCGCAACCACCGCGTCGAGGAGGCCCTGGCCGCCGCCTCCGACACAGGCGACCTGGCGCCCTTCGAGCAACTGCTCAACGCCCTGCGGCACCCCTTCGACGAGGACCCGGCCCTGGCCCGCTTCGCCGAGCCGGCGCCGGGCGAGTTCATGGCGGAGTTCCGTACCTTCTGCGGCACGTAATCGGCGGTACGCGCATCCCCCCGGCCAGCGTGGCCGCCAAGGTCGACCACGCGGTGAAGACCGGGAAGCATGGCCGTGGATTGTCCTAAAGTTTTCTCCGGCGCGGCCGATAAAGACGACGAGGGTTTATTCGTAACGTGACCTGAAAAGGGCAAACCCATCGAAAGGTGGGGACGCAAAATCACCGGTCTAACGGGCTCCGGCCCCATGACAGCGGGATTGCCAGGCAGGCGGCCGCATTGCGGCCGCGCTTCCCCAGCGTCCTCTCCCGATGCCTTGCCCCCCAGGGTCCGCGGCGGTACCGCCCGCGGTCGCACGACCGTCGGGCCCTGCCGTCGCACGCATGGCAAGGACAATGATGGCTGTATCGGCTACACCTTTCGGCACTCCGGCTTGGCACGCTGCCGCGCGGGAGCCCGCCGATCCGCCCGCGGTCCTGCGGGAACTCGGCGAGATCGCCGGCATGCGCCTGGGCCTCGCCCTGGGCGTGGCGTTGATGCGCGTCGCCGAACAATTGCAGACCCAGGGCGAACAGGCGGCGGCCTCCCTGGAGCAGGCGGCGCTGCTGGATGCCGCCCAGTTCGCACGTTCCCGCAAACGCGACCTGGCAGACGACTTCCGCAGGTTTTTCGAGCAACGCCATGCACGCGCCTGCCGGCCGAAATCCTCGCTGCTGACCGGCTACGCTCTGGACGTGGACATCGGGCAGCTGCGCGTGGTGGCCAACGAGCAGCTGGAAGAGATCCTCGACACCACCATTCTGCTGGAGGCCATCCGCAGCCGCTGCGCCAGCGCCCTGCACGGCCTGGCGGAACCCTGCCGCGCCCTGCTGGAGGACAGCGGCCTGCAGCCGGCCGATCTGCCCATGGGGCCGAAAACCATCGCCCAGGCGCTGGCCGACGCGCTCAACCTCCAGTTCTCCCGCATCGAGACCAAACAACGCGTGGTGCGCGCCCTGTGCCGGCATTGGCCGGAAGGCATCGAGCCAATCTTGCGCGACTTGCTGGCTCACCTCGCCGAGCCAGAGGCCGGCGCGGCGGATGCGGAGGCCGACGCGTCAACGGGCACGCCGCCCGCTGGCCGGGCGTCATCACCCCGCATCGCGCGGCCCCTGGCCGACGAGGGGGTGGCCCTGGACGATGCGCGCGCCATGGCCGCCGCCTGCGACGCGGTCGCCCACGCCACCGCCGGCGGCCGCCTGCCGCGTGTCATCCTGGCTTTCCTGGAAGGGCCGTGGCAACTCCTGCTGGCCCGCATCCACGTGGCCTCGGGCGAGCAGGGCGAGGACTGGCGGGAAGCACTGCAAACCATGCGGGAACTGGTCTGGAGCCTGTCCCTGCGCACCGCGCGGGAGGAGCGCGAGCGCCTGATGACCGCCCTGCCCGCCCTGGTGCGCAGGCTGGAAGATGGCCTGGAGCGCCTGGGCACGCCGGCGGAGCAGCGCGCCCCCTTCTTCGCCAGCCTGGCCAAGTATCACCTCAAGCTGGTCAATCTCTCCGGAATCATCGCCAGCATGGAGGCCACGCGCGCTGCTGACGGCGCTGCTGACGCCGCGCCTCCCGCGCCGGATGTGGTGGAGGCGGGCCCGGAACGCCTGGAGATCGGCACCTGCATCGCATTCACCGAGGCGGATGGCAGCCAGGTCGAGCTGAAACTGGCCTGGGTCAGCGCCGGCAGCCATCTCTACCTGCTCACCAACCCACACGGACAACGCGCCCTGTCGCTCAACGTCGGCGAGTTGAGCGAGCGGTTGCGAGATGGCACGGCGCGGGTGCTGCCCAGCGCGCGCGCGGAGGATAACTCCCGCGACGCGCGCATCCGCGACAAGAAAACCGCCTGAGGGTTCAGCATCATGCCCATTCCCTCGCAGATCCCCGCATCGGGCGCGCGTGCGGCGCCGGGCGCCGAAGCCCTTGCGGCTCAGCCGCGTTTCCTGACCCGCCGCATGCTGCTGGATGCGGAGTACCGGGTGGTGGGCCACGAACTCGGCATCAACCCGCGGGTACCGATTCCCGTGCTGCCCGGCGCCACTTCCGCGGGTCAGAACCGGGACGAGCACCTGCTGGCGAGCGTCATCGACGAGCGCTACCGGGACGCCATGGGGCGCAAGCTGTGCCTGCTGGAATTGCACAGCCTGGACAATGCCCTGGTGGAACATCTGCCGCGGGAAAACACCATCCTGCGCGTGCCAGCACAGCCGGCCACCCCGGAGCTGCTGGCGCGTTGCCAGTCGCTGGTGCGCAGCGGCTTCAGCCTGGCCCTCGATGAATCCGGCTGCGTCCCGGGCATGGCCCCGCTCGCGCGGCAGTGCGCTTACCTGCGTCTGGACGTGGGTGACAACGACCTCATGGGGCTGTGCGACCGGTTGGTGCGCCTGCGCGATCTGCGGGGCCCCCGCCTGATCGCGGCCAACGTCGATTCGCACGAGGCCTTCGCCGCCTGTCGCAAGCTATCCTTCCGGCTGTTCCAGGGCGGCTTCCTCACCCTGCCCAGGGCAGTCGCCGCGAAATCCATCGACAGCAGCCGCCTGCTCATCATGCGGCTGCTCAATCTGCTGACGCAGCACGCCGAATACGCCGCGCTGGCGGCGGCATTCAAGCTGGACGCCGGCCTCAGCTACAAGCTGCTGCGCTACATCAATTCGCCGGCCGTGGGGCTGCGCCACCCGATCCGTTCGATCGACCATGTCCTGCTCATGCTGGGCCATGACCAGTTGTATCGCTGGCTGACGCTGCTGCTGTTCAGTCATGGCCAGGGCGACCCGCGCGGCGGCGCCCTGCTGCGCCAGGCGCTGCTGCGCGCCCGCTTCGCGGAAAACCTCGGTGAGCGGCTACTGGCGGCGGAACTACGTGGCGGACTGTTCATCACCGGCATCCTTTCACTGCTGGACGCCTTGCTGGATCTGCCCATGGCACGGGCCATCGATGGACTGCGACTGGCGCCGGCGATCGTCGATGTCCTGCTGCGCGGGGAGGGACCCTACGGCCCCTATCTGGAAATGGCCAGGGCCTGCGAGCGCGGCGACCAGGCCAGCCTGGGACGCATGGCCGGGCAACTGGATCTGGATGCGCAAACGGTGAACATGGCCCACATCGACGCCCTCATCTGGCAGGAGGGCCTGGACCTCTGACGCGTGTCCGGCATCGTCGCTGCCGGACGGGGAGGCAGGATCAGCCGCCCGGACGGGTCTGGAAACTGCGCACCACCGCCGCCACCAGGGCTTCGATGTCGCTGGGCGTGAGATCGGGATAGGCGGTATGCAGCCGGTTCATCGCCTTGAAAAAGGCGGCCCCGTTCTGCGATTCCGGCTTTCCCAACAAAGGTCTGAGCAGGGTTTCCGCGGCATCGAAGCGCTCCCTAAGGAGCAGGTTGCGCCGGCGTTCCATGCGTTTCTCGGGCACGCGTTCGCGTGTGCTGCCGTGAGTTTCCATGTCGTCTCCATCCACCATTTATCTGGTCTTTCCGGCCACTGCCGGGGGGCCACTATATCGGCGTAGCGTGACCGTCTTGTTACAAGCCTGGTAGTTATGGACCAGCACGCCGAGGGGCGCGATTGTGCACGAGTTTTTATGGGAATGATTGATTTATTTAATTGTTTAATCCAGGTCAAAGAGCACCTTGCGCCGGGGGTCTCGCCCTACCCCGCCGCACCTTCGCCGCGATAGATACAGCCCGAGGCGGCGGTTTCCATCACCGCCACCCGGCTCAGGCCGGGCAGCGCCGGCGCCAGCCGCTCCCAGATCCAGCGCGCCAGATGCTCGCTGGTGGGATTCTCCAGGCCCGGCACATCGTTCAGGCAACGATGATCGAGGGCGGCATGGATCGGCGCCCAGGCCCGCTGGAGTTCGGCGAAGTCGATTACCCAGCCAAGCTCCGCATGCAGCGGTCCGCGGACGTGGACCTCGACCTGGAACGAGTGGCCGTGCAGGCGCGCACAGGGATGCTCGGGGGGCAGCTTGGGCAGCCGGCGCGCGGCTTCCAGGGAAAAACGGCTGAAGATTTCCATGGCTGAGGCGGGGGGATAAAAACGATATTGTCTGCGAGACGCGGTCGGCCTGGCGGCGGTCGTAAAAAAAGCCGGGCGCTGCGCACCCGGCTTTTTGCGAGGCGAAGCTCCTCAGGCCTTGCGGCTTGCTTCCACCATACGCTCGATGATGGGGCCGAGAATGACTTCCATGGCGAAGCCCATCTTGCCACCGGGCACCACCAGGTTGTTGGGCCGCGACATGAAGGAGCCGGGAATCATGGACAGGAAGTAGGGGAAATCCACGCCCTTGGGATTGCGGAAGCGCACCACCACCAGGGACTCGTCCGGAGTCGGGATGTCGCGGGCGATGAAGGGGTTGGAGGTATCCACCAGGGGCACGCGCTGGAAGTTGATGTCGGTGCGCGAGAACTGGGGCGTCACGTAGTTCACGTAATCCGGCATGCGGCGCAGGATGGTGTCGACGATGGCCTCGGCGGAATACCCCCGCTCGGCGGCGTCGCGGTGGATCTTCTGGATCCACTCCAGGTTGACCACGGGCACCACACCCACCGCCAGGTCCACGTACTTGGCCATGTCCACCTGGTCGGTCACCACCAGGCCATGCAGGCCCTCGTAGAAGAGGATGTCGGTCTTGGCGGGCATGTCCTCCCAAGGGGTGAACTCACCGGGCTTCAGGTTGGTGCCGAGGCGGGCGTTGAGGGCGGCGGCTTCCTCGTCACTGTGGATGTAGTAGCGCTTCTTGCCCGTGCCGGTCTCGCCGTAGGTCTTGAAGATGTTGGCCAGGCCTGCGAAGTCATTGGCTTCGGGGCCGAAATGGCTGAAGTGGTGGTTGCCGGCGGCCTCGGCCTTCTTCATGGCCTCCTTGAATTCCACCCGGCCCAGGCTGTGCATGCTGTCGCCCTCGACGACGGCGGCGGACAGCTTCTCGCGGGTGAAGATATGCTCGAAGGCGCGCTTGACGGTAGTGGTGCCGGCGCCGGACGAACCGGTGACGACCACGACTGGATGCTTCTTGGACATGGAAATTCCCCCTAAAAAGACCTGTAAAGAAAAGCAAAGCGAAACGTGAAATGTGCGGTCGCAGCAAAGCGGGGCACGCCTTCCAGTTCACGTTTCACTTCGGCGAAACGGCCTTTGAGTATAAACGCCGCCCACCCGGCCTGTCACCCGAGCGGCGGGTATAATCCGCCCTTCTATCAAGCACATCCCAGAAGTCAGAGCACCGCATGGACGCCCATTACCATCCGGAGATCATCGAGCCGGAAGCACAACAGCACTGGGAAGAAAAACAGATATTCCGGGCCGTGGAAGACCCGGCCAGGCCCAAGTACTACTGCCTGTCGATGTTTCCCTACCCCTCGGGCAAGCTGCACATGGGCCACGTGCGCAACTACACCATCGGCGACGTACTGGCCCGCTACCACCGCATGAAGGGCTTCAACGTGCTGCAGCCCATGGGCTGGGATGCCTTCGGCCTGCCGGCGGAGAACGCCGCCATCGCCAACGATGTCGCCCCGGCCGGCTGGACCTACGCCAACATCGACTACATGCGCGGCCAGTTGAAGCGCCTGGGCCTGGCCATCGACTGGTCGCGGGAACTGGCCACCTGCAAGCCCGACTACTACCGGTGGGAACAATGGCTGTTCACCCGCCTGTTCGAGAAGGGCCTGATCTACAAGAAGATGGCGACGGTGAACTGGGACCCGGTGGACTGCACCGTACTCGCCAACGAGCAGGTCATCGACGGTCGCGGCTGGCGTTCCGGCGCCCTGGTGGAGAAGCGCGACATCCCCATGTACTTCTTCCGCATCACCTCCTACGCGGAAGAACTCCTGTCCGAACTCGACCACCTGCCAGGCTGGCCCGAGCGGGTGAAAACCATGCAGCGCAACTGGATCGGCAAGAGCTTCGGCGTCGAGATCCATTTCCCCTTGTCACCAAACTCCCCGCAGGGGAGCACAACGCTCCCCTCGCCCGCAAGCGGGGCGAGAGGGGAATTCGGAATGCATGGCATTCCGCCCTCGCAGCCAGCTGGCGATGCATCGCCAGCCGTGGGGCGCGAAGCGGGGGCTGGGGGTGAGGGGCGCATCCAAGGCGAGCCGAGTTCGCAGGATTCTTCCGTCCTCAAGGTCTTCACCACCCGGGCCGACACCCTGTTCGGCGTCACCTACGTGGCGGTGGCGGCCGAACATCCCCTGGCCCAGCAGGCCGCCGCCGGCAATCCGGCCCTGGCCGCCTTCATCAACGAATGCAAGCAGGGCAGCGTAGCCGAAGCCGACCTGGCGACGATGGAGAAGAAGGGCATGGACACCGGCCTGAAGGTCTACCACCCTTTCACCAACGAAGCCGTGCCGGTGTTCGTCGCCAACTACGTGCTCATGGGCTACGGCGAGGGCGCGGTGATGGCCGTGCCGGCCCATGACGAGCGGGATTTCGCCTTCGCGAAGAAGTATGGCCTGCCGATCAAGGCGGTGATTCGGCCGCCGGAGGGGGATACGAGAAACGGGAAAGGAGAAACGGAAAATCGCTCGCAGCCTGACACGTTTCCCATTTCCCATTTCCCGTTTCCCCTTCCGTACGTCGAGTACGGCACCCTGTTCGACTCCGGCGACTTCTCCGGCCGCACCTCCGCCGAGGCCATCGACGCCATGGCCCTGGTGCTGAAGAACCTGAAGCTGGGCGAGAAGCGCACCACTTTCCGCCTGCGCGACTGGGGCATTTCCCGGCAACGCTATTGGGGTTGCCCCATCCCCATCATCCATTGTCCGACCTGCGGCGACGTGCCGGTGCCGGACGAGCAGCTTCCCGTGGTACTTCCCGAGGACGTAAAGATCGACGTCGGCTCGCCGATCAAGAAGATGCCGTCGTTCTACCAGTGCGCCTGTCCCAAGTGCGGCGGCCCGGCCGAGCGGGAGACCGACACCATGGACACCTTCGTGGAGTCCTCCTGGTACTACGCCCGCTACGCCTGCCCGAACAACACCACCGCCATGGTCGACGAGCGCGCCAACTACTGGCTGCCGGTGGACCAGTACATCGGCGGCATCGAACACGCCATCCTGCACCTGCTCTACGCCCGTTTCTTCCACAAGCTGATGCGCGACGTGGGTTTGGTCACTTCGAATGAACCCTTCGCCAACCTGCTGACCCAGGGCATGGTCATCGCCGACACCTATTTCCGCGAGGCCGGCGACGGCAAGAAGCAGTGGATCAACCCGGCCGACGTGGAAATCCGGGACGGGGTGGCGGTGCTCAAGGCCGACGGCCAGCCGGTGCGGGTGGGCGGCACCGAGAAAATGTCCAAGTCCAAGAATAACGGCGTCGACCCCCAGGCCCTCATCGACCAGTACGGCGCCGACACCGCCCGCCTGTTCATGATGTTCGCGGCACCGCCGGAACAGTCCCTGGAGTGGAGCGACGCGGGCGTCGAGGGAGCGAACCGCTTCCTGCGCCGCCTCTGGAAGGCCGTCCACGAACATGTGGAAGCGGGCATCACGGAAGCCTATTCCGGCGGCGAACTGCCCGCGGCCGCGAAGGATTTCCGCCGCCAGTTGCACCAGACCATCGCCAAGGTCACCGACGACATCGAGCGACGCAAGCAGTTCAACACCGCCATCGCCGCCATCATGGAACTGATGAACGCCCTGGCGAAACTGGAAGGCGCCGATCCGGCCACTCGTGCGGTCAAGCAGGAGGCCCTGGAAGCCGTGGTACTCATGCTCTCGCCCATCGTGCCTCACATCTGCCGCACCCTCATCAAGGCCCTGAAGCCGGGCACCTGCATGGTGGGCTCGCCCTGGCCGGCAGCCGACGAGAGCGCCCTGGAGCGGGACGAGATCGAGCTCATGCTGCAGGTCAACGGCAAGCTGCGTGGCAAGCTCCGCGTCGCGGCGGACGCGGCGAAAGACGCCATCGAGGCCGCCGCGCTGGCCAGCCCGGAGCTGCAAAAGTTCATGGAAGGCAAGCCGGCGAAGAAGGTGGTGGTGGTGCCCGGCCGCCTGGTCAACGTGGTGGTCTGACGAGGAGCGCATGGTGAAGCGATGGACCTGGACCCTGCTGGCCGGGGTGTTGTTGCTGGTAGGCCTCGCCGGCTGTGGTTTCCAGTTGCGCGGCCACTCCCAGCTACCGTTCGACTCCGCCTTCGTCGAGGCGAACGCGAATTCCGGCCTGGCCAAGGCGCTGCGCGAGTCCCTCGCCCTGGAGAACAAGCTGGCCGACAAGGCCGAGAACGCGACCATCCGCGTCCTGCTGGCCGAGGAATCCCGCGCCAAGAGCATTCTTGCCCTGTCCGGCGGGGGCAAGGTGCGGGAATACCGGCTGACCCTGCGCTTCCTGTTCGCCGTATACGACGCCAAGGGCCGCGAGCTCGTCGCCCCCTCTGAAATGGTGCAGGTGCGCGACTATTCCTACAACGACTCCGAACTCCTGGCGAAGACGGTGGAGGAAACCACGCTGTACCGGTCCATGGAACAGAACGCCCTGCAACAGGTGCTGCGCCGCCTGTCCTTCATCCCGCGATGAAGCTGCGCGGTGAGCAACTCGACGACGCGCTGAGGAAAAACCTGGCCGATGTCTGGCTGATCAGCGGTGACGCGCCCCTGCTGGTGGACGAGGCATTGGTCCGCATCCGGGCGGCCGCGCGCGCGCGCGGATACGACGAGCGCCAGTCGCATCAGGCGGAGACCGGCTTCGACTGGCGCGCCTGGCTGGCGGGTTTCGACTCCCTGTCCCTGTTCTCCAGCCGCCGGCTGGTGGAACTGCGCCTGCCCACCGGAAAACCCGGGGTGGAGGGTGGCAAGACCCTGGAAGCCTGGGCCGCCCAGCCCCCCGCCGACACCCTGCTGCTGGTGATCACCCCCCGCCTGGACAAGGCCAGCCTGGCCAGCAAGTGGGCCAGCTCCCTGGAACGAGCCGGAATCCTCCTGCAAACCGCGCCGCCTAGCGCCGAACGCCTGCCGGAATGGATCGGCGCGCGCATGGCCGCGCATGGGTTGCGGGCGGACCGCGACACGCTCGCATGGCTGGCGACGCGGGTGGAAGGCAACCTGCTGGCGGCACACCAGGAAATCGAAAAGCTGGCCCTGCTGCTGCCTGCCGGCCAGGTGGACCTGGCCGCCGCGCGTGCCGCCGTGGCGGACGTGGCGCGCTTCGACGTGGGCGACCTCTCCGAGTCCTTCCTCAAGGCCGACGCCGTGCGCTTCTGCCGCATTCTCGATGCGCTGCGCGCGGAAGGCGAAGGTCTGCCCCTGGTGCTGGCGGTGGTGGGTAACGAGATCCGCACCCTGCACCGCCTCGCCGCCGGCGTCGAGCACGGCCGCCGCCTCGCCAGCCTGATGCAGGAAGCACGCGTCTGGGAAAGCCGCCAGGGCCTGGTGGAGCGAGCCCTGAAGCGGGCCGGAGCGCAACGCCTGGCCTGGGCCATGCGCGCCCTGGCCCGCCTGGACCGGGCGGCCAAGGGATTGCTGCGCGAGGACGCCTGGGATGAATTGAAGCAACTCGGCCTGGCTCTCATGCAGCGCGGGCGCGCACCGGCCTTCATGGAATCCTGTTCGGAAGAGTATAAATAACCACGAGCCAAGGATTGCGCGCCATGCCGGCGGCCTTCCTTTTTCCCGCCATACGGAGCCGATGATGGACATCAAGCACTACATGCAGGACCTGGGCCGGCAGGCCCGCGCGGCCGCCGCCGAGATGGCGCGCGCCTCGACCCGCGCCAAGAACGACGCCCTCGTCGAACTCGCCCGCCTGCTGCGCGCGGCGGGTGCGCCGCTGGCCGAGGCCAACGCGCGGGACATCGCCCAGGCCGAGGCGGCCGGCCTGGCCGCGCCCATGGTGGACCGCCTGCGCCTGACGGAAAAAATCGTCGACACCATGGCCGAAGGCTGCGAGCAACTAGCCGCCATGCCCGACCCGGTCGGCGAGATCACCGGCGTCAAGCGCCGGCCCACCGGCATCAGCGTGGGCCAGATGCGCGTGCCCCTGGGCGTGTTCGGCATGATTTACGAGAGCCGGCCCAACGTCACCATCGAAGCCGCGTCGCTCGCCATCAAGAGCGGCAACGCCTGCATCCTGCGCGGCGGCTCCGAGGCCATCCATTCCAATGTGGCGTTGTGGAAGCTGGTGCAGCAGGCGCTGACCACCGCCGGCCTGCCGGCCACCGCCGTGCAACTGGTGGAGACCACCGACCGCGCCGCCGTCGGCGAGCTGATTACGATGCCGGCCTTCGTCGACGTCATCATCCCGCGCGGCGGCAAGGGCCTCATCGAGCGCATCAGCAACGAGGCCAAGGTGCCGGTGATCAAGCATCTGGACGGCAACTGCCACACCTACATCGATGCCGAGTTCGACATGGACAAGGCCCTGCGCGTCACCGAGAACGCCAAGACCCAGAAGTACAGCCCCTGCAACGCCACAGAATCCCTGCTGGTGCACGAGAAGGCCGCCGCCAGCTTCCTGCCCCGCATCGGTGCCATCTTCGCCGCCAAGGGCGTGGAGATGCGCTGCGACGCCGGCGCCAAGGCCATCCTCGCCGGCGTGGCCAACGCCTTGCTGGTGGATGCGACGGAGGAGGACTGGTACACGGAATACCTGGCCCCCATCATCAGCGTGAAGCTGGTGGCCAGCGTCGACGAGGCCATCGCCCACATCAACCATTACAGCTCCCACCACACCGACGCCATCCTGACCACGAACCACCCCAACGCCATGCAGTTCATCCGCGAGGTGGATTCCAGCTCGGTGATGATCAACGCCTCCACCCGCTTCGCCGACGGCTTCGAGTACGGCCTGGGCGCTGAGATCGGCATCTCCACCGACAAGATCCACGCGCGCGGCCCGGTCGGTCTGGAAGGACTCACCAGCCAGAAGTGGGTGGTGCTGGGCGACGGCCACATCCGTGGCTGACGGCGGAAGGAGCAAAGAGTGAGGAGAAAAGGCGAAGCCTCCCCGCCTCACGCCTCACGCCTCACGCCTCACCCGCGGGCCATCGGCATCCTCGGCGGCACCTTCGACCCCATCCACTATGGCCACCTGCGCATGGCGGAGGAACTGGCGGAAGCGCTCGGTATCGCCCAGGTCCGCCTCATCCCCGCCGGCAGTCCGCCACATCGCGGCCAGCCACGCGCCGCGTCGCCACACCGCATGGAAATGGCGCGCCGGGCCGTGGCCGGCAATCCCCGCTTCCTGCTCGACGACCGTGAAATCCTGCGCGATCGACCCAGCTACAGTGTCGACACCCTGAACGACCTGCGCGCCGAACTGCCCGTTGGCACACCCCTGGTGCTGTTCATGGGCAGCGATGCCTTCCTCGGCCTGAGCACCTGGCATGCCTGGGAAAAGCTTTTCGACCTGGCTCATATCGCCGTCGCCCACCGGCCCGGCTTCTCCCCGACACTGTGGGAGGACGCCCTGCCCGACCCCTTGCGCAGGCAACTGGCGCGGCGGCGTTGCGACCTGCCCGGCGAACTGGCCGAGCTGCCCGCCGGACGGATTCACCTGTCCTGCATCACCCAGCTGGAGATCTCCGCCAGCCAGATCCGCGACCTCTGCCTGCGCGGCCGCAGCCCGCGCTACCTGCTGCCCGACACCGTCATCGACTACATCAACGAGAAGCAACTCTATGTCTGAATCTCCGAGCACTGACCAACTCACGCAAATCGCCGTCGCCGCCCTCGAAGACATCAAGGGCAAGGACATCACGGTCATCGACGTGGCGCATCTGTCCTCGCTGTTCGAGAGCATGATCATCGCCAGCGGCGACTCCAACCGCCAGGTACGCGCCCTGGCGGACAACGTGCAGAAGAAACTGAAGGAAGCGGGCGCCGAAATTCTCGGCGTCGAGGGAGAGCAGGTGGGGGAATGGGTGCTGGTCGATGCGGGGGACCTGGTGGTGCATGTCATGCACCCAACGGTACGCCTGCATTTCAACCTGGAGGAACTCTGGGGCGCGGCGCGCAAGGCCCGGCGGGCCGCCTGAGAGCGCCCGCCTGGCGCAGCCAATAAAAAACCCCGGCGCCCCACAACGCCGGGGTTACAGGAAAGCTCAGGCCATCAGCGCACGACTTGCGGCATCACGTCGAGCACGACGTGGGTGTCGCGATTCACCAGAACGATGTCATTGCCGACGACGTAGCGGGTATAGGGTGCCGGCAGGTCGGGCAGCTTGCTCAGCAGGTTGCCGGGCAGTTTCGCCCGCCTCTGGCCACCTTGCAGGACGTCACCGACTTTCGCGCTTTGCGGCGGCAGGGTTCCGCTGGGTTTGCCATAGTAGGCGTCGACGGCGGCGCGATCGCTGGCTGAGAACTTCAAGCCCGAGCCATCGCTGGCCCCACCCGCGCTCTTGTCACCCTGGCTGGCGCAGCCGGCCAACAGGGCGGCGGCGGTAAAGATCAGAAAGTCGCGTCTTACCATGCTTGTCCCCTCACGCTTTATGGCTAAGGCACTCTATGTATCAAACCCATGGGGCAAACTCTTTGAGGCGTATCAAGATTTTCCGAGAAGCCGCGCGGCCGAGAGCCATGCCCGCATGGCAAAGCTATGAAAAAGCCGGCTCGTGGCCGGCTTTTTCGTCAGGATCGCGGTGATGTTCAACGCGGCAAATCGGAGCCTCCCATAAGGAAGGCGTCCACTTCCCGCGCGCACTGCCGACCTTCGCGGATAGCCCAGACCACCAGGGACTGGCCCCGGCGCATGTCGCCGGCAGCAAACACCTTGGCGGCGCTGGTGGCGTAGCAACCAGCGCCATCGGTGCTGGCCCTGGCATTGCCGCGGGCATCCTTTTCCACGCCGAAGGCGTCGAGGACGGGGGCCAGCGGGTTGGTGAAGCCCATGGCGAGGAAGACCAGGTCGGCCCGGATCTCGAATTCGCTGCCGGGCACCTCGGCCATTTTGCCGTCCTTCCATTCCAGGCGCGCGGCCTTGACCGCCTTGACCCGGCCCTGGCCGTCGTCGACGAAGGCCTTGGTGACGATGGACCAGTCCCGCTCGCAGCCTTCCTCGTGGGAGGAGGAGGTGCGCATCTTCAGAGGCCAGTAGGGCCAGACCAGAGGCTTGTCCTCCTGCTCGGGCGGACGCGGCATCAGCTCGATCTGAGTGATGCCGGCGGCGCCGTGGCGGTTGGAGGTACCCACACAGTCGGAGCCGGTGTCACCGCCGCCGATGACCAGAACGTGCTTGCCCTTGGCATCGATGGAGTTGGGGCCGTCGCCGGCTACCGCCTTGTTCTGGGGAATGAGGAATTCCAGGGCGAAATGCACGCCCTTCAGTTCACGGCCCGGCACCGGCAGGTCGCGCGGGACTTCCGAGCCTCCGGCCAGGACCACGGCGTCGAACTCGGCCATGAGCTTGGCGGCGGGGATGATTTCCCTGGCGTCGTTGACGATGCCAGCGGGGGTCTTCTCGGCGCCCACCAGGCAGCCGGTGCGGAAGCTGACGCCTTCGGCTTCCATCTGCTGCATGCGGCGGTCGATGAGGCCCTTGTCCATCTTGAAGTCGGGGATGCCGTAGCGCAGCAGGCCGCCGACGCGGCTGGATTTCTCGAACACGCTGACGTCGTGACCGACGCGGGCAAGTTGCTGGGCGGCGGCCAGGCCCGCGGGGCCGGAACCGACGATGGCGACTTTCTTGCCGGTCTTCACCTTGGGCGGCTGTGGCACCACCCAGCCCATCTCCCAGCCCTTGTCGATGATGAAGTGCTCGATCGACTTGATGCCCACGGGCTCGGCGTTGATGCCCAGGGTGCAGGCGGCCTCGCAGGGCGCCGGGCAGATGCGGCCGGTGAACTCGGGGAAGTTGTTGGTCGAATGCAGCACGTCGAGGGCCTGCTTCCAGTTGCCCCGATAAACCAGGTCGTTCCAGTCCGGGATGATGTTGTTCACCGGGCAACCGTTGTTGCAGAAGGGAATGCCGCAGTCCATGCAGCGGGCACCCTGGGTCTTCGCGGCATCATCCGTGAGGGTGGCGACGAACTCCTGGTAGTTGTGGAGCCGCTGCTCCACGGGGGCGTAAACCTCGGGCTGGCGCTCGAATTCGAGGAAACCGGTCATCTTGCCCATCAGGCGGCCTCTTTCAGTTGGCCGGCGGCGATTTCTTTCAGCGCCCGGCGGTATTCATTGGGGAAGACCTTGACGAAGCGATCCCGGTAGTCGGCCCAGTGCTCCAGGATGTCCTTCGCCACCAGGCTGCCGGTGGCGTCCAGGTGCCTGCGGATCAGCTCCTGGAGCAAGACCTCGTCGGCCGTGTGCTTGTGGCGGGTGCCGTCGTCCGCCTGCTGTTCGGCGGGCAGTACCTTCTCCAGGGTGACCATGGACAGGTTGCAGCGCTTCTCAAACAGGCCGTCCGCATCCAGCACGTAAGCGATGCCGCCGGACATGCCGGCGGCGAAATTGCGTCCGGTCTGGCCCAGCACCACCACGGTGCCCCCGGTCATGTATTCGCAGCCGTGGTCGCCGACGCCCTCCACCACCGCCGTGGCGCCGGAGTTGCGCACACAGAAGCGCTCGCCAGCGACGCCGCGGAAGAACACCTCGCCGGCGATGGCGCCGTAGAGCACGGTGTTGCCGACGATGATGTTGTCCTGGGGCACGCCGCGGAAAGCCTTGGGCGGCTTGACGATGATGCGGCCGCCGGAGAGGCCCTTGCCGACGTAGTCGTTGCCCTCGCCGGTCAGCTCCAGGGTGATGCCCCGGGCCAGGAAGGCGCCGAAGCTCTGGCCGGCGGTACCGGCCAGGTTCACGTGGATGCTGTCGTCGGGCAGGCCGGCGTGGCCGTAACGCTTGGCCACCTGGTGGGAAAGCATGGTGCCGACGGTGCGGTTGACGTTGCGGATGGGGCTGTCGATGACCACCTTTTCACCCCGCTCCAGGGCCGCCTGGGCCTGGGCGATGAGCGTGTGGTCGAGGGCGTGCTCGAGACCATGGTCCTGGATCTCGCGGTGGCAGCAGGCCACGTCGCCGGGTACCGGCGGCATGTAGAAGATGCGGGAGAAGTCCAGGCCCCTGGCTTTCCAGTGCTCGATGCCCTGGCGCATGTCCAGCAGGTCGGCGCGGCCGATGAGATCGTCGAACCTGCGGAGGCCCATCTCGGCCATGAGTTCGCGCACTTCCTCGGCGACGAAGAAGAAGTAGTTGACCACGTGCTCCGGCTGGCCGGTGAACTTGCGGCGCAGTACCGGATCCTGGGTGGCGACGCCCACCGGGCAGGTGTTCAGGTGGCACTTGCGCATCATGATGCAGCCTTCCACCACCAAAGGCGCGGTGGAGAAGCCGAACTCGTCGGCACCGAGCAGGGCGCCCACCAGCACGTCGCGGCCGGTCTTCAACTGGCCGTCGGTCTGCACGCGGACGCGGCCGCGCAGGCGGTTCAGCACCAGGGTCTGCTGGGTCTCAGCCAGGCCCAGTTCCCAGGGGGTACCGGCGTGCTTCACCGAGGAGATGGGCGAGGCGCCGGTGCCGCCGTCATGGCCGGCGATGAGGATGTGGTCGGCCTTGGCCTTGGCCACGCCGGCCGCGACGGTACCGACGCCCACTTCGGAGACCAGCTTCACGGAGATGTCGGCGGCCGGGTTGGCGTTCTTCAGGTCGTGGATGAGCTGGGCCAGGTCCTCGATGGAATAGATGTCGTGGTGCGGCGGCGGCGAGATGAGGCCGACGCCGGGCACCGAGTGGCGCAGGAAGCCGATGTATTCCGACACCTTGTGGCCGGGCAACTGGCCGCCCTCGCCGGGCTTGGCGCCCTGGGCCATCTTGATCTGGATCTGGTCGGCGTTGGCCAGGTACTCGGTGGTGACACCGAAGCGGCCCGAGGCCACCTGCTTGATGGCGGAGCGCAGGCTGTCGCCATCCTTCAGTTCGTAGTCGCGCTCGATGCGGGAGGCGCCGATCAGTTCGGACAGTCTGGTGCCGCCCTGCACCGGCTTGAAGCGGGTGGGATCCTCACCCCCCTCGCCGGTGTTGGACTTGCCGCCGATGCGGTTCATGGCGATGGCCAGGGTCGAATGGGCCTCGGTGGAGATGGAGCCCAGGGACATGGCGCCGGTGGCGAAGCGCTTGACGATGTCCTTGGCCGGCTCGACTTCCTCCAGCGGCACGGGCGGGCCCGCCGGCTTGATCTCGAACAGGCCGCGCAGGGTCATGTGGCGCTTGCTCTGGTCGTTGATGATCTTCGCGTATTCCTTATAGGTGGAATACTGGTTGCCGCGCGTCGCGTGCTGCAGCTTGGCGATGGCATCCGGCGTCCACATGTGCTCCTCGCCGCGGATGCGGAAGGCGTATTCGCCGCCGGCGTCGAGCATGGTGGCGAGCACCGGATCGTCGGAGAAGGCGGCGGCGTGGACGCGCACGGCCTCCTCGGCCACTTCCCTCAGGCCCACGCCCTCCACCTGCGAGGCGGTGCCGGTGAAATAGCGGCGGATGAAGTCGCTGTTGAGGCCCACCGCCTCGAAGATCTGGGCGCCGCAGTAGGACTGGTAGGTGGAGATGCCCATCTTCGACATGACCTTGTTGAGGCCCTTGCCCACGGCCTTGACGTATTTCTTCTGGGCGTCCTTGTAGTCCTCGCCGGAGAAGTCCTGGATGGTCACCAGGGCCAGCCAGGGGCACACCGCCTCGGCGCCGTAGCCGGCGAGCAGGGCGAAGTGGTGGGTCTCGCGCACGGAACCGCTGTCCACCACCAGGCCGGTGCTGGTGCGCAAGCCCTTGCGGGTCAAGTGGTGGTGCACGGCGGAGCAGGCCAGCAGGGCGGGCACGGGCACGCGCCGGGCATCCACCGCACGGTCGGACAGGATGAGAATGTTGTAGCCATCGGCGACCGACTGCTCGGCTGTGGCAGCCAGACGGGCAAGCGCGCCTTCGCAGCCGTCCGCGCCCTCGCTCGCATCGTAGGTGATGTCCAGCACCAGGGACTTGAAGCGGCCGTTGGTCAGGCTGGCGATATTCACCAGGCGGGACAGGTCATCCTGCATCAGCACCGGCTGGGTCACCTCCAGCCGCGGCGTCAGCGCCTCGTCCGGATCGGTCAGGCCCAGCAGGTTGGGCTTGGGCCCGATGAAGGAGGTGAGCGACATGACGATCTCTTCGCGGATCGGGTCGATCGGCGGGTTCGTCACCTGGGCGAACAACTGCTTGAAGTAGTTGTAGAGCGGCTTGCTCTTGTCCGACAGCACCGGCAGGGCCACGTCGTTGCCCATCGAGCCGGTCGGCTCCTCGCCGTTCCTGGCCATGGGGAAAAGGATGACCTTGACGTCCTCCTGGGTGTAGCCGAAGGCCTGCTGGGTATCAAGCAAGCCGGCCTTGAGTTCGGTCTTGCCCTCGGCGGCGGGCAGTTTGTCCAGATAGACGCGGGACTCGTCGATCCACTGGCGGTAGGGTTCGGCGGTGGCCAGGGTCTGCTTCAGCTCGGTGTTGTCGATGATGCGGCCCTGCTCCAGGTCGATGAGGAACATCTTGCCCGGCTGCAGGCGCCACTTCTTGACGATCTTCTCTTCCGGGAAGGTGAGCACGCCCATCTCCGAGGCCATCAGCACGATATCGTCCTCGGTGACCAGGTAGCGGGCGGGACGCAGGCCGTTGCGGTCCAGGGTAGCGCCGATCTGGCGACCGTCGGTGAAGGCCACCGCGGCGGGGCCATCCCAGGGTTCCATGATGGGCGCGTGGAATTCATAAAAGGCGCGCCGATCCTCGTCCATCAGCGGGTTGCTACCCCAGGCCTCGGGAATCAGCATCATCATGGCGTGGGCCATGGAGTAACCGCCCATGACCAGCAGCTCCAGGGCATTGTCAAAGCAGGCCGAGTCGGACTGGCCTTCCTCGATCAGCGGCCACAGCTTGGCCAGGTCCTCGCCCAGCACGTTGGAGGACATGGCCTTCTGGCGCGCCGCCATCCAGTTGATGTTGCCGCGCAGGGTGTTGATCTCGCCGTTGTGGGCGATCATGCGGAAGGGATGGGCCAGATCCCACTTCGGGAAAGTGTTGGTGGAGAAGCGCTGGTGTACCAGGGCCAGGGCCGAGGTGAGCCGCTCGTCGTGCAGGTCCAGGTAGTAGTCGCCCACCTGCTTGGCCAGCAGCATGCCCTTGTAGACCAGAGTGCGGGAAGACAGCGAGGGCAGATAGAAGTGGTCCTTGTCGGCCAGTTTCATGCGCCCGACCTCCAGTTCCACCCGTCGGCGGATGACGAACAGCTTGCGCTCGAAGCTGTCCTGGTCGACGCTGGAGTGGTGACCCGGATCCTCGCCCCGGCCGATGAACACCATGCGCACCGCGGGTTCCTCGGCCTTCGCCGCTTCCGCCAGGCCGGCATTGTCGCGGGGCACGTCGCGCCAGCCCAGAAAGCGCTGGCCTTCCTCGTAAACGATGCGGGCCACGGCGGATTCACAGGCCAGGCGGCCGTTGGCGGACTGCGGCAGGAAGACCATGCCGCAGGCATAGTCGCCGGCGGCGGGCAGGGTCATGCCCAGCTTCGCGGTCTCCTCCCGCAGGAAGGCGTCGGGAATCTGGATGAGGATGCCGGCGCCGTCGCCCAGCAGCGGGTCGTAGCCGGTGGCGCCGCGATGGGTCAGGTTCTCCAGGATGCGCAGACCTTGCCGGACGATGTCGTGGCTTTTCTTGTTCTTGATGTGGGCGACGAAACCGACGCCGCAGGCGTCGTGTTCCAGTGACGGGTCGTACAGGCCCTGCCGGCCGGGAGGGCCTCCCACGGGGGTGTCGCAGTGGTTCACGCTTGCATCCTCAAAGTCTGGTCGGTTCACCGGCTGGCCGGATCATTGGGTCAAACAGGGCCGGGGTTTCGGCACGGCCAAAAAAAGCCGGTGCACGCACCGGCTGCTGTCGGTTCCAGGGGCGAGGGACAATGTTCCAGGCCCCAATAACGGGCTTGGAATTCTAGCGTGTCAGGGCTACATAGCCAACTTCCCGGCCATGCACCAAGGTGGAGCGCGTTCAGCACCGGCGGCCGAGGATGGCGCCCTGCTCACGCATTTCCGCCAACAGCGCGGCACCATGCGCCTGCAAGGCCCCTTCGGCCAAGGCCATTTCAGTCTCCAGCCGGGACACGGCCTGCGCGCCAGTGAGATCCGGCTCTTCCCGCAACAGCCCCAGCAGGCGGGCGGTGGCCGGATTGACGAGGATGAAGCGGACTTCGTGTTCCGCATCGCGGAAGGCGACAGTGAAGGTCGGCTGTTCGGGCGGTTCGTCCGGCCGGTAGCGGGGTGACAGGCGATGCACCGGCCAGCGGTAGGCCAGCACTCGCAACACCGGGTTCAGCAGGGGCTGACCGCACATGAGGTCGCCGGCCGCATCGTATGCCGGCATTTCCGCGTCCCGGCTGGAGGTGTCCAGTTCCAGTTCCACCCATTCGTAATGCGCCAGTTCAGGCAGGAAGGCCGGATAGTCGGGCACGGGCACCCATTCCTCCTGCAGGTATTTCAGGAACTCCTCGGGGATCTGGCGGAAATAGGGAGTATGGCTGGCGTGGTCGCGGAAAAAGGCGCGCACGAGACGGCCCCAGCGGCGCTTGCCCAGGATCTTGCGGCAGACCGGGAAGCAGGAGAACAGGAAGCCTTCCAGGTTGTTGTAGAGCAGTTCGTTGTAGACCTTCATGCGCCGCGCCGGGACACCCTTGGGCCGGGCGACGCCGCGGGGATCGCGGATGTGGGCGGTGAAGGCGCGCTGGTAGTACTGGAATTCCATATTCGTCAGGCGGCCCGGACGGAACGCGGGCTATGCACAGCCTGAAGCCGGGCGATGTGTTCCACCTCGGGTAGCAGTTCCGCCAGGGGCGGGATATTGAAGTCCCGCTCCAGGCAGGTGGGGTGCGTGCCCAGCAACTCGTAGGCGGTGTCCAGCAATTGCCAGACCGGGTCGATCACCTCGGCGCCGTGCGTGTCGATGATGAGGTCCGGCGCTTCCTGGTAATGCCCGGCCATGTGCATGTAGACGATGCGTTCGGCGGGCATGCGCTTCAGGTATTCGACCGGGTCGAACCCGAAGTTGACGCTGTTGACGTAGACGTTGTTGACGTCCAAGTGCAGCCAGCAGTCCGCCTCCTCCAGCACCGCGTTGACGAAGGCGGGCTCGTCCATTTCGTTGATGGGCGCGGCCACGTAGTAGCTGGCGTTCTCGATGGCGATGCGCTGTTCCAGGATGTCCTGCACCCGGCGGATGCGGCCTGCCACGTATTGCACCGCCTCCCAGGTAGCGGGAATGGGCATGAGGTCGTAGAGATGGCCGTGATCCGAGCAGTAGGAGAGATGCTCGGTGTAGAGCGGCATGCGGTACTCGGCCATGAAGGCCTTGGTCTTGCACAGCAGGACTTCATCCAGCGGCGTCATGCCGCCCAGGGACAGGGACAGGCCGTGGCAGACAAAGGTATGCCGTTCCGTGAACTGGCGCAGATCGCGGGCGTGACGGCCGCCCATGTCGATCCAGTTCTCCGGCGCCAGCTCGAAGAAATCGATGGCGGGTGGGACCCCGGATTTCAGAGCGGGAATGAGGTCGCGCCGAAATCCGAGCCCCGCGCCATTCAGACGCGGGATGTCAGGCATGGCCGCTTACTTCTTGCCGCCGCACTTGCCCTCGCCGCACTTGCCCTCCTTGAGGTTCTTGGCGCCGCACTTGCCTTCACCGCACTTGCCTTCCTTCATCATCTTCTTGTTGGCAGCTTCGTCGTCGGTGCTTTTCTTGCCACCGCACTTGCCTTCCTTGGCCTTGTCGCCGCCGCACTTGCCTTCCTTGGCCTTGGCGCCACCACACTTGCCTTCCTTGGCCTTGGCGCCGCACTTGCCCTCCTTGGCCTTGTCGGCCTCGGCCACCATGTAGCCCTTGTCCAGGACCTGAGCAGAGAAGGGATTTTCGGCGGCGGAAACCGGCGCCGCGGACAAACCCAGAGTGACGGCGGAACCCAGAGCCAGGGTCAGGGCGGTACGTTGGTTGGTCTTCATGACAGACTCCTCTACAAAGATGCGTTCGTGAAAGTTATGGATGCCTGTGCGGCCTGCGATCCGTATCGGTGAAACATGAACCGTGCCGTGGGCGATGCGGACTGTAGGAGTGGAAACAACCGGCCGCAAGCAAATTTTTGTTTATAAATTAATAAGATACGCATATCCGCTGGGTCCTTGATTATGGCGCGGAAAGGTCCATATTGAGGGTGAGAGAAGAGTTCTCTCGGGGTTGTCTGGAAAGAAAGGAGGTTCACATGACAAACGTCGTCAGGCGCGAACCGAACGCCATCAACACCATGCTGGATGAGCTCTTCAAGGGCTTCCTGGTACGGCCGCTGGGTGATTTCGCGGGCATGCCGGAAATGCAGATGATCAAGATGGACTTGAAGGAAGGCGAGCGTGAATACACCGTGCACGCCGAACTGCCCGGGGTGAACAAGGAGGACATCCACGTCAGCATCGAGGGCAACACGGTGTCCATCGAGGGTGAAGTGAAGAAGACCAGCGAGGAAAAGGAAGGGGACAAGGTGCTGCGCAGCGAACGCTACCACGGCAAGGTTTCCCGCAGCTTCACGCTGGGCCAGGAGGTGGACGAGGGCGGCGCCAAGGCCCGCTTCGAGAAAGGGGTGCTGGAACTCGTGCTGCCGAAGAAAACGCCGGCAGCGACGAAAAAACTCACCATTGAATAAGGCTTGCTGGCGCAAGCCGGGCGGCTGCGGCCGCCCTTTTTGTTTGTAGAATTCCCGGCTTCATCACCCATCGAGTCCGCCATGTCCATTGCCAGCCTCACCCCCACCGACAAAGCCAGGGTCATCGCCGAGGCCCTGCCCTACATCCAGCGCTTCTGGGACAAGACCGTGGTCGTCAAGTACGGTGGCAACGCCATGACCGACCCCAAGCTGCAGGCTGCTTTCGCCCGCGACGTCGTGCTGCTCAAGCTGGTGGGCCTGAACCCGGTGGTGGTGCACGGCGGCGGGCCGCAGATCGAGGACCTGTTGAAGCGGGTGGGCAAGAAGGGCGAATTCGTCCAGGGCATGCGGGTCACCGACGCCGAGACCATGGACGTGGTGGAAATGGTGCTGGGTGGCCAGGTCAACAAGGACATCGTCAATCTGATCAACCAGGCCGGCGGCAAGGCGGTCGGCCTGACCGGCGTGGACGGCACCTTCATCCGCGCCAAGAAGCTGATGATGGCGGACAAAGACAAGCCCGGTGACGTCATCGACATCGGCCATGTGGGGGAAATCACCAAGATCGACCCCAGCCTCATCGCCTTCCTGGATTCCGGCGACTTCATCCCGGTCATCGCCCCCATCGGCGTCGGCAGCGAGGGCGAGACCTACAACATCAACGCCGACGTGGTGGCCGGCAAGCTGGCGGAAGTGCTGAAAGCGGAGAAGCTGGTGCTGCTCACCAACACCCCGGGCGTGCTCGACAAGGACGGCAAGCTGCTCACCGGCCTGACGCCGAAGAAGATCGACGCCCTGGTGGCCGACGGCACCCTGTCCGGCGGCATGCTGCCGAAAATCGCCTCGGCCCTGGACGCGGCCAGAAGCGGCGTGAAATCGGTGCACATCATCGACGGCCGGGTGGAGCACGCCCTGCTGCTGGAAATCATGACCGACCAGGGCGTGGGTACCCTGATCCAGTCCTCCTGATCAGTCGGCCGGCGCGGCGCGATCCAGCCAGGCTTCGATCTCCACGCCCGTGGCTTCGCCCAGGCGGGCGTGCAGATCGATGAATTCAGCGCACTGGGCGGACCAGCGCGCCTGGCCGGCAGCCGCCACGGCGCCCAGCGTATCGGCGTTTCCGCTTTTCGCCCAGCGCCGATAGGCCGGCGCCAGTTCCGGAAACAGCTTGCGGCGCATGCCGACGAAGTTGGCGAAGAAGAAATGCAGCGCCGCCGGGTCGTCCCGTTCGAGCAGCCCCGGCAGGGTGGACAGGCAATCGGCGTAGAGGTCGCGCACCGCGCGGACCACGATCTCGGCGCGGGAACGCATGACGGCCGCCAGCAGCGCGGCCCAGGGTTCGCCCAGCAACGCTCCCACCCGAGCCTCGCCCAGCTCGTGCAGGATGACCGATTCGGTCTCGGTGCGGGTCATCGCCTCCAGGGCCGCCGCCTCGTCGCGTTCGAAACCGTGGCAGGCCACCGCCCGGCCCATGGCTTCGTTGCGCCTGTTCCAGCGCCATTCCTCGTATTTCTCCCACAACCAGCGCTTGAGCGACTCGGTGCGCACGAAAATGCTGTGGTCCAGCATCATGCCCGGCGGCGCGTCCAGATCGCGGGCGAATTCGCAGCCCGCCACGAAGATCTGGAAACCCTGCCGGGTCTCCTGCCGCTCCAGGTTGGCGAGGAAGAAATGCGGCTTGCAGGAGCGGCCGAAGCCGCCCGAATAGACCAGGCCGTGGGGCGCCAGACGGCGGTTGGCGGCTTCCACCTCGAACGGATCGACATGGGCTTCCGCCAGCGGGAGCGCCTCGAAAGCGGCGGCTTCCACCGTTTCCCACAGCCGTTCGCGCTCGTTCATCCAGTCGCCCACTTCGCTTTTCGGCATGTCCCGGGTGAGGGGAATGTCATGCTCCCAGCGATACAGCTCGCGCATCTTCAGGAGGAAGGTGCACAGGGTCAGATCGCCAGCGTACTGGGCATCGGAGATGTGGCAGTTTTTCTGGACGGCGCTGACAATGGCGCCCACGTTGAGCTCGTTCATGGCAATCCCCCATTGAATAGCCAAGTGATTTTGTCGGATTATGCGCCGACGTCCATTGCCAAGGAACCTGCATGCGCTACTGGCTCATGAAATCCGAGCCTTCGGAATACAGCATCGACGATCTCGCCCGCGACAGCCAGGTGGCCTGGTTCGGGGTGCGCAACTACCAGGCGCGCAACTTCATGCGCGACCAGATGAAGGTGGGCGACGGCGTGCTGTTCTACCACTCCTCCTGCGAGGAACCGGGTGTCGCCGGCCTGGCGGCGGTAAGCAAGCTGGCCTACCCGGACGAGACCCAGTTCGAGGTGGGTGGCAAGTATTTCGACGCCAAGGCTACCCGCGAGAACCCGCGCTGGTTCAACGTGGAGGTCGCCTTCAAGCGCAAGACCCGGCTGCTTTCCATCGCCGAGATGCGCGAACTGCCGCAACTCGCCAACATGCGCATCCTGGCCAAGGGCAACCGGCTCTCCATCACGCCGGTGGACCCGGACGAGTGGAAGTTCATCCTGGCAAAGCTCGGCGTCTGAGGTGGATCTGTTCCTGCTCGCCTACCTGGCCCTGGGCCTAGTGGCCGGCTTCGTCGCCGGCCTGCTGGGGGTGGGCGGTGGCCTCATCATGGTGCCGGTGCTGACCTGGGCCTATGCGGCCCAGGGTTTCACTGCCGCCTACAACATCCACCTGGCCCTGGGCACGTCGCTGGCCGTCATCGTGCTGACCTCGGTTTCCAGCCTGCGCGCCCACCACGGCCACGGCGCGGTGGACTGGACGACGGTGCGGCGCATGGCGCCGGGCATCGTCGCTGGCACCCTGGCGGGCAGCCTGGCGGCCGCCTGGCTGCCGGATGCGGGGCTGAAGCTATTCTTCACCGTCTTCCTGTTCTATGCGGCCACCCAGATGCTGCTGGGCTTCAAGCCCAAGCCCGGCCGGGCCATGCCGGGCTGGCCCGGCATGAGCCTGGCGGGTGGCGTCATCGGCGTGGTGTCGAGTTGGGTGGGCATCGGTGGCGGCACACTGACGGTGCCTTTCCTGACCTGGTGCAACACCGACCTGCGCCGGGCCATCGGCACTTCGGCAGCGGTAGGTTTTCCCATCGCCGTGGCGGGGACCCTGGGCTACGTCGCATCGGGGCATGCCGTGGCGGGTTTGCCGGGGGGCAGTCTGGGCTTCGTCTACCTGCCCGCCCTCGCCGCCATCGCCGCCGGCAGCTGGCTGACCGCGCCCCTAGGCGCGCGCGCCACCCATCGTTGGCCTGTCGCCGTGATCAAGAAAGTCTTCGCCGGCCTTCTGTACGTGCTCGGCGTACGAATGGCCTATGGTCTTCTGGCCGCCTGAAGCCTCATCATTTTTCCACCGATTCGAGAGGAGACTCGTCATGCGCAAGTTCGTTCTGGTTCTCACCCTGTTGCTGGCCCTGCCCACCCTGGCCGCCGACTATGCCCGCGAGAAGAAGTGGGCCGATGAGGTGCTGCCGTCAGTATTGGTCGGTGACCCGGTCTGGCTGGAGTTGGCCAACGGCCGCAAGTACCTTTCCCTGTTCACCGAGGCGTCCGGCGCCAAGGCCGGTGTGATCGTCCTGCACGGCCTGGGTGTGCATCCGGACTGGGGGCTGATCGCGCCCTTGCGCCAGAACCTGCCCGACGCGGGCTATACCACGCTGTCCGTGCAGATGCCCGTGCTGAAGGCCGATGCCAAGGGCGACGACTACCCGCCCACCTTCGACGAGGCTGCCGAGCGCATCCGCGTCGCCGTCGATTTCCTGCGCGCCAAGGGTTACACGAAGATCGTCGTGGTCAGCCATAGCCTGGGCAGCCGCATGGCCGACCGCTTCTTCGCCAAGCATCCCAAGGCGCAAGTGGCGGCCTGGGTCAGCATCGGCGCGTCCGCCGCCCTGCCCTACGGCAAGCTGCCCTTCCCGGTACTCGACCTGTACGGCGAATACGATCTGCCCGGCGTGCTGCAGACCGCCAAGGCGCGCGGACAGAGCCTGGCCGGCAAGGCGAAGTCATCCCAGGTAATGGCGCCCAAGGCCGACCACTTCTTCGAGGGCAAGGACCAGTTGCTGCTCGGCCTGGTGCGGGACTATCTGGACAAGAACCTGTAGGCCGGCCACCGCCGGGAATCAGACCAGGCCCACCTGATCGAGGCCGCCGGTGGGGGATTCCCCCTTGTTGTCGCGCAGATGCAGCTTGATTTTCAGGCGCAGGTCGTTGAAGGAATCGGCGTTGCGCAGGGCATCCTCACCGCTGATGATGCCGATGCTAAACAGGTCGAACAGGGACTGATCGAAGGTCTGCATGCCGAGGTCGCGCGAGCGCGCCATGATGTCCTTGATCTCGTCCAGGCGGCCCTGCATGATCAGGTCGCTGATCAGCGGCGAATTCAGCAGGATTTCGGCGGCGGGGATGCGCCCCTTGCCGTCGGTGCGCCGAATCAGGCGCTGCGAGACGATGGCGCGCAGATTGAGGGACAAGTCCAGCAGCAATTGGTCGCGCCGTTCCTTGGCGAAGAAGTTGAGGATGCGGTCCAGGGCTTGGTTGGCGTTGTTGGCGTGGATGGTGGACAGACACAGGTGTCCGGTCTCGGCGTAGGCCATGGCGTATTGCATGGTTTCGCGATCGCGAATCTCGCCGATCAGGATCACGTCCGGCGCCTGCCGCAGGGTGTTCTTCAGGGCCGACTCCCAGTCGTCGGTGTCGAGGCCCACCTCGCGCTGGGTGATGATGCTCTTGCCGTGGCTGTGCACGAACTCGATCGGATCCTCCACCGTGATGATGTGATCCTGCGAGTGCATGTTGCGGTGGCCGACCATCGCCGCCAGGGTGGTGGATTTGCCGGAGCCGGTGGCGCCGACCATGATCACCAGGCCGCGCGGCATCATGGCGATGTCCTTCAGGCCCGGCGGCAGGTGCAGGTCCTCGACCTTCGGAATGGTGGTGATGATGTGGCGGAAGACCACGCCGGCACGACCCTGCTGCACGAACGCGTTGACGCGGAAGCGACCGATCTCGGGCTGGAAGAGGGCGAAGTTGGCTTCGTGATGCTTCTCGTATTCGGCGTATTGCCGCTCGGTCATCAGCGTCTTGGCGAACAGGGCGGTATCGGTGGGGGTCAGGCTTTGCTTGGCAATCGGGGTGACCTTGCCGTTGAGCTTGAGCGCCGGCGGAAAACCCGCGGTCAGGAACAGATCGGAGGCCTTCTGGCTGACCATGTAGCGCAGCCACTCGTGAATTTTCGTCAGCGCGTCCATATTTCCGTCCGCTCTTCGGTTACTGGAACATGTCCTTGTTGGCGGCCACCGCGCGCGCGTCGTTGATGTCGATGACGTTCCTGCGCACCATCTCCATCAGGCCCTGATCCAGGGTCTGCATGCCCAGGGATTGCCCGGTCTGGATGGAGGAATACATCTGCGCCACCTTGGCCTCGCGGATCAGGTTGCGGATGGCCGGCGTGCCCAGCATGATCTCGTGCACCGCCACGCGGCCACTGCCGTCCTTGCGCTTCAACAGGGTCTGTGAAATGACGGCGCGCAGGGACTCGGACAGCATCGCGCGCACCATTTCCTTCTCCGCGGCGGGAAACACGTCGATGATCCGGTCGATGGTCTTCGCCGCCGAGGAGGTATGCAGGGTGGCGAACACCAGGTGACCCGTTTCCGCTGCCGTCAGGGCGAGGCGGATGGTTTCCAGGTCACGCATTTCGCCAACCAGGACGACGTCCGGGTCTTCGCGCAAGGCCGAGCGCAGCGCCTCGGCGAAGCCGTGGGTATGGGGGCCGACCTCGCGCTGGTTGACCAGACAGCGCTTGCTCTTGTGCACGAATTCGATGGGATCCTCGATGGTGAGGATGTGGCTGTACTGGTTCTCGTTGACGTAATCCACCATGGCCGCCAGGGTGGTGGACTTGCCGGAACCCGTCGGCCCGGTGACGATGACGATGCCACGCGGGGTGTCGGAGATCTCCTTGAAGATCTTCGGCGCTTCCAGTTGTTCGAGGGTCAGCACCAGGCTGGGAATGGTCCGGAACACGGCGCCGGCGCCGCGTTCCTGGTTGAAGGCGTTGACCCGGAAGCGGGCCACGTCGCGCAATTCGAAGGAGAAGTCCAGTTCCAGGTGTTCCTCGTAGCCCTTGCGCTGGGCGTCGCTCATGATGTCATAGATCATGGCGCGGACTTCCTGGTTGTTCAGGGGCGGGACATTGATGCGGCGGATGTCGCCATGCACCCGGATCATGGGCGGCAGCCCGGCGGACAGGTGCAGATCGGAGGCCTTGTTCTTGACCGAGAAGGCAAGGAGCTCGGAAATTTCCATTATAATTCCCCGAGTTACGTGATTTTCCGAGGGAGCGCGGGGCATTATGGGCGCAATCGCCGCAGCCTTGCAAGCTTGCGCGACGCGCATCGAAGCCGCCTGTGTCGCCTCGGGTCGTGATGCGCATTGTGCCCGTCTGCTGGCGGTTAGCAAGACCTTCCCGGCGAACGCCATCCGCGATGCGCATGCAGCCGGACAGCTTGCCTTCGGCGAGAGCTACGTGCAGGAAGCCCTGGCGAAACTGGCCGTTCTCGCCGACCTCCCCCTCGAGTGGCACTTCATCGGCCCCCTGCAGAGCAACAAGAGTCGTGCCGTCGCGGAACACTTTGCTTGGGTGCATAGCCTGGAGACCGAAAGAATCGCGCGCCGCCTTTCGGAACAACGGCCACCCCATCTGCCGGCCCTCAATGTCTGCATCCAGGTCAACGTCAGCGGCGAAGCCAGCAAGCATGGCGTCGCACCCGACCAGGCCGTGCGCATGGCGAGCACGGTGGCCGCAATGCCCGGCCTTCGCGTGCGCGGGTTCATGACCATCCCTGAAGCGACACCGGACCTGGCGGTGCAGCGCGCCCGCTTCCGCCAGCTCGCCCGGCTGTACGACCAGGCACGCGCCCTGGGCCTGCCCCTCGACACCCTGTCCATGGGCATGTCGGCCGACCTGGAGGCCGCCATCCTGGAAGGTGCGACAATGGTGCGCGTGGGCACGGCGATCTTCGGCGCCCGCGACCTCGGCAAGGAAAGGACAGCATGAATCTCGGCTTCATCGGTGGCGGCAACATGGCCGCCGCGCTCATTGGCGGCTTGTTGCGCAAGGGCTACTCGGCGGAAACCATGCGCGTCGCCGAACCGCTCGCTGCGCGGCGCGCATGGCTGGCGTCGGAGTTCGGCGTGGCGGTGGAAGAAAACGCGGCCGAGACCCTCGGCGCCGACGTCATTCTGCTGGCGGTCAAGCCCCAGCAGATGGCGGCGCTGCTGCGCGCCCTGCCCGCCCCGGCGCCGGCACAGTTGGTGCTGTCCATCGCCGCCGGAGTGCGTGCCGGCGACATCGCCCGCTGGCTCGGCGGACACCCCGCGGTGGTGCGCGCCATGCCGAACACGCCGGCCCTGGTGGGCGCCGGCGTCACCGGACTGTACGCCCTGCCCGGGGTCAGCGCGCCGCAGAAAGACTGGGCAGAAAAAGTCATGTTGGCGGTCGGCGAGGTACTCTGGGTGGACGACGAGGGCCTGATCGACGCCGTCACCGCGATTTCCGGCAGCGGCCCCGCCTATGTGTTCTATTTCATGGAGGCTCTCGAACAGGCCGCCCTGGCACTGGGACTGCAAGCGGCCGACGCGCGCCGACTCAGCCTGCACACCTTTTTCGGCGCCGCTGCCCTGGCCGTTCAGGACGCCTCTTCCCCGGCCGAGCTGCGGGCGAAGGTCACCTCCAAGGGCGGCACCACCGAGCGCGGTCTGCGCGCCTTGGAGGAAGCCGGCGTGGCCGACGCCATACTCAGTGCGGCGCGCGCCGCCGCCGCGCGCGCCGGCGAACTGGGCGACCTGCTGGGACGCGAGTGATGTTCGCCGACGCCTTCCAGTTCCTCCTGCGCACCGCCTTCGATCTGCTGGCCTGCGCCTTCTTCATGCGCTTCTGGATGCAATGGGCGCGCGTGCCCTTCCGCAATCCCTTCGCCCAGTTCCTGATCAAGGTGACGGATTTCGCGGTACGTCCGGCGCGCCGTCTCATCCCCGGCCTGTTCGGCCTGGACCTGGCCAGCCTGTTGCTATTCTTCATGGCCGAATTGCTCATGGTGCTGGGGGTGCACTGGATCACGGGCTACCCCTTCGCCCTCGCCGGGCTTGACGTGCTGCCGGGCTTCCTGCTTCTGGCTCTGGCATCCGCCCTGCGTCTGGCCTTCTATCTGCTGATCGGTTTCGTGCTGATCCAGGCGGTGATTTCCTGGATCAATCCGTTCTCGCCGCTGGCGCCGGTGTTCTATGCCCTGTCGCGCCCGGTCCTGGCGCCTTTCCAGAAGATCATCCCGCCCATCAGCGGCGTCGACCTGTCGCCGCTGGCGGCCATCATCCTCATCCAGTTGGTGCTGATCTCGCCGGTTACCGCCCTGGAACAGTACGCCGCCGGCATGGTGCGATGATCGGGTGTCCTTTTCGGCTTGGCGCCGGGCATGATCGCTACTGAAACAGGCTCGAACTGGCTGCGCCCGCTCGCCGACGGCGTGGAAATCATTCTGCACATCCAGCCTGGAGCCTGCCGCACCGAGATCGTCGGCCCGCGCGGCGACGCCCTCAAGGTTCGCGTCGCCGCGCGGGCGGTGGATGGGGCCGCCAACGAGGCATTGCTGGATTTCCTCGCGCAGTGTCTTGGCTTGCGCCGGAGAGCGGTTAGAATCCTGCGTGGAGAACTATCCCGCCACAAGGCAATCTGGGCCGCCATCGGCCCAGACGTGGCGATACGGCGACTCATGGGGACAACTTGATGAATTATGGTCTGGAAAGCGGCATCACCCGGTTCAAGAACCGGCGTGACCGGCTTGTGAAGGTGGTCACAGCCTACAAGGAATGGCTGGAGCATCACACCGAGGCTGAGCCGGAACAGTTGCTGCGCCTCTACGACCTGACCGAGAACCTGAAGCGGGACCGGCTCATGGTGGCCTTCGTCGCCGAGTTCAGCCGCGGCAAGACCGAGCTCATCAACGCCCTCTTCTTCTCCGACTTCAAGCAGCGCCTGCTGCCCTCGGACGCCGGCCGCACCACCATGTGCCCCACCGAGATTTACTTTGACGCGGGCACCGAACCTTACATCCGCCTGCTGCCCATCGAGACCCGCTTCCGCGACGACAGCATCAACGCGCTGAAACGGCTGCCGGTGGAGTGGAGCACCATCAAGCTGGACGTGTCCGACCCCAACGCCATGGTCACCGCCATGCGCAAGCTGGCGGAAACCAAAATCGTCTTCAAGGTGGAGGCCCGCGCCCTCGGGTTGTGGGACGAGAACGACCCCAACCTGGGCTACATGGTGAAGGACCAGGATCGCGTCGAGATTCCGGCGTGGCGCTACGCCATGATCAACTACCCGCATCCGCTGCTGGAATCGGGCCTGGCCATCCTCGACACGCCGGGCCTCAATGCCATGGGCGCGGAACCGGAACTGACCATTTCCGCGATCCCCAACGCCCACGCCCTGCTCTTCCTGCTGGCGACCGACACCGGCGTGACCCAGTCCGACTACGAAATCTGGAACAAGTGGGTGTCCAAGCACGCCAGCCAGCACTACGCCGTGCTGAACAAGATCGACATGCTGTGGGACGACCTCAAGACCGATGAGGAGATCGGCCGCACCATCCAGCGCCAGATCGAGTCCACCGCCACCCAGCTCAACATCACACCGGCCAGCGTCATGGCCATTTCCGCGCAGAAGGCCCTGGTCGGCAAGATCCGCGGCGACCAGGATCTGCTCAAGCGCTCCGGCATCCAGGCCCTGGAAGTCATGCTGGCGCGGGAAATCATCCCCTCGCGCGAGAAGATCATGCGCGAATCGGTGGTGCGCGAGGTCGGGCCTCTGCTCAACGAAGCGCGGGAAACCGCGCACAACCGCATCCAGGCCATGCGCCAGAACCTGCTCGACCTGCAGGCGCTGTCCGGCAAGAACCAGCAGATCGTCGGCCAGATGCGCGAAAAGATGCTGCACGACAAGCAGGTCTACGACGAAACCACGCGCAACTTCAACGTCACCCGCAAGGTGGTGGCGCAGCAGGGATGGGAATTGCTGGCCCGTCTGGACGACGACCGCATGGACAAGATCATCGAGGAATCGATGATGGCGATCAACGACAGCTGGACCACCGCCGGCCTGATCAAGGGCATGCAATTGTTGATCCGTCGCATGGGCGCCGAATTCGACTTCGCCAACCAGCAGTGCGGCGGCATCAAGCAACTGCTCAATTCCGCCTATCAGCGCTTCCATGAAGTCCACGGCATGGAACGCATGGATCCGCCCAACCTGGAGCTCTCCCGCTATCGCGCCCGTCTCGACGAGCTCATGGTGAACACCCAGGAGTTCTGCACCGACCCGCTGAACATCATGCTGGAAAAGCGCTTCATGGTGAAAAAGTTCTACATCGCCCTGGTCACACAGGCCCGCATCCTGTTCCAGCAGGTCCGCATCGAGGCGGAAACCTGGCTGCGCCTGACGCTGGATCCGATCGTCGTGCGCATCACCGAACACAAGGCGCAACTCGAGCATCGCCTGGAGAACCTCAACAAGGTGCACGCCAATCTGGGTTCCATCCAGGAGCGCAGCACCGCCGTCAGCCGCGACATGGTCAAGATCAAGCTGCAGGTCGATCAGATCGAGGAAATCGCCAAGGAATTCTCTCTGCTCACGGGCGTGGCCGTGCGTCCCATGGGCGAGCTGCCGGAAACCGGCGCCGCCGCACCCGCTTCAGCCTGACTTAACCTTTCTGCGGGGCCGCGCTCAGAGCAGGATGATGTCGTACTGCTCCTGGCTGAACAGACTTTCCACCTGCAGCGACACCGGCTTGGCGATGAAATCGGAGAGCTGCGCCAGGCTTTGCGACTCCTCGTCGAGGAACAGGTCGATCACGGTCTGTGAAGCCATGATGCGGAACTCGCGCGCATTGAACTGACGCGCTTCCCGCATCAGCGCCCGCAAAATTTCATAGCAGATGGTCTGCGCAGTCTTGATCTGACCGCGCCCCTGGCAGGTCGGGCAGGGCTCGCACAACACCCGGGTCAGGCTTTCGCGCGTGCGTTTGCGTGTCATCTCCACCAGGCCCAGCGAGGTGAAACCGTTGATGGTCATGCGCGTGCGGTCGCGCGCCAGGGCCTTGGACAATTCGGCCAGCACGGCCGCCTTGTGCTCCTGGCTGTCCATGTCGATGAAATCCAGGATGATGATGCCTCCCAGGTTCCGCAGCCGCAGCTGGCGGGCAATGGTCTGCGCCGCCTCCAGGTTGGTCTTGAAGATGGTTTCGTCGAAGGTCCGTCCGCTGGTGAAACTGCCGGTATTGACGTCGATGGTGGTCAGCGCCTCGGTCTGGTCGACGATCAGGTAGCCGCCCGACTTCAGGTCGACGCGCCTGCCCAGCGCCTTCTCGATTTCCTCCTCGACACCGTAGAGATCGAACAGAGGTCGCTCGCCGGAGTAGTGGCTGATCTTGCCGGCAACATTGCGGGTGAACTCCGCGGCGAAGGCGTCCATGCGCAGGAAGGTCTCCCGCGAGTCGACCAGGATGCGGCTGGTTTCCGAGGTGGAAAAATCCCGCAACACCCGGTGCGCCAAATCCAGTTCCTGGTAGATCAGGACCGGGCCGGAACGATTGTCCGAACGGGCCTGGATGGCGTCCCACAAAGTGTGCAGATACTCCACGTCGGCCGCCAGTTCGGCGTCCTCCGCCATGTTGGCCATGGTGCGGATGATGAAGCCGCCGTTGGGCTCCAGCGGCAGCATGCGCGTCAGCCGCTCGCGCAGCATTTCCCGCTCGCTTTCGTCCTCGATGCGCTGGGAGATGCCGATGCGCGTCTCCTGCGGCAGGAAGACCAGGAAGCGGCCCGCCATGCTGATCTGCGTAGACAGGCGCGCCCCCTTGGCACCGATGGGATCCTTGATCACCTGCACGAGGATGCTCTGCCCCTCGTGCAGTACCTTCTCGATGGGACGCGGGCAGTTGTCGCAGCGCGCTTCCAGAATGTCACCGACATGCAGGAAAGCCGCCCGGTCCAGACCGATATCGATGAAGGCCGACTGCATGCCGGGCAGCACCCTGCTCACCTTGCCCAGATAAACGTTGCCGACCAGGCCGCGCTGGCTGGTGCGCTCGATGTGCAGTTCCTGCACAGCGCCCAGAAGAATCAACGCCACGCGGGTCTCCTGGGGAGTCACGTTGATGAGGATTTCCTCGCTCATAGGATGTCGAAGCCCACGGATTTCAGTAATTCGGATGTCTCGTACAGCGGCAGCCCCATGACGCCGGAATAGCTGCCGGAGAGGTGTTCGATGAAGACCGCCGCGCGCCCCTGGATGCCATAGCCGCCGGCCTTGTCGTAGACCTCGCGGCTGGCGACATAGGCCTGGATCTCGGCTTCGCTGATGTCCCGGAAGCGCACGTTGCTGACCGACACGGCCGAGCGCACATAGCCCTCATCGGCCAGGGCCACCGCCGTCAACACCCGATGCGTGCGTCCCGAATAGGCGCGCAGCATCGCGGCGGCTTCATCGACGTGGGCGGGCTTGCCGAGGATGCGGCGATCGAGGACCACCGTGGTGTCGGCCGCCAATATAGGCCAGGGTGGCAGGTTGCGTCCCAGGCGCGCGCGGTGGCCCGCCTCCGCCTTCAGCATGGCCAGTCGGGTCACATAGGCGCGCGGACTTTCCCGCGGCAAGGGGGCTTCATCGACATCCAGGCGTCCCTGCGACACGCGCGTGGGCAATACCGTCGGCTCGACGCCAATCTGGCGCAACAACTCCAGCCTGCGCGGCGACCGCGAGGCCAGGTACAGATGCCTTGTGGAGAAAGGTCTCATGACAACGAAGTGTACCCGCTAATGCCACGCAGCCATGCAGGCCGCATCCCCGCCCAGCGAGCGCCTACTCGCGGTGGTAGGGGTGGTTCCGCAGCAGGCTGGCCGCACGATAGAGCTGCTCGGCGAGTAGGACGCGGGCCAGGGCGTGCGGCAAAGTCAGACGGGACAGCGCCAGCGTCGCTTCGGCCCGCTCCAGAATCGAGGGCGCAAGACCGTCGGCACCACCGATCATCAGACAGGTATCCCGACCGGAAGCCATCCAGCGCTGCAGCAGATCGGCCAACTCGCGCGTGGAAAGTTGCGCGCCATGTTCATCCAGCGCTACCAGACGGCTACCTTCCGGCTGCTTCTCCAGCAGGCGCGCGGCCTCCGCCTGTTTGATGGCGGTTGCCGCACGGCCCGCGCGATTCTCCGGCCGGATCTCCCGCAGATCCACGCGCGCCTCCCTGGGCATGCGCTTGAGGTACTCGGCGGTGGCCGCCTCCGCCCAGGCCGGCAAACGGTCACCGACCGCGAGCAGGATCAGGCGCATGGCGCGCACTCCACAAGCCGTGCAAGGCCGGCGGTAAGCCTGTGGGCAGCGCTGCGGAGAAGCGATTCGATTGACATGCGCCGACTATATCCGCAGCACGAAAAAACTTCGCCCCACTCTTTACAAGCCACGCCTCGATCCCTAGAATGCGCGACTCTCGTGTGGGGGTATAGCTCAGCTGGGAGAGCGCTTGCATGGCATGCAAGAGGTCAGCGGTTCGATCCCGCTTACCTCCACCACCGATCGAGAAAGCCCGGTTCGCCGGGCCTTCGGCCTCATAAGTCCCTATCGTCTAGAGGCCTAGGACATCGCCCTTTCACGGCGGTAACCGGGGTTCGAATCCCCGTGGGGACGCCAGAACACGGACTGGCACGACAACGGCCCGCACACGCGGGCCGTTGTCGTTTGTGTCCCGGATGGATATCCCTTCGACCCGCATCACCCCTGTCCAGGCTCGGCTGCGCTGCGGAGAGTATTGCGGCCACCATGCCTTGCCGGAGAAATTGTGCCCAGCAACATCACGAGCCACTTATACACAGTCGCGGGGCTTGACCGGAAGCTATCCATGGGGCAGGTATCGACTCTCCGCGATGCGGCGGAACTCATTGTTTTATAGGCAGAATAATTCTGCCCATTTTCTAGGCTGACAGCCTAAGTGCGCGATTTTTCGATTGTTCTCGTGGATGCACGCAGGTTTTTCCACATAGTTATCCACATGCCTGGTGGACAAGCCGAAATCCTTGTTTCGGCTGAAATGATTCCAGGTGACTGTTGCCAAACAACTTGAACAAACCACCGTATTCACGCGTTGCTGCGCGACAGTGGATAGGTCTGCGCGGCACTTTGTCAAAGATTTCGCACGAAAAAAAGCCCCCGACACCGTGCCGGGGGCCATGAACGAATTACTCCGCTTCAGTTGAGGATGCGCAGTTCCACGCGCCGATTCTGGGCGCGCCCGTCGGCGGTCGCATTGTCGGCGACGGGCTCCGACTCTCCATATCCCTTGGCGGACAACTGGGCGGCGTCGACGCCCTTGCCGACGAAGTAGTCCATCACCGCCTTGGCGCGGTTCTCCGACAAGCGCTGGTTGTAGGCATCTGCACCGTTGCTGTCGGTATGGCCCGCCACTTCGACCTTGAGGGCGGGGTAGCGCTTGAGGATGGCCACCGCGTCATCGAGGATGGCGGATGCATCCGCACGCAACTGCGCGGTATTGAAGTCGAAGTTGACCCCCTTCAGCACGATGGTCTTGAGCAGGGTGCAGCCCTGGTTGTCCACCTTGTCGCCAGCCGGGGTGTTGGGGCACTTGTCGAGGGCATCCACCACACCGTCGCCGTCACCGTCGAGTTCACAACCATTCGCATCGACCTTGCGTCCGGTGGGCGTGTTCGGGCACTTGTCGAGGCGATCAACGACGCCGTCGCCATCGCTGTCGAGTTCGCAGCCCTCGGCGTTCACCCGCGCGCCCGCGGGCGTGTTGGGACACTTGTCGAGGGCGTCCACCACACCGTCGCCATCGCTGTCGAGTTCACAGCCCTGGGCATTCACCTTGCGTCCGGCGGGCGTGGTCGGGCACTTGTCGAGGGCATCCACCACACCGTCGCCGTCACCGTCGAGCTCACAACCATTGGCGTTGACCTTGCGTCCGGCGGGGGTGCCAGGGCACTTGTCCAGGCGGTCGACAACACCATCGCCATCGCTGTCGAGTTCGCAACCGCGGGCATCGACACGGGCGCCCTTCGGGGTTCCGGGGCAACGGTCGAGGTCATCGGTCACACCGTCACCATCACTGTCGAGTGGCTTGGCGGCCGGAGCGGCAGCCTTGGCCGGCGCCGGAACTGGGCAAGGCGCGTCGAGCATGGCCCTGCCGGGGCAACCGATGGTCTTGTAGAGTTCATGACCGGTGGTCTTGCCCGAGGTGCTGGCGGTATTGGCCGGATTGTAGAAAGGTTCGCTGGCCTGCGCCTGCACGATGCCGGCGAGAGTCAGTGCGGCACATAGCGCGCCGATGAGTTTGGGGTGTTTACGCATCATTGTTCTCCTGCTGTGGGTTATGTGTGTCGCGAACCACGCGACCGTGGCTTGCACTGCCTTCCTTCTGATACCTACCAAGATGATCGTCGTGCAGTAAAAAAACTCGCCATCCATGCCCGGGGTATGCCTTCAGCATAGCGCGAGACTCACTTCTTCAAGGCATCGCGAATCTCGCGCAACAGCAGGACATCTTCCGGGGTGGGCGGAGGCGCCGCCGGCGCTTCCTCCTCGCGCTTGCGCTGAAGCCGGTTGATGGCCTTCACCGCGACGAAGATGGCCAGGGCGATGATGGTGAAATCCACCATGCTGTTGATGAAGGCGCCGTACTTGATGAGCGGCGCGCCGGCCTTCTCGGCCGCTTCCATGGTTTCGAAGCTGGTGGCACCCAGATTGAGGTAGAGATGCTTGAAGTCCACCCCGCCCATGAGCGCTCCCACGGGGGGCATGATCACGTCCTTGACCAGGGAATCGACGATCTTGCCGAAGGCACCGCCGATGACCACGCCGACAGCCAGGTCGATGACGTTGCCACGCATGGCGAATTCCTTGAATTCCTGCATGAAGCCCATGTTTGCTCTCCTCGTTGGGTGGGTTGACTCAGACACAGCGGCGATATGAACACAGCACCCGGCCGGGCACTGTGAAGCATCTCACTTGCACGGATACGTCAAGCGCGCGATCAGTCACCGCTGCGGCCGGCCAGGCCGATGCCCGTGCGTGCGGCAAACTCCAGCATGCGATGGATCGAGACCTCGGCTCTGGCGCGGACATCCTCCTCGACGTGTATCTTGTTTTCGCCCGTTTCCAGCACCCGACAGAGCTTGCGTAGCCCGTTCATGGCCATCCAGGGACAATGCGCGCAGGACACGCAGGTGGCACCGCGCCCGCCGGTGGGCGCTTCGAGGAAGGTCTTGCCGGGTGCCGCCAGCCGCATCTTGTGGAAAATCCCATTGTCGGTGGCGACGATCAGGGTGGGATGAGGCAGTTCCGCGGCTGCCCGGATCAACTGGGTGGTGGAACCCACCACGTCGGCGAGGGCGATCACGCCGGCCGGCGATTCCGGATGCACCAGCACCGCGGCCTCGGGATGCAGAGCCATGAGTTCACGGATGCCGTCCTCCTTGAAGCGCTCGTGCACCACGCAACTGCCCTGCCAGAGCAGCATGTCGGCGCCCGTGGCCTTTTGCACATAGTCGCCCAGGTAGCGGTCCGGCGCCCAGATCAGCTTTTTGCCCTGCGCGTGCAGGTGGGCCACCACCTTGACGGCGATGCTGGAGGTCACCATCCAGTCGGCGCGCGCCTTCACCGCCGCCGAGGTATTGGCGTACACCACCACCTCGCGGTCGGGATGCGCGTCGCAGAAGCGGGCGAAATCCTCCGCGGGGCAGGATAGATCGAGGGAGCACTCGGCGCCCAGGTCGGGCATGAGCACGCGCTTCTCCGGATTGAGGATCTTCGCGGTTTCCCCCATGAAACGCACGCCCGCCACCACCAGGGTGCGCGCTTTCGCGGCATGCCCGAAGCGCGCCATTTCCAGGGAATCCGACACGCAACCACCGGTTTCCTCGGCCAGCCGCTGCAGGTCGGCCGAGGTGTAGTAGTGCGCCACCAGCACCGCATCGCGTTCCACCAGCAGCGACTTGATGCGGGCGATGAGGGACTCGCGCTCGGCGGCTTCGAGTTCTTCCTCCAGCACGGGAGGCACGTCGAGGACCGGTCTGGCCTGGGGAACCATGGCGATCGGTTGCGCGAAATTCATCGGCGGGTTGGCTTGGATTGGCATACGGGATGAGCCGTTGTAGTGGCGGGGTCGGGTGCTGTCAAGTCGGCCCGCTCAAACGGGTAACTGTCGCGCGACTGATAAAATCGCGCCATGCGCCAATTGATCCTCGACATCCGGCCGGACGCTCCCGCCGACTTCGACAACTACCTGCCCGGACCCAACGCGGAGGCCTGCGCCACCGTGCGCGCCCACGCCGCCGGCTTGGGCGGCGAACCGCTGCTTTACCTCTGGGGAGAAGCGGGGACCGGCAAGAGTCATCTGCTGGCGGCTTGGACCCGCTACGTAGGCGCCGTCCTGGCGCCGCCCATGCCGGAACCGCCCGTCTCCTGGCTGGCGGTCGACGACGTGCATCGCCTGGATGGCGACGCGCAGATCCGTCTGTTCAGCCTCATCAACGCCGCCCGGGAAGGATCCGGCCGGATTCTGGTCTGTGGTCCCACGCCACCCGGCCAGCTCGGCCTGCGGCCCGATCTGGCCACACGCCTGGCGCAGGGGCTGGTGTTCCGCCTGTCGCCCTTGAGCGAGGCCGACAAGATCGCGGCCCTGCAGGTGCGCGCCGAGGCGCATGGCTTGCGGCTGCCCGGTGAAGTCACCCGCCACCTGCTCACCCATTGCCGACGCGATCTGCCCCATCTGCTGGGCATGGTGGATGCCCTGGATGCCTATTCCCTGAGCCGTAAACGCCCGGTTTCCCTGCCCCTGCTCAAGGAAGTCCTGCGCCAGCGGGAAGCATGAAGCTGCTGGCGGCGATCAGCCACCACGGCCTCGGCCACCTGGCGCAGGCCGCGCCGGTGCTCAACGCCTTGCGCGAAGCCCATCCGGGGATCGCTCTCACGGTATGGTCCGGCCTTGCGGAATCGGCCTTGCGCGCCCGTCTCCAGCCGCCCTTCCGGCATCGCGCAGAGGCCGCCGACATCGGCTTGCTCATGCGCGATGCGGTGCGCGTCGACGTCGACTCCAGCCGCCGGGCCTATCTCGACTTCCATCGCGATTGGTCGGCGCGCGTTGCCAACGAAGCCGCCTGGCTGCGGGCGCAAGCCTTCGACGCGGTGTTTGCCGATGTCGCCTACCTGCCCCTCGCCGCCGCCGCGCAAGCCGCGATTCCCGCCGCCGCGCTGTGCTCGCTGAACTGGTACGACATCGCCACCGCCTACCTCGCCGACCATGCCGACATGGAACCGCACTTGCGGCACATGCGGGCTGCATACCAGGCGGCCGCCATGTTCCTGTGTCCGCAACCGTCCATGCCCATGCACTGGCTCGACCATCGCCTCGACCTGCCCCCCATCGCGGCGCGTGGCGTTGCGCACCGCCGCGCCCTGGAGCAGGGCGCGCGCGGTGGTCTGCGCGAACGGCTGGTTTTGGTGGGATTCGGGGGGATCGGCTATCAGGGTGTCGGGCATCTGCCCGAATTGCCGGGAATCACCTGGATCGTCCCGGACGACTGGGCCACGGGCCGCGACGACGCGATCGCGCTGGGTAGCCTGGACATGCCCTTCCTGGATGTGCTGGCGTCCTGCGACGCGCTGATCACCAAGGTGGGATACGGTGGTTTCACGGAAGCGGCCGCGCATGGCGTGCCCGTGCTCTACGTGGATCGTCCGGACTGGCCGGAAACCCCTTACCTAAGTGCCTGGCTCGCACAACAAGGCAACTGCGCGGCGATCGACGAGGGCGAGATGTTCAGTGCGACCCTCGGCTCCCGCCTCGATCGCCTCTGGGCCTTGCCCGAGAAGCCGGTGGTGGTGGCGGATGGCGCGCACGCCGCCGTCGACCACCTCTTGCGTCTTTTCGGCTAGGCCTTGCCCTGTTCCGCCGCGATCTCGGCATGTACCTGGGCCATGTCGATGGCCTTGGCACGGGCGACCAGATCATCGAACGCGTTGGCAGGCATGGCGCCGGGCTGCGCGTAGATGATGACCTTCTCACGAAAGATGACCAGAGTGGGAATGGAGCGGATCTGGAAATGCGCGGCCAGGGCCTGTTGCTCTTCGGTATTCACCTTGGCGAAGACCACCCCCTCGTGCTTCTCCGACGCGGCCTCGTAAACCGGCGCGAAGCCCCGGCAGGGCCCGCACCAGGGTGCCCAAAAATCGATGACGACGAAATCGTTGTTGAGGATGGTTTCCTCGAAATTCTGTTCATTGAGTTCCAGGACTGCCATGGGATTCCCCTGATGTGCGCAGGTTAAAAAAAACGGCCGACACAAGGTCGGCCGAGGCATGTTACCACGCTCAAGGAGGGATTATTCGCGATCAGTCAGGCGATCTTGACCTGTCGTCTCACCCCGCCGTCGCAAGGCGGGGTTGCGGCTCCCCCGGAAAGGGGGCCTCCATCTGACGCACCGGAGTGTTGCCGGTCCGGCGCCACATGTTGGGGCTGGTCTTGAGACTGGCTTTGACTTCGGCGCGGTTCACCGCGGTGATCAGATCCGTCGCCAGCGCGCGCGCCTGAGACGGGCTCAGCGCCATTTCGTGCTCGGGCCCTTCGGCCATCTTGATGATTACCCGGTCCGTTGCGTCATCACCCGCCGCCAGGATCACCATTACCTTGCCCATTTCGTTCGACGTCATCTCTTGCTCCCTTGCCATCCGTCTCTACGCTGGCAGGGACACATGCAGAAAGCATGCCAAAGGCGAGGCAGTCGATGGAGGATGCCGCTCCCAGTGAAATCAGGAAGATGGGGATGCCGTGCATGGATCCCGCTGCTCCGGCCCGGCAGTGCCTCGACAGAGCTGTCGGAAAATCGACACGCGGGCATTGCCATGCCACGAAAACGCGATTTTCCTTGACAAGCTTGTTCACGCATGCAGATGGAATTTTCTAAACCAACATGCGCCGCGCTTGGCCTCTCTCAATCGGCTCCGTGACTGGCACAAGCTCGCGATCGCAACTCGCACCTCGACCGCGCAAGCACGTAAGCACACACTGATCTACTTCCCCGACCGTATCCAAAGTGACTGACTGGCCGGGGCGCTGCCACATGCAGAACCAGGCGGGCAAGAAGAAAGGCGGGGCATGCCCCGCCTTTCTTCACCGGACAACAAGCTTGTCAGGCAGTCTTCTTGGCAGCGGCCTTCTTCGCGGGAGCGGCAGCCTTGGGAGCGGCAGCCTTCTTCGCGGGAGCGGCAGCCTTGGGAGCAGCGGCCTTCTTCGCGGGAGCGGCAGCCTTGGGAGCAGCAGCCTTCTTCGCGGGAGCGGCAGCCTTGGAAGCAGCGGCCTTCTTCGCGGGAGCGGCAGCCTTGGGAGCAGCGGCCTTCTTCGCGGGAGCGGCAGCCTTGGGAGCAGCGGCCTTCTTCGCGGGAGCGGCCTTCGGAGCAGCGGCCTTCTTCGCCGGAGCAGCAGCCTTCGGGGCGGCAGCCTTCTTGGCGGTGGTCTTGGTAGTGCTGGTTGCAGTCTTCGCAGCGGGCATTATTGACTCCTCTATTGATGAAGGATAATCGGCCGGAAAGCCTTATGCCTCAAGCATCTCCACGCGCTCAGAGGCGTGCCCGGATTGTAGAACAAAAAAAAGCGCGCTCCGCAAGAGGGCACGCGCAATTCCCTGAATAAATGTTGCACGCATGCGATCAGGGCACGATTCTCTCGTCGGCGAAAAGCGCTTCAACTCGTTCTCTTGCCCTGATTTCACTGGGCTTCGCACCACTCACCATGATCTCCGCGGCGCGCGGTCGCGTGTTGTAGTTGGAGCTCATGCTCATGCCATAGGCCCCACTCGAACACACCACCAACAGATCTCCCTCGGCGATCACGAGGTCCCGATCGTGTCCGAGAAAGTCGCCGGTCTCGCAGACGGGGCCAACGATGGCATAGCGGCGCGCCTCGCCCTGTCGCTCGATCACCGGCCGGATGTCATGCCATGCGTCGTACAGCGCGGGCCGCATCAGATCGTTCATGGCCGCATCGACGATGGCGAAATCCTTCGCCTCGCCATGCTTGAGATACTCCACGCGCGTAAGCAGCCAGCCCGCGTTGCCGACCAGCGAGCGGCCCGGTTCCACGACCAGGGTTTCCGCGCGTCCGGTCATGCCGTCGAGCAGCACGCGGGCGTACTCCTCCACGGCCGGCGGCGTCTCGTCGCGATAGCGGATGCCGACACCACCGCCGATGTCGATGTGGCGCAGGGCGATGCCCAGCGACTGCAGTGCGTCCGCCAGTTCCAGCACCCGCCGCAGCGCCTCGGCGAAGGGCGCGCTGTCGGTCAGTTGGGAACCGATGTGGCAGTCGATGCCGATCACCTCGAGATGGGACATCGATACGGCCTCGCGATAGACGCGAATGGCTTCGTCGTGGGCGATACCGAATTTGTTCTCGCGCAGACCGGTGGAGATGTAGGGATGGGTCTTCGCATCCACATTCGGATTGACGCGCAGGCTCACCGGCGCGCGCAAACCCTCCGCGCGCGCGACGCGATCGAGCCGCACCAGCTCGCTTTCGGATTCGACGTTGAAGCAATGTATGCCCGCGCGCAGGGCGGCGCGCATCTCGTCCGCGCGCTTGCCGACACCGGAAAACACCACCTTGGCGGGATCTCCACCGGCGGCGAGAACACGCGCCAGCTCGCCGCCGGAAACGATGTCGAAGCCCGCACCCAGACGCGCGAAGAGATGCAGGATGGCGATGTTCGGATTGGCCTTGACCGCGTAGCAGATCAGGTGCGGGTGCCGCGCGAGGGCCGTGTCATAGGCGCGATAGGCCTCTTCGAGGGCGGCGCGGGAATAGACATAACAGGGTGTGCCGAAGGCTTCGGCGATGGCCGCGAGGGGCACGTCCTCGACGTGCAACGCCCCGCCGCGAAGGGAAAGGGCGTTCATTTGCGGGCTGGCTGGCTGGTGTTTTCCTGGCCGGGCGCATCGGGCAGATAAAGCGCCCCTTTCTTGCCGCAGCCGGCAAGCAGGAGGAGGGAAAATATGAGTACGAGAAATCGCATGACAAACCCTTAGAATCGCGGCTGAGTCTAGCACGGAGACCCCTATGGATGAACGCGAGTACGAGCGCCTGGCGGACGCTGCCCTGGCCAGGATCGAGGCGGATCTTGAGGACGCCGACATCGACTTCGAGATCGTCGCCGGAGGCATCCTGGAGATCGAGTTGGCGGATGGCGCCAAGGTCGTCGTCAACAAGCATTCCGCGGTGCGCGAGATCTGGGTGGCGGCGCGCAGCGGCGGCTTCCATTACCGCTGGGACGGCGAAGCCTGGCGCGACACCCGCGGCGGCGAGGAACTGCACAGCGCCATGGCACGCCTGACCCGGAACTGAGCAAAATCGCCGGCGCATTCTAGACTGGGACCATCATCATGAGCGAACAGACACTCTTCTCGCATCTGCCCGAGCTCACCGACCAGCTCGGCGTAGAGCACATCAAGCCGCTGCTGGACCGCGTCAGCACGCACGAAGTGCCGCAAGGCGTGGTGTTGGTGCGCGACCAGAGCCCCATCGATGCATTCCATCTGGTGCTCTCCGGACGCCTGTCTCTCGCCGTGGAGATGGCCGGTCACAGCATCGTCCTCGGCGAGTTGCTGCCCGGCAACTGGTGTGGCGAACTGGCCTATTTCAGCGGCGTGCGGCGCGCGTCCAGCACGGTCACCGCCGTCGAGGACACGGTGGTGGCGCGCCTCACCTTCGCCGACTTCGAGGCGTTGATGGCGGAGGATTCCTTGGCCGTCTGCCGGCTGACCCACGCCTTCATCCAGATGATGATGCGCCGCCTGCACGCGACGGCAAACAATCCCATCATCGATCCGCATGGCCAGATGCTCATCGTCGGTGACCTCTCGGTGCCCTGGTCGGAACTGGGGCAACCGCAGCACGGCGTGGTCGAGTTCATCAAGAAACTGTTTGGAGCGCGCTGATGCTGCTGCGAAATTTCCTGCGGTCCCTGGACGGTTTCCAGTACCTCTCCGACAGCGACATCGATCATGTCGCCGCCGCCATGCGCGTGGAGGAATATCCCAACCATCACATCTTCATCTACCAGGACAAGCTCAACAAGGAGCTGTTCCTGCTGCTGGACGGCCACATCAAGGTCGGCCATTACGGCTCGACCGGCCGCTACTACACGCTGAAGACCATCCAGCCCGGCGAGTTGTTCGGCATTCCCTCGCTGTCCGAGGGCAGGCCGGCCACCACCACCTGCCAGGCCGATGGTCCCGTCACCGTCGCCAGCATGCCGTTCTCCGCCTACCTGCTGCTCTACCAGCCCGATTCCGAAATCGGCTGCCGCTTCCAGTTCGTCATCGCCAACCAGCTGGCCAAGGACCTGCACGATCGTCATGACGCGCTGCGCCGGCTGCTTGCCCAGGTGTATGGCGAATCTGCGCACGACGAGGCCTGACGGCTCGCGCGCATCCTTGCCCGCGCGTCCCCCGCGCACGACGGTGTTGGCTTGAGCATCGTCCTCGTCATCCTGCCGATCTTCGCCCTGATCCTCCTCGGCGCCGGGCTCAAACGCTACGCGGGAGTCGCCGAGGAAGGCTGGCGGGGCCTGGAACGGCTCGTCTACTTCGTGTTTTTCCCCGCCCTGCTGTTCCATTCTTTGGCGCGCGCCCACATCGATTTTTCCTCCGCCCTCTCCATGCTGCTGGTCGGCCTGGCGGTCACCCTGTTCGGCATGGCGATGGGATACCTGGGCAAGTACCTGTTCCACGATCCGCCGCGCGTATTCGCCTCCGCCTTCCAGTGCTCCTTCCGCTTCAACAGCTACGTCGGCCTCGCCGTCGCCGGCGCCCTGCACGGGCAGGCCGGCATCGCCGCCATCGGCTTGTTGATGGGCTTCATCGTGCCGCTCGCCAACGTTGCTTCAGTCGCCATGCTGGCGCGCCACGGCGAGGCCGGCTGGCTGCGGGAGATCCTCGGCAACCCGCTCATCCACGCCACTGCCGGCGGCGTCGCCTGCGCCCTGCTGGGCTGGTCTCCGCCGGATCTGGTGATGCAGACCATCGGCCTGCTCGCCCAGGCCTCCCTGCCCATGGGCCTGCTGGTGGTGGGCGCGGGCCTGCGTCTCGACAGCCTGTCCCACGCGCGCGGCCATCTCTGGTATGGCGTGGCGGTCAAGCTGCTGGCGCTGCCCGCGCTGGCCTGGTGGCTGGGCGGCATGTTGCGGCTGCCACGCATGCAGTTCGAAGTGGCGCTGCTGTTCGCCGCCCTGCCCATGTCCACCGTCGCCTACGTGCTGGCAGTGCGCATGGGCGGGGACGGCCGCATCACGGCCGCACAGGTGGCGGTCACCACCCTGCTGTCCATGCTCACCCTGCCGCTCTGGCTCGGCCTTGCGCGCGCCTGAACTCGACCCATGCATGCCCAACTATGCACACCCCGACCCTTGACAACGGTGCCTCCCCGGACTAGCCGATCCTTTCCAAGAGCCTTGCTCAAGTTATTGTTTTTACGTACGAAATTGACTGCATAAATATTGAGCCAGAGGTTTAAGCCTGCGATTCTTAAGCTTTTTTTACCGCTAGCCGAGGACTTGTCCACAAGCTTATCCACATGAGTCGTGGACAATCCACAAAGCTTGTTTCACGAGAAGCGCTTCTCCCTCTCTCCTGCGAAATCACTTCAAGAAAAGCCTCCAGATGCGTCCCCACGAATTACCTTGCACGCTCTCCCGCGCGCGAATGCAGCGATGATTCCCGAACGCCTCGCCTTCATCGACCTGGAAACCACCGGCGCCAATCCCCTGCATGACCGCATCACCGAGATCGGCGTGGTCGAGGTGGATGGCGATCACGTGAACACCTGGAGCACCCTGGTCAATCCCGAGCGTCCCATCCCGCGCTTCGTCCAGCAGCTCACCGGCATCGACGACGCCATGGTGGCGGGCGCCCCGCGTTTCGCCGAGGTCGCGGAGGAACTCGCGGAGCGCCTGCGCGGACGCCTGTTCATCGCCCACAACGCGCGCTTCGACTACGGCTTCGTGCGCAACGAATTCCGCCGCCTCGGGCGCGCGTTCCTCGCCGACGTGTTGTGCACCGTGCGGCTCTCGCGACGGCTGCACCCCGAACATTACAAACACAACCTCGACAGCCTGGTCGCGCGGCATGCCCTGGACGCCGGCCCGGATCGCCACCGCGCCCTCACCGACGCCGACCTGATCTGGCAATTCTGGCGGCTACTGCGCCGTGAGAAAGGCGACGAGGCCTTGCTGGAAGCCGTGCATCACCAGCTCAGGCGGCCCAGCCTGCCGCCTCACCTCGATGCGGACACGCTCGATGACCTGCCCGAATCGCCCGGCGTCTACCTGTTCCACGGCGAGGGCGACATGCCTCTCTACATAGGCAAGAGCCTCAATCTGCGCCAGCGCGTGCTGGCCCATTTCTCCGCCGATACCCGCGAATACAAGGCCACGCGCCTGAGCCGCGAAGTCCGCCGCATCGAATGGCGCGGGACCGTCGGCGAACTGGGCGCCCTGTTTCTGGAATCGCGTCTGGTGAAGACTCTGCAGCCCCTACATAACCGACGCCTGCGAGCATCCACTGAGATGTGCGCATGGCGCCTGGAGGAAGTCGCGCCGGGCGATCATCGGCCCCGCCTCGTCCGCGCCGAGGAGGAAGATTTCGGCCGTTCCGGCGATCTATATGGCCTCTTCTCCAGCCCGCGCGAAGCCATCGCCGCCTTGCGCAAGATCGCCGAGGCGCACGCGCTCTGCCCCCTCGTGCTCGGCCTGGAACAGGCCGCGAAGCCGGGACGCGCCTGCTTCGCCCGGCAGGTCGGCAAATGCCGTGGCGCCTGCGTCGGCAAGGAAGCCATCGGCCTGCACAGCGCCCGCCTGATGGCCGCACTCGCCAAGCACAGGCTGCAGGCCTGGCCCTATCCCGGCCCCGTCGGCCTGGTGGAACGGGATGACATCCTGGACACCGAGGAGATCCACGTCATCGACGCCTGGCGCTATCTGGGCACGGCGAAAGACGATGCCGATGTGCGCGAAATACTCTCGGCGACGCGCCCGGCCGGCTTCGACCTGGATGTCTACAAGCTGCTCGTGGCGCGAATGAGCAAGGCTTGCGTGCGACCCCTCGCGAGGGGCGACTAACGCATCAGCCAGAACATGGCCAGTACATACAGGGCGGACACCAGCAGTTGCACCAGGGTGATCGGCAGGCCGTAGCGCATGAAGCGCATGAAACTGACGCGCTCGCCCTCACGCGCGCAGATGCCTACGCTGACGATGTTGGCCGAGGCACCGATGAGCGTGGCGTTGCCCCCCAGGGTGGCACCGAACATCATGGCAATGAAGACCGGGATGGTTGCCGCCGGCCACTCCGCGAAGCCCTCCGCCATGGCGATTTCCGGCACGGCCTCGACCGCCACCAGATAGCCTTTGGTCATGATCAACGATGCCGCCACCACCGGGATATTGGCGAGCACCGCCGACAACACACCGATACAGGCCAGCAGGGTCAGCGCCACCAGGGCGAATTCCATGCCGAACCAGGCATGCAGCTTGAGCGACATGCCCTGCAGCAGGCCGGTCTTGGTGAAGGCCTCCACCAGGCAGAAAATCGCGCCGAGGAACACCAGCGTCTTCCAGTCCACGTCGCGCATGACATTCTCGACGGGCTCCACGCGCGCCCCATAAAGAACGAGCAACGCCAGGGTGGCCGCGAGAATGGCGACCGCCGGGGGGCCGATCCTGGAAGGCAACTCCTCGCCGAACAGGAACAGGGTGACCATGATCGCCAGCACCAGCAGCGCCAGGGCGGCGAAGTAAGGCCGCTCGATGGGCGGCAGTGCAGTCTTCGCCGCCACCTCGACACGGGAATTCCAGACCTCCGGCATCAGTCGGGGCAATAGCGGGATGATCACCAGCACGGCGAGCAGGCCGGCAAGGCTGACACTGCGCAGGTATTCGCCGAACGTCATGCCGATGGAACTGCCGACCAGAAAGGTCGCGGGATCGCCGACCAGGGTGAGCATGCCCGCCGAATTGCTGATGATCGCCGCGAGGATCATCGGCCCGACGAAGCTGACCCGCAGAGCGCGGGCCACGGCAATGATCACCGGCGCCAGCAGGATGACGGTGGTGGCGTTGGGCAGCAGGGCGCAAATCGGCGCCACCAGGGCCACCATGAGGATCAGGAAGCGCTTGCCGCTGCCGCCGGTGGCACGCAGGAAGAGCGCGCCGAGCCGCTCGAACAGACCGGTCATGGCCAACATGCGGGCCACCACCATGCCTCCGAAGAGCAGGGCGAGCGGGCCGCTCGCGGTCTGCAGCGCTGAGCGCACGTCCTCCCGTTCGAGGATGCCGAGCACCGCCAGGAGCGAGCAGCCGATGAGGACTGCAAGGACCATGTCGATGACATCGAAGGCAATGGCAAGAACCACCGTCGCGAAGACGACAAGGGTGACAATGATCTGAAGGTCCGTCATGCCGTCATGCCTTCCTTACTCCAGGGGCGGCGCGTAATGCAGGCCACCCTGCGTCCATATGCGGTTCGGGCCGCGCTCGATGCCGAGATCGCTGGCCACGCCGAGGTTGCGCTCGTAGATCTCGCCATAGTTACCCACGGCACGGACCGCCCGCAAAGCCCAGTCGCCAGGCACGCCGAGCGCCCGCGCGATGCGCGGGTCGTTGCCGCTGATCAGTCCCCAGCTGGTACTGCGCGTCTGCAGTCCGGAGGCATCGACGTTGGCACGGGTGACGCCCACCTCCTCGGCGCCGACCAGCGCATGGAACACCCAGCGCACCAGCATTTCCCACTCGCGGTCGCCGTCCCGGACCACCGCCGCCAGGGGTTCCTTGGAAATGCGTTCGGGCAGGATCACATACTCCCGCTTCCCCGTCGGCGCGCGCGCCCGCGTCGCTGCCAGTTGGGAGGCATCCGAGCTATAGGCCTGGCAGCGACCGGCGAGGAAGGCCGTCGCCACCTCGCTGGCCGAATCGATGACAAGCAGATTCACCGTCATGCCGCGCAGGCGAAAATACTCCTGCAGGCGCCGCTCATGGGTGGTGCCTTTCTCCACACAGATCGTGGCGCCGGCGAGGTCGGACAGATGCCTGACCACGGAGGACTTGGCGACCATGAAGCCTTGCCCGTCATAGAACAGCACCGCCGGGAAACGCAGCTTGAGCAAAGCCTCGCGCGTCATCGTCCAACTGGTGTTGCGCAACAGCAGGTCGACCTTCTTCGCCAACAGGGCGGGAAAACGTTCCGATGCCTTGAGGGGAATGAATTGCACCTTGTCGGGACTGCCCAGCACGGCGGCCGCGACAGCGCGGCAGAAATCCACGTTCATGCCCCGCCAGCGTCCTGCCGCATCGCGTTCGCTGAATCCGGCAATCCCCTCGCTGACGCCGCAGCGCACGAAATCCCGCTTCTTCAGGGCATCCAGGTCGGACCCGGCATGGGCGGACCCGGCCAAGATGGCCATGCCGCAGGCGAGCAGCACGCCCTGCATGGCCGCTCCGATATGCCACCGGCGTGGCGCTGGCGCGGCCTTGATTGCGCCAGGCATGGCGGGAACCCTCGTTGGTCGACAGAAGGAACCCACCGCACGGAACAAGACGGTCCGGTTCATAAACAGACTATTTCGGCATGGCATGCTGCATACCCCTGCTGCATTCTTCCCTGTCCGTTGGCCGACGCAGCCGCACGGACAGGCGGTGTGCCCACATCCTATCCGGGAATCGGGGCCCGGCCAATGCGCATCGCGTCGCCAGGAGCCTGCCGGTCTTCTTGCAGGTCGCGCACGGAGTATCCGCTTCCCCCTCCGGAACAAGCCTCATCGAGCAGGTCCTGCAACAGGTTCAGCAATTCTTCGCGCTGCCTGCCGATCCCGCCCAGGTCGGCCAGCGCCTGCTCCCCCCGGCCTTGTTGCTTCAGCGCGATCAGCGCATTGGCCTGTCGATGGATGGCCTCATGCAGTTCCAGGATCGAGGCCATGCTGGCATGTGCCGCGTAGCGCGCGGCGCCGTGCTGATCGAGCCAGCGGCCAAAGCGGCATTGGTGATGGTCCAGGGGCGGTGGCGGCGCCAGATCGTCGCGCAGATGGCTCGCGAGCTTGGCTACCCAGGCGCGATGGTCGGCCATGGCATAGAGCAGGGGCAACTCCTCACGCGCGGCACGGGGGCTGTCCAGCCAGGCATGCGTCGGACGCCAGGTCGCCACCCAGTCGGGCAGGTCGCGGGCGGGCATCGGCCGGGCGATGGCGTAGCCCTGGCCCAGTTCATAACCCAGGCGCAGCAGCATTTCCCCGTGCGCGATGGTCTCCACGCCTTCGGCCAGGGCCTGGCGGCGGAAGGCGGTGGCGAGGCCGAGGACACCGTCTAGGATGGCCAGGTCGTCCGGGTCGTCCAGCATGTCACGCACGAAGCTCTGGTCGATCTTCAGCAGCTGCGCGGGCAGACGCTTGAGGTAGGTGAGCGAGGAATAGCCGGTGCCGAAATCGTCCAGGGCGAAGCCCACGCCGATTTCCTGGCAAGCTTCCATGACCCGCGACACCAGGGCGATTTCCTCCAGGGCGACGGTTTCCAGCACCTCCAGCTCCAACGCCCCCGGTCCCAGGCCGGGGTGGCGGGCAAGCGCGCCGCGCAGGCGGTCGAGGAAGGAGGGCTGTTGCAGATGGTCGGCATCGATATTGACGCTGACCGGCATGCGCAGGCCGTCGCGCAGCCAGGCGTCCGCCTGGTCCAGGGCAGTGGCGAGCACCCATTCGCTGACCTGGATGGACAGGTGGTGGTGTTCGATCACCGGCAGGAACTCGGAGGGAGGCAGCAGGCCGCGTTCCGGATGAAGCCAGCGGATCAGGGCTTCGACGCCGATGACCCGGCCGCTGCGCATGTTGACCTTGGGCTGGTAGTGCAGCACCAGTTCTCCGCGCAGCAGGGCCTCGCGGACGCGGTCGATGGTCTCGTGGCGTCCCCTGACCTCGCGGTCATGGTCGGCATCGAACAGGTGGTAACGGTTCCTGCCGGCCTGCTTGGCCTGGTACATGGCCTGATCGGCCTGGCGCAGCAGCTGGTCGGCATCCACCTTGTCCTCGGCCTGGGGAAAGAAGCTCACTCCCATGCTCGCGGAAACGCGCAGGTCCAGGCCGTCGACGGGGACCGGCTGGGCCGCCGCCGCCAGCATCCGCTCGACGATGGGCAGGCTGTCGTCCTGGCTCTGCAGGTCCAGCAGCACCGCGACGAACTCGTCGCCTCCCAGGCGGGCCAGGGTATCGCCCTGCCGCAAAGCGTGCTTCATGCGCTCGGCCAGACCGACCAGAAGCCGGTCGCCCACGTCGTGCCCATGGTTGTCGTTGACCGCCTTGAAGCCGTCCAGGTCCAGGTAGGCGACCGCCACCAGGGTGTGGTGCCGGCTTGCCTGCGCCATGGCCTGCTTCAGCCGGTCGGCCAGGAGTACCCGGTTGGGCAGGTGGGTAAGGGCGTCGAAGTGGGCGATGTGCTCCAGTTGCGCCTGTTGTTGCTTGAGGGCGGTGATGTCCGCGAACAGGCTGACGTAATGCTGCACCTCGTCCTGTTCCCCCAGCACCGCGCTGATGGTCTCGCGCACGGCGAACAACTCGCCGTCCTTGCGGCGGTTCCACATCTCCCCGGTCCAATAGCGGTTGCGTTGCAGGTCCTGCCACAGGGCGGTGTAGAAGGACGCATCCTGGCGTCCGGAATTCAGCATGCGCGGATTGCAGCCCAGGGCCTCCTCGCGGCTGTATCCGGTGATGCGGGTGAAGGCCTGGTTGACGTCGATGATGGTGCCGCGCGGATCGGTGATCAGGATGCCTTCCTGGGAGTGTTCGAACACGCTGGCGGTCTGGCGCAGGCGGTGCTCGGCCCGACCACGCATCAATTCCGCGCTGACTGCCTCGACGAACAGGCCAAGCACGCGGTCCGCCAGATCGGGCTGGTGGATGGGATGCTCGCCCAACGCCACGAGGATGCCCATGGGCTGTTGCCGCTTGTCGAACAGGGCACTGCCGATATAGGACTCGATGCCCATCTTGACCAGCATGACGTCTTCCGGAAACAGGGACTGGACATGGCAGGGATGAATTTCGTGGCCGTGTTCGAGGACGTTGGCGCAGGGCGTGTCGGCCAGGGCATAGGCGAACGGCGTCATGGGCCCGGCCTTGGCCCAGCCGGCGATGACTTCGACGCCGGTGCGGGCGTCGTCGAGTCGGCCGACGAAGGCATAATCCAGCCCCAGGGTCCGGGTCAGGTGGCCGCAGACCGCCTGATGGAAGGCCACGCCGGAAAGCGGCGCCAGGGTGGTGGCGAGGGTGGTCAGCGCCTCGTGCAGGACATGTTGTTCCGTCACGTCCTGGACCGTGCCGGTCGACAGCAATGGCCTGCCATCTTCGGCGTGGCGGGTTTCGCAGCGTTCGCGCACGTGTTTCACGCGCCCGTCCGGGAAGAGCAGGCGATGGGTGATTTCGTAGGGCTGCCGGGTTTCCAGCGAGCGCTGGTAAGCGGCATCCACCCTGGCCCGGTCCTCGGGGTGGATGGCGTCGAGAAAGGCCTGGTAGCTGGCGCCGAAGCGGGTCGGATCGATCTCGAAGATGCGGAAGATCTCGTCCGACCAGGTCAGCCGGTTATTGGCCAGATCCAGTTGCCAACTGCCGATGCGGGCGATGCGCTGGGCCTCGTTGAGGCGGTCGGCGCTTTCGCGCAGGGCCGTGATGTCGTGGCCGATGCCGAGCATGCCGATCAGTTCGCCGTCCGCGTCGAACATCGGCATGCGCGTGATTTCCATCAGCACCCGCTGTCCGCCGTCGGCAAGGGAAATCCAGCGTTCCTCCACCAGGGCGCCGGTTTCCCGGTCCACCCCTTCTCCAACCGGCAGCAAACTGTCGAGGGTGTGGCCATGGAAATCCCGATCCGTCCTGCCGACGATGTCCTCTTCGCGGGCGCCGATCAGGCGCTCGAACTGGCGATTGCAGGCCAGATAGACGCCGCGCGTGTCCTGCAGCCAGACCAAGTCCGGCAGGGTATGCACCAGGGTACGCAGGAAACCGCGCTCGCGTTCGCTGCGGGCCGCCAGATCCTCCACCCTGCTCAGATACGTCCGGGTCTCGGCCTGGGCGCGACCCACCGCGAACAGGACCAGCAGGTAGACGATCGCGAACAGGGCCAGGATGGGCAGGGAGTCGCGCCAGAGCCTGCGGTCGTTGAGTTCGACCCATGCGCCGACATCGCGATAGACCTCGAACACGGCCATGGTGCCGTCCTCCAGGCGGAAGGGCGCATAGCTGGACACCCGATGGCCGGGCGCCAGGTCGCCGTCGAACGCGCTGACCGCGCCCTGTCGCGTCAGTTCGTGGCCGTTGCCGCCCGCCCGCGCCGCGAGGAAGCCGGGATTGGCGCTCTGGTCCTGGCCAATCTGGCCAGGATCGGTGGAAAAGACCGTGATGCCGTCCGCCCGATAGAGCTTGATCTTGGTCACCGGCGTGGCGCGCAAGGTCTCGGCCAGCCGCGCATGCAGGGCGCGCACCTCGGACAAGGCGGCCAGTTCCTGAGCGGAACGGCCTTGCGCCGCAGCCAGCAGGCGCGCGAATTCCCGCTCCATGGTCCGGCCCAGCACCTGCGCCAGGGCCGTGTTCGCGTCACGCGCCGTGCGCTCGATCTGGACGAGCCCCTGTTGCCGCGTCAGCCAGAGGATGGAGAGCGCCGCCAGGAGCAGGATGGCCAGCACGGCAAGGGCGAAGCGGGAGCTGAGAATGGGTTTGTGCATGGTGGTTGGCAACTGCCCGGGCGCCGGCCTTGGCCGGCCGGGCATGGATCTGGACGCGCTCGGCGGCACACCTGCGCAACTGCCGCCTCATTCAAACGTCGTTTCCCTCGGTCTCGCTCCTTTCCAGTCCAGCCGCCGCCAACACCGCCCGCATCGCGCGCCAGTGCGATCCTGCCCAGAACACCCGCCCGCAGCCATCGCAGGTGGTGAAACACTCGTGCCGCTCGCGTACCCGTTCCGGCAGCCTCTCCAGCACCTCGGCCCGGGCCACCGACCGCAACGGAGCGTTGCAGGCCAGGCACAGGCTGAAGGGCCTGGCCTGAGCGGCCAGCTCCAGCCGCAAGACTATTTCGGCAAACTGCCGCTCCGGCTTGAGGGCATGCACGAAACAGGCGTGGATGAGGGCGCCGCGCTTGAGCAGTTCCCGGTCCCGGCTCAGGACCACGCGGCCTTCGCACAGGGCGATGGCCACCAGGTCGTCATCCCGGATGCCGTTGTCGTAGCGGGTGTCGAAACCGGCCAGGCGCAGCAAACGAGCCAGGCCGCCGAGATGGGCATCGGCGATGAAACGCGGCGGGCGCGGGAGCTGCGGACGCAGGCATGCCAAGGGGTGGACATCCGGCAGACCCCGCCGGGGATGGACCTCGACCCGGTCGCCATCCGCCAGCGCATGCTCGAAGCCGACCGACGCCCCGTTCACCAGGATGGCCTCCACTTCGGTGTGCGGCACCCCCAGGGCCTCGATCATGTGCTTGGCGCTGGCGGCGCGCGCGAGGGTAGCGGTGAACTCCGCCCGGCGCCGGAACGGCGCCAGGAAGTCGTTCAGTTCTCCGTGGAAGCGGAAGGTGGCCGTCGCCATGTCCACTCGCCGCGCCGCGCAGCGCGGCGGTGGGGGATCAAACCACGAACAGGCCCATGAATTCCTGCACCGGCACCGCCTCGAAGCCGGCCTGGTCGGCACACATCGCGTTCAGCGCGGCGCACTTCTTGGGCGACAACTTGGCGGCGATGGCGGCCTCCCACTTCTTCACCAGGACGGGGATGCCCTCGGCGCGGCGCCGGCGGTGGCCGATGGGGGCGTCGACGCTGACCTTTTCCGTGCTGCTGCCGTCCTTGAAGAAGACCTGCACGCTGTTGCCGATGTAGCGCTTGTCGGCTTCCAGGTATTCCTGCGAGAAGCGGGGGTTTTCCTTGACCGTGGTGAGGGCGCGCAGGTGGTCGATGCGCGGGTCGGCGGCGCCGGCGTCGGTGTAGTCGTCGGCGGTCAGGCTGCCCTTGATCAGGGGCACGGCCACCATGTACTGGATGCAGTGATCGCGGTCGGCGTAGTTGTTCATGGGGCCGGTCTTGTCGATGATGCGGCAGCCCGCCTCCTGGGTCTCGATCTCGATGCGCTCGATCTGGTCGATGCGGTCCTTGACCTGGGGATGCAGGGCCAGGGCGCATTCCACCGCGGTCTGCGCGTGGAACTCGGCGGGGAAGCTGATCTTGAACAGGATGTTCTCCATCACGTAGCTGCCGAAGGACTGGCTGAATTTCAACGGATTGCCGCGGAACAGGGCGTCCTGGAAGCCCCAGGTCTTGGCGGTCAGCGCCGAGGGATAACCCATCTCGCCGGTCAGGCAGATCATGGCCAGGCGCACGCCCCGCGAGCTGGCGTCGCCGGCGGCCCAGGACTTGCGGGAGCCGGTGTTGGGGGCGTGGCGATAGGTGCGGAGTGAACAGCCGTCGACCCAGGAATGGGAGATGGCGTTGAGCACTTCCTCCCGGCTGCCGCCCAGCATTTTCGCGGCGACGGCGGTGGAGGCGATGCGCACCAGCATGACGTGGTCCAGGCCGACGCGGTTGAAGGCGTTCTCCAGCGCGGTGACGCCCTGGATCTCGTGGGCCAGGATCATGGCCTGCAGCACGTCCTTCATCTTCAGGGGCGCCTGGCCTTCCGCCACGCGCTTGCGCGACATCCAGTCGGCGATGCCGAGGATGGCGCCCAGATTGTCGGAGGGATGGCCCCATTCGGCGGCCAGCCAGGTGTCGTTGAAGTCGAGGAAGCGCACCAGGCAGCCGATGTCCCAGGCCGCCTTGACCGGGTCCAGTTCATAGCTGGTGCCGGGCACGCGGGTGCCGCCGGGCAGGCTCGCGCCGGGTACCACGGGGCCCAGCAGCTTGGTGCACTCCGGGTAGTCCAGGGCCATCAGGGCGCAGGCCAGGGAGTCCATCAGGCAGTAGCGCGCGGTTTCCATGGCCAGCTTGGACTGGCTGGCGTCGTAGTCCATGACGTAGTCGGCCATGGATTGCAGGATGGTGTCGAAGGGGGGGCGCTCGGCGGAGCGGATGTCGTGGGCGGACATGGGATGAGATTCCTTTCAGGTTTTCCCCCTCTCCCGCCGGGAGAGGGCCGGGGTGAGGGAGCAACGGCTGCCGTAGCGCACGCGTTGCTCCCTCACCCCCAGCCCCTCCCCCGAGGGGGGAGGGGAGTGGGTCAGGGTCTTTGGTCGATGGGCACGAACTTCAAATCCTCGGGCCCGGTGTAGTTCGCCGACGGCCGGATGATCTTGCCATCCAGGCGCTGCTCGATGACGTGGGCGGCCCAGCCGGTGGTACGGGAGATGATGAACAGCGGCGTGAACATGGCGGTGGGCACGCCCATCATGGCGTAGGACACCGAGCTGAACCAATCCAGGTTGGGGAACATCTTCTTGATCTCCCACATCACCGCCTCCAGCCGGTCCGCCACGCTGTAGAGCTTGTGGTTGCCGTTGTGGTCGGCCAGGCGCTTGGCCACCGCCTTGATCACCTTGTTGCGGGGGTCGGCGATGGTGTAGACCGGGTGGCCGAAGCCGATGATGACTTCCTTCTTCTCCAACACGCGGGTGCGGATGTCGGCCTCGGCCTCGTCCGGGGTGTCGTAGCGGGACTGGATGCCGAAGGCGGCCTCGTTGGCGCCGCCGTGCTTGGGGCCGCGCAGCGCGCCGATGGCGCCGGTGATGGCGGAATACATGTCCGAGCCGGTGCCGGCGATGACCCGCCCGGCGAAGGTGGAGGCGTTGAATTCGTGCTCGGCGTAGAGGATCAGGGAGGTGTGCATGGCCCGCACCCAGATCTCCGGCGGCGTCTTGCCATGCAGGAGATGCAGGAAGTGGCCACCGATGGAATCGTCGTCGGTTTCCACCTCGATACGGCGGCCGTTCTGGCTGTAGTGGAACCAGTACACCAGGGCGGAACCCAGGCTGGCGATGAGCCGGTCGGCGATGTGGCGGGCGCCCAGGATGGGCTGTTTCTCCTCCTCCGGCAGCACACAGCCCAGGGTGGAGACGGCGGTACGCATGACGTCCATGGGATGGGTGGCGGCGGGCAACTGCTCGAGCACGGTCTTCACCACCGTGGGCAGGCTGCGCAGGCTCTGCAGCTTGGTCTTGTAGGCTTTCAGTTCCTCCCGGTTGGGGAAGTGGCCGTGGATCAAGAGGTGGGCGACTTCCTCGAATTCGCTGACGTCGGCGATGTCGAGGATGTCATAGCCCCGGTAGTGCAGGTCGTTGCCGGTGCGGCCGACGGTGCAGAGGGCGGTGTTGCCGGCCATGACGCCGGACAGGGCCACGGATTTCTTCGGCTTGGGGGCGGCGGGATTGGGTGTCGTTTCACTCATGTCGTCTCCTTGGTTTAACTCCCCTCCCCCGCCGGGGGAGGGGCTGGGGGAGAGGGAAACCGGCCACCGGCCCATATCCCCTCACCCCGGCCCTCTCCCGCCTGCGGGAGAGGGAGAAAATCATTCCTTGCCGGACGCGAACAACGCATCCAGCTTCTGCTCGAAGGCGTGGTAGCCCAGGTGCTCGTAGAGCTCCATGCGCGGCTGCATGGCGTCCACCACATTCTTCTGGTGGCGGTCGCGGCGGATGGCGCCATACACGCCCAATGCCGCTTTCGCCATGGCGCGGAAGGCGGACAGGGGATAGAGCACCAGGCCCACGCCCACCTCGCGCAGTTCGTCCACGCTGAACAGCGGCGTGGCGCCGAACTCGGTGATGTTGGCGAGGATGGGCACCTTCACCGCCTGCGAGAAGGCCGCGTACTGGTCCAACTGGGTCATGGCCTCGGGGAAGATCATGTCGGCGCCGGCTTCGACGCAGGCGCAGGCCCGGTCGATGGCGGCCTGCAGGCCTTCGGCTTGCAGGGCATCGGTGCGGGCCATGATGACGAAATCGCTATCGATCTTCGCGTCCACCGCCGCCTTCACCCGGTCCACCATTTCCGCTTGCGAGACGATGGCCTTGCCGGGCCGGTGGCCGCAGCGCTTCTGCATGACCTGGTCCTCGATATGCACCGCCGCGACGCCGGCCCGGGTCAGCGCCCGCACGGCGCGGGCGATGTTGAAGGCGCCGCCCCAGCCGGTGTCGATGTCCACCAGCAGGGGCAGGCCGGTGACGTCGGTGATGCGGCGGGCGTCCACCAGCACGTCTTCCAGGGTGGTGATGCCCAGGTCGGGAATGCCGCAGGAACTGGCGGCGACGCCGCCGCCGGACAGGTAGAGCGCCCGGAAGCCGGAATGCTCGGCCAGCAAGGCGGCATAGGCGTTGATGGCGCCGACCACCTGGAGGGGCTTCTCGGCGGCGACGGCGGCGCGGAATTTGGCGCCGGCGGAGGCGGGTTGAGACATGGTGTGTTCCTCGAAAAACCTGAAATAAAGCACCGGGTATTACCCCCTCTCCCTTCGGGGGAGGGTTGGGGTGAGGGAGCAACGGTTGCGATGACGGATGCCGGGCTCCCTCTCCCCCGGCCCCTCCCCCGAGGGGGGAGGGGAGGAAATGCTCACTTGCCCACCGCCCTGCGGATTTCCTCCAGCGCGTTGGGATCGTCCAGCGTCGAAAGATCGCCCGTCTCGCGCCCTTCCGCCAGCGCCTGGATGGAACGGCGCAGCAGCTTGCCGGAGCGGGTCTTGGGCAGGGCGGTGACGAAGTGCAGCTTGTGCGGCTTGGCGACCGCGCCGAGCAGTTCCGCCACCTTGGCGATGCAGGATTTTTCCAGTTCGGCGCGCCCTTCCGGGCTGGCGATCAAGGCCGGATCCTTCACTGTGCAGAAGCCCACCGGCACCTGGCCCTTGAGCTCATCGGCCAGGCCCACCACCGCCACCTCGGCGATGGCCGGGTGGGCCTGCAGGGCTTCCTCGATCTCGCGGGTGCCCAGGCGGTGGCCGGCGGTGTTGATGACGTCGTCGGTGCGGCCCAGGATGAAGAAATAGCCGTCCTTGTCGCGCACCGCCCAGTCTGAGGAGGAATACAGCAGTTCCTTGTCGAACTGGCCGAAGTAACTGTTGATGAAGCGCTGGTCGTCGCCCCACACGGTGGTCAGGCAGCCCGGCGGCAGGGGCGGCACCACGGTGAGCACGCCCTTCTCGTCGGGGCCGCACTCGGCAACGGTCATCTCGTTCACCACCTTGATGTTGAAGCCGTAGGCGGGGAAGCCGGGGGAGCCGAAGCGGTTGGGCTTGAGTTCGACGCCGGGCAGATAGCTGAGCATGGCCCAGCCGGTTTCCGTCTGCCAGTAGTGGTCCAGCACCGGCACGCCGAGGCCGTCGGAGATCCAGCGCGAGGTCGGTTCGTCCAGGGGTTCGCCGGCCAGGAACAGGTAGCGCAGGCTCGACAGGTCGTACTTCTTCAGCCAGGCCGGGTCCTGCTTCTTCAGCACGCGAATGGCAGTGGGCGAGGAGAACATGGTGGTGACCTTGTGGTCCTGCACGATCTTCCACCACACGCCGGCATCGGGACGGATGGGCAGGCCCTCGTAGACGATGGTGGTCATGCCGTGGATCAGGGGCCCGTAGATGATGTAGCTGTGGCCCACCACCCAGCCGATGTCCGAGGTGGTGAACATGGTTTCGCCGGGATTGGCGTTGTAGACGTACTTCATGGTGGCGGCCAGGGCCACGGCGTAACCGCCCACGTCCCGCTGCACCCCCTTCGGCTTGCCGGTGGTGCCGCTGGTGTAGAGGATGTAGCTGGGTTCGTTGGCTTCCAGCCAGGTCACCGGCACCTCGGCGTCCCGGAACTCGTCGCGCAGATCCCAGTAGTCCTCGTCCCGGCCGGCGACGCGGCGCATGTCCGGGTCCAGGCCGCGATCGACGATGAGCACCTTGGCGGGCGGGAATTTCGCTTCCTTGACGGCCTCGTCCACCAGGTGCTTGTAGGGCACCGGCTTGCCGCCGCGCATGCCGGCGTCGGCGCAGATCAACAGGCAGGGCTTGGCGTCGTCGATGCGCAGGGCCAGGTTGTGGGCCGCGAAGCCGCCGAACACCACGGAGTGGATGGCGCCGAGGCGGGCGCAGGCCAGCACGCAGAAGATGGCCTCGGCGATCATCGGCATGTAGATCACCACCCGCTCGCCCTTCTTCACCCCCAGGCTTTGCAGCACAGCGGCGGCGCGGTTCACCTCACGATGCAGTTCGGCGTAGGTGTATTGCTTCTCCTCGCCGGTCTCCGTCGACAGGTAGATCAGCGCCGGCTGCCCGGCGCGGCCGGCCAGGTGCCGGTCCACGGCGTTGTGGCAAAGGTTGGTCTCGCCCCCGACGAACCATTGGCGGAACGGCGGCTTGCTGTAATCCAGTATTTTTTCCGGCGGGCGGTTCCAGTCGATCAAGGCGGCCTGCTCGCCCCAGAAAGCTTCGGGCGCGTCGATGGAACGGCGGTAAAACGCTTCATAGTTCATCGGTCGTCTCCTCCGGATGGTTCCGGTTTGTAATGAACGCGCATTGTGCGCTGCGGGGTGGATTTTGTAATAGATGTCATGACCAAGACATAAGCTGCATTAAATCTGAGCATTAAAGTTGGGTATTGCCGTCGTCCGCCGGGCGCCACGCAGAGCTATCCGGGCACCGCTCCACGCCGTAATATGCGCACAAAACCGCCATGCCCCGAGCAGCCAACCCCGCACCGCCTTTGCGCTGGCGATTTGGCACACAGCTTGTGCACGGAGCAGCATGGCAAGGCCGTTAGCCTGGGGAGCTTCATGCCGTATCGTTTCATCCGCAGCAGCATCCTGCTGTTCGTCATCGCCGCGAGCCCGCCGCCGCTCCTGGCGGCACCTTCCGCGACCGGCGCGGCGGACAACCCGGCCGCGGTCATCCGCATCGGCGTGCTCGCCTACCGCGGCCAGGAGTACGCCGTGAAGCACTGGGGCCCGCACGCCGATTACCTCAACGCGCAGTTGGCGCCGCGCCGCTTCGAGATCGTGCCCATGGCCTACGCCGACCTGACTCGGGCGGTACAGAAGCGCGACATCCAACTGCTCATCACCAATACCGGTCACTACACCGAGATGGAAATGGCGGGCAGCGTCAGCCGCATCGCCACACGCCTGATGCGCGGACCCACCGGCCCCCTCGACCGTTTCGGCGGCACCGTCATCACCCGTGCCGATAACACGCAACTGCGGCGCTACGCCGACCTCAAGGGACTGCGCCTGATGGTGCCGGACAAGTCCAGCCTGGGCGGCTGGCAGGTGCACCTGCGCGAAGCCCTGGCGCAAGGGGTCAACCTGGAAAAGGATACCCGCGCCATCGTCGAAACCAGGAACCATGAAAAGGTGGTGGAAGGCGTCCTCGCCGGTACGGCCGACGTAGGTTTCGTGCGCTCCGACCTGGTCGAATCGATGGCCGCGGAAGGCCGCATCCGGCTGGCGGACCTGCACATCGTCAATCTCCGGCACGAGCCCGGCTATCCCTATCTGTTGAGCACCCGCCTGTATCCGGAATGGCCCTTGGCACGCATCAACGAGGTTCCCGAAGCACTCGCCCGCGACGTGCTCATTTCCCTCCTCAACCTGCAACCCGACCACCCCGCCGCCCGCGCCGCCGGCATCCTCGGCTGGACCCTGCCGCAGAACTACCAGAGCGTGCACGACCTGTTCCGCGAAGCCCGCCTCGGCCCCTATGCCAACCCGCCGGTGACCCTGACCGACCTCGTCGAACGCCATGGCCGCCTGCTCGCCACCTCGATCCTTCTGGCGTTTCTGGCGCTGGGCGGACTGGCCTGGTACATCGGCAACGTCAACCGGCATCTCAAGGCCGAAATACGCCGCCGCATCGAAGCCGAACACAGCCTGGAGGAGAGCGACAGCCGCTTCCTGGACATGGCCAACACCCTGCCCAGCCTGATCTGGCTGGCCGGCCCCGACAAGCGTTGCACCTTCTTCAACCGGGCCTGGCTGGCCTTCACCGGCCGCACCCTGGAGCAGGAGATGGGCGACGGCTGGACCACCGGCGTGCACCCCGACGATTTGCACGACTGCCTGCGGACTTACACGGAATCCTTCGACGCCCGCCTGCCCTTCGAGATGAAATACCGCCTGCGCCACGCCAACGGGGAATACCGCTGGATCGTCGATTCCGGCACCCCGCGCTACGGGCCGGAAGGCGAATTCCGCGGCTACTTCGGTCACTGCCTGGACATCACCGAAATGCAGCGCCTGACCGAGGCCGTGGAGGCAGGCCGCGAACGTTACGCCCTGGCCCAGCGCGCCGCCCGCATCGCCAGCCTGGACTGGCACGTGGAGACCAACCGGCCGCAGTGGTCCGACGAAATCGACGCCATGCTCGGCTACCCCGCCGGCGGTTTCCCGCGCACCCTGGACGCCTATCTGGAGCGCGTTCACCCGGACGACCGCTCCACCGTGCAAAGCTCCATGCAGGCCGCCTTGCGGCATCAGCGCAACTACGCCATCGAACACCGCATCGTCCTGCCCGACGGCCGCGTGCGCTGGGTGGCAGAAGTGGGCGACGTGGTGCGCGACGAACACAACCGCGCGGTACGCATGATCGGCATCGTCCAGGACATCACCGACCGCCGACAAGCCGAGGAAGCCTTGCGCCAGAGCAACGACAAGCTCACGCAATCGCTCGATGCCCTGCGCCTGCACACGCGCGACCTCACCCGCATCAACGAAATGAACGAACTCCTGCAAAGCTGCCTGCGGGAAGAGGAAATCCACCGCGTCTTCGGCCAGATGGCGCAAACCCTGGCCCTCGGCAGCGGCGGCATGCTCGCCCTGACACGCCCGCCCGGACGCGGCCTGCAGAGCGTCGCCAGTTGGGGCGACGCCAGCAGCCTGGAACCCTTGTTCAGCAACGACGATTGCTGGGCCATCCGTCGCGGCCACGCCTACGAACCCAGCCTCGCCGCCGGCGTGCACTGCGCCCATTACCACGCCACTGCGGCACTGCGCAGCCTGTGCCAGCCCCTGATCATCCAGGGCGAAACCCTGGGCCTGCTCTGCATCCTCGCCCCCGCCGAAAGCGACGAAGCCGACTGGCTGCGCATCCGCCAGCTCAGCGTCACCCTCGCCGAAGCCTTCAAGCTCGCCCTGGCCAACATTCGCCTGCGCGAAGCCCTGCGCGAACAGGCCATGCGCGATCCCCTCACCGGCCTGTTCAACCGCCGCTACCTCGACGAAACCCTGCCGCGCGAACTGCATGCCTGCCTGCGCGAGGAGCAGCCCCTGGCCCTCGCCATCCTCGATCTCGATCACTTCAAGCGCTACAACGACACCTGGGGCCACGAAGCCGGCGACCAGGTGCTCATCGAGGTCTCCCGCATCCTGCGCGAACACCTGCGCGCCTCCGACATCGCCTGCCGCTACGGCGGCGAGGAACTGGTCGCCGTCATGCCGCGCGCCGAACTGCACGAAGCCCGCGAGCGCCTGTCGCGCATCGCCCACCTGGTCCGCGACGCGGAGATCCACATCCACGACCGCCCCCTGCCCGCCGTCACCTTCTCCGCCGGCATCGCCCTCGCCCCCCTGCACGGCGACGACGCCGAAACCCTCATGCGCGCCGCCGACCAGGCCCTCTACGCCGCGAAACAGGCGGGACGCGACCGGCTGTTCACGGTCGGCGAAGGCGCGTGACTCCGGCCATATCGAGGCCGCCACCGTTTTGTCCGGCCTGAACGGGCCGTCGTGCGCCGCCACCCGCACCTACCGATGCGTCAGTTCATCGCATGGGGTTCCTCATGAGCGCGGCCTCATGGACAATTCATGACCTTGACCCATGACAGGAAACCGTCGGCATGCTTTTGATGATCGACAACTACGATTCATTCACCTACAACCTGGTGCAGTACTTCGGGGAACTGGGCGAGGACGTGCGGGTGCACCGCAATGACGAGATCACCGTCGGGCAGATCGAGGCCCTGCAACCGGCGCGCATCGTCATCTCGCCCGGGCCGTGCACGCCGAACGAGGCGGGCGTGTCGGTGCCGGTGATTCATGCCTTTGCCGGCCGCGTGCCGATCCTGGGCGTCTGCCTGGGCCACCAGAGCATCGGCCAGGCCTTCGGCGGCCGCATCGTGCACGCCAGGGAACTCATGCATGGCAAGACGTCGCCGATCCATCACGCCGACCAGGGGGTGTTCCGCGGCCTGCCCAATCCGTTCACGGCGACCCGCTACCACTCCCTGGTGATCGAGCGCGACACCCTGCCCGACTGCCTGGAGATCACCGCCTGGACCGAGGATGGCGAGATCATGGGGGTGCGCCACAAGTCGCTGGCGGTGGAAGGCGTGCAGTTCCACCCCGAATCCATCCTGACCGAGCACGGCCATCAATTGCTGCAGAATTTTCTGGAGGAGTCCCGCTGATGAGCGCCACCCTGAAACCCCAGGACGCCCTGAACCGTATCATCGAGCATCGCGAGATCTTCCATGACGAGATGCTCGGCCTGATGCGCCAGATCATGACCGGGGAGATGAGCCCGGTGCTGATCGCCGCGCTCATCACTGGCCTGCGCGTGAAGAAGGAGACCATCGGCGAGATCAGCGCCGCCGCCACGGTGATGCGCGAATTCGCCACCAAGGTGCCGGTGCGCGATACCTTCCATCTGGTCGATACCTGCGGCACCGGCGGCGACGCTGCCCACACCTTCAACATTTCCACCGCCGCCGCCTTCGTGGCGGCCGCGGCCGGCGCACGCGTGGCCAAGCACGGCGGGCGTTCGGTGTCGTCGAAGTCGGGCAGCGCCGACGTGCTGGAGGCCCTCGGCGTCAACATCAACATGACGCCGGAGCAGGTGGCCCGCTGCATCGAGGACGTCGGCGTGGGCTTCATGTTCGCCCCGAATTTCCACGGCGCCATGAAGCATGCCGCGCCGGTGCGCCGCGAACTCGGCGTACGCACCCTGTTCAACATCCTCGGGCCGCTCACCAACCCGGCCGGCGCGCCCAACCAGGTGATGGGGGTGTTCCACCCCGACCTGGTGGGCATCCAGGTGCGCGTGCTGCAGCGCCTGGGCAGCGAGCGTGTGCTGATCGTGCACGGCCGCGAGGGCCTCGACGAAATCTCGATTTCCGGCGAGACCCTGGTGGGCGAGCTGCGCGACGGCGAAATCCGCGAATACGTGCTGCATCCCGCGCAATTCGGCCTGCAAACCCACGACATCGCCAGCCTGCGGGTGGACACCGTGGAGGCATCGAAGGAGCGCGTGCTGCGTGCCCTGGACGACACGCCGGGGCCGGAACGCGACATCGTCGCCCTCAACGCCGGTGCCGCCATCTACGCGGCGGGCGTGGCGGACAGCCTGACGAACGGGGTGGAACGCGCGCGCACCGTGCTGGCTTCCGGCTCCGCCCTGGCCAAGCTGGCGGAACTGGCGGCCTACAAGGTCGAGTAGCGGGGAAGCTGGCGCCCACGGCAGGAATCGAACCTGCGACCCTCCCCTTAGGAGGGGGATGCTCTATCCACTGAGCTACGAGGGCGGACGGGCGTGGATTCTACCTCACCGCAAGCCAGGCGCTTCCCGCGCCAACGCTTTCAGGGGATCATTGTCGCGGCCCCGGCGCCCTCGAAATATCGCGCGAATCGGCCTTGAACCCGGCCGACCCGGCGCCAATAATGAAATCATGCCTCCCCGTTCCACCGAGTCCATCATGAGCCATCTCACCGCCAAAGACCGTCTTGCCATTCACGCCGCCCTGGATGCGCAGCGCGCCAAGTTGCTGCATGGCCTGAAGGCCGCCATGGAGGAGAGCGGCCAGACCCAGTATGCCGCCGTGCTCGGGCGCTCCTCCGGCGACAGCGCCGACGAAGCCCTGGCGGTGACCCTGGGCAATCTCTCCGCGGCGCGCATGGACCACGAGGTGCGCGCCCTGCAGGCCATGGAGGACGCGGCTGGCCGCCTCGACACAGCCGATTTCGGCATTTGCGAGGACTGCGGCGCCAACATCCCCGCCGCCCGGCTCATCGCCAACCCCATGGCCACCCGCTGCATCGCCTGCCAGGAGCGGCACGAGCACACCTTCGCGGGCCAGTTGCACGGGTCGCTGTAACTCCGGTTCCTGCTCCTACAATTGCGGCCGGGGCAACCCGGCCTCGCCTATTGCCGCCGCCGCATGCCCTATCTCACCCTCGACCGCGTCTGCCTGGCCTTCGGCCACTGGCCCCTGCTCGATGGCGCCAGCCTGGTCATCGACAAGGGCGAACGCATCGGCCTGATCGGCCGCAACGGCGCAGGCAAATCCAGCCTGCTGAAAATCCTCTCGGGAGAACTCAGCGCCGATGACGGAGTGGTCTGGCGCAAGCCCGGCCTGCGCCTGGCCAGCGTGCCCCAGGAACCGGCCTTCAACCCCGGTCACACGGTGTTCGAGGCGGTCGCCGAGGGCGCCGGTCCCGCCCGGGGCCTGCTGGCGGCCTACCACGCCGCCGCCCATGCCGCCGCCGACGGCGCGCCCGCCGCCCTGGCCGAGCTCGAACGCGTGTCGCACGAACTGGAAGCGGGCGACGTCTGGCGCCTCAACAGCCGGGTGGAGGAAACCATCGCCCGCCTGGGCCTGGATGCCGACGCGCGGGTGGACACCCTCTCCGGCGGTACCCGCAAACGCGTCGCCCTGGCCCGCGCCCTGGTCTCCGAGCCGGAGCTGCTGCTGCTGGACGAGCCCACCAACCACCTGGACTTCACCGCCATCGAGTGGCTGGAAAACCTGCTCGCCGAATTCCCCGGCGCGCTACTGTTCATCACCCACGACCGCGCCTTCCTGGACCGGGTGGCGAATCGCATCGTCGAACTGGACCGGGGCCAACTGCGCCAGTACCAGGGCAACTTCTCCGCCTACCAGGCCAAGAAGGCGGAGCAACTGGAAGTGGAAGCGGCGCAGAACCGCAAGTTCGACAAGTTCTGGAAGCAGGAGGAAGTCTGGATCCGCAAGGGCATCGAGGCCCGTCGCACCCGCAACGAAGGCCGCGTGCGCCGCCTGGAGGCCCTGCGCCGGGAACGCACCGCGCGGCGCGAACGCCTGGGCCAGGTGGGCTTCGCCCTGGACGCGGGGGAACGCTCCGGCAAGCTGATCGCGGAATTCGACCAGGTCAGCCACGGCTATGGCGGCAAGACCCTCATCCGCGACTTCTCCACGCGCATCCTGCGCGGTGACAAGCTGGGCCTGATCGGTCCCAACGGCGCCGGCAAGACCACCCTGATCAAGCTCATCCTCGGCGAGGTCGAGCCGGATGCGGGCCGCATCAAGCGCGGCACCCGCCAGGAGGTGGCCTACTTCGACCAGTTCCGCAACCAGCTCGACGACGACGCCACGCTCATCGACACCATCTCGCCCGGCTCGGACTACGTCGACATCGGCGGCCAGAAGAAGCACGTCATCGGCTACCTGGAGGAATTCCTCTTCCCCGCCGAGCGCGCCCGCGCCAAGGTCTCGGCCCTCTCCGGCGGCGAACGCAACCGCCTGCTGCTGGCCCGCCTGTTCGCCCGCCCGGCCAACATCCTGGTGCTGGACGAACCCACCAACGACCTCGACATCGATACCCTGGAACTCCTGGAGCAACTGCTGCAGGACTATCCCGGCACGGTCATCCTGGTCTCGCACGACCGGGCTTTCCTCGACAACGTGGTGACCCAGTCCATCGTCTTCGCCGGGAGTATTGACAACCCCGGCAGGCTGCTGGAAATCCCCGGCGGCTACGCCGATTGGCTGGCCTGGCGCGCTCGCGCCCAGCCCGAGCCGGTCCCCGCGGTGAAGGCTCCGGCCAAGCCCGCCGTGGCGCCGTCGCCAGCCAAGCCCAAGAATGCCCTGAAGGGCATAAAGTCCGGCCTCAGCTACAAGGAACAGAAGGAGCTGGAGGCCCTGCCCGGCCGCATCGAGACCCTGGAAAGCGAACAGGCCGATCTCGCCGCCCGCATGGCCGAGCCGGCTGTCTACGCCGACCACGCGCGCGCCGCCGAGCTGCATGCGCGCTCCGCCGCCATCGAGGAGGAACTGCTGGTCCTGCTGGGGCGCTGGGAGGAACTGGAAGGCAAGGCCCTGCCGGCAGGCGCGCCGTAACCATTCGTTACAAGCCCACACAACTGCGACACGCTTCCCTTACAGACGACTCCTAGAGTGCACAGCACCGGCATCGCCTGTGTGTGCCGGCAACCTCAAACAAGGAGTCGACCATGAAAACCTCTAGCATTCGCAAGCTTATCGGCCTGGCCGGCCTGGCCTCGCTCACCCTTCTGGCTACCGGCGTCCAGGCCGGGCACGGCTATCCCGGCCACCCCGGCCACTACCAAGGTGGTCCCAACGTCGAATACCGGCAGCATTCCGGCCCCGGCCCGCGCTGGGGGGACATGAACATCGAGCAGCGCCAGCGCCATCTGATGACCCGCGTCGAGCAGGGCTTGCGCAACGGCCGCCTGACCCACTACGAGGCGCGCGAGCTGTTCCAGGATTTGCGCCGCAGTGAGTTCCTCGAACGCCGCTTCGAGGCGGATGGCCGCCTGAGCCGGGCCGAGTGGTCCGAACTCGACCGCGTGCTGGACCGCGTCGCCCGCGACCTGCGTCAGGAACTGCGCGATGACGACCGGCGTGGTAACCGGCCGGGCTGGGGCTACGGTGGCTACGCCTGGCGTTGAACCGCGCCGGCCGCGGAGCGGACAAGCGCCCTCGGCCCGGCTTCAGGCCGGTCTGGCGGGCGCGTCTAGGGCTGCGCGGCAGTCCGCGACGCGTTGCAGCAGTTGCGCCCGCTCGCGGATGTCGCCGTGGCAGTCGCGCAAGGCGGCCTGAAGCGCTCGTGCCTGCGGCGAGGCCAGTGCCGTGTCGACGCGAGGGCCGCCGCAGCGATTCAGTTCCGGCCGCGCCAGCCCGCCCGGCATGCGGGTGTCGGCAGCGGTGTCGAGGCCACAGAATCGGGCCAGGCCGGCGGCCACCGCATCGCCGCGTACGAACCAGTCCTCGTAATGCACGACGTGGCAGGCCGCTTGTGTGTGCCACAAGGCATCGCAGGTGCGTCGCAACCAGACCGACTCGGCCAGCGGCGCCGAAGCCTGGTAGGCCCGCATGAACGAGCGCAGGATGTCATCCGGCTCGCGCAGGGCCAGCAGGTAGCGCGGGGCGATCGCTCCGGCAGCGAAGATGCGCTGCCACAGCGGCAGGAAAGACGCGGTGCGGGGATCCTTGAATCCCCACACGTCGTCCGCTTCACCCAGGCGTTCGCGCAGCAGCGCGCGCAAGGCGATCTCGGCCGCGGCGGTGGCCGGCGCGTCGAGCCAGTCCGCCGGCAAGGGGTGGTAGGGCCAGGCCCCCAGCGCGCGCATGAGATCGGCCTGGATGCGGACGATGCCGGCATCCTCGTAGAACCCCTCCGGATTGTCTTCCCGCGCGCCGATCAGTGCGGGCGACACGCGCATGCCCAGCGCGGCGAGGACCTGCATGAGCAGGGAGGTGCCGCTGCGGCCTGCGCCGAGGACGACGATGACGGGACGCGAGGCGGTGAAGGCGGAGGGTGGCATGGCGGCGCGATTGTATCTCCCGCCCAGGGCGCGACCTGCAGGGGCGCTCGACGCTCTCCCGCCTCCCGCCCCGCGCGGGCGTGGCAACCGCAGCGCGCGCCCAGGCGGAATGCGGTTTCCATTTACGGTTTCCGCCCGGGCCCGTCTTGTGCTCAAATCCCCTCCTTTTCCGCGCACCGGTTTGGCGCACGGGGGCGACGCCCCCGGCCTGCCCTTATGCAAGTCACCGTCAGCGAACTGCTCGTCCGATACCTGGAACGCCTGGGCGTCGAAGTCCTCTTCGGCATGCCGGGCGCCCATGTGCTGCCCATCTACGACCGTCTGCACGGCTCCAGGGTAAGGAGCGTGCTGGTGAAGCACGAGCAGGGCGCGGCCTTCATGGCCGGTGGCTATGCGCGCGCGTCGCACCGCGTGGCCGCCTGCATCGCCACCGCCGGGCCGGGCGCCACCAACCTGGTGACCGGCATCGCCAACGCCTATGCCGACCGCCTGCCGGTGCTGGTGATCACCGGCGAGACCTCCACCTACATCTTCGGCAAGGGCGGCCTGCAGGAGAGCTCCGGCGAGGGCGGCGCCATCGACCAGTGCGCCCTGTTTGCCGGCATCACGCGTTACCGCAAGCTGGTCGAACGCACCGATTACCTGGGCCAGGTGCTGAACCAGGCCACCCGCGCCCTGCTGGGCCCCGATCCGGGCCCGGTGCTGCTGTCGATTCCCTTCAACGTGCAGAAGGAACTGGTCGACGCGGCCGTGCTGGAGCAGGTGCACCTCCCGCATGCGCAGGCCGCGACCCCCCTCCAGGCCGGCCCGGTGCCCGAACTGGCGCGGCTGCTGCACGAGGCCCGCCATCCGGTCATCGTCGCCGGCTACGGCTGCATCCGCGCCGGGGCGCGCGGCGAGGTCACCCGTCTGGCCGAGGCGCTGCGCATCCCCGTCGCCACCAGCCTGAAAGGCAAGGGCGTCATCGCCGAGGGCTCGGAACTCGCCCTCGGCTGCCTGGGCGTCACCTCCAACGGCAACGCCCAGCGTTACATCGCCGGACAGGCGGACCTAGTGCTGTTCCTGGGCGCCGGTTTCAACGAGCGCACCAGCCACATGTGGGATGCGCGCCTGCTGGAAGGCAAGCGTGTGGCGCAGGTGGACCGCGACGCCGCGCAACTGGGCAAGGTGTTCCGTCCCGACCTGGCGGTGCGCGGCGACATCCGCGCGGTGGTGGGCGAACTGCTCGACCTGCTGGCCGACTGCCCGGCCAAGGACGCGGACCGCCTGGTGGCGCATCGCCAGGCGCTGGCGACGCCCGATCCGGCCGCCCTCGCGCAACGCGCCAGGTTCGCGCTCATGGAGGCCTTCTTCCGCCGCCTGGTGCAGCGTTTTCCGGGTGAAGCGCTGATCTTCGACGACAACATCGTCTTCGCCCAGAGCTATCTGGACGTCTCCCACGCCCACCACTATTTCCCCAATACCGGCATTTCCTCCCTGGGCCACGCGATCCCCGCCGCCATCGGCGCCAAGTTCTTCCTCAAGGAGGCGCCGGCCTTCGCCATCCTCGGCGACGGCGGCTTCCAGATGTGCGGCATGGAACTGATGACCGCCGTGAATTACGGCATTCCGCTCAACACGGTGCTCATCAACAACGGCAGCATGAGCCTGATCCGCAAGAACCAGTTCCAGCTCTATGGCGAGCGCTACATCGACTGCGACTTCGTCAATCCGGACTTCGGCCTGCTGGCGGCGGCCTTCGGCATGCGGCACTATCGGGTGGAAACGGAGGCCGATCTGGACGCGTTGTTCGTCGAGGCGGACCTGGCCGGCGGCCTCAACCTCATCGAAATCCTGTTGGACAAGCATGTCTTCCCCAGCTACCTGTCGGCTCGCTGAGCTCGAAGAACAACTCGCCGCGCAGCGCCAGGCCATCGCCCGCTTCGAGGCCGCGCTCTGGGAGGGGGGCTTCAACGACAGGCTGCTGGCCTCCTACCAGGCCGCCTGGCGCCGCCTGGAAGCCCTGATCGCCGCCTCTGCCACAGCAGACCGGCGCCACGGCTTCGTGCTGGTGATCCCCGTCGCCGACAGTCCCCGGCAACTGCAGGCCTGCCTGGCCAGCCTGCTGGAGCTGTGCGCGGCCTACGGCTACGGTGGCCGCGACGCCCAGGGCCGCTGGCGCAAGGTATCGGTGTTGCTGGCCGACGATTCCGCCGACCCGGCGGTGCTGGCGGAGAACCGGAGCCTGGCCGAGACCTTTGCCGCCCGCGGCCTGCGCATCCGCTATTTCGGCCCGGCCGAGCAGACGGCCCTGCTCGACCGCCTGGCCGACCTGGACCTGGCCCCCATCGTCGGCGTGCACGCCCGTCCCGGCTTCAGCCACAAGGGCCAGGCCATGATGCGCAACATCGCCTACCTGAAGCTGGCCGAGATTTGCGCCGAGGAGGCCGAGGCCCTGGGCGGCCCGCCGCTGTTCTACACCCTCGACGCGGACCAGACCTTCGAGGTCAAGGTGGCCACGGCGACGGGCGACGCCGAGGTGGCGGCGCTGAGCTTCTTCCACCGGCTGGACGAGATCTTCCGCGACCCCGGCGTGCGTGTCCTCACCGGCAAGGTGGTAGGCGACCCGCCGGTCTCGCCGGCGGTGATGGCCGGCAACTTCCTGGATGACGTCATCGGCTTTCTCGCCGAGATGGCGCGCACCGAGCCGGGCCGCCCCTATCCCCGCCACATCGCCAGCACCCGCGGTTCCGGCGAGGCTGCCTACCACGACATGGCGGACCTGTTCGGCTTCAAGGCCAGCGGCGAGACCTATCGTTTCCGTTGCGGCCTGGCCGGGACGCCGGACAACGCCGCCTGCTTCGCCGACTTTGCCCGCCGCCTGAACCGCTTCTTCCACGGCGAGCATCCCACCCGGGTGACCTACTACCGCCACGACGGCTCCGGCGTCGTGCCCGCGCGGACGGTCTACACCGGCAACTACGTGTTCCGGCCCGAGGCCCTGGACTGGTTCATCCCCTATGCCCCCCTGCGCCTGCGCATGTCCGGCCCGAGCATGGGCCGCCTGCTCAAGGCCGAACTGGGGGCGGGCTTCGTCTCCGCCAACCTGCCCATGCTGCACCGGCGCACGCTGGAGGCTACTGGCCAGTCGGAATTCCGTCCCGGCGTGGTCGACCGGGATGCCTGGGTGGACCTGTCCGACGAGTTCGAACGCCAGTTCCACGGCGACGTGCTGCTGTTCGCCATGGAACACCTCACCGCCCTGGGTTATCCCGCCGCCACGCTCACCGCAGCGGTGGCCGGCGAAGCCCTGGACGTCAGCCGCGAAGACCTGCGCCGGCGCTATGCCGACAAGCAGGGCGCCATCCTGGAGCGGCTCGCCCGCCTGGAAAGCCTGCTGGCCGAGCCGGAGCATTGGTGGAACCGGGACGCCGCCGACGCCGCAGCCCTGGCCTGCTTCCACACCTTCGCCGCCAACATCCGCCGCAATTTCGGTCCGGACTCGCCCTGCCAGGCCCGCCTCGACGACCCCGGCCACCGGGCCGACTGGCGCCGCCGCCAGGTGGCGGCCATCCTTGGCCTGCTAGCCCAGCGCGGCACCTGGCTGGAGGCGCTAAGCCGGCTGCAAGCCGGGCGATGATTCCCACCCTGCGCCGCTGGCTGCACCGGCGCCAATACCCGCAATGCTACGCCCAACTGGACCGGCTGCTGGCGAACCAGGCCCTGGACCGGGCCGCATTGCTGGTCAAGCAGCAAGATGACTTCGCCGCCCTGGTCCGCCATGCCGCCACCCGGGTGCCCTATTACACCCGCAGTCTTGGCGACCTGAATACCTGGGATGGCCGCCCCGAATCCCTGCCCATCCTCACCAAGGAGGACGTCCGCCTTCACCTGGACGACCTGCTCGACCGCAACGCCGACCGCGCCCGGGTAGGCCTCGGCCACACCGGCGGCTCCACCGGCCAGCCCCTGGCCTTCTGGTACGACGAGGCCAAGCACGAACTGATGCGCGCCGGCATGATGCGCGGCTTCATGATGTCCGGCTGGCGGCCGGGCCAGAAGGTGCTCTACCTCTGGGGCGCCCGCCAGGATGTGGGCAAGGATGGCGTTTTCGGTCAGCGCCTCGCGGATGCCCTGGCCGGCGAGCACACCGTCGCCGCCCTGGAATATTCGGAAGAACGCCTGGCTGCCTGGGCGGCTCGGATCCGCCGCTGGCGCCCCACCCTGCTCTACGGCTATGCCTCGGCACTGACCGAACTGGCCGGCTATGTGGTGGACCGTAACCTGGCCATGCCGGACAGCCTGATCGGCGTCTATTCCACCGCCGAGATGCTGCTGGACGAGTCCCGCAACCTGATGACGCGGGCCTTCGCCTGCCAGGTCTTCAACCAGTATGGCTGCCGGGAGGTGCCCAACATCGCCTGGGAATGCCGGCACGGTGGCATGCACGTCATGGCCGATCTGGTGCATCTGGAATCCGTGAACGTGGACGGCGAGGACCGCCTGCTGGTCACCTCCCTCAGCAACCGCCTGATGCCCTTCATCCGCTACGAACTGGGCGACGCCGGCCGGCTGCTGGAAGGTGAATGCCCCTGCGGCTCGCCCTTCCCGCTCATGGCAATGGGGCTATGCAGGAAGAACGACCTGATCCGCGCGCCTGGCGGCAAGCGCGTCCACCCGGCGGTGTTCAACCGGCTGCTCTACGGCCTCACGCAAATCCGCCAGTACCAGTGGCGGCAGGTGGCGGCGGACCGCATGGCCCTGGACCTGGTCTGTCCCGCCCCGCTGGACGCGAACCACCTGGCGCGGCTCGAAGCCGGCCTGCGCGCCGAAGTGGACCCGGCCATGCGGCTGGAGGTGAACTACCGGGCGGAGATCCCACGCACCGCGTCGGGGAAGCAGCGATACATCATCGGCTTGGAGTGAGACTCCGGCCAGCCGGATACGGCAATGCGCCTGAGGCAATCATCAGGGCTGCTATTTACTGTCTGGTTGTCGGCCTGAACGGACCGTCAAATTTTCCGACACCGGATGTTCGTGAACGTCAGCTTCCCAAGTCAGCGCCGGTCGGCACCCGACCCGTTGCCGACATTGAGCATACCGATACAGGGACGGCCGGTTCAGGATGTTGAGCGGTCGCAGAATCTGCCAAAGCTCACCTCTTCTACTATCCCTGCGCCCAGGGCTTCTGGGCAAAGTAATCGCTGAAGTAGTCAATCAGCGCTTGTACGCGTGCCGGTCTGCGCCGTCCCGGTGGCGTCACCAGATGCAGCGCGATGGGTTCTACCTGCCAATCCTCCAGGGCCATTTCCAAAGCACCCGACTGGATGTGCTGCCAGGCCAGGAACTCGGGTTGCAGGGCTAGGCCAAGCCCGGCATGCAAGGTCGGCTCTAGGGCTTCGGCGTTATTGACCCGCAGGGGCGCCTGCATGACCTGGGTGAACTCCCCCTGCCGGGGATGCGTGAAACGCCAACTGGTACCGCTCGGTGAATGAGCATACTGAAGGGCCCGATGCGTTGCGAGATCGCGCGGATGCTTTGGCTTGCCGTATTGCTTGAAATAGCCCGGAGAACCGACCAGCAGAATCCGGACGGCACACAAGCGCCGGGCTAGCAGGCTCGAGTCCGACAGGTTGGAAATGCGAATGGCGAGATCGAACCGGCCTTGCACCAGATCGACCAGCGCATCACTGAAATCCATGTCCAGGCTGACCTCGGGGAATTTCGCCATGAAACCGGGCAACGAAGGTGCTACATGAGAAAGGCCAAACGACATCGGCACGGCAACGCGTACCTGACCGCGCACACTAGCGGCTTGTTCCGTCAATTCGGCCTCGACCGCCACTCCCTCCTCGAGAATCCGGTTGGCGTAATCGAGAGCAATCAATCCGCTCTCGGTCAGCGACATGCTGCGTGAGGTCCGGTGAAACAGCATGCTCTTCACGCGCCCTTCAAGGCGAGTAATTGCCTTCGATACCGTGCCTTGCGACAGGGCTAACTCCTCCGCCGTTCGCGCAAACGAGCCTGTCTCGGCGACTTTGGCGAAGATCGCCCAAGCTTCTAGATCGGGAAGATTAGCCATGCCCCCCTCCAACGTGATTGCTTCATTCGGTGTGTTGCAGGCCGTTGCCGCGCATCGGTGCGGCCGGCCGATCAAATCATATTTGGAAAGTATGTTATTCCAAAGTTTCTATTCTTTATTGTTAGGGCGACTACCATCATGCAGCCATCGCAATCTGCTAACGGAGGCCGCCATGATCGAACATCGTCCCTTCAACAGCGTTGGCCATGCCGATCACGGCTGGCTGGATGCCCGGCACCATTTCTCGTTCGCCGACTACCACGACCCCGAGCGCGTGCATTGGGGCGGGCTGAGGGTCTGGAACGACGACACCATTCAGCCCGATAGCGGATTCCCGCCGCATCCGCACGCCAACATGGAGATCATCACCTACGTGCGCGAAGGGGCGATCAGCCATCAGGACGATCTCGGCAACCGGGGAAGGACGGTCGCCGGAGATGTGCAGGTCATGAGCGCCGGCACAGGAATTCGTCACTCCGAGTACAACCTTGAGCCAGGCGTGACCCGCATCTTTCAGATCTGGATCGTTCCCGAGCAGCGTGGCGGCCAGCCCTCGTGGGGATCGAAGCCGTTTCCGAAAGACGATCGTTCCGGGCGATTCATCGTCCTGGCGAGCGGCCTGGCGGATGACACGGAGGCACTGCCGATACGCGCCAACGCGCGGGTTGCCGGAGCAACGCTGAATCCGGGCGAAACCGTGGAATACCGCTTTGCAGATGCGAGCCGTCTGGGCTACCTGGTCGCCGCACGCGGCCGCGTGATCGTCAACGGCATCGCGCTGGATGCTCAGGATGGCGCGGCGATTTCCGGCGAACAGTCGATCACCGTGACCGCCGAGGAAGCGGCCGAGCTCGTCCTGGTCGACGTCGCTGGCTAACACCGCTTCGAACCCTGCGGGGATTTGTGTGGCATCCCCGCAGGCCACTCAGGCAAGCCCCCCCAACCTCAAGGAGAAAACTATGAGCAAGCCCTACGTCAAGCTCGACAAGAACAATGCCGCCGTCCTGCTGGTCGATCACCAGGCAGGCCTGCTGTCGCTGGTCCGCGACATCGAGCCGGAGCGCTTCACCAACAACGTTCTGGCGCTGGCCGATGCCGCCAAGTATTTCGGCCTGCCGACCATCCTGACCACGAGTTTCGAGCAAGGCCCCAACGGGCCGCTGATGCCCGAACTCAAGGCACTCTTCCCGGATGCCCCGTATATCGCCCGCCCGGGACAAATCAACGCCTGGGATAACGAGGACTTCGTCAAGGCTGTCAAGGCCACCGGCAAGAAGCAACTCATCATCGCCGGCGTCGTCACCGAAGTGTGCGTGGCCTTCCCCGCACTTGACGCCATTGCAGAAGGCTTCGAAGTGTTCGTGATTACCGACGCTTCTGGCACTTTCAATGAGCTGACACGCGACTCCGCCTGGCACCGCATGACGGCGGCAGGTGCGCAACTCATGACCTGGTTTGGCATGGCCTGCGAGTTGCATCGTGACTGGCGCAACGATGTCGAGGGTCTGGGTACGCTGTGCGCCAACCACATCCCCGACTACAAGAACCTCATTACCAGCTACAACTCCCTGAAGGGTATCAAGTAAGCACCGGAGGGCACCTGCAGTCATGCAGGTGCGCTTTCTTGACCACCATTGGCCTGCCATGACCTCCACAGACCACGCAATTGACTCCAGCAGACTGGATCAAACCGTCACGGCCATCATCGTGCACCACCCCCGCCGCGACAGCTGGCTCGAATACGAACGTTGGCTGGTGGATGTGGGAGAGGCTTGCAGACGCTTTGAAGGCTATTTATCCACTGACGTGATCCGCCCCGTGGGCAATCACACCACCTTCACCGTCATCATCCGTTTCGCTGGCATAGAAGCCTTGCAAACTTGGATGGAGTCTGACGTGCGACGCGAGTTTCTGCATCGTATTGAGCACGCACTTGAAAATGGTGACCGCTACGTGGTGCAGACCGGGCTAGATTTCTGGTTTACGCCGCCGACGGTCAAGCCTCCGGTCCCATGGAAACAGTTTCTTCTCACCCTGTCTGCAATTTTTCCGCTGACGGTGATCGTGCCAGCACTGCTTGCACCACTGCTGGGTGCCTGGCAAGGGCTGCCCGCGATGCTCATTTGCAAACTGCTGATGGCAACGTGCATTGTGGGGCTAATGGTGTACGTGATCATGCCTCGCTACACGCGCTTGGTCGCCACATGGCTTTACCGTTGAATCCAGTCTCCAGCGACATCTCGTTGGCACTTTTGCCGTCCCGCCCCAGCAAGCGACGATCTGAATTCACAAAACCCGATCCCGCTTTCGCGGGAATCAGGGAGCCGCCTGCCGTCAGCCCTCCGACCCGCAGCCGCAATCCCCCGGCTTGCCGGGTTCGGCGTACTTCTCGTCTTCCCGTTTCTCGCGTTGGGCTTCGTATTCGGCGCGAATCTTTTCTGCCTTGGCCTTGAGGCGTTCCGTGCGCGCCTCGTAGGCGCCGGGCTGTTCTTCCAGGAAGCGTTCGCCGAACAGGGCGTGCTTGAGGAAGTTGTAGCCGAAGTCGAGCAGGGCCTCGTCGTCGGCCAGCAGGGTGGCCATGACTTCCATGGGCACGTCGTAGGTTCTGTTGAAGGTTTCGCTGGAGACGAAGGCGCGCAGGCGGTCGACGTCGTAGCTGGCCATGAAGAAGAGCTGGTTGGAGATGGCGGGCGGCTTGCCGATGGCGGGGCCGGCCGATTTCTTTTTCAACACCAGTTGGCGCCAGCCGCGACCCTTCTCGTCGTAGACGTCGACGCCCTGTTCCTGGCGGTATTCGTCGATGCTGAGGGAGCGGGGCTCTTTGTGGCCCCAGCAGTGGGGTTCCTGGACCAGGGCGTAGGAGGTGCGGTCGGTGAATTCATCCTGGTTGCGCATGGACAGCAGCGCCACCGGGTAGTAGCGGCAGGCGGTGGGGCGGTCCTCGTAGACGGCGCAGCCTTCGGGCCGCATGAACTGGCAGGCGGTGCCGCCGTCGACGGGTCGGAATTTCACGCCGGGAGTGCCGTCCTGGTCCATCTCGTAGGGCACGGTGTACTGCTTGAGAAAGTCGCCGGAGGAGAGATTCAGGCGGTTCTTCAGGCGCAGGATGTCATAGGGGGTGAGGGTGATGTCGATGTTGGAGCAGCAGGCGTTCCAGCAGCCGACGTCCTTGTGGCAGCGGAACTGGATCACCTTGTCGCCCTCCAGCAGGGTGGGCATGACGGGGGAGAGCTCGAAGGGCGCTTCCTCGGCGAGATTCTTGAACTGGCTGTCGTCCATGATCGACTCGGCTGACTTGTGGAATGAAGCGGTTATATGGGCCTGGAATCCCCATGCGCAAGAGACCGCTCTTGCGCATGGAGGTTCGCAAAGAAAAAAACCGGGCGCCTTGTGAGCGCCCGGTTCGTGAGCCTGCTGATGCTTAGTGAGCGGCGGGCTTGAACAGCTTGGACTTGTCCACCAGGTCGACGTGGCGACGCTTGAAGTTGGTCCACTTCTTGGTGGTCTTGTCGTAGATGGAGTTGCCGAAGACTTTCCAGTTCTCTTCGTCGACGAAGTTCTTGTCGGTCCGGTAGTAGAAGCCGGGGTAACGGCTTTCTTCACGGAACTGGATGTGCTTCATGTGGGCTTCCGCGGTCAGGATGCGGTGGTAGTTTTCCCAGGCGCGCAGCAGTTCATGCAGATCCTTGGCGCGCATCTTCATGGCGTCTTCTTTCAGCATTTCCAGCTTCTGCTCGGCGACTTCCAGCATCTTGTCGTTGGTGTTGTAGTAGGTGGCAACACCGGCAACGTACTCGTCCATGATCTTCTGCAGACGGAACTGCAGCATCTTGGGCGTGATGTAGTTGGGGTTGACGTCGATGGCGGTGGTGTAGTCCTTGAACTCCAGATAGGTACGCACCGGACGGTAGATGTCCTCGACCAGCTGTTCGACGGAGGTGTCGAGCTCGACCTTGAGGTCCTTGTTGTCCAGGCAGTACTTGACCATGGCCTTGGCGGCCAGGCGGCCTTCGGTGTGGGAACCGGAAGAGAACTTGTGGCCGGAAGCGCCCACGCCGTCACCGGCGGTGAACAGGCCCTTGACGGTGGTCATGCCACGGTAGCCCCAGCTCCAGCCCTTGGGCAGGTGAGCGGGAACGCCTTCGATCTCGGGATCGGCGGCGGTGGGAGCACCGACGTCGGTGGGACCGGAAACCCAGATGCCGCAGCAGCCGGAGTGGCTACCCAGCAGGTAGGGCTCGGTGGGCATCAGCTCGGAGTTCTTCTTCTCGGGCTCGACGTTCTCGCCAACCCAGATGCCGCACTGGCCGACGCACATGTCGAGGAAGTCTTCCCAGGCTTCGGCTTCCAGGTGCTTCACTTCGCGCGGGGACAGAGTCTTGGCCAGGTTGCCCAGGGCGGTCACGGTGTCCATCCAGATCGGGCCGCGGCCTTCCTTCATTTCCTTCAGCATGACGTGGTTACGCAGGCAGGAAGCGGGCACGGCAGCCTGGCCGTACGGGGGGTACTGGTCCAGCATGGCCTTGTTCTTGGTCAGATAGTCCTCGCCGTAGGCGTTGGTGGCGCGGGCCTTGAACAGCAGGAACCAGGCGCCGACCGGGCCGTAGCCGTCCTTGAAGCGGCAGGGCACGAAGCGGTTTTCCATCATGGTCAGCTCGGCGCCGGCTTCGGCAGCCATGGCGTAGGTGGAACCGGCGTTCCAGACGGGGTACCAGGCGCGGCCGGTACCTTCGCCCACGGAACGCGGACGGAAGATGTTCACGCAGCCGCCGGCGGCCAGCAGGATGGTCTTGGCCTTGTACACGTGCAGGGTGTGGTTACGGGTGGAGAAGCCGACAGCACCGGCGATGCGGTTCTTGTCGTTCTTGTCGTTCACCAGCTTGACGATGAAGATGCGCTCTTCGATGCGGTCCATGCCCAAGGCCTTCTTGGCGGCCTCGGCGACGATCCACTTGTAGGATTCGCCGTTGATCATGATCTGCCACTTGCCGGAACGCACGGGCTTGCCGCCGTCCTTCAGGGAGGGCAGGCCTTCGCCGATGGCGGCGGCGCCGTCGTGACGCTCGCCGTTGGCATCGGTCTTCCAAATGGGCAGGCCCCACTCTTCGAACAGGTGCACGGAGTCGTCGACGTTGCGGCCGACATCGTAGGCCAGGTCGTCACGGGTAATGCCCATCAGGTCGTTGGAGACCATGCGGGCGTAGTCGGCGGGATCCTTGTCGTCGCCGATGTAGGTGTTGATGGCGGACAGACCCTGGGCCACGGCGCCGGAACGATCCATGGCGGCCTTGTCGACCAGCTTGATCTTCAGTTCCACGCCAGCTTCGGCCTTGGCGACCTCGGCCCAGCGCATGACTTCATAGGCGGCGCCACAGCAGGCCATGCCACCACCAATCATCAGGATGTCGACTTCTTCCTGGATGACGTCGGGATTTCCAAATTCAGCCATTTCTTTTACCTCTCTCGATTACTTGCGGATCAGTTCGGCGGGGTTGCCGGCGCGGAAACCGCCCGTGGTGTCACGGGTGAAGGAACCGACGGCCTCGATGTCGGCCAGCTTGGGCATGGGCTTGCCGCCGAAGGGATCGATGGAGCCTTCCGGGGTGGTGCGGATCGGGAACTTGAAGCGCTTCAGCACGCCATTGCGGAACTTGATGGTCCACATGATGGAGTCGGAACCGCGCAGGGGCTGCACGGAGCCGCCCAGGGGCACGACGTCGGCGTAGTGGCGGCATTCGATGGCCTGCTGCGGGCAGATCTTCACGCAGGAATAGCACTCCCAGCACTGCTCGGGTTCCTGGTTGAAGGCGCGCATGGCGTGGCCGGTCTCGGAACCATCGCGGTCCAGTTTCATCAGGTCGTGCGGGCAGATGTACATGCAGGCGGTCTTGTCCTGACCCTTGCAGCCGTCGCACTTGTCGGTACGGACGAACGTAGGCATTGATTTCACTCCTTGTTAGCTAACAACCCGCACGGTCTCCCGCGCGGCCCATTCAGTAAAACCGAGCCCCACCTTGGCCGGGGGGCGTATCGCGAATCCGCTTCCGGCGGGCTCGGTGTCCTAAATTCTTGGCTAGTGGCGAGTGGCAAGTCGCGAGTGGCCGGCATGCCACTTACCACTTACCACTCACCACTTGCCGCATCAGGCGGCGGAATGCCCCTTCAGTTCCACTTTCACGTTCTGCTCGGCGGTGAGGCCCTGGTAATACTTCTTCAGCACGGCGGCGACTTCCGGACGGCTGAATTCCACCGGCAGGTCCTGACCTTCGGAGAGCATGGCGCGCACCTTGGTTCCGGACAGCAGGATGCGGTCGTCCTTGGTATGCGGGCAGGTGCGCTGCGAGGCCATGCCGCCGCACTTGTTGCACCAGAAGGTCCAGTCGATGTTCATGTTGACGGTCTCCAGCGAACCCTTGGGGATATCGTCGAAGATCTTCTGCGCGTCGAAGGGGCCGTAGTAGTCGCCCACGCCGGCATGGTCGCGGCCGACGATGAGGTGCGAGCAGCCATAGTTCTGGCGGAACAGGGCGTGCAGCAGGGCTTCGCGCGGACCGGCATAGCGCATGTCCAGGGGATAGCCGGCCTGGATCACGGTGTTGGGGGCGAAGTAGTTGTCGATCAGGGTGGCGATGGCCTCGCTGCGCACCTCGGCGGGGATGTCGCCCGGCTTCAGGGCGCCCAGCAGGGAGTGGACCAGGACGCCGTCCATGGTCTCGATGGCGATCTTCGCCAGGTACTCGTGCGAGCGGTGCATCGGGTTGCGGGTCTGGAAGGCGGCGACGCGGGTCCAGCCCATTTCCTTGAACTTGGCGCGGGTCTCGGCGGGCGTCATGAACTGGTCGCCGTACTTGGCCTTGAAGCCGCCGTCGGACAGCACCTTGACCGGGCCGGCCAGGTTGATGGGGCCCTGCTCCATGACCATCTTGACGCCGGGGTGGGCGACGTCGGTGGTCTTGTAGACCATCATGCACTCGTGGCCCTTGTCGATGCCGAAGATCTCGGTGACCTTCATGGTGCCCATGATCTCGCCGGTCTCGCCGCTCACCAGGGCGACATCCTGGCCCAGGGACAGGGTCTGCGCGGTCTGGGTGTCGGTGGACAGGGTGACGGGGATGGGCCAGAACAGGCCGTTGGCCATCTTGTAGCCGTCGCATACGCCCTGCCAGTCGCCGTGGGTCATGAAGCCTTCGAGCGGGGTGAAGCCGCCGATGCCCATCATGATCAGGTCGCCGGTCTCGCGCGAGGACATCTTGATCTTGGTGAGGGTCTGGGCGCGGGCCAGTTCGGCTTCGCGCGCGGCGCCTTCGAGCAGCAGAGGCTTCAGATCACCACCGCCGTGGGGGTTCACGAGACGGGACATGCGGGCTCCTAGAACGTGTTGATTAGAAAAGGCTGATAAGCCGAATGGGCGGCGAGAATAACACCCCCCCCACCCCCTCACTAATCAGACTTATTTCTTTGCAAATAAATTTTTTTTGGGAGTGCCTTGTCCGGATAGGTCCGGCTCAGGAATCCCTTCCACCGCGCGGCCTCCCCGGCCATCTCGCATCCCGCCTGGAGCCCGCTGCGGCGTGTGGCTAGAATGCGGGGCATGCGAGGAGCCCGGCCAAGGATGCGAAAAACTTATCCGCTGCTATTGGTTTTATTGCTGCTGACCGGCTGCGCGGGCACAAGTATCCAGCGCAAGGATGGCACTACATCCAACAGGGCTTTCTCGGTGGCCCATCTGGCCAAGACGGACGCGGACATCCTCAGCGAGCTCACCCAGAGGGAGGTGCTCAACGGTCTGCGCACGCTCACCGAGAAGCTCTATCGGCGCAACCCCCAGGAATACCGGAAAGTCGGCCTCGAATCGGTGGAGGCTGCCAGCGCCCGCCTGTTCGAGCAGGTGGCGAAATGGCAGTATTCGCCGCTCGCTCGCGCCGATTGGCAGGACGGTTTCCGCCAGGCCTTCCAGGAAAACTTCGAGGGAGACCGCGTTTACGCCTTCATGGGCGCCCTCACCAGCATGCTGATGACCGCCTACAACCACAAGACCGAGTTTTTCCTGCCCGACGATCTCTCGGCGCAGAAGCTCTACAACAGCGCGCGCAACATCGAGGTGGCGGTGTGGAAGCTGTCTTCGGCGAGAACGGGCCAGGGCGGGCGCTTTCTGCTCAGCAACAGCATGGACGGTGAAACACAGAACCTGTCCTTCGAACGCGAGTTCGGCAAGCTCATCGCCCAGCAGGACCTGCTCGCCTTGTATATGGAAGAGCGCTCACACCGCACCATCAGCCGCGTCTTCCAGAGCATGACCAGTTTCGTCTTCCTGCCCATCTGATCCCGGTGCCAGGACTGGCAACCGGTGGCAGCCCGCGTGTTCGCGGTGGCGCCCTGGCCGGCGACAGGCCCTGAGACCACGTTCATGGCACGGTAACATGACGCGGCTAGACTCTCGCTTTTTCAGGAAGGTGGACGGTATGGATCTGGTTCTCTGGCGCCACGCCGACGCCCAGGATGGCAGCCCGGACATGGAACGGGCCTTGACCGGCAAGGGCGTGGAACAGGCGCAACGGATGGCGGCCTGGCTCAACGCGCACCTGCCGAAATCGACCCGCGTGCTGTCCAGTCCGGCGGTGCGCGCCTATCAGACGGCCGACGCCCTGGAGCGGAAGTACGAAACCATTCCCCAGATCGCCCCCGGCGCCGATGCGGTACACGTCCTCGCCGCAGCCGGCTGGCCGGATGCCAAGGGCTGCGTGCTGGTGGTGGGGCATCAGCCGACCCTGGGCGAGGCGGCAAGTCTGCTGTTGTTCGGCGAGGCCCGCCCCCTGAGCATCAAGAAGGCGGGGCTGCTGTGGCTGACCAACCGCGTGCGCGGCGACCACCCGCAGACGGTGCTCAAGGGCGCGATGACGGTGGAACTGCTGTAGCGAAGATCAAACCGTCGGCCTGTCAGTCCAGGCCGAGTTGTTCCACCCAGGCCAGGGCCTGCAGGTGGGCCTCGCTGACCTGCGCCGGGGTCAGCATGAGGGAGGTGGTAAGGTTTTCGAGTTGCTCCTCGTCGCCGCTCTCCACCGCTTCCACCAATGACAGGAAAGGCCCATAGAGGCCGCTGCGGTCCATCAGCGCATCGGCCAGGTTCTCCGAAATCACCAGCCGCTCCAGCACCTGATCCATGGGCATTTCCAGGAAGGCCGGCAGCAGGGAGAAGACGCCGACGATGAACAGGTTGTCCTGGTCCGCCTTGTTCAGGATGCGCTTGCCCAGTAACTCGCAGAGCCGGCCGCGGGTGATGGCGGTGCGCGACAGGGTCGGCGAGGTGGGCGAGTCACCCGCCGTCGCCAGCAACAAGGTGAGCCAGCGGTACAGCGGCTGCCAGCCCAGAATGCTGACGGCGTGGCGAATGGACTGCACCTCGCAGGACAGGCCGAAGCCGGCCGAATTGATGTAGCGCAACAACTTGAAGGTAAGCGCCACGTCCTTCTTGAACAGCGCCTCCAGATCCTTGATGTCGGCGTTCTGGCGCACCTTGTCCAGCAGTTGGATGACAGTGGCGTGGCCGGGATTGATGATCTTGGCCACCAGATTCTCGGGGCGCGCGAAGTAGTAGCCCTGGAAAAAATCGAAGCCCAGATCCCGGCAGTGACGGAACTGCTCCGGGGTTTCCACCTTCTCCGCCAATAGTTTCACCGGGTATTTGCGGATCGCGCGCACCATGCCAGCGAGATCGGCGGGATCGTGGGCCAGCACGTCGAGCTTGGCGTAGTTCGCCAGGGGCAACAGCGGCTCGGTCTCGGGCCGGTAGTGGTAATCGTCGAGGGCGATGCGGAAACCCGCCTGCTTCAATTCGCGGATGCGCGCCAGCATGTCGGGGGAAGCCTCGACGGTCTCCAGCACCTCGATGACCACCTTGTCCTGCGGCAGCAGGGTGGAGAAGTCGGACATCAGCATGGAGGCGTCCATGTTGATGAACGCCAGTTTGCCCTTCAGCAGCCACTCCGTGCCCATATTGCAGAGCGTGTTGGAGATGACCGCCAGCCCGGCTTCCATGTGCGAGTCGATGCTGGCGCTCTGGGCGTGGGCGGCATGGCGGAAGAGCAGTTCATAGGCAATCAGTTGATGTTTGCCGTCGACAATCGGCTGCCGGGCAATATAGGCGTCGGTAATCATGACTCGGTCTGCTTGGAACCCGGGGCGTCGCGGCTGCGGGTGGGTGGGTCAACTGTTGATAAACAGGCTCATCGGGGTATCGGTCTTGACATTGGCCAGCAGCTCTTCCATGTCCAGCACCAGGACGATGGAGCCGTCTCCGGACAGGGTGGCACCGGCAATGCCCTTGGGTTTGATGTCCGACAGGGGCTTGATGACCACGTCGTCACGCCCTACGAAACCATCCACCGCCATGATGAAGGTGCTGTCGGCGGCGTGCATGAGCACGCCGAATCCAGGCGCCTGCCTGGCCTCCCAGGCGATCAGGGTGGCGAGGCTGCGCACCGGCAGGACTTCGTCGCGCACCACCATGGTGGCGCGACCGGACACGCGTTGCACCTCGTCGGGCTTGATGGGGATGATTTCCCGCACCATCGACAGCGGCACGGCAAAGGACTGATTGTTGAGCCGCACCACCAGCACCGGCAGGATGGCCAGGGTGAGGGGCAGAGAGATGGTGAAGGTGGAGCCCTGGCCGGGCACCGACACCACGTCGATCTTGCCGTTGAGCTTGGAGATGTTGGTTTTCACCACGTCCATGCCGACGCCCCGCCCGGACACGCTGGAGATCTGGTCCTTGGTGGAGAAGCCGGGCAGGAAGACCAGGTGCAGGCTCTGGCGGTCGTCCAGGCCGTTCGCCGTCTCCGCGTCGAGGATGCCTTTTTCCACGGCCTTGCGGCGGAGGACGTCCGGACGCATGCCCTTGCCGTCATCGGAGATTTCTATATAGATATGATCACCCACCTGGCTCGCGGACAGGGTCACGATGGCCTTGGCCGGCTTGTTCGCGGCAGTCCGTTCCTCGGCGGTCTCGACGCCGTGGTCGACGGCGTTGCGCACCAGGTGCACCAGGGGATCGTTGAGATCCTCGATCATGGTCTTGTCCAGCTCGGTCTCCTCGCCGGACAGCACCAGTTCCACGTCCTTGCCGAGCTGGCGGGCGAGGTCGCGGGCCAGGCGCGGGTATTTCTGGAACAGGCGGCCGATGGGCTGCATGCGGGTCTTCATCACCGCGTTCTGCAGGTCGGACACCAGCAGGTCCAGCTGGCTCACCGCCGTATCCAGGGCCTTGAGGGTGTCCTGGTCGTTGCGGCCGTGCAGGATCTGGGTCTTGAGATTGGCGATGCGGTTCTTGGTGAGGCCGATCTCGCCCGACAGGTTGAGCACCTGGTCCAGCCGCGCCGTGTCGATGCGGATGGTGGTTTCCTTTTGCAGGGTCTGGGGCGGCGCCGCGCTCGATGCGGCGGCGCGCGATGGCGTGGGCAGATCCTGGGCAGGGGCGGGACGCGGCGGCGGGACAGCCGCCACCGGCCTGGCCGCCGCTTCGCTGACGGGCGCCGCCGCCGGGGCTGCGGGCACGCCGGTCAACGCGGCATGCAGGGCATCCCAGTTGATGTCCTCGACAGTCGTCGCCGCGGCGGGCGCAACCGGGACGACTGGCGGGGTCGGCGCCTGCGGCGCCGCTTCCGCGGCTGTCGTCGCTGGAGCAGCCTGGCGCACCGGCAGATGGCCAGCCAGAGCGGCATCGAGCGCACCCAGCAGGGTGGTCTCGGCGGCCTGCGGCTGCACGCTCTGGCTCAGGGCGCCGAACATGTCACGCACCGTGGCGGTGGCGGCCATGATGATGTCCATCAACTCCGCCGAAAGATGCAGTTCGGCGTTGCGCAGCTTGTCGAACAGGTTTTCCGTGCGGTGGCACAGGGTGACCAGGTTCTCCACGTTCAGGAAGCCGGCACCACCCTTGATGGTATGGAAGCCACGGAAGATGTCGTTGAGCAGCTCCCGGTCTTCGGGACGCTTTTCCAGTTCCACCAGCTTGTTGTCGACCTGGGAGAGCAACTCCCCGGCTTCGAGCAGGAAATCCTGCAACAACTCTTCCATACCGCCGAAGTCGCTCATGTTCTTCTCCCTCTCAGAAACCCAGACTTTCGAGCAGGTCGTCGACCTGCTCCTGGCTGGTCACCACGTCGGACCGCCCGGTCGCGTTGACGACCGGACCATTGAGCAGGCCGGGATCCATGGCCTGGCGCTTGGCTTCCGGCGTGGTTTCGATCAACAGGGCGAGGAGTTGGGACTCCAGGTTCTGGGCCGCCTCCAGAACCTTCTTGATGACCTGGCCGGTGAGGTCCTGGAAATCCTGGGCCATGATGATTTCCATCAACTGGGCGTTGGTGGCCTCGGTCTGCTTGGGCATGTCGGCCAGGAAGGAACGGGTATCCAGCACCAGTTGCTTGAACTCCGCCACACCGAGCTGCTTGTTGAACATCTTGTCCCACTTGCCGGCCAGATCCTGGGCGCTGCCACCCAGTTGCGTCTGGATGGGCCGGGCGATCTCGGCCGCGTTGAGGGCGCGTTCCGCCGCCTTGGCGGTCATGGCGGCAATGTAGTTGAGGCGGTCGCGGTTGTCGGGCAGCTGGCTTGCCACCTTCTCCAGGGTCTTGTCATAGCCGAGTTCGCGCAACAGGTTGTGCAGCCCACGCGTCATCTGGCCCAGTTGCGAGAACACGCGTTCGGGACAGACGCCTTCCTGTGCGCTCCCCTCGCCCTCGGCAACCGCCCTGGCGATGCTGTCGAACAGGTTTTCCAGTTCCGGCGTGTCGTTGTCGCGCGCGGGCCCGGCTTCCGCCTTCGCCGGTTCCGGGGCGGCCGCGGCGGCGATACTGTCGAACAGCGCTTCCAGTTCAGGAGAGTCACCGCTCATGCTTGCTCCTTGTGGGTGATTCGGCCCGCATCACATTCCATCACATTCCATATTTCTCGAAGATCTTGTTCATCTTTTCCTCGAGCGTGGCGGCGGTAAACGGTTTCACGATGTACCCCGAGGCGCCGCTCTGAGCAGCCTCGATGATGTTTTCCTTCTTGGCCTCGGCGGTAATCATCAGCACAGGCAGATGCTTGAGGGTCGCATCGGCACGGATGGCACGCAGCAGTTCGATGCCGGTCATGACCGGCATGTTCCAGTCGGTCACCACGAACTGGAAATTGCCGCCCTTCAGCTTCTGCAGGCCGACGGAACCGTCCTCGGCCTCGTCGACGTTGGTATAGCCGAGCTCCTTGAGCAGGTTGCGCACGATCCGGCGCATGGTGGAAAAGTCGTCCACCACCAGGAATTTCATGTTCTTGTCGGCCATCGCAAATCCTCTTTATCCGCCAGTCCGCAGCATTGTACCCACCGGGTCGCTAACGTTTAAGGAACGCGAGGAGGGTGTCGGCCAGCACCGCCGGGTCGAATTTCGCGACGTAGGCGTCGACGCCGACCTTCTGGCCCATGGTGCGGTTCGCGTCCGAAGAGAGGGAGGAATGCATGACCACCGGTATGCCCTCGAAACGGCTATCGGATTTGATATTGCGTGTCAGCACATAACCGTCCATCTCCGGCATTTCGGCGTCGACCAGGATCAACTGCACATGCTTGCGCATGGAGGAACGCTCGGAACTGGCGCGATTGGCCATGTTGCTGAGCTTGTCCCAGGCCTCCAGCCCGTCGTTGGCCTGGATGTACTTGACCCCCAGCTTGTCGAGCACGGAGACGATCTCCTTGCGCGCCACCGTCGAATCGTCGGCGAAGAACACCGTGGCCTCGCGGCCGCTCTCGATCTGGGGCAACTGCGGCATGGCCTTTTCGCCGAGCACCTCGACCAGCACGCGTTCGACATCGAGGATGGAGACCAGACGGCCGTCCTCCAGTTCGGTGATGGCGGTAATCATGCCGTCCTGACCGGCCAGCATGTTTTCCGGCGGCTTCACCTTGTCCCAGTCCACCCGGATGATGCGATCCACGTCCTGCACCAGGAAGCCCTGGGTGTGCCGGGAAAACTCGGTGACAATCATGGTCTCGCCGATGCCCGGTGGCGCGCCTTCGAGCCTGATGAAACGGGCCAGGGAAATCACCGGGATGATGCTGCCGCGCAGGGAAATGACGCCTTCCACCCCGGCCGGCATGTTCGGCGTCAGGGTGATGGGCGGGGTCGGCGAAACTTCGCGCACCTTGAACACGTTGATGCCGAAGGTTTCATGGGTACCCAGGGAGAACAGCAGCAGCTCCATCTTGTTGGAGCCCGCCAGCTTGGTGCGGGCATCGACCGTGTCGAGCAGCTTGTTGGGTTCGATGGGATTCATGCGGACGCGCCCCCGATTATTTGAGCAGGCGGTTGAGGACTTCCGCCAGACGGTGCGGTTCGAACTTGGGCACGTACTCGTCCACCCCCACCGAGAAGCCCAACTGCTTGTTCGCATCGGACGACAGGGAGGAATGCATGAGCACGGGAATGCCGGCGAAGCGGGGGTCTGATTTCACGTTCTTGGTGAGCACGTAACCGTCCATCTCCGGCATTTCCACGTCCGTCAACACCAGTTGTACATAATCCGAGACCGGCCGCCCGGCGATTTCCGCCTGGGCAGCGATCTTCTGCAGTTCATCCCAGCCGTGGCGGCCGTTGATGGCGCCGATGCCGTTGACGTTGAGCGCTTCCAGGGTGCGCTCGATCTGCCGGCGCGCCACCGAGGAATCGTCGGCGTAGAAAACGGTGCGGTTGGGCTTGTCCAGCGGTGTCAGGCTGGCGAACAGATGACTGTCGTCCACCTGCGCGGTATCGGCCAGGATCTTCTCCACATCCAGCATCATCACCAGGCGCTTGTCCTTCAATTCGGTGACGGCGGTGACCAGGCCGCCCATGCGCGCGGTCAGCATGGCCGGGGGCACCTTCATCTCGGCCCAGTCCAGGCGCAGGATGGTATCCACCTCGCCGACCAGGAAACCCTGGGTATGGCCGTTGTATTCGGTGACGATCATGATCGCCGGCGGCGCCTCGGTGGTGATGCCGATGTACTTGGCCAGATCCACCACCGGCACCAGCACACCACGCAGGCTGACCATGCCCTCGACGGCCGACGGCATGTCCGGCGCGCGGGTGATCTCCGGGATACGCATCACTTCCCGCACCTTGAACACGTTGATGCCGAAGGTTTCCTTGCGATGGGTGCCGACATCCGTGCCCAGCGTGAACAGCAGGATTTCCAGCTTGTTCGCGCCAGCGAGCTTGGTGCGCGCATCGATGCGCCTCAACAAATCCGACATGATCTCCTCAATCGGTCGCTCGGCCTCCCAGGGCCGCGGGATTGTGGCGACTACATCGGCATGGGCCGGGGAAACTTTAACCTGGATATCCCGTTTGCGCAGCCGCATGCCCCGGATCGCATGGTTTAGTATTCCCAACCATGTCGGCTTCCCCCGTTCCCCCCCCACCAGCCCACGAGGACGATGAGCTGCGGCAGGCGTTCGCCCTATTCAGCGAGACTTCCGAGATGCTCGCGGGCACCTACCTGGAATTGCAGGCCCAGGTGGCCCGCCTGACCAAGGAACTGGCCGACGCCAACGGCGAGCTGGCGCGGCGTGAACGCCTGTCCGCCCTGGGCGAGATGGCGGCCCAGGTCGCCCACCAGTTGCGCACGCCGCTGGCCACCGCCCTGCTTTATGCAGGCCACCTGTCGCGCCCCAACCTCGGCGAGGCGGAGCGGCTCCGCTTCGCCGAGAAGACCCTGTCGCGCCTGCGCTATCTCGAGCGTCTCATCCAGGACATGCTGCTGTTCGTGAAAGGCGCGCGCCTGTCGCGGGAATCCTTTGCTCTGCGGCCCTTGCTGGAAGAACTGGCGCAGACCCTGGAACCCCACGCGGCACAGCGGGGGGTGGCCTTCAGCCTGGACATGCCGACGCAGAACCTGTCCCTCAGTGGAGATCGCCAGGCGATCTTCGGCGCTCTCATCAGCCTGCTGGAGAATGCCCTCCAGGCCAGCCAGGCGGGCGGGCGGGTGAGCCTCGCGGTGGGCGGCGAGGGCAGCCCATTCGCCGCCTTCCTCGTCGAGGACAGCGGCGCGGGCATTCCCGAGGCCGCCCGCGAACGCCTGTTCGAGCCCTTCTTCACCACCCGCGGCGAAGGCAGCGGCCTCGGCCTGGCCATCGCCCGCCAGGTTGCGGAAGCGCATGGCGGCTGGATCGAATGGTCAGAGCGCGACGAGGGAGGCAGCCGCTTCACCCTGTTCCTGCCATACAGCGGACCGGAGACTGGCGATGCCTGACACCCTGCCGGTCCTGGTGGTGGAAGATGACGCCGCCCTGCGCGAAGCCCTCGCCGACACCCTGGAGATCTCCGGTTACAGCGCCATCACCGCGGCCGATGCCGAAACCGCCCTGGCATGGCTGGAAAAAGGGAACCCGGGCCTGGTGCTGACCGACGTGCAAATGCCCGGCATGGACGGCCATGCCCTGTTGCGCGCGCTCAAGGCTCGCCGGCCTGAACTGCCGGTGATCCTGATGACCGCCTACGGACAGATCGAGCGCGCGGTCCAGGCGATCCGCGAGGGCGCCGCCGATTACCTGCCGAAACCCTTCGAGCCCGACCTCCTGCTGGCAACCGTGGCCCGCTACTTCCGCCAGGCGGGAGAACCGCCTTCCTCCGGCATCGTCGCCGAGGATCCCGCCAGCCGCGCCCTGCTGGAACTGGCCCGGCGCGTGGCGGCAAGCGAAGCCACGATCCTGCTGACCGGCGAATCCGGCGTCGGCAAGGAAGTCTACGCGCGCTACATCCATCAGCACTCCGTCCGCCAGAAAGGCCCTTTCATCGCGGTGAACTGCGCCGCCATCCCGGAAAACCTGCTCGAATCCGTGTTATTCGGTCACGAGAAGGGCTCCTTCACCGGCGCCTCCGCCTCCCAGCCGGGCAAATTCGAGCAGGCCAACGGCGGCATCCTGCTGCTCGACGAGATATCCGAACTCCCCCTCAACCTGCAGGCCAAATTGCTGCGGGTGCTGCAGGAACGCGAGGTGGAACGGGTGGGCGGGCGCAGCAGCGTGCCTCTCGATGTACGCATCATCGCCGCGACCAACCGGGATCTCGCCGCCTGGGTGGCGGAAGGCAAGTTCCGCGAGGACCTCTTCTACCGCCTCAACGTGTTTCCGCTGCAAATCCCTCCCTTGCGCAAGCGTCCGGCCGACATCGCCCCCCTCGCCCGGCACTTCCTCAGGCACTCGGAAGCGGTGGTGGGCAGGGGCGGTTTTTCCTTATCCGACGCGGCCTTGCGCGAATTGACGGGGTATGCCTGGCCCGGTAACATCCGTGAGCTAGGAAACGTGATCCAGCGCGCGATGATCCTCGCCGCCGACTCGGTAATTGGCGCGGATCATCTGATGCTGCCAAAATCGCCGGCCAAGGCGGTTGCGGTGGCAAGCCCGGAGAACGCATTGCCGGGCGACCTGGGTCTGAAGGATGTGGAGCGGGAAACCATTCTGGGCACCCTGAAACGCATGGATGGTTCCCGGCGCAGGACTGCGGAAGCGCTCGACATGAGCGAACGCACCTTGCGCCACAAGCTCAAGCAGTATCGTGAAGCGGGCTTTCTGGATGGAGATGACCTCCTATAATGGGTGGCAGGAGGCAGGGCGATGAGCAATATCGATCAGATGGTCAACCAGCTTCGCGCCGTCGCGGCGCAGGCCTCCGTCACGCCCGCGCCCCAGGAAGCGGGCGGCCAGGATTTTGCCGCCATGCTCAAGTCGGCCGTGGACGAGGTCAACCACGCCCAACTCGATGCGCGGCAGTTGTCGCGCCAGTTCCAGCTGGGCAACCCCGACGTCAACCTCCAGGATGTGGTCCTTTCCCTGCAAAAGGCCAGCCTGTCCTTCCAGACCATGGTTCAGGTGCGCAACAAACTGGTTTCCGCCTACCAGGAAATCATGAACATGCAGGTCTGACCCGGCACGGTTGACGGATGGCCCTGCAGCCCCAGCAGCTCCTTTCCAACTTCGCCTACCGCTTCAACGAGCTTCCCGCCTCCAGGAAGATGGGGCTGGCGGTGGTGTTGGCGGCGTCTATCGCCGTGGTCGTGGGCTTGTTCTTGTGGTCGACCGCGCCGGACTATCGCGTGCTGTTCTCCAATCTCTCGGAGAAGGACGCGGGTTCGGTCACCGCCACCTTGCAGCAACTCAACGTCCCCCACAAGACCGGCGCGGGGGGAACCATCCTGGTGCCCTCGGACCAGGTCTACGACCTGCGCTTCAAGCTAGCCGCGCAGGGACTGCCCAAGGGCGGCGGTGTCGGCTTCGAGATGATGGATTCGCCCAAGCTGGGCATGACCCAGTTCCAGGAACAGCTGGCCTTCCAGCGCGGCCTGGAGGGTGAACTGGCGCGCACCATCATGTCGCTTTCGCCGGTGGAATCGGCGCGCGTCCACCTTGCCATCCCCAAACCCTCGGTGTTCATCCGCGACAAGCAGACACCATCCGCCTCGGTGCTGGTAAACATGCACCCCGGCCGCGCGCTGGACCCCGGCCAGGTGCAGTCCATCGTCCACCTGGTTTCCAGCAGCGTGCCCGAACTGTCACCGAACAGCGTGACGGTGGTCGATCAGTCCGGCAACCTGTTCACCGCCAAATCCGACGGGCAGGCGTTGCGCGGACTCAACTCCAGCCAGCTGGAGTACATCCGCCAGATCGAGTCGTACTATGCCGGCCGCATCGAGAGCATCGTCGCGCCCATCGTCGGCAACAGCAACGTCAAGGCGGAGGTACGCGCCGATCTCGACTTCACCGAGGCCCAGTCGACCAGCGAGACCTACAAACCGAACCCCAGCCCCGACACCCAGGCCATACGCAGCCAGCAGTCGGTGGAAGACAGCAGTGGCGCGGCAGGCGCCGCCGCCCAGGGCGTTCCGGGTGCCCTCAGCAACCAGCCTCCCGGCCCCGCCGCGGCGCCGTTCAACGCTCCGCCCGGCGCCAACGCCGGCCCCAATGCGGCGGCCAATGCCGGGCAAGGCGCCGCCGGCGGGGGTTCCAGCCGCCGCGAGAGCACGGTCAACTTCGAGGTCGACAAGACCACCCGCCATACCAAGGAACCCATGGGCCGCATCAAGCGGCTTTCCGTCGCCGTGGTGGTCAACTACAAGGCCGCCGTGCCCGACGAACAGGGCAATCCCGGCAAGCCCACTCCGCTGAACGCCGACGAACTCACGCAGATCAACAATCTGGTGAAGGAATCCATGGGCTTCAGCGAGCAGCGCGGCGACACGGTAAACGTGGTCAACGCCGCCTTCACCGAAACCAAGACGGAAATCGATATCCCGCTGTGGAAGGATCCCGACAATGTCTCCATGGCCAAGTCCCTGCTGAAGAACCTGATCGTCTTCGGCCTGGCCTTCTATCTCGTGTTCGGCGTCCTGCGCCCGCTCCTGCGCGATCTGGTGAAGCCTGTGGAAAACGCCTCACGCGCGGGCGGCCCTGCCAGCGCAACGCAGGCCGAACTCGCTACCGCGCCACGCTCTTCCCCGGACGGGGCCTATACGGACGCTCTGGGCAAGGTGAAGGAATTCACCAAGTCCAACCCGAAGGTCACGGCTGACATCGTCAAGGAATGGATGAACAAGGAATGAGCGACTCCAGCGTCAACGAGTGCGCCATCCTGATGCTCGCCCTGGGTCACGAGGAGGCGGCCGAGGTCTTCAAGTACCTGGGGCCGAAGGAAGTGCAGAAACTGGGCGTGGCCATGACCAACATCGGCAACGTCAGCCGCGAGCAGATGGAGACGGTGCTGTACTCGTTCATCGATGAGACCGAGGGCCGCGTCAGCCTGGGCGATTCCGACGAGTACATCCGCTCCGTGCTGAAGAAAGCCCTGGGGGACGACAAGGCCGCGCACCTCATCGACCGCATCCTGCAGGGCAATGAAAGCGCGGGCATCGAAAGCCTGAAATGGCTGGATTCAGCCAGCGTCGCGGAAATGATCCGCAACGAGCACCCGCAGATCATCGCCACCATCATGGTGCACCTGGAACGCGACCATGCCAGCGAAATTCTCAATCTGCTGCCGGAACGCCAGCGCAACGATGTGATGGTGCGCATCGCCACACTGGAAGGGGTGCAGCCCATGGCCATGCGCGAACTCAACGAGGTGCTGACGCAGCTGCTGGCGGGCGGCGATGTCAGCAAGAAAACCTCGCTGGGCGGGGTCAAGACGGCGGCGGACATCCTCAACTACATGGGTGGCGCCGTGGAGGCTTCGGTACTGGCCAACATCCGCGAGCACGACGCCGAACTGGCCCAGAAGATCCAGGACCAGATGTTCACCTTCGACAACATCCTCGACCTGGACGACCGTTCCGTGCAGTTGCTGCTGCGCGAAGTGCAGTCGGAAACGCTCATCATCGCCCTCAAGGGTACCTCGCAGGAACTCAAGGACCTGATCTTCAAGAACATGTCCACTCGCGCCGCCGAGGCCCTCAAGGAAGACCTGGAGGCGAAGGGCCCGGTACGGCTGTCCGAGGTCGAGGCGGAACAGAAGGAAATCCTCAAGATCGTGCGCAAGCTGGTGGACGAGGGCCAGATCGTGCTCGGCGGCAAGGGCGGCGAGGAAGGCCTGGTGGAGTAGTCATGCACCCTGCTTGCGCGCACCCCGCCCTGTCCTGAGCCATGTCCAAGGTCATCCCGAAGGAACAGCTCACCGCCTACCAGCGTTGGGAACTGGCGCAGTTCGAGGAAGGCAGCGCACCACATGGGCGCGTCCGCGCCGGCAACGAAAGCGCGTCCGCCAAGGTGGTGCTGCCCACCGCCGAGGAGGTGGAAAGCCTGCACCAGGAAGCTTGGCGCCAAGGCCATGAACTGGGCCTGGAGGAAGGCCGCAAGGCGGGCTACGAGGAGGGCATGAAGGCCGCCGAGGAGCGTCTGCGCCTGCTCGCGGCGCTGGTGGACACCCTCGATGACGCGCGTCTGCGTCAGGACGAGGAGATCGCGCGGGAGGTGCTGGCCCTGGCCCTGACCGTCGCCCAGCAGGTCGTGCGCAAGGCCATCCAGGTGAAGCCCGATCTCCTGCTCGATGCATTGCGCGACGCCCTGCTGACCTTGCCGGTACTCAACGGCCACCAGAAAATTGCCGTGCATCCGGACCATGTCGAGTTGGTTCGCGATTGGCTGGTGCATGAGCACGGCCACCTGTCCTGGAAGGTTCTCGCGGATCCCAAGCTGGACCCCGGCAGTTTCCGCTTCGAGAGCAGCCACAGCGAACTGGACGGCAGCCTGCGCGCGCGCTGGCGGGAAATCACCGAGTGTCTGGGGGTGGACGACGACACATGGCTGAGCTGAACCGCTGCGAGGCCCTGCTCAACTACCTGCGTGACTGCCAGGAAGCCGTCTGCCTGATGACCCCCTGGCGCGCCACCGGACGCCTGACGCGCATCGCCGGCCTGATCATGGAGGCTTCCGGCATCAAGCTCGCCACCGGTGTGTCCTGCCGCGTGGCGATGGCAGGCGGCCAGCAGGTGGACGCCGAGGTCGTCGGCTTCTCGGGCGAGCGCCTGTTCCTCATGCCTTCCACCGACATCTATGGCCTCGGACCCGGTGCCACGGTGGAAGTCGGCGCGGTGTGCGGCTTCGAGCCGCCGCGCATCAACAAACCCTATTACCGGCGCCGCCGCATCGAGGACCGCATCCGTCAGGTCGCCGTGGGCCCGGAACTGCTGGGCCGCGTCATCGACGGCGCCGGTCGTCCGCTCGACCGCCTGGGCATCCTCGAACCCTCGCGCCGCGCCCCCCTGTATTCGCGCTCCTTCAATCCAATGGAGCGGGAGCCCATCCAGGATGTCCTCGACGTCGGCGTGCGCGCCATCAACGCCCTGCTCACCGTCGGCCGCGGCCAGCGCATGGGCCTGTTCGCCGGCAGCGGCGTCGGCAAGTCCATGCTGCTGGGCATGATGGCGCGCTACACCGAGGCCGACGTGGTGGTGGTTGGTTTGATCGGCGAGCGCGGCCGCGAGGTCAAGGATTTCATCGAAAACATCCTTGGCGAGGAAGGTCTCCGACGTGCGGCCGTGGTGGCCGCGCCTGCGGATTCGCCCCCTCTCCTGCGACTGCATGGCGCCGCCTACGCCACCGCAATTGCCGAACACTTCCGCGATCAGGGTTTGCATGTTCTGCTGATCATGGACTCGCTCACCCGCTTCGCGCAGGCACAGCGGGAAATCGCCTTGGCCGTCGGCGAACCGCCGGCCACAAAAGGTTATCCGCCGTCAGTTTTCGCCAAGCTGCCGCAATTGGTGGAACGGGCCGGAAACGGCCGCAAGGAGGGCGGCTCGATCACCGCCTTCTACACGGTGCTGATGGAAGGGGACGATCAACAGGACCCCGTCGCGGATGCCGCCCGTGCCATTCTCGACGGGCACATCGTGCTGTCACGCCAACTGGCTGACCAGGGCCATTATCCGGCGATCGACATCGAAGCCTCGATCTCACGGGCCATCACCGAACTCCTGCCGAAGGCGGAACTGGACAAGGTGCGCCGTTTCCGCGGCCTGTATGCGCGCTACCAGCGCAGCCGCGACCTCATCACCATCGGCGCCTACGCGCGCGGCAACGACCCCCAACTGGACGAGGCCATCGCGCTGTATCCCGGCATGGAGAAATTCCTCATGCAGGACTTCCTGGACAAGGATGACTATCGGTCCAGCCGGCAACAACTGGACGCACTGCTACCCTCCGCTTGAATCCGCGACCCGGCCGCCGATCGGTTTCGGCGGCCGCTGTCGTGCGGGTGGCCTTACTTTTTCTGGCTCAGCTTCAGGAAGCGGGCCAGCAGAAAAAGCCCCATGGCGATGATGAAGCCGATGGTGAACAGGCTGAGCAAGCCGATGTCCGAGCCGAACAGTTCCTGCATCACGACGTCCATAGCGTTCTCTCCTTAGTGTGCCCCACGCGGGGGGGTGGTCGAAATGGGAGCCGAGGCCGCCAACCGCCAGGTGCCGGCCTCCGTTAACGAAAATTCGCCCGCCAGACGCCAGACGCGGTCGTCCGGCTCAAGTACGATGCGATGCCTGCCCAGGGGGGCGTCGGCCAGTTCGCCGGCGTAGTCTCCCTGGGCGGAGCGGAAAAGTTGCACGACGCGGTCTCGGGCCGCGTCGGTAGGATGGGCAACGAACAGTTTCAAGCTGGCCGGGGGCGATTCCAGGCGACCTTGCAAGGCCACCATGAAGCGTCCGCGCTCGACGCTGATCTCCGCCTGAAGACCCAGGGCGGAGGCGGCCTCGTCCAGCTTCGCGTCGGTATTCACCACAGTCATGCCCTGTTTCTGGTAGCCCTCTTTCACCAGGGGATCCGGCTTGTGGGCGGCGATGAAGTAGGTCGCGAAGCTGGCCACCACCGCCGTCGCGGGCAAGCCCGCGATCAGCCAGACCATGGGTTCCTTCCACCAGGCACGCTGCGTAGGTTGGCTCATGTGCGGGGGATCCTCATTTCAGGAAGCTGGACTTGGCTTCGCGCACGATCCCGGGATCGTCCTCGGCCTGGATGGTCAAAAACACGGGTTGACTGGGCTTGTTCAGCTTCAGCCGATCCGCGCGCAAGGTGATGTTGTGTTCCAGGGTACCCAATGCCGGCACCTCGGCGCTGGCACCCGTGGCCACGCTCAGGCCGTCGATGCCCGCGGCACGAATGCTGTAACGATGCGGCCGATCATCCATGTTGATGATTTGCAGGCGATACAGATTCTCGATCTGTCCATTTTCCACTTCGCGCGACAGCGTCAAACGGTCGCGGATCACGTCGGCACGCAAGGGGATGCGGTTGGCCAGGGTATAGACGAAAGCCACGCAGATGCCGAGCAGGACCACCGTATAGAACAGGGTGCGCGGCCGCATGGTGTGCTTGAGAATCTCGCGGTCTTCGTACTTGCCGTCGATGGCGTTCTGCGTCGAATAGCGAATCAACCCCTTGGGATAGCCCATCTTGTCCATGACCTGGTCGCAGGCATCGATGCAGGCCGCGCAGCCGATGCACATGTATTGCAGGCCGTTGCGGATATCGATGCCGGTGGGGCAGACCTGCACGCAGATGCCGCAGTCGACGCAGTCGCCCAGGCCCATGGCCTTGTAATCGGCGGACTTCTTGCGCGTACCGCGGGACTCGCCGCGGCGGTAGTCATAGGTGATGATCAGGGTGTCCTGGTCGAACATCACGCTCTGGAAGCGGGCATAGGGACACATGTACTTGCACACCTGCTCGCGCATGAAACCGGCGAAGCCCCAGGTGGCGAAGCCGTAGAAGAAGATCCAGAAGGTCTCCCACGGACCCAAGGTCCAGGCCAGGAAGGACTGTCCCAGTTCGACGATAGGCGTGAAATACCCGACGAAGGTAAACCCGGTCCACAGCGACAACAGCACCCAGGCGACATGCTTGCCGCCCCGGCGCAGGATCTTCTCGCCGTTCCAGGGTGCGCTGTTGAGTTTCTTCTGCTTGTTGTGGTCGCCCTCGAACCAGCGCTCCACCGAGGTGAACAACAGGGTGTACACCGTTTGCGGACAGGCGTAGCCGCACCACAGCCGACCGGCCACGGCGGTGAACAGGAACAGGGCCAGCGCGGAAATGATGAGCAGGGCGGCCAGCCAGATGAAATCCTGGGGCCACAACACGAGGTCGAACAGATAGAACTTGCGCGCATCGAGGTCGAACAGCACCGCCTGCCGGCCACTCCAGTTCAGCCAGGGCAGGCCGTAGTAAATGATCTGGGTGAACAGCAGCAGCCCGATGCGCCAGTAATTGAAAATGCCGGATACCGCGCGCGGGTAAATCTTCTGGTGGACCTCGTAGAGGGACTTTTCCGTCTCTCCGGATGCGCCGGTGGCGGGAGTGTTGTTGGGTGCGTGATCGGCCATGCTGCGCTTGAATCCTCCGCCGCGCGGTATCGCATTGCGCGGGCTTTCAGAAGTGCTCGATGGTGGCGGTGGAATCGCCCGGCCATCAGTCTGGCCGGATCAACCGCCTTCGCCCGGAATGCGCTTCACTCGTTGGAATGAAGCGGATTCCGAGGCCGGCCCGAGGGCCGGCGACGGTATGCTTGCAGCGCGCTTACTGGTTGGCCGGCGCGGGAGCGGCTTCAGCGGGCACGGTTTCAGCCGGCGGGGCAACCGGCGCAGGCTTGGCGCCACCGCCGAGGCCCCAGACATAGGCCGTCAGCAGGTGCACCTTGGCCTCGCCCAGATGCGCCTGGGCAGGCATACCACCCTTGCGGCCCTTGACGATGCTTTCGATGATGGCTGCTTCGCTACCGCCATACTGCCAAGCGTCATCGACGATGTTGGGGAAGCCGGCAGCATTGTTGCCCTTGCCGTCCTCGCCGTGGCAACCGGCGCAAGCTGCGTACTTCTCCTTGCCGACCGCCGCCAGGGCAGCGTCATGCGGCTTGCCGCCGAGGGCCAGGACGTAGTGGGCCACTTCCTTGGCACCCTGTTCGTCACCGGCCAGGCCACCCGGCATCTCGCCGACGCGGCCACCGGAGATGCTGGCCTTGACCTCGTCGGGCGTACCGCCGAACAGCCACTGGGCATCCGTCAGGTTGGGGAAGCCGCGGGCGCCCTGCGCGTCGGAACCGTGGCACTGCGAGCAGTAGGTCAGATAGAGACGCTTACCCATTTCCTGGGCCTTGGGGTCCGCGGCCACGCTCATGATGTCCTGACCCAGGAAGGGCTGGAACACCTTGTTGAACTCGGCGTCCACCCGCTCCTTCTCCTGCTTGTAGGCATCGGCGGACGACCAGTTCCACACGCCGGCAAACTTGCCCATGCCCGGGTACAGCACCAGGTAGAGGATGCCGAAGGCGACGAGCGCGTAGAACAGCCACATCCACCAGCGCGGCAGCGGGTTGTTGAGTTCCTGCAAATCGCCGTCCCAGGTGGGATGCAGGACTTCCGCCTGCTGCCCGGGAGCGAGCTTTTCCGTGGTCTGGCTGTACAGGATCCAGAGCGAGAAGAGAATGCCCAGGATGGTGAGGGCAGCGATGTAGTAGTGCCAGAAATCGCTGATGAAGTCGGGAACCGCATATCCAGCAATCATGTGTATCTCCTATTCAGTCCGGCTTGCGGGCATCCTCGGGATCCTCCCGGAACGGGAGGTTGGCGGCGTCCTCGAACTTCTGCTTGTTGCCCTTGCGATAGGCCCACCAGACGATGGCGATGAACAGCAGGAAGAAGATGACGGTCACCAGGGACCCAAAAACGCCCGCGTCCATGTCACTCGGCCTTGGGGCCGGAAGTCCCGAGCACCTGCATGTACGCGATCAGCGCGTCCATCTCGGTCTTGCCTTCCAGCATCTTCGGCGCATTGGCGATTTCCTCTTCCGTGTAGCCGTGGCCAACCACGTTCAGGGTACGCATCTTCGCCTGAATGTTGGCGGCATCGGCCGGTGCGTCGGCGAGCCAGGGATAGGCGGGCATGTTGGACTCGGGCACCACATCGCGCGGGTTCATCATGTGCACGTAATGCCATTCGTCGGAGTAACGGCCGCCGACCCGGTGCAGGTCGGGACCGGTCCGCTTGGAACCCCACTGGAACGGACGGTCGTAGACGAACTCGCCGGCCACGGAGAAGTGGCCGTAGCGCTCGGTCTCCGCGCGGAACGGACGGATCATCTGCGAGTGGCAGTTGTAGCAGCCTTCCCGCACATAGATGTCGCGACCGGTCAATTGCAGCGCGTTGTAGGGCTTGAGGCCGGGCACTGCTTCCGTGGTGGACTTCTGGAAGAACAGCGGGACGATCTGCACCAGGCCACCCACGGAGATGACCAGGAAGGACAGCACCATCAGCCAGCCAATGTTCTTTTCAAGGGTCTTGTGCGAAAACATGCGTGTCTCCTTGTCCGTTATGCCGCGACGGCTTGAGGGATGCGGGCGTCGTTGACGGCCTTACCGGCGGCGACGGTCTTCCACACGTTGTAGGCCATCAACAGCATGCCGGCGAAGAACATGGTGCCGCCGATCAGACGGATGGTGTAGAAGGGATACATCGCGTTCACGGACTGCGCGAAGCTGTAGGTCAGCGTGCCGTCGGCGTTGGTGGCGCGCCACATCAGACCTTGCGCGACACCGGCGATCCACAGCGCGGCGATGTACAGCACGACACCGATGGTGGACCACCAGAAGTGCACGTTGATCAGCCGGGTGCTCCACATCTCCTCGCGGCCGAACAGGCGCGGGATCAGGTAGTACAGCGAGCCGATGGAGATCATCGCCACCCAGCCCAGGGCGCCGGAGTGCACGTGACCGATAGTCCACTCGGTGTAGTGGGACAGCGCGTTCACGGTCTTCACCGACATCATCGGGCCTTCGAAGGTTGACATGCCGTAGAAGGACAGGGCGGTGATCAGGAACTTCAGGATCGGATCGGTGCGCAGCTTATGCCAGGCGCCGGACAGGGTCATGATGCCGTTCATCATGCCGCCCCAGGACGGCGCGATCAGCATCAGCGAGAACACCATGCCGAGCGACTGCGTCCAGTCGGGCAGCGCGGTATACAGCAGGTGGTGCGGGCCGGCCCACATGTAGATGAAGTTCAGGGACCAGAAGTGCACGATGGACAGCCGGTAGGAGAAGATGGGCCGGCCGGCCTGCTTGGGCACGAAGTAGTACATCATGCCCAGGAAGGCGGTGGTCAGGAAGAAGCCCACGGCGTTGTGGCCGTACCACCACTGCACCATGGCGTCATGCACGCCGGCGTAGGCGGAGTAGGACTTCCACCAGGAGGTGGCGTCGCCGCCCAGGATCCACGGCAGCTGGGCGCTGTTGACGATGTGCAGCACCGCGATGGTGATGATGAAGGCGCCGAAGAACCAGTTGGCCACGTAAATGTGCTGGGTCTTGCGGATGACCACGGTGCCCAGGAAGAGAATGGCATAAGCCACCCAGACCACGGCGATGAGCAGGTCGATGGGCCATTCCAGTTCGGCGTATTCCTTGCCGGAGGTGACGCCCAGCGGCAGCGACACGGCCGCCAGCAGGATGACCAGTTGCCAGCCCCAGAACACGAACGAGGCCAGTCCGTCGGACAGCAGACGCGTCTGGCAGGTGCGCTGGACGATGTACAGCGAGGTGGCGAACAGCGCGCAACCACCGAAGGCGAAGATCACCGCGTTGGTATGCAGGGGACGGATGCGTCCGTAGGAAAGATAGGGAGCCAATGGTCCCAGGGCTTCGGTTAAGGCGGGCCAGATCAACTGGGCGGACAGAATTACGCCCACCAGCATTCCGACGATTCCCCACACCACCGTCATGATGGCGAATTGTCGGACGACCTTGTAGTTGTATGTCGCTTCCATACGGGTCTCCTTGAGCACTTAGGCTGGGTTGAAAAACGAACGCCGAAAAATCGACATTCAAATCCTAAAAAGTCGCTTGATCTATGTCAATGGGCATTATCACTTGTTTTTTTGGTTTGCGTAGACTCTTCCGAGGATGGGGGAAGGTCATCGTCCAGCAAGATTCGGTGTGCCGGTCCCTCCATGTCCTCGAACTGCCCGCTGCGCACGGCCCACAGAAACACCACGGCGATGAACGCGACGAAGACGAGGCTCAGGGGGATCAATAAATACAGAATATCCATTGATTTCCTTTATGTCGGGGCGGATGGTAGGGGCCAAGCCGCCGCCGACGCAATCAATAATCTTTATGGCTTGCTGATGCGCGACAGGCGCATGGCGTTGAGCACGACCAGCAGGGAAGACAGGGACATGCCGATGCCGGCCATCCAGGGCGTGACATGCCCCAGGGCGGCGGCCGGCACGGCCAGGGCGTTGTAGCCGGCGGACCAGGCCAGGTTCTGGCGGATCACCACCTGTGCCTTGCGCGCCAGGCGCACGCCGTCGGCCAGGCGGCCGATCTCGCTGGACAGCAGCACCATGTCGGCGGCGGCCTGGGCGGCCTCCGCGCCCTGGTCGACGGCGATCGACACCTGGGCCTGGGCCAGCACGGGCGCATCGTTGACGCCGTCGCCGGTCATGGCGACGATGGCGCCGCCTTCCTGCAAGGCGCGCACCGCCGCCAACTTGTCGGCCGGCAGCATTTCGCCACGCGCATCCTCAATGCCGAGTTCGCGCGCCAGGGCCAGGACGTTTTCCGCGCGGTCGCCGGAGTAGAGGTGCAGACGCACGCCCAGCCGCTTGAGGTCGGCGATGAGCTGGCCCGCCTGCGGGCGTGGCGCGTCACCGAGCGCGAACCAGGCCAGCACGCCCTCGTCATCAGCCAGGCCGACCACGGTACGGCCGGGCGGGAAGCGATCGGGCGGCGGCAGCGCGCCGACGAATTCCGGCGCCCCCAGGCGATAGACGCGGCCCTGGATTTCGCCGACGATGCCGCGCCCCGGCGTGTAGTGCAGCTGTTCGGCCATGAGGGCGGGCGACGAGTCCTCCTCGCCCGCCGCCTCGCGCAGGGCGGCCGCTACCGGATGCGTGGCGCCCTGTTCCAGGGCGCGCGCCAGGGCCAGGGCCTGGGCGCGGCCGCCCCGGCGAATGTCGGCATCCAGCAGGCTGAACTGGCCGGTGGTCAAGGTACCGGTCTTGTCGAAGACGAAGTCGGTCGCGCGCGCCAGGGTTTCCAGGGCGTGACCGCGCGTGGACAGCAGACCCAGGCGGGTGAGGCGGCCGAGGGCGGCGGTGAGGGCCGCCGGCGTTGCCAGAGCCAGCGCGCAAGGGCAGGTGACCACCAGCACCGACACGGTGATCCAGAACGCCCGCCCCGGCTCGACCAGGTACCAGACGCCGGCTACCAGAGTGGCCACCACCAGCAGTGCCAGCACGAACCAGGCGGCGACCCGGTCGGCCATCAGGGCGAGGCGCGGCTTCTCCGCCAGGGCGCGGTCCAGCAGGCGGACGATGCCGGACAGCACGGTATCCTGACCGACCTTGTCGACGCGCACCACCACCGGGCTTTCCAGATTGAGGGAACCGCCGATCACCGGGCTGGCCGGATGCTTGATGACCGGCATCGACTCGCCGGTGAGCAGGGATTCATCGACGCTGGAGCGCCCCTCCACCACCTCGCCGTCGGCCGGAAAGCTGTCGCCCGGACCCACCAGCACGTGATCGCCGGCCACCAGCTTGACCGCGCCCACCATCTCCTCCTCGCGCGAGGCGGGATAAGCGGGCAGCCGCCGGGCGGCGGCGGGGATCAGCTTGACCAGGGTCTCGGCGGCCTCCGCCGAACTCTTGCGTGCGCTCATCTCCAGGAAGCGGCCGGTGAGCAGGAAGAACACGAACATGACGACGGCGTCGAAATACACCTCGGAACTGCCGGTGAAGGTGCCGTAGATGCTCGCCACATAGGCAGCGCCGACGCCCAGGGCCACCGGCACGTCCATGCCGACACGACGCGCCTTGAGGTCGCGCCAGGCGGTCTGGAAGAAGGGCCAGGCGGAATAAAACACCACCGGCGTGGTGAGGATCAGGCTGGCGAAGCGCATAAGCGCCTCGATATCCATGCCCATCTCGCCCTCGCCGGCCAGATATTCCGGCACCGCGTACATCATCACCTGCATCATGCCGAGGCCGGCGATGGCCAGGCGGCGGATGGCCGTCTCGCGTTCCTTGCGGAACAGTTCCTCCTGACGGCCCGGGTCGAAGGGATGGGCGAGATAACCGATGTCCTGGATGCTTTTCAGGATGTCGGAAAGATGGATGCGGGTGTCGTCCCAGCGCACCCGCGCGCGCCGCGTGGAGAAGTTGATGTCCGCCGACAGCACGCCCGGCAACTGGTGCAGGTGGCGCTCGTTCAGCCAGACGCAGGCGGCGCAGACGATGCCCTCGAGGATCAGGCTGGCCTCGCGTGCCTCGCCTTCGCTGCGCACGAAGCTGCTCTGCACCTCCGGCAGGTCGTAGAGCTTGAGGTTCTTCAGTTCCTCCAGAGCCGCTTCCGGTGTTTTCGGCAGATCGGTACGCAGCCGGTAATAGTCGGCGTTGCCGGAATCGATGATGGTCTGCGCCACCGCCTCGCAACCCAGACAGCAGGCGGACTTCGCCTCGCCCTGGAAAACGATGCGGTAATGCGAGCCGGTGGGCACCGGCTCGCCGCAATGAAAACAACGGTGGGGGTCGGGGGTCGCGGACATGAAGATCGATTCTACCCGGCGTCGCCGCTCCGTTCCTCGAACAGACGATTGGCGAGGGCGGCGAACTGCGCCACCGACAGGGTTTCGCCGCGCCGGCCCGGATCGATGCCCAGCCCGGCAAACAGCGCGTCGTCGACCAGGCCCTTGAGGGTGTTGCGCAGGGTCTTGCGGCGTTGCCCGAAGGCCCGCGCCACCACCTCGGCAAACAGGCCGGCGTCGCGATACGGCACCCCCTCGGCCGGCAGCGGCAGCAGGCGGATGATGGCGGAGTCGACCTTGGGAGGCGGCCGGAAGGCGCCGGGCGGCACGATGAACAGCTTCTCCACGCGGAAGCGCGCCTGCAGCATCACGGACAGGCGGCCGTAGTCCGGCGTCGCCGGTGCCGCCACCATGCGGTCCACCACCTCTTTTTGCAGCATGAACACCATGTCGCGGATTGCCGCGGCGTGCTCGGCCAGATGGAACAACAGCGGCGAGGAGATGTTGTAGGGCAGGTTGCCCACCACGCGCAGGTCGGAACCCAATTCCTGGAACGGGAAACGCAGGGCGTCGGCGCGGTGGATGGTCAGGCAGCCGGTGGGGAATTCCGCTTCCAGGCGTGTCACCATGTCCCGGTCCAGTTCCACCACATGCAGATGTTCCAGGGTCTCCAGCAGGGGCCGCGTCAGGGCGCCGGGTCCGGGACCGATCTCCACCATGCGGTCGCCGGCTTGCGGCCGGATGGCGGCGACAATGCGGCCGATGTAATGGCTGTCCACCAGGAAATGCTGGCCGAGCGACTTCTTGGCCCGAGGCAGGCCGGGGTTCATGAACCGGCCCGGTGCCCGGCCATGCGGCGGGCGGTCTCCAGGGCGACCCGCAGGCTACCCACCTCGATGAGGCCCGTACCGGCGCGGTCCAGGGCGGTGCCGTGGTCCACCGAGGTGCGCACGATGGGCAAGCCCAGGGTGATGTTCACGCCCTCGCCGAAGCTGGCGTGCTTCAGCACCGGCAGGCCCTGGTCGTGGTACATGGCCAGCACGGCGTCGGCGGCTTCCAGGTTCCCGCGCTGGAACAGCGTGTCGGCGGGCAGGGGACCCACCAGGTCCAAGCCTTCCGCACGCAGAGATGCCAGCACCGGCTCGATCACCTCGATCTCCTCTCGGCCCAGATGACCGCCCTCCCCCGCGTGGGGATTGAGGCCGGCCACCAGGATGCGCGGCCGTGCGAGGCCGAAATCCCGGCGCAGGCCGGCGTGGAGAATGCGCAGGGTCTGCGTCAACCCATGCTGGGTCAGGGCGTCGGGCACCTCCCGCAAGGGCAGATGGGTGGTGGCCAGGGCGACGCGCATGCCGCCGCCGGCCAGCATCATCACCACCCTGGGCGTTGCGGTCAGCTCGGCGAGGAATTCGGTGTGTCCGGTGAAAGCCACGCCGGCATCGTTGATCACGCCCTTGTGCACCGGGCCGGTGACCAGGCCGGCGAACTCGCCGCGCTGGCAGCCCGCCACGGCGCGCCGCAGGGTCTCCAATACATATTTGCCGTTGGCGGGGTCGAGTCGGCCCGCCTCGACCGGGGCGGGGGCGGGCAGATGCAGCAGCGAGAGCGGGGCCGTGGCATGCGCGGAGTACTCGGGAAGCGCGATCGACAGTCCCAGGAGGGCTGCGCGCCGGGACAGCACCTCCCGGTCCGCCAGCACGACCACCGGTACCGGCGGCGGCGCCTGGGCGAGCAGGACGCAGAGGTCCGGGCCGATGCCCGCCGGTTCGCCGGCGGTCAGAATCAGGGGTGGCAAGCGTTCGATCTCAAATAAACAAAAGGGGGTGGCCACGCCACCCCCTTGGGTCGGCCGGAGAGCCGAATCAGTCCCGCTCGCCCATGAAGGCGCCCAGCAGGTGCAGCAGGCTGGTGAACAGGTTGTAGATGGAGACGTACAGGCCGACGGTGGCCAGCACGTAGTTGGTCTCGCCGCCGTTCACGATCTCGCCGGTCTGCCAGAGGATCATGCCGCACATCAGGAAGGCGAACAGCGCGGACACCGTCAGGGCCAGGGCCGGCATGGGATAGCCGACCAGGGCGGCCACCAGCGAGACGATGCCGGCGATGAAGGCGACCAGCACGCCGACGAACAGGAAGTTGCGCATGAAGCTGAAGTCCTTGCGCGACACCAGGGCATAGCCGGACAGTCCCAGGAAGGCGGCGCCGGTGATGCCCAGGGCCAGCATGACGATCTCGCCGCCGTTGGCCAGGCTCAGATAGTGGTTGAGGACCGGGCCCAGGCCGAAGCCGAGCAGGCCGGTGACCGCGAACACCACGCCGATGCCCGCCGCGGAGTTGGCGGTGCGCGGCACCACGAACCACAACAGGCCCAGGGCGACCAGGCTGGTGACCAGGCTGACGCCGTAGGGCACGGCCATGGCCATCGACACGCCTGCCATCACGGCGCTGAAGATCAGCGTCATGGACAGCAGCATGTAGGTGTTGCGCAGGACCTTGTTGGTCTGCTCGACGGCGACGGCGCCATCCATCCTCATCACATTCTCGGTCTGGTATTGCATCGTGGTTCCTCCACTGGTCAGAAACGCGGGTAAGACTAAGGTAGCCCGAAAATAGTTTCAACGTTCACATGGCGAAGCGTGGACCGTCGCGTGTGGCGACGTGGCGCGCCGCTCCTGTAGAATGCACGCTTTTCGTGCAACTTTCCCCAATATGGCGCTAATTGTTCAGAAATATGGCGGCACCTCGGTGGGCTCCATCGAACGCATCCGCAACGTGGCGGAGCGGGTCGCCAAGTTCAAGATGCTCGGCCATCAGGTGGTGGTGGTGGTGTCCGCCATGTCCGGCGAGACCAACCGACTCATTGCCCTGGCCAAGGAAATCCACAAGGAACCGGACCCACGCGAACTCGACGTGCTGGTCTCCACCGGCGAGCAGGTCACCATCGCCCTGCTTGCCATGGCCCTCAAGGACCTGGGCCTGAAGGCCAGGAGCTTCACCGGCTGGCAGGTACCCCTGCGCACCGACGACGTCCACACCAAGGCCCGCATCGAGCACATCGACGACCAGGCCATGCGCGCCGCGCTGGACAGCGGCCATGTGGTGGTAGTGGCCGGTTTCCAGGGAGTGGATGCGGCCGGCAACATCACCACCCTGGGCCGCGGCGGCTCCGATACCACCGGCGTCGCCCTGGCCGCCGCGTTGAAGGCCGACGAATGCCAGATCTACACCGACGTCGACGGCGTCTACACCACCGATCCGCGCATCGTCCCGGAAGCCCGCCGGCTTCCCACCATCACCTTCGAGGAAATGCTGGAACTCGCCAGCCTGGGCTCGAAAGTCCTGCAAATCCGCTCGGTCGAATTCGCCGGCAAATACAAAGTCAAACTGCGCGTGCTCTCCAGCTTCGAGGACGAAGGCGAGGGCACCCTGATCACCTTCGAGGATGAAAGCATGGAACAACCCATCATCTCCGGCATCGCCTTCAACCGCGACGAAGCCAAGCTCACCGTGCTGGGCGTGCCCGACAAGCCCGGCATCGCCGCCACCATCCTGGGCGCGGTGGCCGACGCCAACATCGACGTGGACATGATCGTGCAGAACGTCGGCGCCAATAACACCACCGACTTCACCTTCACCGTGCATCGCGGCGAATTCAAGAAGGCGATGGAAGTGCTGAACCGGGTCAAGACGGAAATCGGCGCCCGCGAAGTCAGCGGCGACGACAAGATCGCCAAGGTCTCCCTGGTGGGCGTGGGCATGCGCACCCACGCCGGCGTCGCCAGCAAGATGTTCCGTACCCTGGCCGCCGAGAACATCAACATGCAGATGATCTCCACCTCGGAAATCAAGATTTCCGTGGTGGTGGAAGACAAGTACATGGAACTCGCGGTGCGCGCCCTGCACCAGGCCTTCGACCTGGACAAGGCCCCCGCCGCGTAATCTTCCGTTCATTGCTTTAGCCAGGCCGCGCGGGTATCCTTGCGCGGCTTTTTCCGGCCCCGCCGGAAACGATCTGGAGACGTGGCCGAGAGGTCGAAGGCACTCCCCTGCTAAGGGAGCATGCGGGCCAAAACCTGCATCGAGGGTTCGAATCCCTCCGTCTCCGCCAAACCCCAAGTGCCTTGCCAAGCGGCGAGATTTCTTTATAATTCGCGCCTCTTTACGCGCTCGTAGCTCAGTTGGATAGAGTACCTGGCTACGAACCAGGGGGTCGTGGGTTCGAATCCTGCCGGGCGCGCCAAACAGTCAAAGGGGCTTACATGCGTAAGCCCCTTTTTGTTTTCCGGGTGTCATGAATCACTTGCCCGCCTCGCAAACGCTGTGTCCGCACGCTGATTGCCCCACCCAGCCGCCGCTGCGGATCAACGTGGAAGTCGCAGCCGCGACCGGGAGCGCTCTGCTGATCCGCTACCGACTGCTTGTGGACCTGTCCCGGATCCGCCTGCCCGTCGTCGCGGCGCCCGGCCGCGCCGACGGACTGTGGCGGCATACCTGCTTCGAGGCCTTCATCGCCGGGGAAGATTATCCGCATTACCGCGAGTTCAACTTCTCCCCGGACGGCCGCTGGCAGGCCTATGCCTTTGCCGCCTACCGCGACGGCGGGGCCATGGCGGTCGACGCTCCGCCGACGATCGCCCAGGTGGCACGGGCCGACGGCCTGGAACTGGAGGCACGCCTGCCCGGCGCCCTGCTGCCGGCCGGCAGGCGTCTGCGCCTCGGCCTGAGCGCGGTGATCGAGGACGCGGATGGCTTGCTGAGTTACTGGGCGCTGAGGCACGCCCCCGGCAAGCCAGATTTCCACCACCCTGATACATTCGCGCTGGACTTCCACCTGCCACTGCCCTCAGCATGAAAACCGGCCTCGACCGCCTGCTCGATGAATCCAGCCTGCGCGCGCCCCTCGCCGGCAAGCGCGTCGCCCTGCTCGCCCACCCCGCCTCGGTCACCGCCAACCTGAGGCATGCCCTGGATGCCCTCGCCGCCCTGCCCGACCTCCGCCTCGCCGCCGCCTTCGGCCCGCAGCACGGCCTGCGCGGCGACAAGCAGGACAACATGGTGGAATCGCCCGATTTCCAGGACCCAGTCCTCGGCATCCCGGTGTTCAGCCTCTATGGCGAGGTGCGGCGGCCGACGCCGGCCATGCTGGACAGCTTCGACGTGCTGCTGGTCGACCTGCAGGACCTGGGCTGCCGCATCTATACCTTCATCACCACCCTGCTCTACGTCCTCGAGGAGGCCGCCCGCCACGGCAAGACGGTGATCGTGCTGGACCGGCCCAACCCGGCCGGACGGCCGGTCGAGGGCACCCTGCTGCGGCCCGGCTGGGAGAGCTTCGTCGGCGCCGGCCCACTGCCCATGCGGCATGGCCTCACCCTGGGCGAAATGGGCCGCTGGTTCGTGCGGAATTTCAAGCTGGACCTGGATTACCAGGTGGTGGCCATGCACGGCTGGCAACCCGAGGCGGCGCCGGGCTTCGGCTGGCCGCTGGGCGAGCGGGAATGGATCAATCCCAGCCCCAACGCGGCCAACCTGTCGATGGCCCGCTGCTACGCCGGCACGGTGATGCTGGAGGGCACCACCCTGTCCGAGGGGCGGGGCACCACCCGGCCGCTGGAGCTGTTCGGCGCCCCCGACCTCGACCCGCGCGCGCTGCTGGAGGAAATGCGGCACCTCGCCGCTCACTGGATGCACGGTTGCCGGCCACGGGAATGCTGGTTCGAGCCCACCTTCCACAAGCACGCCGGGCAACTTTGCGCCGGCGTGCAGATCCACGTGGAGACGGACGCCTACGCCCACGCGGAGTTTCGTCCCTGGCGACTCATGGCCCTCGCCTTCAAGGCCCTGCGCCGGCTGCGCCCGGACTATCCGCTGTGGCGGGATTTCCCCTACGAATACGAGCACGAGCGCCTGGCCATCGATCTCATCAATGGCGGACCGGCCCTGCGCGAGTGGGTCGATGACTCCGCCGCCCTGCCCGGCGACCTCGGCGCCCTGGCGCGCGCGGACGAAGCGGCCTGGCTGGAGGAGCGGGAGGCTGTGCTGATTTATCGCGATTGATCCGCGACGCAAACCAGTCTTGTGCCGTCATTGCGAGGCGCGTAGCGACGCGGCAATCCAGCGGAGACCGTCGCGCAGGCAGGCCCCTGGATCGCCGCGCGGAGTTTATGCCCGCAGGGCGCTCGCGATGACGAAAGGGGTGCCGCCGGATCAGACATCGGGCGCGTGGCCGGGCCCGACGGCGTGCAGCAGCCGCGCCTTTGCCTCCGCGTCGAGTCCGGGCAGGACGCCGACCAGCACTTCCGGCGTGGCTCCGGTCAGCTTCGCCGCCTCGCGGATATCGTCCGGCAGGGCTGCATCCTCCACGCCGTTGCCCAGGTGGCGGGCGGTGTTGACGCCCAGTCGGGCCATACGCGCGCGCGTACCCTCGTCGCCTCGGATGAGCTGGCGGATGAGTTGCGGCAGGCTCCAGTTCTCGATGAGCAGCAGGCTCAGATCCATGAAGGCGAAACCGCAGGCCTGGCGCTGCGCCTGCTCGCTGCGCTGGGCGCGGCTGCTGTGCAGTTCGTCCAGAGCCTTCTGCGGCAGCTCGGGAACGAAGGCCCACAGTTCTATCTCGCCCGCATTGGCGAGCAGGGCAGCCATGGCCAGTTCTCCGGGGTCGAGGTCGTGGCGCAGGCCACCCCAGGCCATGCAGATGCGCGCGGCCAGGGTGGCGCGCGCCTCGCAGGCGAGGAAGCCGTGGTTGTCCCCGCCCACTTCCGGCGCGCCGCGCACCTGCTCCCTGAACTGCTCGGTACCCAGGGCCAGCACCACGCCGAGGGGGGTGGTGATGTCGCGCGCCAGGCGCCGGGGCAGGCGCCGGTTGGCCTCCTTGATCAGACGCAGGGCCAGCAACGGATCCTCCAGCAGCAGGCCGGTATAGACGTGCGCGGACAGGCTGTCCTCGGCTCCCGACTCCAGGTCGGCGAGGGCCGTCTTGCTGGAGGCCTTGATGGGCTGCTCCTGGTATTCCAGATAGGCCGCCCACTGCCCCGATCCCCACCACGCATGCCCAGGCATCACGAATACCTCGTGGAATCAATATCTTGCCGCATTGACGGCAATACCTGAGGAAAGCTTGAGGCTTCAGGCGCCGAACACGTCGGCCCACAGGGCCTTCACCGCCAGGATTTCCCGGGTCAGGCCGCCATGCTCGGCGCGCGCGTGCTCCAGGCCTTGCAGCTTGAGGGCGTGCTGGCGGCGGCGCAGCTCGCGGTAGGCGTCGCCCGCGGCGAGGCCGATGTCGCCGGGGATCAGACCGAGTTCGCCGGCCCGCCTGAGGAGGGCGATGTTGCCGATGTTGGCGGTCATTTCCGGATGCGCGTGGGCGTGCGCGAGCACCAGATACTGCACGGCGAATTCCACGTCGACCAGGCCGCCGGCGTCGTGCTTGAGGTCGAACAGGCCGCTGACGTTGGCGTGACCCTCGTGCATCTTGCGGCGCATGTCGAGCACCTCGTCGCGCAATCGGCCGGCATCGCGCGGCTGCGTCAGCACCTTCTCGCGGATGGCGTCGAAACGCGTTTTCAGCGCCGCATCGCCGCAGCAATATCGGGCGCGGGTGAGGGCCTGGTGTTCCCAGGTCCAGGCCTGCCGCAACTGGTAATCCTCGAACGCCTCGACGCTGCTCACCAGCAGGCCCGAGGCGCCGTCCGGGCGCAGGCGCAGGTCGGTTTCATAGAGCGTGCCGGCGGCGGTGGTGGTGCCCATCCAGGTGTTCAGACGCTTGCCCAGACGAGCGTAGATTTCCTGCGCATCGGCATGCGAGTCGTCGTACAGAAAGATGATGTCCAGGTCGGAGGCGTAGCCCAGTTCCTTGCCGCCCAGCTTGCCGTAGGCGATCACCGCGAAGGCGGGGCTCTCCCGGTGACGGCCGGGCAAGCCATTCCAGACCAGATCCAGGGTGGCCTGCACCAGCAGATCGGCCAGGTCGGAGAGATGGTCGGAGAGCTTTTCCACGCTCCACACGCCGGCCAGGTCCTGCGCCAGCAGGCGGAAGGTCTCGGACTGCTTGAAGTGGCGCAGTTCGTCCATCTGCCTTTCCACATCCACGACTTGCATGCCCAGGCGCTGGCGCAGGTCCTGGCGCGCGCGCGGCCAGTCCGGCGGCGCCATGAGTTGGCGCGCGTCGAGCAATTCGTCGAGCAGGTGTGGCTGACGGGTCAGATAGCCGGCGGCCCAGGCGCTGCTGCTGACGATGCGTACCACCTGGCGCAGGGTCTGCGGGTACTCCTTGAGCAGGGCGAGATAGGGGCCGCGCCGGGCGATGGCGTCGAGGAGATCAAGGATGCGCGCCAGGGTTTCGCCCGCATTGGGGAAACCGGCCGCCACCTCGACCAGCGGCGGCAGCAGACCGTCGATCATCGCCTTGTTGCCGGCCGGCAGACCGGCGTAGCGGCTGCCGCGCACAAGCTTGCGCAACTGCTCGAGGACGCTGGCCGGATCGGCGTAGCCGACCGCGGCGAGGCGCGCCTCGGCCTCCTCCGCGGGCTGCTCGCACAAGCCGGCGAGGGGATGGCCGGACTGGTCCTCCTGCGGCGCGCCGAAGACCTGCTCGAAATAGCCCGCCACCTTGCGGCGCAGCGCGTTCAGCCGGATTTCGAAAGCGGCCCAGTCGGCGCCGCCCATGGCCAGCGCCACCCGCTCGCGGTCCTCCGCCTCGCGCGGCAGGGTCTGCGTCTGCGCATCGTCCAGGTATTGCAGGCGATGCTCGAGGTTGCGCAGGAACACGTAGGCGGCCTCCATCTCGTCGGCCTGCTCCTCGGGCACCAGATCGTAGGCCGACAACTGGTGCAGCAGGGCGCGAGTCGGGCGGATCTGCAGGGAGGCAATGCGGCCGCCGCGGATGAGCTGGAACACCTGCGCGACGAATTCGATCTCGCGGATGCCGCCCGGCCCCAGCTTGATGTTGTCGGCCATTTCCTTACGCGCCACCTCGCGCCGGATTTGCGCGTGCAAATCGCGCATGGAGCCGAAGGCGCCGAAATCCAGGTACTTGCGGAAGACGAAGGGCTTGCGCAGTGCTTCCAGTTCCTCGACGCGCTCGCCGGTCAGAGCCCGTCCCTTGATCCAGGCATAGCGCTCCCATTCCCGTGCCTGTGTGTAGAAGTACTCCTCCAGCATGGCGAAGCTCGACACCAGCGGACCGGAATCGCCGTAGGGGCGCAGGCGCATGTCGACGCGAAAGACGTGGCCGTCGGCGGTCTTGTCGTCGAGGGCGGCGATGAGGCGCTTGCCCAGGCGGGTGAAGAACTCGAAATTGGAAAGCTTGCGCGGCCCGGCGGTCTCGCCGTCCTCGGGGAAGACGAAGATGAGATCGATATCGGAGGAGGCGTTGAGTTCGCCGCCGCCCAGCTTGCCCATGCCCACCACGATCAGGCGCTGGGCCTCTCCCTGCGCGTCGAGCGGCTCGCCATACACCGACACCAGGTCACGATGCAGGAAATCGGTGGCGGCACCCACCGTCACCTCGGCCAGTTCGGTGAGGGCGCGGGTCACCTCGGCCAGATCGGCGAGGCCGTTGAGGTCGCGCGTCATCACGCGTGCATACACGCCCTCGCGCAGGCGGCGCAGGCGACGCTTGAGCGTTTCCTCGTCGGCGATGTCGGCGCCCAGGTAGGCGCCCATCTCGCGGCGCGAGAGCGGTTGCTCGAGCGAACGCTGCAGCCACTCGCCGAGCGCCGGTCGGGCATGCAGACGGGCGCGTAGCCAGCGGCTGTATGCGGCGGCGCGGGATAGCGACTGCGGGGCTGGCGTTGGCTTCATGGTGCGATGCAAAATGCGAAATTCCTGGAAGTGGCCTAATTTTGCCGCTTCCTTGGGGGAGGAAGCGACCTGTCTTTAATCTGCCGTCGAGGAGACGCATGTCATGAGCACCACCATCGAATCCGTCCTGCACGAAAACCGGGTCTTCGACCCCTCTCCGGAATTCGTGGCCCAGGCCAACGTTTCCGGCATGGAAGCCTACAAGGCCCTGTGTGCCCAGGCCGAAGCCGACTATGAAGGCTACTGGGGCAAGTTGGCCAAGGATAACGTCGTCTGGCAAACCCCCTTCAGCAAGGTCCTGGACGAATCCAACGCCCCTTTCTACAAGTGGTTCCCGGACGGCAAGCTGAACGTCTCCTACAACTGCCTGGACAAGAACGTCCAGGCCGGCCTGGGCGACAAGGTCGCACTCATCTTCGAGGCCGACAAGGGTGAAATCACCCGCGTCACCTACAAGGAACTGCTCGCCCGCACCGCCAAGTTCGCCAACGCCCTGAAGAGCCTGGGCGTGAAGAAGGGCGACCGGGTCATCATCTACCTGCCCATGTCCGTCGAGGGCGTCGTCGCCATGCAGGCCTGCGCCCGCATTGGCGCCACCCACTCCGTGGTATTCGGCGGCTTCTCCGCCACCGCCCTGCGCGACCGCATCGAGGACGCCGGCGCGGTCATGATCATCACCGCCGACGAGCAGTGCCGCGGCGGCAAGAACATCCCCCTGAAGCCCGCCGTGGACGAAGCCATGACCCTGGGCGGCACCGATTCCATCAAGAACGTGGTGGTCTACCAGCGCACAGGCGGCGCCTGCAACATGGTGGCCGGCCGCGACGTCTGGTGGCACGACGTGGTGGCCAGCCAGTCCGAGACCTGCGAACCGGAATGGGTGGAAGCCGAGCATCCTCTGTTCCTGCTCTACACCTCCGGCTCCACCGGCAAGCCCAAGGGTGTGCAGCACTCCACCGGCGGCTACCTGCTGCATTCCATCCTCACCATGAAGTGGACCTTCGACCTGAAGCCGAACGACGTGTTCTGGTGCACGGCGGACATCGGCTGGGTCACCGGCCACACCTATATCACCTACGGCCCCCTGGCCTGCGGCGGCACCGAGATCGTCTTCGAGGGCGTGCCCACCTTCCCGGACGCCGGCCGCTTCTGGAAGATGATCCAGGACCACAAGGTCAACATCTTCTATACCGCCCCCACCGCCATCCGTTCCCTGATCAAGGCCGCCGACACCAACCCGGCCGTGCATCCGAAGAACTACGACCTGTCGACCTTGCGTGTCCTGGGCTCGGTGGGCGAGCCGATCAACCCCGAAGCCTGGATGTGGTACCACGACAACATCGGCGGCGGCCGCTGCCCCATCATGGACACCTTCTGGCAGACCGAAACCGGCGGCCACGTCATCACCCCCCTGCCCGGCGTCACCCCCCTGGTGCCCGGCTCCTGCACCCTGCCCTTCCCCGGCATCATGGTCACCGTGGTGGACGAGGCCGGCCACGAGGTGGAATGGGGCAAAGGCGGCTTCCTGGTCATCAAGAAGCCCTGGCCGTCCATGATCCGCACCATCTGGAACGACCCGGAGCGCTTCAAGAAGAGCTACTTCCCCGAGGACCTTGGCGGCAAGCTCTATCTCGCGGGCGACGGCGCCGTGCGCGACGCCAAGACCGGCTACTTCACCATCATGGGCCGCATCGACGACGTGCTGAACGTCTCCGGCCACCGCATGGGCACCATGGAGATTGAATCCGCCCTGGTCAGCCACCCCCTGGTCGCCGAAGCCGCCGTGGTCGGCAAGCCGCACGACATCAAGGGCGAAGCCATCGTCGCCTACGTGGTGTTGAAGCGCGCACGCCCCACCGGCGACGAAGCCAAGGCCATCGTCAACGAACTGCGCAACCACGTCGGCAAGGAAATCGGCCCGATCGCCAAGCCGGACGAAATCCGCTTCGGCGACAACCTGCCGAAGACCCGCTCCGGCAAGATCATGCGCCGCTTGCTGCGCACCCTGGCGAAAGGCGAGGAGATCACTTCCGACGTGTCGACGCTGGAAAACCCGGCGATCCTTGACCAACTCAAAGAGGTGGTGAAGTAAGCGGCATCGGTCCCAACCAACAGAAAGCGGCCTGCGGGCCGCTTTCTGTTTGACACCGTCCTGTTTGACACCGTCGACGCAGGAAGCGGGAGAAAGCTTTTTTCTTCCGCTCTTGAAAGAGTGAGGACTCGCCCCTACTATTAGCACTCGCTGGAGACGAGTGCTAAAGATTCCCCGCCGCACCCTCTCCCAACGACCCCCCTTTTTTGAACACGGATTCCTGTTAGGAGGAAAGCAATGAAAATCCGTCCGCTGCACGACCGCGTCATCGTCAAGCGCCTGGAAGAAGAGCGCAAGACCGCTTCCGGCATCGTCATCCCCGACACCGCCGCCGAGAAACCCGACCAGGGCGAGATCATCGCCGTCGGCGCCGGCAAGAGGGACGACAACGGCAAGCACATCGCCATGGACGTCAAGGTCGGCGACCGCGTGCTGTTCGGCAAGTATTCCGGCCAGACCGTGAAGGTCGAGGGCCAGGAACTCCTCGTCATGCGCGAGGAAGACATCATGGGCGTGATCGAAAAGTGAAGACTCATATCCGCGCAGCGGATGTGACGTCGGAGCTAACAGTGACGCGGAGATAGCCGCGTCATCCCCGCCTAGGCGGGGATCCAGTTCCAACCCCAATTCCCTGGATTCCCGCCTTTGCGGGAATGACGGCAATCAGATTCAGGAGATATACAAATGGCAGCTAAAGACGTTCGTTTCGGTGATTCCGCCCGCCACCGCATGGTGACCGGCGTCAACATCCTGGCCAACGCGGTCAAGGTGACCCTGGGCCCGAAGGGCCGCAACGTGGTGCTGGACCGCTCCTTCGGCGCCCCCACGGTGACCAAGGACGGCGTGTCCGTGGCCAAGGAAATCGAGCTCAAGGACAAGCTTGAGAACATGGGCGCGCAGATGGTGAAAGAGGTCGCTTCCAAGACCTCCGACATCGCCGGTGACGGCACCACCACCGCCACCGTGCTGGCGCAGTCCATCGTCAACGAAGGCATGAAGTTCGTTGCCGCCGGCATGAACCCGATGGATCTGAAGCGCGGCATCGACAAGGCCGTGATCGCCATCACCGAGGAACTGAAAAAGATTTCCAAGCCCTGCACCACCAGCAAGGAAATCGCCCAGGTCGGCTCCATCTCCGCCAACTCCGACTCCACCATCGGCGACATCATCGCCGGCGCCATGGACAAGGTCGGCAAGGAAGGCGTCATCACCGTCGAGGACGGCACCAGCCTGGAGAGCGAACTGGAAGTGGTGGAAGGCATGCAGTTCGACCGAGGCTACCTGTCCCCCTACTTCATCAACAACGCCGACAAGCAAATGGCCGTGCTGGAAGATCCCTTCGTCCTGCTGTACGACAAGAAGGTCTCCAACATCCGTGACCTCCTGCCCGTCCTGGAACAGGTCGCCAAGGCCGGCAAGCCCCTGCTGATCATCGCCGAAGATGTCGATGGCGAAGCCCTGGCCACCCTGGTCGTCAACAACATCCGCGGCATCCTGAAGACCTGTGCCGTCAAGGCCCCCGGCTTCGGCGATCGTCGCAAGGCGATGCTGGAAGACATGGCCATCCTCACCGGCGGTACCGTCATCGCCGAGGAAGTCGGCCTCTCCCTGGAAAAGGCCTCCTTGCAGGATCTGGGCCGCGCCAAGCGCATCGAGGTGGGCAAGGAAAACTCCACCATCATTGACGGCGCCGGTTCCGCCGACGCCATCAAGAACCGCATCACCCAGATCAACAAGCAGATCGAGGAAGTCACCTCCGACTACGACAAGGAGAAGCTGCAGGAGCGCAAGGCAAAGCTGGCCGGCGGCGTCGCCGTCATCAAGGTCGGTGCCGCCACCGAAGTCGAGATGAAGGAGAAGAAGGCGCGCGTCGAGGACGCCCTGCACGCCACCCGCGCCGCCGTCGAGGAAGGCATCGTGGCGGGCGGCGGCGTGGCCCTGCTGCGCGCCCGCTCCTCCATCGTCAAGCTGAAAGGCGCCAACCACGACCAGGACGCCGGCATCAAGATCGTGCTGCGCGCCATCGAGGAGCCCCTGCGCCAGATCGTCAACAACTGCGGCGAGGAAGCTTCCGTGGTAGTCAACCGGGTGCTGAACGGCAAGGGCAACTACGGCTACAACGCTGCCATCGGCGAGTACGGCGACATGATGGAAATGGGCGTGCTGGATCCCACCAAGGTCACCCGCATCGCACTGCAAAACGCCGCTTCCGTGGCTTCCCTGATGCTGACCACCGATTGCATGGTGGCGGACCTGCCTGAAGACAAGAAGGGCGGTGGCGCCCCTGACATGGGCGGTGGCATGGGTGGTATGGGCGGCATGGGTGGTATGGGCGGCATGGACTTCTGATCGCCCCCCGGCCAAAGGCACGCGGCACCCCCCGTGCCGCAGCAGACAAACCCCGCTCCGGCGGGGTTTGTGTTTTTCGCGCCGCCGCGCGCGCCGCCGGTGCAGCACTGATCGACGGGGCGAGCCGGTATAATCCGGACGAACCAAAGGTCATCCCCATGTCCAGCCACTTCTCCCCCAAAACCCACCTCGCCGGCCTGTTCACCCAGGCCATGGCCCAGTTTCCCCAGGCGCGGGGCATTCCCATCGAACTGGAACGCCCCAAGCAGACCAGCCACGGCGATTTCGCCTGCAACGCCGCCATGCAGCTGGCCAAGGTTCTGCAGCGCAACCCGCGCGAAGTGGCGCAGTCCATCCTGGCTTCCCTGCCCGCGTCGGAGTGGGTGGAGAAAACCGAAATCGCCGGGCCGGGCTTCATCAACGTCTTCCTCAAGCCTGCCGCCTGGCAACGCGTCGCCGCCGGCATCCTGCGCGAGCCGGATTCCTACGGGCGGGGTGATGCGCGTCAGGGCGGCAAGGTGCAGATCGAATTCGTCTCCGCCAACCCCACCGGGCCGCTGCACGTCGGCCACGGCCGCGGCGCCGCCTTTGGCGCCAGCCTGGCCAACATCCTGGCGCATGCCGGCCAGCAGGTGTACCGCGAGTACTACGTGAATGACGCCGGCCGCCAGATGGACATCCTGGCGCTGTCCACCTGGTTGCGCTACCTGAGCCTGTGCGGCGAGTTCGTGCCCTTCCCCGGCAACGCCTATCAGGGTGGCTACGTCGGTGCCATGGCCGACAGCATCTACGCCCTGCACGGCGAGCGCTACAAACGCGCGGCCGCCGAGGTCATGGCCGGCGTTCCCGACGCGGCCGCCGACGACGAAGCCCACCTCGACGCTCTCATCGCCAAGGCGAAAGCCCTGCTGGGCCCGGACTTCGCCTACATCCACGGCCACGCTCTGGAGGAACAACTGGGCGACTGCCGCAACGACCTCACGGAATTCGGCGTCACCTTCGACAAGTGGTTCTCCGAGCGCACCCTGCACGAGTCCGGGCTCATCGACCGCGCCGTGGAGCAGTTGCGCTTGCATGGCCACCTCTACGAACAGGACGGCGCCCTGTGGTTCCGCTCCACCGCTTTCGGTGACGAGAAGGATCGCGTGGTACGGCGCGAGAACGGCATCTACACCTATTTCGCCGCCGACATCGCCTACCACCTGAACAAGTTCGAACGCGGCTTCGAGCGTGTCGTCGACGTCTGGGGCGCCGACCACCACGGCTACATCCCGCGCGTGAAGGGCGCCCTGGCCGCGGCCGGTGTCGATCCTGAACGCCTGACCGTGGCTCTGGTGCAATTCGCCGTGCTCTACCGCAATGGCCAGAAGGCCTCGATGTCGACCCGCGCCGGCGAATACGTCACCCTGCGCGACCTGCGCGCCGAAGTGGGCAACGACGCCGCCCGCTTCTTCTACGTGCTGCGCAAGTCCGACCAGCACCTGGATTTCGACCTGGACCTGGCCAAGAGCCAGAGCACCGACAATCCGGTCTATTACATCCAGTACGCGCATGCCCGCATCTGCAGCGTGCTCGCCGCCTGGGGCGGGGTGGAATCCGACCTGCCCGCTGCCGACACCCGCCTGCTCAAGCATGCCCAGGAACTCGCCCTGCTGCGCCGCCTGGCCGAATTTCCGGAAACCGTGGCCAACGCCGCGCGCGATCTCGCCCCACACCTGGTCGCCTACTACCTCAAGGACTTGGCCGCCGATCTGCACGGCCTCTATGTGGCCTGCCGCTTCCTGGAAGAGAACCAGGAGCTCAAGCTCGCGCGTCTCGCCCTCATCGCCGCCACGCGTCACGTGCTGCGCGAGGGACTGGGCATGCTCGGCGTCTCCGCGCCGGACAAGATGTAAGCCGCGGACCCGCATCCACGCATGGCACGCAGGGAATCCCGCGCCGCGCGGCATGAAGCCGCGCCGGCCCGCAAAGGCAGGAGCGGTCTGTTCACCGGCCTGCTGGTCGGCCTGGTCATCGGTCTGGTGGTGGCGGCCGCGCTGGCCTGGTATTTCAGCTTCGGCACTCAAGGCTTGCAACCCGCCGCGGAGAGCGCGCCGGACGTCGGCGCGCCGCCGCCGGCGGCCACTCCGGCCAAGCCGCCGGAGCCACCGTCGGCCAGGGTGGAATCGGAGGGAGAAACGAAGGTCGCGGAAAAGGCGGCACAGCGCAAACCTCCCGGCACCCCTGCGCCGCCCACCGGCAGCGCCCCCAAACCACGCATCGACTACACCTTCTACGGCATCCTGCCGGGCGACAAACCGGCGAAGCCGGTGGAGCCTCCCAAGCCCACGGAAACCTGGTGGCTGCAGATCGCCGCGCTGAAGAACCCGGCCGATGCCGACAAGCTCAAGGCGCGCCTGGCCCTGCTGGGGCTGCCGGTGTCCACCCAGAAGATCGACAGCGCGGGGCAAACCCTCTATCGGGTGCGCGTCGGTCCCTACAAGCGCGAGGATGACGCCTTCGGCGACCTGGATGTCCTCGCCGAGAACAATTTCGAGCCCAGACTGTTCAAAGAACCCGTGAAACCCTAAACGTGGGAGATCCTATGAAAAACCTGCTCGCCCTTTTCGCCTTCGCCGCCGCCTTCGCCCTGCCCGCGCTAGCTCCGGCCGCGGAGCCTGGCAAGGATTACCTGGTCATCAGCCCGACCGTGCCGGTCGATGTGAAGAAGGGACAGGTGGAGGTTCTGGAGTTCTTCTGGTACCGCTGCCCGCACTGCTTCGACCTGGAGACCGAGGTCAAGGCCTGGGCCGCCAAGTTGCCCAAGGGCGTGGTGTTCACGCAAGTACCGGGCATCCTCAACCCCAACTGGGCCACCCTCGCTCGCGCCTACTACGCCCTGGAGGCGGTAGGCATGCTCGACAGGATGCACCAGGAAGTGTTCGACGCCATCCATGTGCACGGCCAGGATCTCAATTCGCCGCAACGCTTCCTGGACTGGGCGGCTGGCAAGGGTGTGAACCGCAAACAACTCGCCGACGCCTTCGACAGCTTCGCGGTGAACGCCAAGGTCATGCGCGCCCAGCAACTGACCAACGCCTACCGCCTCAACGGCGTGCCCGCCTTCGCCGTGAATGGCAAGTTCGTCACCTCGGCCGCGCTCGCCGGCGGCAACGCCTCGCTGTTCAAGACCCTGGACGAACTCATCGCGCGCGAACTCCGCCGCAGCGGGGGCAAATAACCGTCGCCCGGATGGTGAAATCGGTAGACACAAGGGACTTAAAATCCCTCGGCCTATGGCCATGCGGGTTCGATTCCCGCTCCGGGCACCAGCATTCACGCGGCTTTCAGCCAACCCTCGACCTCGCCCGCCACTCAAGCTGTCAACCAACTGTCAACGCCGCCAGCGGATTCAACCGCCGCGCCTCAAGCAGATGATCCGGTGCCAGGTGCGCATACCGCATCGTCATGGTCAAAGACGAATGCCCAAGGATCCTCTGCAACACCACGATATTCCCCCCGTTCATCATGAAGTGGCTCGCGAAGGTATGCCTCAGCACGTGCGTAAGCTGCCCTCTTGGTAACGCAACCCCCGACCTGGAGACCGCCGACCGGAACCTTTCCATGCAGGCCATGAAGAACCGGCTCGCCACCGCTGCGCCCTCCTCTCCATACCTTCCCCTCAGGTGAGCCCAAAGCTCCGCCTCTAACTCTTCCGAAATCGGCACCGACCGATTCTTCCCGCTCTTCGTCCCCGAGAAGTTCAGCATCCCCCCGCGCACCTGAGACGGCCGCAACGTCTCCGCCTCCGACCACCTAGCCCCAGTCGCCAGGCAAACCTTCGCCACCAGGTACGCATCCCCCGCCGACCCCAGCGCCTTCAACAAAATCCCGATCTGCTCCAGGGACAGGAAGGACAACTCACGCTCCGACTCCTTGAACTGCCTCACCGAGGAAAGCGGATTCACCCCCTCCCACTCCCCCAATCTTCGCAGCTCATTGAACACCGCCCGCAGGTAAGCATGCTCCCGGTTCAGCGTCGCCGGCGCTACCCCGGAAGCAAGCCGCCTCGCCCGATACTCCGAGAACGCCGACGCCTCGAACTCCCCCACAAGAGGATTCCCCAGGGCCGCACACAGATGAGCAAGCTTCGCCTTCGCAGCCTCACCATTCCGAAGGTGCACCCCATGCCCTGAATACCAGGCCTCCACCAGGTCAGACAGTCTCCGAGGATCCTTTCGAGCTGGAGCCCACTCCGGCACCTCCCGCACCTTGTTCCTAAGCCACGCCTCGAAGGCCAGGGCCTCCCCCTTGGTGGGCAAGGTCTTCCGGAAGCGTTTCCCACCCCGCCCACCAGGTTGAAGATCCACCAGCCAGCCGGCACTTGCTTTCTTGATGGCCATTCGTCTATCCTGAAACCGTAAACTTCATTTTTCCGCTCTCGCCTGCCTTATTTGCATGGCGAACAGCCCTAAAAGGCAGTTGCGAGAGCATTCTTCTTGGCCATATCTGGCCACTTCAAATCCCCCCCTAGCAAGACCACCCGGAAGGGTAATTTTTCATTCGCGGGCGTAGTAGCACCGCGTATCAGTCTCAATCTGTGGACTTCGACTGACATTTTCTATACGATACATGCTAATGTATACATGTCAACAAGTGAAGGAGGGTATGTCATGTCCAATGTCCTCAACATGCGCATTTCCGAAGACACCAAGGATCAGCTTGAGCGTTTATGCAAGCTCACGAAACGGACGAAATCCTCCCTTGGGGCGGAAGCGATCGAGGAGTACATCGACAGGAAGCTATGGTTGTTGACCGCCCTGGAAGAGGGGATTGAAGACGCCAAGAATGGAAACCTCGTGAAGCACGAGACCATCCTTTCGGAGTGGGAGGGCAAGGCAGGTGCTGTTTAACAAGCCCCTCTACTGGACGAAGAAAGCCCAGAAGGATCTCCGTAGGCTCGAGGAGTACATCGCCCAGGACAAGCCGGCGGCCGCTGCTAAAATGGTCCTTAAGATCGTCCAAGCAACAGAAGGCATTCGGGCGTTTCCCTTGAGCTATGAGGCCGTCGATGTTCAAAGGCCCCAATACAGGCAAATGGTGAAGAAGCCTTTCGTGGTGCTTTACGAAGTCACGGACCGGGAGATAGTGATTCTCCGGGTGGTCCATACATCGACGAGGTGGAAATGAACTTCAGCCCAGATCAGCGATTCTTTGCCCTGCTTGCCCTCAATGGCGGAAGAATCCAGACATGGAAGTGGCTAACCGAGCTCGAAGCTCTCAGGAAGGCACGGAGCTATTTTCCGGATCACATTCCGGAAACGGCGCGCCTGGTCCTGCGCCCAGTAGGACACCGCGGGATCCTCCAGGACGGCTTCGTTGAGTACCATCGAAGCGGTAATCGCTGGAAACGTGCCAACCAGCCCGCCCTTGACACCAAGGCCGCTTAACCAATGTTTCGCATGCGAAACAAGGAGACCGTCATGAGTTATTCCCAGTACCTGTTCATCAAGTGCGTCATGTTCTTCCTCAACCCGCTCGCGCGTGTCGAGTACGACCGTCGCGAACGCATGACCTGGGTGACCGAATGAAGGACGATCTTACAAGTTCAACTGAACCGCCCCGGGTTTTGAGGAGGCTCCAACTCTTGAGAAGATGGAGCCATGAGGAAATCAACGAAGTTCTCACCCGAAGTCCGCGAACGCGCTGTGCGCCTGGTGTTCGAGCACCGATCCGAGCATGAATCTGAATGGGCAGCGATGGTGTCGATTGCCGGCAAGATCGGTTGCACCGCACAGACGCTGCATACCTGGGTCCGCCAGCATGAGCGTGACACCGGCCAGCGTGATGGCCTGACCACGGCCGAGCAGCAGCGCATCAAGGCGCTGGAACGCGAGGTGCGCGAGTTGCGTAAGGCCAACGAGATACTGAAGCTGGCGAGCGCGTTTTTCGCACAGGCGGAGCTCGACCGCCGACTCAAGTCGTGAGGGCGTTTGTTGACCAGCATCGCGATGCCCACGGGGTCGAGCCGATCTGCAAGGCGTTGCAGATTGCCCCGTCCGGCTACTGGCGCCATGCGGCCCAGCAACGCACGCCGGCATTGCGCAGCGCACGCGCTCAGCGCGACGAGGTGCTCGCGCAGGAGATCGAACGCGTCTGGCAGGCCAACCTGCAGGTCTATGGCGCCGACAAGGTGTGGCGCCAACTTCAGCGTGAGGGCCATGCCGTGGCCCGCTGCACGGTCGAGCGGTTGATGCGTCAGCAGGGGCTGCGCGGGGTGATCCGGGGCAAGGTGGTTCGCACGACGGTGAGCGATGCCAAGGCAGCCTGCCCGCTGGACCGCGTCAACCGTCAGTTCCAGGCCGAGCGCCCCAACCAGCTGTGGGTCTCGGATTTCACCTATGTCTCGACCTGGCAGGGCTGGCTGTACGTGGCCTTCGTCATCGATGTCTTCGCCCGGCGCATTGTCGGCTGGCGGGTGAGTAGTTCCATGCATACTGACTTCGTGCTCGACGCCTTGGAGCAGGCGCTATATGCCCGGCAGCCGGAACGGGACGAACTGATCCACCACAGCGATCGAGGCTCACAGTATGTCTCGATTCGCTACACCGAGCGCCTGGCCGAGGCGGGCATCGAGCCTTCGGTGGGCAGCAAGGGCGACAGCTATGACAACGCCTTGGCCGAGACCATCAATGGCCTGTACAAGGCCGAGCTGATCCACCGTCGCGCACCCTGGAAGACCAAGGAGGCGGTGGAACTGGCCACCTTGGAATGGGTGGCCTGGTTCAACCACCACCGCCTGCTGGAATCTATCGGCTATATCCCACCCGCCGAAGCTGAAGCCAATTACTATCGCCAACTTACCGAGCAGGCCATGTCGGTCTGACTCAAACCAACGGGCCTCCACGAAACCCGGGGCGGTTCAAACTGGTAGCATCCCTGGCGGCCGGAGGCCGTAACGCGCGAGGCACGAGCGCGGCTAGGCCCCGGGCCGGCCAGGAGACCAACATAGACCACGACGTCTATGCAGGCCTCGCCCTTAGGATCATCCCTTGGAAAACCAACCCGCAACCGTCGCTCACCGGTGGCGTCGAACGAGCCGGACGCCGGCGCCGGCGTCCGTGTCGAGGGGACCACTTGTCTCTCACCACAGTTGCGTCTTAACCAGTCGCTAGCCGTGCGAATGCACGGGCTCAGCATACGACCGCAAGCGGAGCGCGCAACCTGGTGCGCAGCTCCAGGTGAAGGCGAAAGGGATCAGAAGGGGCCGAAGGCTCGCGAAGCGATGAGCGAAGCGAAACCCTGGCAGAGCCCGGCCCGAAGGGCTCGCCCCGCAGTCAACGGGGTGTCAACGGCGAAGGCAAATAATGACCATCCAATGACCGATGATCATGCATAACCCATTGTAAAGAAAGGCAATGACGCTCAACGGCAACGAAAGAATCCTGACTTAAAATCCCTCGGCCTATGGCCATGCGGGTTCGATTCCCGCTCCGGGCACCAGTGATCGGACGGGGAAGCGCTCAGCGGACTGCCCCGGCCTCCCAGCGCAAACCGCGGGTGCCCGGCGAGCGCCTACGCACTCGCCTGTCAGCGGTAGATATCGCCCGTGGCGCGGGCAAACAGGCGGTTTCCGGTCAGCAGCAGGTTGCCGGCATAGTCCTCATAGCGCGTCGGGTCCACCCGCATCACGCCCTTCTGATTGGTGCGCACCGGTCCGGCGGCCAGGCCGACCAGGGCGAGGCCGGCGACCAGACCGCGGTTGCTGTCCACCTCGCCCAGGCTCAGTTGCCCATAGCGACCGGCGAACACCACGTTTTCCTTCAGGTTGGCCAGGCCGCCCATCACCGCAGAGGAGATCGGCGCGGCGCGGCCGCGCACGGCGAGCAGGCTGACGTTGGCGCGCAGGCTCATGCCGGCGCGGGCTTCCAGGTCGGTTTCATCGCGCACGCCGAACAGCCCCTTGTTGCGCGCGCTGGCGGTTTCCGCGAAATCCACCACCAGCAGGGGGTTCAGCACCAGGGCCTTGTGGTCGAAGCCGAAATCACCGGCGCGGCGGCCGTTGCCCCAGCCGAAGGCGCCCTGGTCGCCCAACGGTTCGGCCTGGTCGAACCACAGTTTCATGCCGGTGGGGGAAAGCACCACGTAGGTGCGCCCTTCGTGTTCCACCGTGTAGGGCTTGCCTCCCTCCTGTTTGGCGGCCTCGATCTCGACGAAGGAGGGATGCGCGGCAAAGGTCTCGTAGGGCAACAGGTCGACGCCGTTGGCCTTCAGCCTGGCCAGGAAATCCTGATAGGCCCGGTCGACCAGGGCCTGCATGCGCCGCAAGTCCATGCCTTCGAGGGTGATGTCGATGCGGGAATTGACGCCGGACTTGTGGATGCCGCCGGGCAGATAGGACGCCCGCACGCTGTCTGAAACCGTGGCCTTGGTGGCCAGGGCGACACGGAATCCACCCACCACCACCTTCTTCATGCCGGCGAGATCGGCACGCGGCCAGATCCGCTTGTCCAGGAAAGTGGCGGCATCCAGGTCGACGACGGCGGGCGCGGGATCCAGGGCGCGGACATCCTGGGCGGGTACCGGCGCGGTCGCGGCTTCGGCGGGCGGCTTCGCCTCCTCGGCCTTGTCGCCGCCCAGCAGGCCCTTCACGGAACCCCAGAGATCCAGGGCGTGGGCCGGGACGGCCAAGATGATGAGGCTGCACAGCAGCCAGGGGCGCAAAGACATGCGCATGTTTCCTCTCCTCGCAAGAAGCACTTGAAAATTTGGCACGGCGTGCCAGCCGGGGGCCAAGTTTACATGCACCGGCGCAAGCGCCGCAGTCGTGTTCAGGCGCGCTCCCCGCGCGGAAGCATGTCCAGCAAGCGGGCGACCAGCAGGTCGATGCCGTGGCGGGCTAAATCGATGGGCCAGAACAGTCCGGCGAACAGGGCATCCAGGGGACGCGCGCCCTGGGTGGCGCGCAAGCCTGCAAGGGCGAGGCCGAGCGAGAGGTAGAAGAACAAGGCGAGGCTTGTGTTCATGGCGGGCTCCGTGACGTGGCGACGGCACCCAGACTAGAACCTGCGGGGCTCACCAGATGAGCCTGGCTCGCCTACAATGCGGCAAACCTGAATGGGGATCGCCATGGACCGCACGGAACGCTTCCATATCATCGACAGCATGCTTGCCGGCCCCGGCTTGGTGACTTTCCAGCGCATGCTCGAGCGCCTGGAAGTGTCCCGCGCCACCCTCAAGCGCGACCTCGAATACCTGCGCAACCGACTCAACGCCCCCATCGTCTGGGATCGGGATACGGGCGGCTACCGCTACGAGAAGCAGGAGCGGGTGGGCGGCCAATTCGAGCTGCCCGGCCTGTGGTTCTCCGCCGAGGAAATCCACGCCCTGCTCACCATGCAGCACCTGCTCGCCAACCTCGATGCGGGCGGCCTGCTGGGAGCCCACATCCAGCCGCTGATGGCGCGCATCACCGGCCTGCTCGGCAGCGGCCGCCACCCGGCGGAGGAGGTGCGCAAGCGCATCCGGCTGATCCCCCTCGCCGCGCGCCAGGTCTCCCTGGAGCATTTCGCCGCCCTGGGCTCCGCGCTGCTGCGGCGCAAGCGGCTGTACATCCGCTATTACGCCAAGTCCGGGGACGCGACCAGCGAGCGGGAAGTCTCGCCGCAGCGCCTCGTGCACTATCGCGAGAACTGGTACCTGGACGCCTGGTGCCACCTGCGCGAGGGGCTGCGCAGCTTCGCGGTGGACGGAGTGCGGCGCGCGGAAATCCTGGAAAGCCACGCGCGCGACGTGCCGGAGAAAACCCTGGACGCGGTGCTGGGCTCGGGCTACGGCATCTTCTCGGGGCGCAAGGTGAGCTGGGCCAGGTTGCGCTTCGGACCCGAGCGTTCGCGCTGGGTGGCTCTGGAGCAATGGCATCCGAAGCAGCGCGGCAAACTCGGTCGGGACGGCCGTTACCTGCTGGAGATTCCTTATGCCGACGACCGGGAACTGGTGATGGACATCCTGCGCCACGTGCCCGAGGTAGAGGTACTGGCACCCGCGGCCTTGCGCGAAACCGTGCTCGCCAAGCTGCGGGAAGGCCTGGCACGCATGGCCTGAAGGCAGGTGGCCGCCCGCCGAAGCTGTTCAGGCGCTTGGCACCCCATCATCGCCTTTCCCTGCACACAAGCGACGTGGAGGTTAGCCAGATACGGACATGCGAGAATGCGCGCGCGAGCCCGCCATGCACCCAGCCAAACCCTGTCCCTTCTGCCTTCTCGACCCCGCCCGCATCCTGGCGGAGGATGCTCTCGTCGTCGTCTACAAGGACGGCTTCCCGGTCTCGCCGGGCCACACGGTGATCGTGCCGCGCCGCCACTTCGCCACGCTGTTCGAAGCCACGCCGGAGGAGCAGTCCGCGCTGCTCGCCGCGCTGGGTGGCGCCAAGGCCCTGCTGGACGCGAGCCACCGGCCGGACGGCTACAACATCGGTATCAACCACGGCCGCGCTGGCGGACAGAGCGTGCCGCATCTGCACATCCACCTAATTCCCCGCTACCTGGGGGACAAGGAAGACCCGCGCGGCGGTGTGCGCTGGGTGCTGCCGGACAAGGCCCGCTACTGGTAGCGGGCCACGCCGTGCCGCGTCGGATCAGCGGCCGAGCTTGAAGCGACTGACCAGCTCGTTCATTTCCCTCGCAAGAGTCAGCAACTCCTCGCTCACACCGCGCGTTTCCACGGCCTCGCTGGCGGTGCGCGCGGCGACCTGACTGATATTGTGCACGCGGCCACCGACGCTCTCGGTCAGCTCGCCCTGGGTACGCACGGCCTGGGTCATCTGGCCGTTCAGGGCGCGGATGTCGGAGACCCGCGCGACGATGTGGTCGAGGCCGCCCACCGCCTCTTCCAGCTTGTGGCTGTGACGCGCGGCGGTGTCGCGCGCGCCGTTCATCACCTGCACGGCGCGATGCGCTTCCTGCCGCAGCTGGGCAACGATGCCCTCGATGTTCTGGGTGGACTGGTGCGAGAGGTTGGCCAGCTTGCGCACCTCATCCGCGACCACGGCGAAGCCGCGCCCCATCTCGCCCGCCCGCGCCGCCTCGATGGCCGCGTTGAGGGCGAGCAGGTTGGTCTGCTCGGCGATGCCCTTGATCACGTCGAGCACGTTGCTGACGTCCTGGCTGCGCCGGTCGAGTTCCTCGATCACCCCCGCCGCCTGCTCGATCTCATCCGCCAGGGAAAGGATGCCGGAGATCGCCTGGCGCGTGGTCTGCGTGCTCTGTGCCGCTTCCCGCTCCGCCTCCACCGAGGTCGCGGCGGTGCGCGTCGCGCTGTCTCCCGCCTCGCCGGCAATGGCGCGGAGATCGTCCAGCGCACGGGAGGTGGCTTCGCTTTCACGTAGCTGGTTTTCCGCCGCCTCGGCGGTCAGTTCGGACACGCTCGCCACCCGCTCGGCCGCCGTGTTCAGACGCTGCGAGGTATCCGCCACGCGGCCCAGGCTGCCACTGAATTTCTCCAGCATGCCGTTGATGGCCTGGGCCAGCGCGCCCACCTCGTCCTTGCGGTCGCTGTGCAGACGGCGGCCGAGGTCGGAGTCGCGCTCGATCTCGTGCATGGCGCCGCGCATGCCCAGCAGGGGAAGCACGATGATGCGGCGCAGGAGGCCGATCACCAGGGCGATACCGATGATGGAGAGCAGCAGATTGAGGCCGGCCACCAGGGTCAGGTTGCGCCTGAACTCGCGGTCCAGTTCGGCGAGCGAATAGGTCACGCGCACCGCGCCGAGCACCGTGCCTTCGGCGAACTGGTGGCAGCCCAGGCAGTTGGTGCCCAGGTAATTGGCGCTGACGCTGATCGGCTTGACGAAGGTGACATGGCGGCCCTTCTCGTCCTCGCCCGATTCCGTCACGGTTTCGCCATTCACCCCACGTTCCTCCAGGGCATCGCGCGGGGCGGCGGCATGCGTGCTGACACCGGCCAGCTTGCCAGGCGCGTGGGCGATGTGGATGTCGCGCACACCGGGCATGGCCAGGAATTTCTTGAGCAGGTTCTCACGCTGGTCCATGGTGCCGGTGAGCATCATGGTATTGACGCCGTCGAAATAGGACTGCGCCAGATCGCGCGCCTTCTCCATCCCCACCTCGACCGCCAGCTCTCTTTCGTTGCGGGCGGTCAGCAGGGTCGAGGCGGCCAGGGTGGCGACAAAGATCAGGGTAATGGCGATGACGATCTTCGCCTGCACCGTTAAACGGGTTCCCGACATGGTTTCCCTCACATTCAGAAGAAAGTGTGGACGGCGACCCGCGCGGGATGCTCGGCGCGAGCTGTGATCTAGTTAACGGTATTGCGCGGCGCGAACTTTAATGTGGCCTGCCTGCTTGATGCTCAAGGCGTGCCATCTTGGGACGGCCGGGGCGGCGTCCGCACGGCGCCGAAAAAACCGACGGCCACCGCATGGGTGGCCGTCGAGCGCTGCGCACATCCCAGGTTTATTGCAGGGTCATCTGCATCGCGTACACACAGAGGGTGATCAGCGGCTGCGGCAGGATGCCCAGGACCAGGACGGCGATGCCGTTGGCGGAAAGCAGCGCCTGGATGTCGGAGGCGGGCGTCAGGGCGGGGGCGTCCGCCCTGGGCGGGTCGAAGTAGAGGATCTTCACCACGCGCAGGTAGTAGAAGGCGCCAATGAGCGAGAACAGCACGGCCACCACGGCCAGCCAGAGGAATCCGGCGCCCACCAGGGCCTGCAGGACGGAGAGCTTGGCGTAGAAACCAACGAAGGGCGGGATGCCGGCCATGGAGAACATCAGGATGGCCATCAGGGCCGCCAGCCAGGGGTGGCGGCTGTTGAGGCCCTTGAAGTCGTCCAGGTGTTCGGCTTCCAGGCCGTTTTGCGACAGGTACACCACCAGGCCGAAGCTGCCCAGGCTCATCAGCACGTAGGTGATGGCGTAGAACATGGCCGCCGAGTAGCCGGCGAAGGTGCCCGACAGGATGCCCAGCAGCAGGAAGCCCATGTGCGAGATGGTGGAGTAGGCCAGCATGCGCTTGATGTTGGTCTGCATGATGGCGGCCAGGTTGCCGACGGCCAGGGAAAGCACCGCCATGATTGCCAGCATGCCCTGCCAGTCGCCGACGGCAGGGTGCAGGCCGTCGACCAGCAGACGCATGGCGAAGGCGAAGGCGGCCAGCTTGGGCGCCGTACTGATGAACAGGGTGACGGCGCTGGGCGCGCCCTGATAAATGTCCGGCACCCACATGTGGAAGGGCGCGACGCCCAGCTTGAAGCCCAGGCCCGCCACCACGAAGACGATGCCGAAGGCGAGGATGATCTTGTCATCGACGCCGGCCTGCAGGGTGGCCGACATCTCCGGCAGCGACAGCGTGCCGGTGAGGCCGTAGAGCATGGACATGCCATACAGCAGCAGGCCGGAAGCGAGGGCGCCCAGCACGAAATACTTCATCGCCGCCTCGGTCGCCAGCCTGGAGTCGCGCTGCAGCGCCACCATCGCATAGAGCGACAGCGACAACAGTTCCAGACCAATGTAGAGCACCAGGAAATGATTGGCGGAGATCATCACCATCATGCCCAGCACCGCGAACAGCGCCAGCACGAAGTACTCGCCGCGGAACAGGCCACGCTCGGCCAGGTAGTTGCGCGAGTAGACCACGGCGGTCATCGCCGCCAGGTAGGACATGAGCTTGAGCACGTCGCCCATGGCGTCGTCGACGAACTGGCCGCTGAAGGTGGTCTGCACCTGCGGCACGCTGGTGAACACGGTGATGAGGGCGGCGCCCAGCAGGGTCAGCAGGGTGAGCAGGTAACCGAGCGGGCGCGACTTCACCAGCGCGTCGAGGAGCAGGATGAGGCAGGCCATGCCGAGGACGAAGATCTCGGGCAGCGCCGGCAGAAGATCGGGGGGGGTGAAGTTCATCTCGCTCGATACGCCTGTCAGTAAGCCAGCTTGCTATGGGCCACGTGTTCCAGCAGGTTGTTCACGGAGGCGTGCATCACCTCGGTGAACGGCAGGGGATACAGGCCCATGCCCAGCACGCACAGGGCCAGCAGGCCCAGCACCAGGAATTCGCGGGAATTGATGTCGCTGAGTTCCGCCACGTGCTGGTTGGCGATCGGCCCGAACACCACCCGCTTGTACATCCACAGGGTGTAGGCGGCACCGAAGATGAGGGTGGTGGCGGCCAGGAAGGCCCACCAGAAGTTCACCTGCACCGCGCCCAGGATGACCATGAACTCGCCGACGAAGCCGGAGGTAGCCGGCAGGCCCGCGTTGGCCATGGCGAACAGCATGAAGAAGGCGGCGAAGCGCGGCATGGTGTTGGCCACCCCGCCGTAGTCGGCGATCTGGCGCGAATGCACACGGTCGTACATGACGCCCACGCAGAGGAACATGGCGGCGGAAATGAAGCCGTGCGAGATCATCTGGATGAGGCCGCCCTCGATGCCCAGCGGGTTGAACAGGAAGAAGCCGAGGGTGACGAAGCCCATGTGGGCGATCGACGAATAGGCGATGAGCTTCTTCATGTCGCTCTGCACGAGGGCCACTAGGCCGATATACACCACCGCGATCAGCGACAGGGTGACGATGAGCCAGGTCAACTCATGGGCGGCGTCCGGCACGATCGGCAGGATGAAGCGCAGGAAGCCGTAGGCGCCCACTTTCAGGGTGATGGCCGCCAGCACCACGGAACCACCGGTGGGAGCTTCGACGTGGGCATCCGGCAACCAGGTGTGCACCGGCCACATCGGCACCTTGACGGCGAAGGCGAAGAAGAAGGCGACAAACAGCAGGATCTGCGCGGTCATCGCCAGCGGCACCTTGTGCCAGGCCAGGATCTCGAAGCTGCCGCCGCTCTGGAAGAACAGGTAGAGCAGGGCCACCAGCATGAGCAGGGAGCCGAGCAGGGTGTAGAGGAAGAACTTGATCGCCGCGTAGACGCGGTTGGGCCCGCCCCAGATGCCGATGATGAGGTACAGCGGAATCAGCATGGCCTCGAAGAACACGTAGAACAGCACGCCGTCGAGGGCGCCGAAGACGCCGTTGATGAGGCCGGACTGGATGAGGAAGGCGGCCATGTATTGCGCCACCTTGTCCTTGATGACCTCCCAGCCCGCCAGCACCACCAGGATGGTGGTGAAGCTGTTGAGCAGGATGAAGGGCATGGAGATGCCGTCCACGCCCAGGCGGTAGTGGATGTTGAACAGGGGCACCCACTCCGCCAGTTCGGTGAACTGCATGGCGGAAGTGGTCTTGTCGAAGCCGGTCCACAACGGCACCGCCACCAGGAAGCCGAGCACGGCCCCGACCAGGGCCAGCGTGCGCTGGCCGTCGGCGTTCTTGTCGCCGCCCGTGATGAGAATCAGCAGCCCCGCCACGATGGGCACCCAGATGGCGAGGCTGATCAGGCCGATGCCTTCAAACATGTGTCGCTTTCATGAGTTCAAAGTCGCGCCAGCGACTCTCGAAGCTCCCCTCGCCCCACCGGGATAGGGGCTGGGGGTGAGGGTAGGTCGTTGACAGGTTCGTCTTCATAACGGATTACCGGTGCTCATCCCCGCGTGAACCAGGTGACCAGGAGCAGCACTCCGACGATCATCGCGAAGGCGTAGTGATAGATGTAACCGGTCTGCAGATGGCGCACGACGCCGGCGACGTGCCCCACCAGGCGGGCAGTGCCGTTGACCAGGGCGCCGTCGATGGCGGCCACGTCGCCCCAGCGCCACAGACGGCCACCGAGCAGGCGGGCGCCGCGCGCGAAGAACCAGTCGTTGAACTCGTCGAAGCCGTACTTGCGCTCGAGGATGCGATACAGCACGCCGAACTTCTTCGCCAGCAGGGCGGGGATATCCGGCCGCTTCATGTAGAAGAACCAGGCCAGGGCGACCCCGCCCAGGGCCAGCCAGAACGCCGGGGTCTGCAGGGCGTGCAGGGCCATGGCGAAGGGGCCGTGGTAGGTGGCGGCGAATTTCGCGAAGCCGTCGTGTGCGGGCGCGACGGTGATGGCATGGCCGAACCAGCCGCCGAACAGGAGGGCGTCGACGGTGAGGTAACCGATGAGCAGGGAGGGAATCGCCAGCAGCACCAGCGGCAGGGTCACCACCCAGGGCGTCTCGTGCGGCGCGCTGTGGCCGCCGTGGTGGTGACCGTGGTGGTCGCCGTCCTTGTCCGCTTCGTGATCGTGGGTGTCGTGCGCCTGCTTGAAGCGCTCCTTGCCGTGGAACACCAGGAAGTACATGCGGAAGGAATAGAAGGCGGTAACGAACACGCCCAGGGTTACCGCGAAGTAGGCAAAGCCGGAACCGGCCAGCTCGCTGTATTTCACCGCCTCGATGATGCTGTCCTTGGAATAGAAGCCGGACAGGAAGGGCGTGCCGATGAGGGCCAGGGAACCGATCAGCGAGGTGATCCAGGTGATCGGCATGTACTTGCGCAGGCCGCCCATGTTGCGGATGTCCTGTTCATGGTGCATGGCGATGATCACGGAGCCGGCGGCGAGGAACAGCAGGGCCTTGAAGAAGGCGTGCGTCATCAGGTGGAAGATGGCCACGGAATAGGCCGAGGCGCCCAGGGCCACGGTCATGTAGCCGAGCTGCGACAGGGTGGAATAGGCCACCACGCGCTTGATGTCGTTCTGGATGATGCCCAGGAAGCCCATGAACAGGGCGGTGATGGCGCCGATGACGAGGACGAAGGAGAGCGCCGCGTCGGACAGCTCGAACAGCGGCGACATGCGCGCCACCATGAAGATGCCGGCGGTGACCATGGTCGCCGCGTGGATCAGGGCGGAAATCGGCGTCGGGCCTTCCATGGAATCCGGCAGCCAGACGTGCAGCGGGAACTGCGCCGACTTGCCCATGGCGCCGATGAACAACAGGATGCAGATCACCGTCAGCACGCCCCAGGTGTAGCCGTCGATCAGGCTCAGGGTCTGGTTGGCGAACTGCGGCGCCTGCTGGAACACCTGGGCGTAGTCCAGGGTGCCGAAGTAGTGCCAGATCAGGCCGATGCCCAGCAGGAAGCCGAAGTCGCCGACGCGGTTCACCAGGAAGGCCTTCAGGTTGGCGTAGATCGCGGTTTCCCGCGTGTACCAGAAGCCGATGAGCAGATAGGACACCAGGCCCACCGCCTCCCAGCCGAAGAACAGCTGCAGGAAGTTGTTGGACATCACCAGCATCAGCATGGAGAAGGTAAACAGCGAGATATAGCTGAAGAAGCGCTGGTAGCCAGGATCGTCGGCCATGTAGCCGACGGTATAGAGGTGCACCATGAGCGAGACGAAGGTCACCACCAGCATCATCAGCACGGTCAGGCGGTCGATGAGGAAACCGATCTCCAGGGACAGGTCGCCCGAGGTCAGCCAGGTATACACCGGACCGTTGTAGGTATTGCCGGCCTGCACGTCCTGGTAGATGAACACCGAGGCGAGGAAGGCGATCGTCACGCCGAGAATGGTCACCACGTGGGCGCCGGTACGGCCGATGATCCTGCCGAACAGGCCGGCGATGATCGCGCCGGCCAGCGGCGCCAGGGGCACGATGAGATAGAGAGTCTTCATGTCCATCACATCAGCCCTTGAGTTTGTCCAGCTCTTCGACGTTGATGGTGCGCATCGCACGGAACAGCACCACCAGGATGGCCAGACCGATGGCGGACTCCGCGGCCGCCACGGTGAGGATGAAGAAGACGAACACCTGGCCGGCCGTGTCGTCCAGGTAGCGGGCGAAGGCGATGAAGTTGGTGTTCACCGCCAGCAGCATGAGTTCGATGGCCATCAGCAGGATGATGACGTTCTTCCGGTTGAGGAAGATGCCCACCACGCTGATGGCGAACAGGATGGAACCCAGGATCAGGTAATGGTTGAGGCCGATCATTCGTCATCCTCGGTTTTCGCGGGCCCGGGCTTCACCGGCTTGAGGTTCACCATGCGGATGCGGTCCGCGCGCTTAACCTTGACCTGATCCGCCACGTTGAGCTGCTTGGTGTCGCCGCGCTTGCGGTGGGTCAGGGCGATGGCCGCGACCATGGCCACCAGCAACAGTACCGCGGCCAGTTCGAAGGGGTAGACGTAATCGGTGTAGAGCAGCATGCCCAGTTCGCGGATGTTGCTGTAATCGGCGTCGCGCGGCGTCGGCTCGGCCAGGCCGAAGTCCTTGCCGCCCAGCACCATGAACATTTCCACCACCATCAGGCCGGCCACCAGCAGGCCCGCCGGCAGGTAGCTCCAGAAGCCGCGGCGCATCTCCTCCAGGTTGATGTCGAGCATCATCACCACGAACAGGAACAGCACCATGACCGCGCCGATGTAGACCAGCACCAGGGTGATGGCGAGGAACTCGGCCTCCAGCAGCAGCCACAGGCCGGCGCCGGTGAAAAAGGCCAGCACCAGCGCCAGGGCGGCGTGCACCGGGTTGCGCGCGGTGATCACGCGCAGCGCCGCCAGGATCAGGATGGCGGAGAGGAAGTAGAAAACGAAGGTCTTGAATTCCATGCTCGACGGGGCCTCAGGCGGCCACCTCCATATACTCGACCAGGCTGGCCGGGGGAGGAATGCTCAGGCCGTCCTCTTTCATGCCGGTCAGGTGCAGGCCGATGGCTTCCTGGATCAAGGTCTCCACCTCGCCCAGCCCGCTTCCGGCGGCCACACAGCCTGGCAGGTCCGGCACATAGGCGGAATACCCGGTACTGGTGCGCTCGATGACGACGGCGTATCGCATGATTTACCTTTTCAGTCCGGCCTGCTTGAGGATGCTGTTGAAGGTGCCCGGCGCCAGATCATCGCTTGGCTTGCCGGCCACGGTGACCCGGCCCGGTTTCTCCGGATGCCGGAACTGGCGATGGCTGCCCCGCATCGCCACCTGTTCCCAACCGTCCTTGCGCAACATATCCAGAATGTCCTGTATCTTGGCCGGCATCGTTACCGGTATTTCGCGTCTTCCGCCCGGTCGCGGGCGATCTGTTCTTCGTACTTGTCCCCTACCGCCAGCAGCATGTCCTTGGTGTAGTAGAGATCGCCGCGCTGCTCGCCGTGATACTCCAGGATGCGGGTCTCGACGATGGCGTCCACCGGGCAGGCTTCCTCGCAGAAGCCGCAGAAGATGCACTTGGTCAGGTCGATGTCGTACAGCGTGGTGCGACGGGTGCCGTCGGCGCGCTGTTCAGACTCGATCTTGATGGCCATGGCCGGGCACACCGCTTCGCACAGCTTGCAGGCGATGCAGCGCTCCTCGCCGTTGGCATAGCGGCGCTGCGCGTGCAGGCCGCGGAAACGAGGCGACTGTGGCGTCTTCTCTTCCGGGAACTGCACGGTGATCTTGCGCGCGAACAGGAACTTGCCGGTCAGCGCCATGCCCTTCACCAGCTCGGTGAGCAGGAAGGTGTCGAAGAAGCGTTTGATCGCGGAAATCATGCTCGCCTCAACTTTGCGAAAGCCGCGTCGCGGCTTCACGACGCTCCCCTCGCCCGCGTGCGGGAGAGGGGCTGGGGGTGAGGGTGACGGGCATGGACATCATCATCGGAAGTAGCTTCATGGCCGTGCCCGTCAGTGGAACAGGTAGCCGAAAGGCGTCTGCATGGCGGCGCCGACGACGACGATCCACACCAGCGTCACCGGGATGAACACCTTCCAGCCCAGGCGCATGATCTGGTCGTAGCGGTAGCGCGGGAAGGTGGCGCGGAACCAGAGGAAGAGGAACAGCACGAAGCCCATCTTCGCCGCGATCCAGATGAAGCCATCCGGCAGGAAGGGGAAGGGCGACAGCCAGCCGCCCAGGAACATGATGCTGGTGAGGCCGGCGATGAGGATCATGTTGGCGTATTCCGCCAGGAAGAACACGGCGAAGGCCATGCCGGAATATTCGACGTGGAAGCCGGCAACGATCTCCGACTCGCCTTCCGCGACGTCGAACGGCGCCCGGTTGGTCTCGGCCACACCGGAGATCAGGTAGACCATGAACAGCGGGAACAAGGGGATGAAGTACCAGTGCCAGAAGCCGCCCTCCTGGCCCTTGACGATGTCGATCAGATTCAGGCTCTGGGCGGCCATCAACACGCCGACCAGGGCGAAGCCCATGGCGATCTCGTAGGAGACGATCTGCGCCGAGGAGCGCAGGGCGCCCAGGAATGCGTACTTGGAGTTGGAGGCCCAGCCGGCGATGACCACGCCGTACACGCCCATCGAGGTGATCGCCATGATGTAGAGCAGGCCGGCGTCGATATTGGCCAGCACCAGCGTATCGGTGAAGGGAAACACGGCCCAGGCCGCCAGGGCGGGGGCGATGGCCAGCACCGGCCCGAGGAAGAACAGGCCCTTGTTGGCGCCGCTGGGAATGATGATTTCCTTGAACAGCAACTTCACCGCGTCGGCGATCGGCTGCAACAGGCCGATGGGACCGACCCGGTTGGGGCCGATGCGCACCTGCATGTAGCCGATGATCTTGCGCTCGGCATAGGTCAGGTAGGCCACGCACAGCATGAGGGGCAGCACCAGGACGAGGATTTTCACCAGAGTCCAGATGGGCAGCCAGGCAGGGCCCAGCAATTCGGCCACGGGAGCGAGCAGGGCATCCATCACATCTTCTCCAGTCGCGCGGCGTCGTAGCGCGGACCCAGTTTGGAGGACAGGGGATGCGAGCCGGCGACGCGCACGACACCGTCGGCCAGGCGGTCGTCACGACCCAGCTTCATCACCGACTCACCGCCTTCCTGGACGATGCGCACCGGCTGGCCCTCCACCAGGCCGAGGCGCTGGATGAGGTCGCCACGCGCCCAGCACAGCTTTGCGTGTTCGCTGTCGCGCGTCGCCTGCAGAGCGGGCGCGCGGCGCGCCAGCATGTCACCCTGGTAGATGGGAGTCTCGCCCAGGCGCTCCAGGCCGTCGACGGCAGCTTGCAGAAGCAACTCGCCGACCGGCGCACGGTTGTCCAGGCGGGCGCGCACGCTGGCCTCGCCGTCCGGCAGAGCCGCCTGGCGCACGGCCTCGGCGGTGTCGAACGCGAAGCCTTCCAGGCCCAGCAGGTTGCCCAGCACGCGCAGCACCTTCCAGGCGGGACGCGACTCGCCGGCGGGCTTCACGGCGGCGCGGAAATTCTGCACGCGGCCTTCCATGTTGACGAAGGCGCCGTCGGTCTCCGCGAAGGGCACCACCGGCAGGATGACCTGTGCATAGTGCTGGGCGGCGCCCTTGAAGGCCGACAGGGTGATCACCAGCTCGCTGGATTCCAGGGCACGGCGCATGGCGGCGACATCATGGGCGTCGAGATAGGGCTCGATACCGAGCAGGACGTAGGCCTTGCGCGGCTGCGCGACCATGGCCGCGGCACCGAGTCCGCGCGGGCCGGGCAGGCAGCCCACGGCGGCGGCGCCCACCGCGTCGGCGCTGTCCACCAGCACACCCAGGGTGGCGCCGCTGGCCCCGGCGATGGCCTCTGCCAGGCGGTGCAGGTCGACCCTGTGCGGGTGCTGCCGGGCGACGGCGCCGAGCAGCACCGCCTTGCGCTCGCCGGACAGCAGGCTGGCGGCGATGGCGCGGGCCTCGTCGGATACAGCGATGCCGGCGACGGCGGCGGCCACCGAGCCGAGATCACGACCGGCCTCCGCCAGCGCCCGCGCGATCTCCGCCAACGCCCGTGCCAGGCCGGAAGGCCGGGTAATGAGCTTGTGCGTCACCTTGCACAGCAGGTCGTCGTCGACGGCGTGCACCACGTTGAGCTGGGCACCACGCTTCACCGCCTGGCGCAGGCGCTGGGCAATGAGCGGCTGTTCCTTGCGCAGGGTGGAGCCGATCAGCAGGACGCGGTCGAGGCCGTCGAGCTCGGCGACGGGCATGCCCAGCCAGGGCGCGCCAGGCAACGCCGAACAATCGGCCTGGTCGAGGCGGTGGTCGAGGTTCTCGCAACCGAGGCCCTGTGCCAGCTTGGCGAACAGATAGTGTTCCTCGACGGTCTGGTGCGGCGACGCCAGGAAACCGATGGCCTCCGCGCCGTGCGTGTCACGGATCACCTTGAGGGCGCCGGCGGCCTGCGCCAGCGCCTTCTGCCAATCGACCTCGATCCAGCGGTCGCCCTCGCGCACCATCGGCCGCGTCAGGCGATCCTCGGCGGTCAGGGCCTGGTAGGAGAAGCGGTCGCGGTCGGCCAGCCAGCATTCGTTGACGGCCTCGTTGTCCACCGGCGTCGCGCGCAGGACGCGGTTGTTCATGACGTGCAGAGCCAGATTGGCGCCCAGGCCGTCATGCGGGCTCACCGAGCGCCGGCGCGACAGTTCCCAGGGCCGCGCGCTGAAGCGGAACGGCTTGGAGGTGAGGGCGCCGACCGGGCAGAGGTCGATGACGTTGCCGGACAGTTCGTGGCTGACCTGGGTTTCCAGGAAGGGCATCACTTCGGTGTGCTCGCCGCGGCCGGGCATGCCCAGTTCCATCAGGCCGGCGATCTCCTGGCCGAAGCGCACGCAGCGGCTGCAGTGGATGCAGCGCGTCATGTCGGTGGCGATGAGCGGCCCCAGGTCCTTGTCCTTCACCACCCGCTTGGGCTCCTGGTACTTGGACGCGGAACCGCCGTAGCCCACGGCAAGATCCTGCAGCTGGCACTCGCCGCCCTGGTCGCAGATCGGACAGTCGAGGGGATGGTTGATGAGCAGGAACTCCATCACCCCCTTCTGGGCGGTGATGGCCTTGGCCGAGCGGGTGGACACCTTCATGCCGTCGGTGACCGGCGTCGCGCAGGCCGGCAGGGGCTTGGGCGCCTTTTCCACTTCCACCAGGCACATGCGGCAGTTGGCGGCGATGGACAGTTTCTTGTGGTAACAGAAATGCGGGATGTAGATGCCCGCCCGCTGCGCGGCATCCATCACCGTGCTGCCCGCGGCGACTTCGAGTTGCTGGCCGTCGATTTCGATCAGGGGCATATCAGTGGCCTACCATGCAACGCTTGTTTTCGATGTGGTACTCGAATTCCTGGCGGAAGTGCTTGACGAAGCTGGCCACCGGGCCCACCGCCGCCTCGCCCAGCGCGCAGATGGTGTTGCCGCCGATGTTCCTGCCGATGCGCAGCAACTCGTCGAGGTCCTCGGGCCGGCCCTGGCCGTGCTCGATGCGGTGGACGATGCGATAGAGCCAGCCGGTGCCTTCCCGGCAGGGGGTGCACTGGCCGCAGGATTCCTCGAAGTAGAAGTAAGACAGCCGCTCCAGGGCCTTGACCATGCAGACGCTGTCGTCCATGACGATGACCGCGCCGGAACCCAGCATGGAGCCGGCCTTGGCGATCGAGTCGAAGTCCAGGGTGCAGGCCATCATCACGTCGGCAGGCAGCACCGGGGCGGAGGAGCCGCCGGGAATCACCGCCTTGAGGCTGTGCCCGGCGCGCACGCCGCCGGCCATTTCCAGCAGCTCGGCAAAGGGGGTGCCCAGGCGCACCTCGTAGTTGCCCGGCTTGTTGACGTGGCCGGACACGGAGAACAGCTTGCTGCCGCCGTTGTTAGGCTTGCCCAGTTCCAGGAAGGCCTGGCCGCCGAAACGCATGATCCAGGGAATGCTGGCCAGGGTCTCGGTGTTGTTGATGGTGGTGGGCTTGCCGTAGAGGCCGAAGCTCGCCGGGAAGGGCGGCTTGAAGCGGGGCTGGCCCTTCTTGCCCTCGATCGATTCCAGAAGCGCGGTTTCCTCGCCGCAGATGTAGGCGCCGTAGCCGTGGTGCGCAAAGAGGTCGAAGTCCCAGCCGGAACCCAGGATGTTCTTGCCCAGGAAGCCGGCCGCGCGGGCTTCTTCCAGCGCCTGCTGCCAGGATTCGTACTGCTCGAAGATTTCGCCGTGGATGTAGTTGTAGCCCGCCTTCGCGCCCAGGGTGTAGCCGGCGATGAGCATGCCCTCGATGAGCTGGTGCGGGTTGTACAGGAGGATGTCGCGGTCCTTGAAGGTGCCGGGCTCGCCCTCGTCGGTGTTGCAGACGACGTACTTGTCGCCCGCATAGCCGCGCGGCATGAAGCTCCATTTCAGGCCGGTGGGAAAGCCGGCGCCGCCACGCCCGCGCAGGGCGCTGGTCTTGACCTGGGCGATGATGTCCTCGGCCGGGGTCTTCTCGGCCAGGATCTTCCTCAGCGCCTCGTAGCCGCCGTGGGCGGTGTAGGTGGCGAGCGACGCCGGCTGGTCGTAATCCTGGGTCCAGGAGCAGACCTTGTGGTTGGGGACGTTGAGGCTCATTTCATCTCGTCCAGCAGCTTGTCCACCGACTCGGTCGTGAGCTGGGTATGCATCTTGTGGTTGTTGTGCAGGCACAGGGGACCGTGACCGCAGGTGCCCATGCACTCGCCTTCCTTCAGGGTGTAGCGGCCGTCGGCGGTGGTCTCGCCGAAGCCGATGCCCAGCTTGGCCTGCAGGTGTTGCGCGATCTTGTCGGCGCCCTGCAACTGGCAGGGCAGGTTGGTGCACAGGGTCACCTTGTTGCGGCCCACCGGCGCCAGGTCGTACATGTTGTAGAAGGTGGCCACCTCGTAGGCGGCGATGGCCGGCATTGCCAGGTAATTCGCCACGAACTCGATGGTGTCCCTGGACAACCAGCCCAGTTCGATCTGAGCGATGCGCAGGGCGCTCATCACCGCCGACTGCTTGTGCTCGGGCGGGTACTTGGCGACTTCCTGGTCGATGAGGGCGAGGGATTGAGGGGAAAGCATCTGGTCTCTTAGCGGTCGATGTCGCCGAACACGATGTCCAGCGTGCCGATGATGGCCACCACGTCGGCGATCATGTGGCCGCGCGACATCTCGTCCAGGGCGGCCAGATGGGAGAAGCCGGGGGCGCGCAGCTTGAGCCGGTAGGGCTTGTTGGCGCCGTCGGACACCAGGTAGACGCCGAACTCGCCCTTGGCATGCTCCACCGCCGCGTAAGCCTCGCCCTCGGGCACGTGCATGCCCTCGGTGAACAGCTTGAAGTGGTGGATCAGCTCTTCCATGTTGGATTTCATCGACTCCCGGCTGGGCGGCGCCACCTTGTGGTTGTCGACGATCACCGGGCCGGGGTTCTGCTTCAGCCAATCCACGCACTGCCGGATGATCTTGTTGGACTCGCGCATCTCTTCGATGCGCACCAGGTAGCGATCGTAGCTGTCGCCGGTGCGGCCCACGGGGATCTCGAAATCCATGCGGTCGTAGACCTCGTAGGGCTGCTGCTTGCGCATGTCCCAGACGATGCCGGAGCCGCGCAGCATGGGGCCGGTCATACCCAGGGCCTTGGCCCGTTCCGGGGTGAGCACGCCGATGCCGACGGTGCGCTGCTTCCAGATGCGGTTGTCGGTGAGCAGGGTCTCGTAGTCGTCGACGCAGCCGGGGAAGCGGCGGGTGAAATCCTCGATGAAGTCCAGCACGCTGCCCTGGCGGTTCTCGTTCATGCGGCGCAGGTCGGCCTCGTTCTTGCCACGCGTCACCAGGTACTGCGGCATGCGATCCGGCAGGTCGCGGTAGACGCCGCCGGGCCGGTAATAGGCCGCGTGCATGCGGGCGCCGGTGACCGCCTCGTAGACGTCGATAAGATCCTCGCGCTCGCGGAAGGCATAGAGGAACACGGTCATCGCGCCCACGTCGAGGGCATGGGTGCCGAGCCACAGGAGGTGGTTCAGGATGCGGGTGATTTCATCGAACATCACCCGGATGTACTGGGCCCGCTCCGGCACCTGCAGGCCCAGCAGGCGCTCGATGGCCATCACGTAGGCGTGCTCGTTCATCATCATGGACATGTAGTCCAGACGATCCATGTAGGGCACGGCCTGCAGGAAGGTTTTGGTTTCCGCCAGCTTCTCGGTGCCGCGATGCAGCAGGCCGATATGCGGGTCGGCCCGCTCGATGACCTCGCCGTCGAGTTCCAGCACCAGGCGCAACACGCCGTGGGCGGCCGGATGCTGGGGACCAAAGTTGATCGTGTAATTGCGGATATCGGCCATGATCAGCCAACCTTCCTCGAAGGCACGTCGTCTGCGCGCCCAATACGCAGATCCACTTCGTCGCAGGCTAACGTGAGCGCAGCGAACGTTAAGGCCGCAGGCCGGCCGAAGACAAAGTTGATGGTGTAGTTGCGGATGTCGGCCATTTACACGTCCCCGCCGTAGTTGTCCTCGCGCACGATGCGCGGCGTGACCTCGCGCGGGTCGATGCTCACCGGCTGGTAGACGACCCGCTTCAACTCGGGGTCGTAGCGCATTTCCACATGGCCGGAAATGGGGAAGTCCTTGCGGAAGGGATGGCCGATGAATCCGTAGTCGGTAAGGATACGGCGCAGATCCGGATGGCCTTCGAAGACGATGCCGAACAGGTCGAAGGCCTCCCGCTCGAACCAGTTCACCGCCGGCCACACGTCGATCAACGAGGCCAGCATGGGCAGCTCGTCGTCGGCGCAGAAAGTGCGCACGCGCAGGCGCTGGTTCTTCACCACCGACAACAGGTGCAGGACCACGGCGAAGCGCGCGCCTTGCCAGGCGCCATCCTTGTAGGCGGAGTAGTCGACGCCGCAGAGGTCCATCATCAGATCGAAGGCGAGCCCCGGTTCGTCGCGCAGGGCAAAGGCCACCTCGACCCAGTCCTCGGGCTTCACCTCGATGGTGAGCTCGCCGACGGCGATCCTGCTGGCGATGAGCTTGTCGCCCAGGACGTCCTCGACGCGCGCGAGTAAGGCTTCCGGAGTCAGCGGCATGATGCTTGTGCGTTCCTGTCAGCGGGCGATGGTGCTGGTGCGCCGGATCTTCTTCTGCAACTGGATCAGGCCGTACAGCAAGGCCTCGGCGCTGGGCGGGCAGCCGGGCACATAGACATCCACGGGCACGATGCGGTCGCAACCGCGCACCACGGAATAGGAATAATGGTAATAGCCGCCGCCGTTGGCGCAGGAACCCATGGACAGCACCCAGCGCGGCTCCGACATCTGGTCGTAGACCTTGCGCAGGGCGGGCGCCATCTTGTTGCAGAGGGTGCCGGCGACGATCATCAGGTCGCTTTGCCGCGGACTGGGACGGAACACCATGCCGAAACGGTCCAGGTCGTAGCGGGAGGCGCCGGCCTGCATCATTTCGATGGCGCAGCAGGCCAGGCCGAAGGTCATCGGCCACAGCGAGCCGGTGCGGGTGTAGTTCACCACCGCGTCGACGGTGGTGGTGACGAAGCCTTTTTCGAGTACGCCTTCGATGCCCATCGTCTTTATCTCATTCCCAATCCAGGGCGCCCTTCATCCACTCGTAGATGAAGCCCACCACCAGAATGCCCAGGAAAACCATCATGGAAAGGAAGCCGAACAGGCCGATATCCTCCAGCACCACGGCCCAGGGAAAGAGGAAGGCGATTTCGAGATCGAACAGGATGAAGAGGATGGCGACCAGGTAGAAGCGCACGTCGAACTTCATGCGCGCGTCCTCGAAGGCCTCGAAGCCGCACTCGTAGGGCGACCCCTTCTCCGCGTCGGGACGGCTGGGGCCGAGCAGCTTGCCCGCCAGCATGGGCACCACGCCAAATCCCAGACCCACCAGGATGAAAAGCAGAATCGGAAAATAGTTCTCGAGCATGGATTCCCCGGGATGGCGTGTCGGCACGCGCCATGAATTGCGCAAGTCTAGGTGCTAGCGCCCCTTGCGTCAAGGCTCGATAAAACAAAAAACCCATTGATATCAATGGGTTATTAAATAAGTACAGTTATATATAAGGAAATTCGATGGTGCCGACGGCGAGACTCGAACTCGCACGACTTTCGTCACTGCCCCCTCAAGACAGCGTGTCTACCAATTTCACCACGTCGGCCGTGGGGGACGCTGCGCGCCCCGAAAACCCCTTACTTCGGGATGGCTCCCGATTTATCCAGAGCACCCGCGGGTTGTTCAACGGGCTGCGGCGCCGCCGGCTGGGCCGGCACCGCCAGCGGCTTGGCCGCGGTCTCGTGCTTCTGGGTCGAAAAATAGGTCAGTCCCAAGCTGGTCAGGAAAAACACCGTGGCCAGTACCGCCGTGCTGCGGGACAAAAAGTTCGCGGAGCCGGTGGCGCCGAACAGGCTGCCGGAGGAGCCGCTGCCGAAGGCCGCGCCCATGTCGGCACCCTTGCCGTGCTGCAGGAGAACCAAGGCGATGACGGTGACGGCGACGATGAGATGCGCGACCCAAACGATGAATTCCATGGCTGATATTCCTTATCCGGCCCGGCAGATGGCCAGAAACTCTTCGGCATTGAGCGCGGCGCCGCCGATCAGGCCGCCGTCGATGTCCGGCTGGGACAGCAGTTCCGCGGCGTTACCGGGCTTCATGCTGCCGCCGTACTGGATGATGAGGCCCTTGGCGACGCCGGCGTCGAGGCTGCGCACACGGGCGCGGATGAAGGCGTGCACGGCCTGCGCCTGCTCGGGCGAGGCGGTCTTGCCGGTACCGATGGCCCACACCGGCTCGTAGGCGAGCACGGCCTTGGCCAGGGCGGACACGCCGCACTTGGCGATGACCGCGTCCAGCTGGCGGCCCACCACCTGTTCGGTGATGCCGCCTTCGCGCTCCTCCAGGGTCTCGCCCACGCAGAGGATGGGGGTCAGGCCGGCGGCCTGGGCGGCGGCGAACTTCTCCGCCACCACGGCGTCGCTCTCGCCGAAGAGGGCACGGCGCTCGGAGTGGCCGACGATGACGTAGGCGCAGCCGAAATCCTTGAGCATGGCCGCCGACACTTCACCGGTGAAGGCACCCTTGGTGTGCTGACTGACATTCTGCGCACCCCAGGCGATCTTGGAACCGGCCAGCCGGGCCTGCGCCTGTGCCAGGTAGGGAAACGGCGCGCATACCGCCACGCCGACCTTGACCGTGCCGATGCCGGCCAGGATGCCGGAAAGCAAGGCCTCGTTCTCGGCGAGACTGCCGTGCATTTTCCAGTTGCCGGCCACCAGTTTGCGACGCATGGGTTCCCCCTTGAAAAAGGCCGTGAAGTCTAATGGGGAAGACCGCTCCGGTCAATCTTCGCGAGATTGCGCCGGGGGTGTTGCGCAGTGTGGCGCGCTGGCCACGCGCGATGTCGCGCGCATGTCCGACAAGCCGTTGTCACTGGACTGTCACAGAGGCTTGGCAGAGTGCGACGCATGCCAGCCGTACGCTCCGTATTCATCTCGGATGTCCATCTGGGCACCCGGGCCTGCCAGGCCGACAGCCTGCTTACCTTCCTGCGCGACCACCCCGCCGAACACCTCTATCTGGTGGGCGACATCATCGACCTGTGGAGCATGCGTCGCGGCATCCACTGGAGCCCGACGCAGAACACCGTCATCCAGAAGGTTCTGCGCCGCGCCCGCCACGGCGAGCACGTGGTGTTCGTGCCCGGCAACCATGACGAGGCCCTGCGCGACTATTGCGAGACCGCCTTCGGCGATATCCGGGTGGAGCGGGAATACGTGCACGAGACTGCCGACGGTCGCCGCTTCCTGCTCATCCACGGCGACGAGTTCGACCAGGTGACGCGGCACCACCGCTGGGTGGCCGTGCTGGGCGACATGGCCTACAACGGCCTGGTGCGGATCAACGGCTGGCTGTCCAGGCTGCGCCGCCTGTTCGGCATCCCGGGCTACTGGTCACTGGCCGGCTATGCCAAGCGGCGGGTGAAGACCGCCTTGCAGTTCATCTTCGACTTCGAGGATTCGGTCATCCGCCACGCGCGCGAGCGCGGTCTCGACGGTGTCATCTGCGGCCACATCCACTGGGCCGCGCTGAAGGAGGTCGACGGCCTCGTCTACGCCAACTGCGGCGACTGGGTGGATTCGTGCAGCGCCATCGTCGAGCACACCGACGGCCGACTGGAAATGGTGCAGTGGAGCCTGTTGTGCCGCCAAGCCAGGCCGGAGCCGATCTCCGAGCACATCGAGGCCTACTGATGCGCGTCCTCATGGTTTCCGATGTCTATTTTCCGCGCATCAACGGCGTCTCCACCTCGATCGAGACCTTTCGCGCGGCGCTGGCGGAGGAGACCGTCGACGTCGCGCTGATCGCCCCGGACTATGGCGACGGCAGCGCTTCCGCGGGCGTCACGCGGGTGCCCTCACGGCCGGTACCGGGCGACCCGGAGGACCGCCTGGCGCGCTACGGCGCCCTGCGTCGGGCCTGCCTGGCGGTCGCGCGCGACTGCGATCTGGTGCATGTGCAGACGCCCTTCGCCGCCCACTACGCCGGCCTGGGCGCGGCCCGTAAGCTGGGCAAGCCGGTGCTGGCCACCTATCACACGCTGTTCGAGGAGTACCTGCACCACTACGTGCCCTGGCTGCCCGCCGCCCTGCCGCGCGCCATCGCGCGGCATTTCTCGCGCCGCCAGTGCAACGACCTGGACGCGGTGATCGTGCCGTCCACGGCGATGCGCGAGCGCCTGCGCGCCTACGGCGTGCGGCGCCCCCTGCACGTGCTGCCCACCGGCCTGCCCGAGCGCGCCTTCGCGCCCGCCGACGGCGCCCGCTTCCGCGCCGGCCTCGGCATCGCGGCGGAGACCCCGCTGGCCCTGTTCGTCGGCCGCGTCGCCCACGAAAAGAACATCGGCTTTCTGCTGGAAGCGGTGGCGCGGGCGCGCCGCGCGCATCCCGATCTGGTCTTCCTGATCACCGGCGAGGGCCCGGCGCGCGCCGACCTGGAACGCCAGGCCCGACTGCTGGGACTGGGAGGGCAGGCGCGCTTCCTCGGCTATCTCGACCGGCGCGACCAGTTGCCGGCCGCCTACGCGGCGGCGGACGTCTTCATCTTCGCCTCGCGCACCGAAACGCAGGGACTGGTGCTGCTCGAGGCCATGGCCCAGGGCTGCCCGGTGGTCGCCCTGTCGGCGATGGGCACCCGCGACATTCTGGAACCCCGCCGCGGTTGCCGCATCGCCGCCGACGATCCCGCCGATTTCGCCGACACCCTGGGCAAACTCCTGGACAACCCCGCCGCCCGCCGCCAGCTCGGCGACGAGGCCGCAGCCTATGCGCGGGAATGGTCCGACCGCGCGCTGGCCCGACGTCTGGCCAACCTGTATCGGGATCTGGCGGCATGACCCCGTTGCGCCTCCTGCTGGTCACGGAAACCTATCCGCCGGAGATCAACGGCGTCGCCATGACCAGCGCCCGTCTGGTCGAAGGCATGCGCCGGCGCGGACACTGGGTGGGCGTGGTGCGGCCGCGCCAGCAGGGCGACCGCGAGCACGGGGTGGACGCGGACACCTGGACGGTGCCCGGCCTGCCCATCCCCAACTATCCGGGCCTGCGCCTGGGCCTGCCGGCGTGGCGTCGTCTGGGACAGCTGCTGGACAGCCAGCGGCCGCACCGCGTGCACGTGGTCACCGAGGGTCCTCTCGGCTGGGCGGCGCTGCGCGCGGCGCGCACGCGCAACCTGCCGGTGACTTCCGGGTACCACACGCATTTCGAGCAGTACAGTCCGCACTATGGCCTGCGCTGGCTGACGCCCTGGATCAGCGGCTGGATCGACGGCCTGCACCGGCGTTGTCAGGCCACTCTGGCGCCCACGCCGGAACTGGCGGCGACCCTGGCGGCGCGCGGCATCCCCGGCACGCAGGTGCTCGGACGCGGCGTCGATATCCACCTGTTCCGCCCCGAGCGCCGCGATCTCGAGCTGCGGCGTCAATGGGGCGTGGCGGAAACCGCCCCCGCCTGCCTGTATGTCGGCCGCATGGCCCCGGAAAAGAACCTGTCCCTGGTCGAAGCCGCCTTCGCCCGCATCGCCGAACGGCATGCGGACGCGCGCATGATCTGGGTGGGCGACGGCCCGAGTCTGGCCGGATTACGCCGGCGCCACCCCGCGCACATCTTCGCGGGCCCCCGGCTGGGCGAAGATTTGGCCCGCCACTATGCCAGCGCGGACCTCTTCCTGTTCGCCAGCCTGACCGAAACCTGGGGCAACGTGCTGGGCGAGGCCCTGGCCAGCGGCCTGGCGGTCGTGACCTACCGCCGCGCGGCGGGTGAACACCTGATCGTCGAGGATGTGAACGGGCTAGCGGTGGGGGCTGGCGATGCGGAGGCCTTCATCGCGGCGGCGTATCGGGTGGCCGCCGAGCCGGCCCTGCGCGCCCGGCTGGGCGCCGCGGCCAGCGTATCCATGCGCGCCCACGGCTGGGACGCAATCGTCGAACGCTTCGAACAGGTCCTGCGCGCGACGCGTGCAGCCGCGCCTGACCCGTCGGTTTGAGCAGGGGCGCGCGGATCAGGCCTCGTCGTCGGGCTCGGCCAGGTATTTGTGCAGGCGCCGTTCGAACACGTGGCGGTCGAAGCGCCACTCCTCCAGCAAGCGCATGGCCAGCTCGAACGGCTTCTTGTCGAGCTCGTACAGGCAGCCCAGATTGAAGGTGGCGGACGACTCCAGGGCCATGCACAGATCCTGCAGATCGGAGGCAGCCTTCTCGTCCTGATTCTTGCGAATGTACTTGGCGATGTCTTTGACGGCGTTGCTCATGGCGCTTCCTTACCAATGTAAGGCCCGCAAGCGGGCGGATTTCTTGTGCTGGTGCGCCCGCATGCGGCGGGCGATGTCATCCAGCATGGCGATGGCGTCCAGCACGAACGGACCCTTGTTCAACATGACGCACTCGGCGCGCTCCGACATGGCGGCATCGGTCATTTCCGCGCGCGAGGGCAGATTCTCCTTGATCAGTTGCTCGAACACCTGCGTCGCCCAGACCACCGGCACGTGCGCGGCCTCGGCGACCCAGAGCATCTCCTCCTGCACTTCGGCGAGCCGGCTCCAGCCGATCTCCACCGCCAGATCGCCGCGCGCGATCATCAGCCCGAACGGCGCCCGGCCGCTGCCCTCGACGATGATCTCCGGCAGGTTGGCCACCGCGCGGCGCGTCTCGATCTTGGCGATGCGGCCGAGCCGGCCGGCGCCCCGCGCCTCCAGTTCCGCCGCCAACCTGCGCATGTCCTCGGCCGACTGCACGAAAGAATACCCCACGATGTCGGCCTCGCGGGCGACGAAATCGAGGTCCAGCAGATCCTTGTCGCTGAGGGCGGGCAGGCGGATGTCGCTGTCCGGGAAGTTGAGGCCCTTGGCCGGCCGGATCTTGTCGCCCTCCGGGCGGGCGCGGGTGATGCGCAGCCAGGCGCCCTCGGCGTCCACCTTTTCCACCTCGGCGCCGATGTGGCCGTCATCGATGAAGACCCGCTCGCCCACGCGCAGGCTGTCGAGCACCTCGGGCTGGGCACAGGGCACGCGGCCGGCGGGGGCGCCGTCGCCGCCCTCGCCCGCCTCGCCCGGCGCGCCATCCCGCGACAGCAACAGACGCTCGCCGACATGCACGAGGATGACCTCGAAGCTGTCTTCCAGCGCTCCCACCCGCGCCAGGCGCGAGTGGCCGCCACCCGACAGGTGCTTCAGCTCGCAGCCCTGCTCCAGCCAGACGTTGTCGGCGGCGCAGGCCAGCACGTGCGCTTCGCCCATGCGCTCAAGTACGTTGAGGATGCGTTTCTTGCCGCGCGCGTCCATCCCCTCCACCAGGTCGCCCGGCTGCAGGCGCAGCAGCCAGTCGCGCGCCACGCTGACGCGCGCGTAGCCGGCCAGGCCGGTGGCGCCGCGCAGGCCGGGACCACCCGGCTCGCCGCTGGCGTCGAACAGGAAATAGGCCGGTGCCCGCGTGTCACCGCGCTCGTCTCGGCGGGGCTTGAGACGCAGGCGGCCGGGCGTGGCGGCCATGTCGCCGGTGCGCAGGCGCGGCCCCGCCAGGTCCATGTGGATCGGACAGGCGCGCCCGGCGGCCTCGGCGGCAGCGCGCACGTTGTCGATCATGGCCTGCCAGACCTCGGGCCCGTCGTGGGCGCAGTTGATACGGGCGAGGTCCATGCCCCGCTCCAGCAGATCGCGCGCGAAGCGGGGGTCCTGCGCCGCCAGGAGAGGCAGCGTGACCATGATGCGGGTGCGGCGCCCCTTCGGTTCCTTGCCCAGCAGATGCCGGGTGTTCTCGCGCAGGCGGCGGTCGCCCGCCCGTTTATCCTGGCCCAGCCGAGTCAGGGCAGCGGCGTCGCTCGGGCAGGCGCAATCCAAGGCGTCCAGGGCCAGGGCGACTGAATCCAGGGTGGCCTGCACATGCCCCTCGCAACGCCCCAGCGAAGACAGGCCGAGGTCGGACAGGCGCTCCTGCATGTCGCGCAAATCCTCGCGCCGGAAAGCGATGTAGGTGGCCAGATTGGCGAGCGCGCGGGCATGGCCCGGGCCGGTCAGGGCCGGCCGCCACGCGCGCAACAATTCTCCGCGTCCGGCCTCGACGCGGGCGCGCAGACCGGCCATGGCCTGCCGCAGTTCGGAAAGGGAATTCAAGTTGGAGTCCAGACTGTCTGACTCAGACAGCATAGACGCTCAAGGTGACGACCGTGTTACGGAATTGTGACAGCGGCCCCGCCGCCGCCGCGCCTCAGCCGAAGCGGCCGGTAATGTAGTCCTCGGTCTGCTTTTTCTGGGGTTTGACGAACAGGCTGTCGGTCTTGCCGAACTCGACCAGTTCGCCCAGGTACATGAAAGCGGTCAAATCCGAGATGCGCGCCGCCTGCTGCATGTTGTGGGTGACGATGGCGATGGTGTAGTCGTTCTTCAGTTCGTCGATGAGTTCCTCGATCTTGGCCGTGGAAATCGGGTCCAGGGCCGAAGTGGGCTCATCCAGCAAGACGATCTCCGGCTTCACCGCGATGGTGCGGGCGATGCACAGGCGCTGCTGCTGACCGCCTGACAGGGACAGACCACTCTGCTGCAACTTGTCCTTGGCTTCCTGCCACATGGCCGCCTTGCGCAGGGCCCATTCCACGCGGTCGTCCATCTCCGACTTGGCGAGTTTCTCGTAGAGACGCACGCCGAAGGCAATGTTCTCGTAGATGGTCATGGGGAAGGGTGTGGGCTTCTGGAACACCATGCCGATCTTCGCCCGCACCAGGTTCACATCCTGCTTCTTGTCCAGCAGGTTCTTGCCGTGGAAGTTGATCTGCCCTTCGGCCCGCTGGCCGGGGTAGAGGTCGTACATGCGGTTGAAGGTGCGCAACAGGGTGGACTTGCCGCAGCCGGAAGGACCGATGAACGCCGTCACCTGATTCTTGGCGATGTCCAAGGACACATCCTTCAGGCCGCGGAAGTCACCGTAGAAAAAGTTCAGATCTCGGATGGACAGGATGGCTTCGCCGTCTGCGGTGGGTTCAAGGGCGGACATGGGGAACTCCGGGTTCAGTCTGTGGATTTCTTGCGGAACAGCACGCGGGCCAGGATGTTGACGCCAAGCACGAACAGGGCGATCAGCAGGGCACCGCCCCAGGCCAGGTTGACCCAGTTTTCGTAGGGACTCATGGCGAACTGGAAGATCACCACCGGCAGGTTGCCCATGGGCTGCGACATGTCGGTACTGTAGAACTGGTTGTTCAGCGCGGTGAACAGCAACGGCGCGGTTTCCCCGGTGACGCGGGCGATGGCCAGCAGGATGCCGGTCACCACCCCGGCCTTGACTGCGCGCAGGGTGACCTTCAGGGAAACCTGCCAACGCGGCGCGCCGACGGCGAAGGCGGCCTCGCGCAGGGCCGTGGGCACCAGCAGCAGCATGTTCTCGGTGGTGCGCACCACCACGGGGACGGCGATCAGGGACAGGGCGACGGAACCCGCCCAGCCCGAGAAGCCGCCCAGGGTCGCCACCATCAGGGCATAGACGAACAGGCCGATGACGATGGAGGGCGCCGACAGCATGATGTCGGTGACGAAACGGGTCATGGCGGCGAACTTCGAGGTGGTCCCGAATTCCGCGAGATAGATGCCCGCCAGGATGCCGATCGGCGTCGATACCAGGGTGGTCATGCCGACGATCATCAGGCTGCCGACGATGGCGTTGCGCAAACCGCCGCCCTCGGAACCCGGGGCCGGCGTGTCCTCGGTGAAGAACTCCCAGGACAGGGCGGAAAAACCGTTGTAGAAGAGGGTCCAGAGGATCCACAGCAGGGCGAGAAGACCAAAAAGCATGGCCCCCATGGACAGGGCGATGCCGATGCGATTGGTCCAGACACGGCGCGAATAGAGTTGCATGGGGAAACTCCTAGCGGCCCTGCTTGGCGACGCTGCGGCGAATCAGCCAGCGGGAGATGGCCAGGACGACGAAGGTGATGATGAACAGCACCAGACCCAGGGCGAACAGGGCGGAAATGTGCAGGCCCGGGTCTGCCTCGCCGAACTCGTTGGCCAGGGTGGAGGCGATGGAGGTGCCCGGCGCGTAGAGGCTGCCGACGATGCGGTTGGCGTTGCCGATGACGAACGTGACGGCCATGGTCTCGCCCAGTGCCCGGCCCAGGCCGAGCATGATGCCGCCGATGACGCCGACGCGGGTGTAGGGCAATACCACATGGATGACCACCTCCCAGGTGGTGCAGCCGACCCCGTAGGCCGACTCCTTCAGGGCTGGCGGCACGGTCTCGAACACGTCGCGCATGACCGAGGCGACGAAGGGAATCACCATCAGCGACAGCACGATGCCGGCGGTGAGGATGCCGATGCCGATGGGCGGCCCGGCGAACCAGCCACCGATCACCGGTACGTCGCCCAGAGCGGCCTGCAAATGCGGCTGCACGTGCGCGGCGAACAGGGGCGCGAACACGAACAGGCCCCAGATGCCGTAGATGATGGAGGGTACCCCGGCCAGCAGCTCGATGGCGGTGCCGAGGGGACGGCGCAGCCAGACCGGGCAGGTTTCCGTGAGGAACAGGGCGATGCCGAAGCTGACCGGCACGGCGATGACGAGGGCGATGATGGAGGTCACCACCGTGCCGTAAATGGCGGACAGGGCGCCGTACTGATCCTCCGGCACGTTCCAGACGTTGGTCCAGAGGAAGGCGGGGCCGCTCTCGCGGAACACCGGCAGAGCCTCCATGGCCAGGGAAATCAGGATGCCCACCAGGGCCGCGAGGACAAGGAAGGCGAACGCCAGGGTGACCTGATGGAAGAGGAAATCCTGTAACTTGAATTTCCTGACCTGCTCGGCATGCAGGTCGACGGGTGCTTGCGCTGCGCGCATGGCGATGATCCTGGTGATCGGGGTTGGCTTTACTCGCGTCCGGGCAGATCGGCCGCTGGCGGCCGGGGCGCGGGGGATGGCCCGCGCCCGCAGCGCTCAGGCGGCGGTCACCGAATCGTCTTCATCTCGGCTTCGACCATCTTCACCACGCTCTCGGGCAGAGGCACGAAACCCAGGTCCTCGGCCATCTTCTGGCCGTTGCGCAGCGACCAGGTGAAGAACTCCACCACGCCCTTCTGCCGGTCGGGGTTGGCCCCCGCTTCGTAGGCGAGAATGTAGGTAGCGGAAGTGATGGGCCATGCGTTCTTGTGGGTCTGGTCCAGCAGATCCGGTGCCATGCCCTTCACCTTGAAGTTGGCGCCGGCGGCCGCGGCCTCGACGGCATCCTGGCTGGGCACGATGAAATTGCCCGCCTTGTTTTTCAGGGCGACGAAGTTCATGCGGTTCAGCATGGCGTCGGCGATGTCGACGTAGCCGATGGCGCCGGCGATCTTCTGCACGTTGGTGGCCACGCCCGCGTTGCCCTTGCCGCCGATGCCGTTGGCCGGCCAGTTGACGCTGTTGCCCGCGCCCACCTCGCGCATGAAGGCGGCGGACTGCTTGGCCAGGTAGTGGGTGAACACGAAGGTAGTGCCCGAGCCGTCGGCGCGATGGGCGATGGTGATGGCCCGGTCGGGCAGCTTCAGGCCGGGATTGAGGCGGGCAATGGCCGGGTCGTTCCACTTCTGGATGGCGCCGCGGAAGATGTCCGCCGAGGTCGGGCCATCCAGCTTGAGCGCGCCGGAGGCAACCCCGGGCAGGTTGAAGACGAGGGTGACGCCGCCCATCACGGTGGGCACCTGCACCAGCTTGGCCGCATCCAGGTCGGCTTCGCCGAGCGGCGCGTCGGTACCGCCGAAGTCCACCGTCTTGGCGCGAATCTGCTTGACCCCGCCGGAAGAGCCGATGGCCTGGTAATTCACCTTCTTGCCGGTGGCCTGCCGGTAGGCTTCCGCCCACTTGGCATAGACCGCCGCCGGAAAAGTGGCGCCGGCGCCGGTGATGTCGCTGGCACTCACGGAAAAGCTGAAGACGATGCCCGCCAGGGTGGCGGACGCCGCGGCGGTCAGCTTGGACAGAAAACGCGCGCTTTGCATGACACTCTCCAATCGATGCGCCCCGAGTCAGGGCAAGGCGCAGGATATGACAGAATTATTACAGGCTTGTGACAAGTGTAATAACTCTTTAACCAAGATGTCATGGAAGGCGGGGCAGGCTGCACTCCAGAAGCCCCTGGACAGCGCACATCGATTTTCCTGCCACCCCCACGCCATGGGAGCGGCCGGCCTAGCCCATCGACCGCTCAGCCGAAGCGGCCGGTGATGTAGTCCTCGGTCTCCTTCCTTTGCGGCTTGACGAAGATGTTGTCGGTCTTGCCGAACTCGATCAGCTCGCCCAGGTACATGTAGGCCGTGTAGTCGGAAACCCGCGCCGCCTGCTGCATGTTGTGGGTGACGATGAGGATCGACACCTGTTCACGGATCTCCTGGATCAGTTCCTCGATGCTGCCGGTGGCGATGGGGTCCAGCGCCGAGGTCGGCTCGTCGAACAGCAGCAGTTCCGGCTCGGTGGCGAGCGCGCGGGCGATGCACAGGCGCTGTTGCTGGCCGCCGCTCATCGCGAAGGCCACCTCGTCGAGGCGGTTCTTGACCTCCTCCCACAGCGCCGCGCCCTTCAGGGCCTTTTCGACCCGGTCATCCAGTTCGGTCTTGTTGCGCAAGCCGCGCACGCGCAGGCCGTAGGCCACGTTGTCGTAGATCGACTTCGGGAACGGGTTCGGCTTCTGGAACACCATGCCGATGCGCATGCGCACCTCGATCGGATCCACGTCCCTGGCCAGGATGTTGACGTTGTCCGGGAAGAGGTTGATCGCGCCTTCGTAGCGGTTGCCCGGGTACAGATCGTGCATGCGGTTGAAGCAGCGCAGCAGCGTGCTCTTGCCGCAGCCGCTGGGCCCGATCAGCGCGGTGACCTTGTGTTCCTCGATCGGCAACGAAATGCCTTTGAGACTCTTGAAGTCGCCGTAGTAGAAGCTGAGGTCGCGGACCTCGGCCTTGATGGCCGCGGCAGGCGCCGCGGCCGCTTGTGCGAGGGGTTCAGTCACCATTTGATCTTCTTCCGTACTTGGTAGCGCAGGTAGATGGCCAGGCTGTTCATCAGCAGCGTCATGAGCAACAGGATGACGCCGGCGGCGGCGGCATTGATCTGGAACTCCACGTTGGGACGTGAAACCCAGTTGTACATCTGGATCGGCAGCACGGTGAACCCTGACCAGATCCACTCCATGCTGAGGAACGGGAACTCGCCCGTCACCGGCATCTCCGGCAGGAAGGCGATGAAGGTCAGCGCGCCGATGGTGATGAGGGGCGCCGTCTGGCCGATGGCCTCGGCCATGCCGAGGATGACGCCCGTCATCATGCCGCCGCGGGAGTAGGGCACCAGATGGTCGCTGACCATCTGCCAGCGCGTGGCACCCACGCCGTAGGCCGCCTCGCGGATGTGGATGGGCACCGCGCGCAACGCCTCGCGCGACGAGACGATGACGATCGGCAGGATCAGCAGCGCCAGGGTCAATCCCGCCGCCAGGATGCTCTGGCCGAAGCCGAACTGGTAGACGAACAGGCCCAGCGCCAACAGGCCATAGACGATCGACGGCACGCCGGCCAGGTTGGTAACGTTGATTTCGATCAGGTCGGTGAACCAGTTCTTGCCCGCGTATTCTTCGAGGTAGATCGCCGCGCCGATACCAATGGGCACCGCGGAGAGCATGGTCACCAGCATCACGAAGGCACTGCCGACCCAGGCCGAGAGGATGCCGGCCTGGTCCGGGTGCCGCGACGGGAAGTTGGTCAGGAAGTCCCACGACAGCCGTGGCAGGCCATCGATCAGCAGGTCGAGGAAGGCGGCGATCAACACCAGCAGGGCAAAGGCGGTGAACAGCACGCCGACGGCGGCGAAGATCTGCTGGTTGCGCACGCCGGCGGCGATGCGCGCGCGCATCGCCACCAACTCGCGGGCGCGATCTTTCGGCGCTGTGGAAACCACGGTGTTCATGACTAGTAAGCCCTCCGGTAGCGTTGCCGCAGGAAGTGCCCGGCCAGATTCAGCACCAGGGTCATCAGCAACAGCACCAGGCCGGCGGCGAAGATGCTGGCGTAGCCGACCGAGCCATGCTCGAGGTCGCCCATGCTGACCTGGGCGATATAGGCGGTCAGCGTGGCCGCCGCCTCCATCGGGTTGAAGGTGAAGTTGGCGTTCTGCCCGGCGGCGATGGCCACCACCATGGTCTCGCCGATGGCACGCGCCATCGCCAGCACGTAGGCGGCCACCACGCCCGACACCGCGGCCGGCATGACCACCTGCAGCGCGACCTGCATCTTGTTGCCGCCCATGGCGTAGGCGGCTTCGCGCATGGCGCCGGGCACCGCGCGCATCGCGTCCTCGGCCAGCGTGGCGATGGTCGGAATCGTCGCCACGCCGATGACGAGGCCCGGCACCAGCATGTTGAAGCCCGGCAGGTCGGGCAGGATGGTCGCCTGCAGCATCGGCGTGACGAACAGCAGCGCGAAGTAGCCAAAGACGATGGTGGGCACCGCCTGGATCAGCTCCAGGGCGGGTTTGATCGCCTCGCGCGCGCCGTGCGGCGCGAACTCAGACAGGTAGATGGCGATCACCGTGCCCATCGGCACGGCCACCAGCATGGCGATGGCCGTGATCGTCAAGGTCCCCGACACCAGGGGCAGGATGCCGTATTGCGGGTTCTCGAACAGCGGCGTCCACACGGTGCCGGTGATGAAATCCCACACCGAGACGAAGTTGAAGAAGCCGATCGACTCGTAGACCAGGATAATCGTGATGGCCACGGTGGTGAACACCGCCACCAGGCCGCAAAACATCAGCAGCAGTTCGATGAACCGCTCCTTGAGATTGCGCGTGAGCTTGTGCTTCAGCCGCGTCGGGTCGACTGTATCGCCGACCGCGGCAGGATACGAGATGGCGGCCAAGGCATGTTCCTCGGGTTGGTTCAATCTGCAGCCGAATCAGGCAGCCGCGCCATTGGCGTGGCCCACTTGTCGGGTTTCCGCCCCGCGACGGCACATGCCGTCGCGGGGCTGCTTGGCCTCGAGCGACATCAACTGCTCGACGGTCAGGCCGACCTTGTTCTCGCCACCCATCTTGGTACCGAGACGACCCTTCTGCAGCGCGGACAGGTTGTACTCGTAGGCCTTGGCCGGCAGCGGCACGTACTTCACTTCCGCCACCAGCTTGGGCGCGTTCTTCATGTAGTACTCGGCGAAGGCACGCACCTCGGGATTGGCCAGCGACTTGGCGTTGACGTAGATGAAGATCGGGCGCGACAGCGGCTGGTAGGTGCCGTTGAGCACGTTGGCCGCGCTTGGCTCGACCGGCTTGCCGCCCTTCCAGCTGATGTCCAGGCCCTTGATCTTGTCCTGGTTCTCCGCGTAGTAGGCGTAGCCGAAGAAGCCGAGCGCGTTCTTGTTGCGACTGACGCCCATGACGATGACGTTGTCGTCTTCGCTGGCGGTGAAGTCGCCGCGGCTGGACTTGCTCTTGCCGGTAATGGCCTCGGTGAAGTAGTCGAAGGTTCCCGAGTCGGCGCCGGCACCGAACAGCGCCAGAGGCGCGTTCGGGAACGCCGGATTGGCGTCGTTCCATTTCATCACCTTGCCCTGGGCCGCCGGCTCCCACATCTTCTTCAGGTCTTCGACGGAGATCGCATTCAGCGGGTGGTCCTTGTGGACCACCACGGTGAGGGCATCGAAGGCCACCGGCAACTCGATGAACTGCACGCCGGCCGCTTTGCAGTCCTTCATCTCCCCGGCCAGGATCGGGCGCGAAGCATTCTGGACGTCGGTCTCGCCGCGGCAGAACTTCTTGAAGCCGCCGCCGGTGCCGCTGATGCCCACGGTGACCTTGGTCTTGCCGCGCATGGACTTCTGGAATTCCTCGGCCACGGCCTCGGTGACGGGAAAGACGGTGGAAGAACCATCCACCTTGACCAGGCCTGCCTGGGCAGCCTGGGTCATGAACGCACCCGCCAGCAGGCCGGCCAGGGCGGTCATCTTGAATTTGAGGGATTGCGTCTTGAACATCGCGTCACTCCAGAGGGGGTCAGTGGAATGGCGATCGTAGGCACGGAATATTACAAGACGATGAATCGCCGAAATATTTCACCAATGCAGCCCTTCACGCGGGCCGGCGCGATTCACGGAGTTGTCATATTTCGCTCCTATGATGGCCGCGTCATCCACCCTCAGGAGTGCCCATCCATGAAATTCCAGACCCTCGCCCTCGTCATTTCCGCCGTCGCCCTGCTGGCCGGTTGCGCCTCTGGCGGCAAGTCCATGGCAGAACAGGCCCCCGGCAAGTTCGTCACCTACAGCTGTGAGGGCAACAAGTCCTTCCAGGTGCGATTCGACGCCGAGAGCGGCACCGCCCGCATTCGTACCCATGAGGGTTCCGCCGAACTGGCCAAGGGTTCGCGCGGGCTCTATCGCGACGACGGCGGCGAGTGGATGCTGACGCTGAGCGACGCCTCCGATACCGAGCTGTGGCACAAGGGCAGCACCAAGTACAAGCAGTGCGCGGCCAAGTAAACGGACACGCCACCGTGCCGAGGCCGCTTATGCGGCCTTTTTTATTCTCTGCCGCCTGTCACACCGGATTCACGAGAACGTCACGCCCAGGTAACGGCCACTGGATAGCCTGCGCTCCGGATTAACCAGGAGCCCGCCCATGCTGCAAGAACGCCTCTCCGGCAAGGAACGCAAGAAACCCTCCCTACACGTCGCTCTGGCCCGCCATGCCGACGAGGTACGCGAAGCCCAGCGCCTGCGCTGGAAGATTTTCGCAGAGGAGTTGGGCGCGCGGCTGACGACGCCCGAGCCCGGCCACGACATCGATCTGTACGACCCCTTTTGCGAGCACCTGCTGGTGCGCGACCAGGATAGCGGCGAGGTGGTCGGCACCTATCGCATCCTCTCCCACGACGCCGCGAAGCGGGTGGGCAGCTACTACTCGGAGAATGAATTCGACCTGACCCGCTTGCAGCACATGAAGAGCCGCATGGTGGAGGTGGGCCGTTCCTGCGTGCACGCCGACTACCGCAGCGGCGGCGTCATCACTTACCTGTGGGCCGGCCTGGCGGAATACATGTTGAACAGCGGCCACGACTACATGATCGGCTGCGCCAGCATCGGCATGCAGGATGGCGGCCATAACGCGGCGGGCATCTGGCACGCGCTGCGGGAAAAGCACCTGGCCCCCGTCGAGTGGCGGGTGTTCCCACGCTGCCCGCTGCCCCTCGAAGAACTCGACGCCACCCCGGCGCCCAGCGTGCCACCCCTGGTGAAGGGCTATCTGCGCGTGGGCGCCTATGTCGGCGGCGAACCGGCCTGGGACCCGGACTTCAACACCGCCGATCTGTTTGTCCTGCTGCCCATGAGCAGGTTGAACCCGGCCTACGCGCGGCACTTCCTCAAATAACCGGGCCTCAGACCACCGCCGCGACCTTCACGGCGTCGGCGATGCGCTCGGCGCAGTGGCGCACCTGGGGCTCATCGCGGCCTTCCACCATGACCCGGACCAGGGGTTCGGTGCCGGAGGGGCGCAGCACGACGCGGCCGGCGTCGCCCAGTTCGCTCTCCACCGCGCTTACGGCGTCCTTCACCGGCACCTGGCCATCGAGCTTGAAACCCTTGGCCACGCGCACGTTGATGAGCACCTGCGGGAAAGCCGGGCAGTCGCGGGCGTAGTCCGCCAGCGATTGGCCGGAACGGCGCAGGGCGGCGAGGACCTGCAGGGCGGAAACGATGCCGTCACCGGTGGTGTGCTTGTCCAGGCAGAGGATGTGGCCGGAACTTTCGCCACCCAGTTGCCAGCCCTCTCGCTGCAGTACCTCCAATACGTAGCGGTCGCCCACCTTCGCGCGCAGGAAGGCGCAGCCCAGGTGCCTGAGGGCGAGTTCGGTGCCCAGGTTGGTCATCAGGGTGCCCACCACGCCACCCTTGAGTTCGCCGCCTTCCTTGCGGTGGCGGGCGATGACGTAGAGCAGCTTGTCGCCGTCCATGATCTCGCCGGAAGTGTCCGCCATCATCAGCCGGTCGCCGTCGCCGTCCAGCGCCACGCCGACGTCGGCGCGATGCTTGCGCACGGCCCGGGACAGGGCTTCGGTGTGGGTGGCGCCGCATTCCTTGTTGATGTTCATGCCGTTGGGCTCGTTGCCGATGGCGATGACGTCCGCGCCCAGTTCGTGGAAGACGTGCGGGGCGATGTGATAGCCGGCGCCGTGCGCGCAATCGACGACGATGCGCATGCCGCGCAGGTCGAGGTCGTTGGGGAAGGTGCTCTTGCAGAATTCGATGTAGCGTGCGGCCGCGTCGTCCACCCGCTTGACGCGGCCCAGGTTCTTCGAGGGCTCGGTGCGGATGGGGGACTCCATGGCCTCCTCGATGGCGAGTTCGACTTCGTCCGGCAACTTGGTGCCCTGGGCGGAGAAGAACTTGATGCCGTTGTCCTCATAGGGATTGTGCGAGGCAGAAATCACCACGCCGGCCTGCAGACGCAGCGCGCGGGTGAGATAAGCCACGCCGGGCGTGGGCATCGGGCCGGTCAGGCGCACATCGACGCCGGCTGCGGTCAGTCCCGCCTGCAGCGCGGATTCGAGCATGTAGCCGGAGACGCGGGTGTCCTTGCCGATGAGCACCGTGGGACGCTCGCCGTGCAGGGCGTCTGGGCCCTTGCTGGCGAGCACGCGGCCGGCGGCATAGCCCAGGCGCATGACCATGCCGGGCGTGATGGGGTCCTCGCCGACGCGTCCGCGCACCCCGTCGGTGCCGAAAAATCTTCTGCTCACTAACGTTCTCCTTTCAAGAAAACGAAGGGCCGCCCCGAGTTTTCTTGCCCCCCTCGGGGGGACAAGCCGGGCACGGCCCGGCTCCGGGGGCGGTCAACTCAAGCCACAGGTTGAGGGCTTCCACGGTTTCCCGCACGTCATGCACGCGCAGCACGGCGGCCCCCCGCTGCGCGGCGAGCAGCGCGGCCACCACGCTGGGCAGCAGGCGGTCTGCGACGGCGCGACCGGTGAGGGCGCCCAGCATGGACTTGCGCGACAGGCCCACCAATACGGGAGCCATATCGGCCAGGCGGGGCAAATTCTTGAACAGCGCCAGGTTGTGCGCCAGGGTCTTGCCGAAGCCGAAGCCGGGATCGATCAGCAGCCGTTCCGCGCCGATGCCGGCGGCACGGGCGGCGGCCAGGCGGCCAGCCAGGTAGTCCTCCACTTCCGCCGCCACGTCCGTGTATTCGGGAGCGTCCTGCATGGTTCCGGGCGTGCCGCGCATGTGCATGAGGCACAGCCCGCAGTTTGCGGCGGCCACGGCTTGCAGGGCGCCGGGCGCCTCGAAGCCGCGCACGTCGTTGATCATGTCGGCGCCGGCGGCGAGGGCGGCGGCCATGACTTCCGGCTTCATGGTGTCCACGGAAAGCGCTACGCCGGCGTCGCGCAGGCCCTCCAGCACCGGCAGTACGCGGGCGAGTTCCTGCTCCGCCGACACCAGAGGAGCGCCGGGCCGGGTGGATTCGCCGCCGATGTCGAGGAGGTCCGCGCCCGCGTCCTGCAGGGCAAGGCCTTGGGCGATGGCGCGCTCGGCGTCCAGGTAGCGGCCGCCGTCGGAAAAGGAATCCGGGGTGACATTGACGATGCCCATGACCAACGGCCGGTCCAGGGCGAAGGTGAAGCGGCCGCAGCGGAACATGGGGGGATGAGGACTGAGTGCTGAGTGCTTGGGACTGGGCCAGTAACTCGTTACTCAGTCCTCACTACTCAGTCCTCAGTCCTCGTTGCACAGTCCTGACTCAGGTTTCTTCCGCCGGCGTCGCGGTGGGCTCGGGGGCCGCCGGCGGCGGGCTGCCCGCGCTGGAAGTGGGGGCGGCCACCGGCTTGGGCGGACGTGGCTCGCGCCCGGCCATGATGTCGTCGATCTGCTCGCTGTCGATGGTTTCCCATTCCAGCAGGGTCTGGGTCATGCGCTCCACCTTGTCGCGGTTGTCCTCGAGGGTCTTGCGCGCCAGGGCGTACTGTTCGTCGATGATGCGACGCACCTCCTTGTCCACCTGCTGCATGGTGGTCTCGGACACGCTCTTGTGGGTGGTGACGGAACGGCCCAGGAACACCTCGCCCTCCTCCTCGCCGTAGACCATGGGACCCAGTGCGTCCGACATGCCCCACTGGGTGACCATGCGGCGGGCCAGATCGGTGGCGCGCTGGAAGTCGTTGGAAGCGCCGGTAGTCATCTGGTTCATGAAGAGTTCCTCGGCGATGCGGCCGCCGAACAGCACCGCGATGGTCGACAGCAGCCGTGTGCGGTCCTGGCTGTAGCGGTCCTCGGTGGGCAGCTGCATGGTCACCCCCAGGGCGCGGCCGCGCGGGATGATGGTGACCTTGTGCACCGGGTCGGTCTTCGGCATGAGCTTGGCCACCACGGCGTGACCCGACTCGTGATAGGCGGTGTTCCGGCGCTCCTCCTCGGGCATGACCATGGAGCGGCGCTCGGCGCCCATCATGATCTTGTCCTTGGCGCGCTCGAAGTCGTCCATGTCCACCACCCGCTTGTTGGAGCGGGCGGCGAACAGGGCCGCCTCGTTGACCAGGTTGGCGAGGTCCGCGCCGGAGAAGCCGGGAGTGCCGCGGGCGATGATGTCGGCCTTGACGTCCTGGCTCACCGGCACCTTGCGCATGTGCACCATGAGGATCTGCTCGCGGCCGCGTATATCGGGCAGCGGCACCACCACCTGGCGATCGAAGCGGCCGGGGCGCAGCAGGGCCGGATCGAGCACGTCGGGGCGGTTGGTGGCGGCGATGACGATGACGCCGGCGTTGGCCTCGAAGCCGTCCATCTCCACCAGCAACTGGTTCAGGGTCTGCTCGCGCTCGTCGTTGCCGCCGCCGAGTCCGGCGCCGCGCTGACGGCCGACCGCGTCGATCTCGTCGATGAAGATGATGCAGGGCGACTGCTTCTTGGCCTGCTCGAACATGTCGCGCACGCGGGCCGCGCCGACGCCAACGAACATTTCCACGAAGTCGGAACCGGAAATGCTGAAGAAGGGCACCTTGGCCTCGCCGGCGATGGCCTTCGCCAGCAGGGTCTTGCCGGTGCCGGGCGAACCCACCATCAGCACGCCGCGGGGAATGCGGCCGCCCAGCTTCTGGAAGCGGGAGGGGTCGCGCAGGAACTCCACCAGTTCGCCCACTTCTTCCTTGGCCTCGTCGCAGCCGGCGACGTCGGCGAAGGTGACGGTGTTGCTGTCCTGGTCGAGCATGCGCGCCTTGCTCTTGCCGAACGAGAAGGCGCCACCCTTGCCGCCGCCCTGCATCTGGCGCATGAAGAACACCCAGACACCGATCAGGAGCAGCATGGGGAACCAGGACACGAAGATGCTCATGAGCATCGACGGCTCTTCCTGGGGCTTGGCCTCGACCTGCACACCGTTCTTCAGCAGATCGGACACCAGCCAAGGATCGGACGGCGAGTAGGTGGTGAAGCGCTTGCCGTCGACCAGCACGCCGCGCAGCACGTGGCCCTCGATGGTGACCTTGGCCACCTGGCCCTGGCGCACCTGTTCGATGAATTGGGAATAATCCACCTGCGACTGCACGGTCTGGCGGGTGTTGAACTGGTTGAACACCGTCATCATGACCAGGGCGATGACCAGCCAGATGGCGACGTTCTTCATGAGGTTGTTCACTTGCACTCCTTTAGCGGAAAGATTCCGCGGGTATCCGAAGTTAGTTCAATTCCACGCCGGCTTCAATCTCCGCCCGCGCTGACCACAGCCGCCATGCGCAAGCCGCGTCCGAGCAGGTACACCTCCCGGCTGCGGTCGCGCGAGGCATCCGGCTTGCGCACGACCACGCCCTGAAACACCACCCGCATCCGCCTTACGTAATCCTCGAAGCCCGCGCCCTGGAAAACTTTGACCAGGAAGGCCCCGCCCGGTTTCAGCCATTTCTCGGCGAATTCCAGGGCCAGTTCCGCCAGATGGTAGGCGCGGGCCTGATCCGACACGGCCACGCCGGTGATATTTGGGGCCATGTCGCTCATTACAAGGTCTACCCGCTGACCCGCGAGCAGGGCTTCCAGTTCCTCCAGGGGAGCGTCCGCGGTGAAATCTCCCTGGATGAAGTCGACGTGGTTGAGGCCGGTCATCTCCAGGAGGTCGAGGCCGACGATGCGGCCGCGGCCCTGCATGCGCTCCGCCGCCACCTGGCACCAGCCCCCCGGCGCGCAGCCGAGATCCACCACCACGCCGCCGGGCTTCAGCAGATGGTCCGTGTCGTCGATCTCCATCAGCTTGTAGGCGGCGCGGGAGCGGTAGCCCTGCTCCACCGATTTGCGCACATAGAAATCATGGGCATGCTGGTGGTGCCAGGCGCGGGTTTTGGCTTGTCGTTTCATGGGCTACTATCGATGCATTTTCATGGGGTCTGTATGGCAAAGACAACGGCAAGGAAATCCCTGCAACTCACCCCCGAACAACGCAAGTTTCTCAAGGCCCAGGCCCACGCGCTGAAACCCGTGGTGATGATCGGCAGCCAGGGTCTCACGGATGCGGTGATCCAGGAAGCGGGACGGGCGCTGGCCGCGCACGAGCTCATCAAGATCCGCGTGCTGGGCGATGACCGGGACGCGCGGGAGGCCTATCTGTCCGGACTCTGCGCCGCGCTGAACGCTTCTCCGGTGCTGCACATCGGCAAGCTGCTGCTGCTCTATCGGCCGGGCGACAAGCCCAAAATCCGGCTACCTTGACCCCTGCTTGGCCACCGCGGCCAGGCCCAGCAGGCTCTGGATGAGGTAGACCGCGCTGGAGACGCCATGCCAGGCGGTGAAGCGGTCGCGGAACAGACTTTCCATGACGTCCTTGGGCAAGGCCTGGTCCTTCAACTGTTGCAGGATGGGCTGGATGCCGAACTGCTGGGCGAGGCTCAACAGCAGCATGATCAGGACAATCCAGAAAAACCCCTGCTTCAGGGCCGTGCCGCCCAGCCGCGCCAGGCGGAACAGCAGCAGCCAGACACCGCAGATCAGGCCCACCCAGGCAATGTAGCCGAACATCCTGCCCGCCAGCATGCCCGCCAGCACGCGGTCGTCCAGGCTGTAGAACAGGGTCGGCGCGGCGAGATAACCCACGGCCCAGAGGCCACCGACCCAGAGCGTCAGGGCCCAGGCGGAGAGGAGATCGGGAAGGCGGTTCATCAAATGTAGTGGACGTCGACGATCTCGTAGTGGCGCAGGCCGCCGGGGGCGTGCACGTCGGCCACGTCGCCGGCGTATTTGCCGATGAGGGCGCGGGCGATGGGCGAGCCGACGGAGATCTTGCCATGCTTGATGTCCGCCTCGTCGTCGCCGACGATCTGGTACTTCACCTCGTCGCCGGATTCGGCGTCCACCAGTTCGACGGTGGCGCCGAACACCACCCGGCCGTCTGCGTCCAGATGGCGCGGGTCGATGATCTGGGCGTTGGCGAGCTTGCCTTCGAGTTCCTTGATGCGGCCCTCGATGAAGCCCTGTTTCTCCTTGGCGGCGTCGTATTCGGCGTTCTCGGACAGGTCGCCGTGGGAGCGGGCCTCGGCGATGGCGGCGATGACACTGGGCCGCTCCACGCTCTTAAGCCTTTGCAGTTCGACGCGCAATTTCTCGGCGCCCACCACCGTCAGGGGGACTTTGCTCACGGGTAAAACCTCCTACTGAATTAGTGCAAGCGCTGGTGCAGTTCCTGCAGCGGGTAGACGGTGATGTCGCCCCGCTCCTTCATGCCCAGGCAGGCGGCGTTGGCGCCGGCCAGGGTGGTGAAGTAGGGAATGTTCTGGGCCAGGGCGGCGGCGCGGATGGCGAAGGAATCCTTCATCGCCCGCTTGTCCTCGACGACGTTGATGATCAACTGGATTTCCCGGTTCTTGATCATGTCGACGATATGCGGCCGGCCCTCCGTCACCTTGTTGACGCGGGTGACGGGCACTTCGGCGACGCCGATGGCGCGCGCCGTGCCGCTGGTGGCGAACAGCTTGAAGCCGAGTTCGTGCAGATGCGTGGCGATCTCCGCCACCTGGGGATGCTCGGGATTGCGCACGGAAATGAAGACGTTGCCCTCGCGCGGCAGCTTGGTACTGGCGCCGTACTGCGACTTGAGGAAGGCCTCGCCGAAGCTCGCGCCGACGCCCATGACCTCGCCGGTGGACTTCATCTCCGGCCCCAGGATGGGATCCACGCCGGGGAACTTGCGGAAGGGGAAGACCGCTTCCTTGACCGAGTAATAGGGCGGGATGACCTCGCGCTCGGCGCCCTGCGCCTTCAGGGTCTTGCCGGTCATGCAGCGGGCGGCGATCTTCGCCAGTTGCCGGCCGGTGGCCTTGGAGACATAAGGCACGGTGCGGGAGGCGCGGGGGTTGACTTCGAGCACGTAGACGGCGGCCTCGTCGCCCTTTCCCTTGATGGCGAACTGCACGTTCATCAGGCCCACCACGTTGAGGGCACGGGCCATGGCCACGGTCTGCCGGCGCAGTTCGTCCTGGATGGCGGGGGACAGGCTGTAGGGCGGCAGGGAACAGGCGGAATCGCCCGAATGCACGCCGGCCTGCTCGATGTGTTCCATGATGCCGCCGATCAAGACCTGTTCGCCGTCGGACAGAGCGTCCACGTCCACCTCGATGGCGTCGTTGAGGAAGCGGTCCAGCAGCACCGGGGAGTCGTTGGAGACCTTCACCGCCTCGCGCATGTAGCGTTGCAGGTCGGCCTCCTCGCGCACGATCTCCATGGCGCGGCCGCCCAGCACGTAGGAGGGGCGCACCACCAGGGGATAGCCGATCTCGGCGGCCATGACGATGGCCTCTTCCTCGGCGCGGGCGCAGCGGTTGGGCGGCTGCAAGAGGCCCAGGTCCATGAGCATCTTCTGAAAGCGCTCGCGGTCCTCGGCGGCGTCGATCATGTCCGGCGAGGTGCCGATGATGGGCACGCCGTTCTTCTCCAGGTCGCGCGCCAGTTTCAGCGGCGTCTGCCCGCCGTACTGGACGATGACGCCCACCGGCTTCTCGATGCGCACGATCTCCAGCACGTCCTCCAGGGTCAGCGGCTCGAAATAGAGGCGGTCGGAAGTATCGTAGTCGGTGGAGACGGTTTCCGGGTTGCAGTTGACCATGATGGTCTCGTAACCGTCCTCGCGCAGGGCCAGGGCGGCGTGCACGCAGCAGTAGTCGAACTCGATGCCCTGGCCGATGCGGTTGGGACCGCCGCCCAGCACCATGATCTTCCTGCGGTCGCTGGGCTGCGCCTCGCACTCCTCCTCGTAGGAGGAATACATGTAGGCGGTGGAGGTGGCGAACTCAGCGGCGCAGGTGTCCACCCGCTTGTACACCGGATGCACGTCGATTTCCCAGCGACGGGCGCGCACGGCGTGCTGGTCGGTCTTCAAGAGCTTGGCCAGGCGCCGGTCGGAGAAGCCGTTGCGTTTGAGGGTGAACAACTCGTCCCGCGACAGGTCGGCCAGGGCGCGCCCCTTGAGGGCGTTTTCCTGCTTCACCAGATCCTCGATCTGGGCCAGGAACCAGGGGTCGATCTTGCTGATGCGCTGGATGTCCTCGAAGCGCATGCCGATGCGGAAGGCGTCGGCCACGTACCAGAGCCGCTCGGCGCCGGGATTGCCCATTTCCGCCTCGATCTCGTCCTCGTCGGTGGACTTTTCGTCGAGGCCGTCGGCGCCGGTTTCCAGGCCGCGCAAAGCCTTCTGCAGGGATTCCTGCTGGGTGCGGCCGATGGCCATGACCTCGCCCACCGACTTCATCTGGGTGGTGAGGCGATCGTTGGCCTGGGGGAATTTCTCGAAGGCGAAGCGCGGCACCTTGGTGACCACGTAGTCGATGGAGGGCTCGAAAGAGGCCGGGGTGGCGCCGCCGGTGATCTCGTTGCGCAGTTCGTCCAGGGTGTAGCCCACCGCCAGCTTGGCGGCGACCTTGGCGATGGGGAAGCCGGTGGCCTTGGAAGCCAGGGCGGAGGAGCGCGACACGCGCGGGTTCATCTCGATGACGACGATGCGGCCATCCGCCGGATTGATGGCGAACTGGACGTTGGAACCGCCGGTGTCGACGCCGATCTCGCGCAGCACGGCGATGGAGGCGTTGCGCAGGAGCTGATACTCCCGGTCGGTCAGGGTCTGCGCCGGCGCCACGGTGATGGAATCGCCGGTGTGCACGCCCATGGGATCCAGATTCTCGATGGAGCAGACGATGATGCAGTTGTCGGCGTGGTCGCGCACCACTTCCATCTCGAACTCTTTCCAGCCGATCAGGGATTCCTCGATCAGCAGTTCCTTGGTCGGCGAAGCCTCCAGACCGCGTTCGCAGATGGTGACGAACTCTTCCATGTTGTAGGCGATGCCGCCGCCGCTGCCGCCCATGGTGAAGGACGGCCGGATGATGGTGGGGAAGCCGATGCCGGCCTGGATCTGCATGGCTTCTTCCATGCTGTGGGCGAGGGCGGAACGGGGGTTGGCCAGGCCGATGCGGGCCATGGCCTGCTTGAACTTCTCGCGGTCCTCGGCCTTGTCTATGGCTTCCTTGGAGGCGCCGATCAGCTTGACGCCGTATTTCTCCAGGACACCGTGCTTGGCCAGGTCGAGGGCGCAGTTCAGCGCGGTCTGGCCACCCATGGTGGGCAGGATGGCGTCCGGGCGTTCCTTCTCCAGGATGCGTTCCACCGTCTGCCAGTTGATCGGCTCGATGTAGGTGGCGTCCGCCATCTCCGGGTCGGTCATGATGGTGGCCGGGTTGGAGTTCACCAGGATGACGCGGAAACCTTCTTCCTTCAGCGCCTTGCAGGCCTGGGCGCCGGAATAGTCGAACTCGCAGGCCTGGCCGATGACGATGGGGCCGGCTCCGATGATGAGGATGGACTGGATGTCCGCGCGCTTAGGCATGCTGGTTCTCCCGCATCAGACCGATGAAGCGGTCGAACAGATAGGCCACGTCGTGGGGACCGGGGCTGGCTTCTGGATGGCCCTGGAAGCTGAAGGCCGGCACGTCGGTGCGGGCGATGCCCTGCAGGGAACCGTCGAACAGGGAAATGTGGGTGGGGCGCAGGTTGGCGGGCAGGGTCGCCGCGTCCACCGCGAAGCCGTGGTTCTGGCTGGTGATCATCACCCGCCTGCTGTCCAGGTCCTGCACCGGGTGGTTGCCGCCGTGGTGGCCGAACTTCATCTTGATGGTGCGGGCGCCGGAGGCCAGTCCGAGGAGCTGGTGGCCCAGGCAGATGCCATAGGTGGGGATGCGCGCCGCGAGAATCTCCTGGATGGCGCGGATGGCGTAGTCACAGGGCTCCGGATCGCCGGGGCCGTTGGACAGGAAGACGCCATCCGGTTGCATCGCCAGCACCTCGGCGGCGGGCGTCTGCGCAGGCACCACGGTGACCTGGCAACCCCGGCTGGTGAGCATGCGCAGGATGTTGCGCTTGATGCCGTAGTCGTAGGCCACCACATTGAATTCGGCCGCAACCGGGGCGGCAAAGCCCTTGCCCAGAGCCCATTCGCCTTCAAGCCAGTCGGCGGGCTCGCGCCGCGTCACCACCTTGGCCAAATCCAGGCCGGCCATGCTGGGGCAGGCCCTCGCCTGGGCCAACGCCTCAGCCTCGTCGATGGCACCGGCCATGATGCAGCCGTTCTGGGCGCCCTTCTCGCGCAACAGGCGGGTCAGCTTGCGGGTGTCGATGCCGGCGATGGCCACCACGTTGTGGGTCTTCAGATACTCCGGCAAGGTCCGGGTCATGCGGAAATTGCTGGCCAGCAACGGCAGGTCGCGGATGATCAGGCCGGAGGCGTGGATGCGCTCGGATTCCTCGTCCTCGCCGTTGGTCCCGACGTTGCCGATGTGCGGATAGGTCAGTGTGACAATCTGCCGGCAGTAGGAGGGATCGGTAAGGATTTCCTGATAGCCGGTGATGGAGGTGTTGAATACCACCTCCCCGACCCCGGCGCCCTCGGCGCCAATCCCATAGCCGCGGAACACCGTACCGTCGGCCAGGGCAAGAATCGCGGGCACGAACGCAGACAAGATAACCCCTGGAGCAGATGTGACAAGCGGGACAGACTGGCGTCCATCCCGCTCGGTTGAAATGTGGCGCGATTATACGTTTGCGCAGTGCAACGCTCAACCCAACCGATGTAGCTTGCCCAAAGCAAAACGCCCCATCTTTGAGGATGGGGCGTTTTGGGGTATGGGGAGTCTGGCGATGACCTACTTTCGCCGGCGGAGAGCCGACTATCATTGGCGCAGGGGCGTTTCACGGTCCTGTTCGGGAAGGGAAGGG
>WOUQ01000012.1 GCA_009772925.1 bacterium
GTTCGCCCGAATACAGTCCGGATGTATGGCTGCAATCATTACCCGTCCGCGCCAAACCCAAAACCTCGCTTGGCAAATAGGGGCGTCCATGTATGACGGCAATGCCCCAGCGCCGGTGGAAGGAGCCTCGGCGGGGAGGCCAGCCATGTCCGATCCACGTTTCATCGTCTGGGGTGGCGAGCCGCCATGAACGTTAACCCCTCACCCCGGCTGGGTGAGTGCCAGCGCCCCCCTACGGAACCTGCAACTGCCGGAAATAGGCTGAATGCATTCCGGGGACGTGTAAAGCAATCCGACAAGTATTCTTCCCACCCCCATGGCGGAGGGTGGCGCGCATGTCGACCGCGCGATGTTCAGTCGTCCCGCAGGGCGTCCCGCACCTGCTTCAGCAGGGCCTCGGCCTCGGCGCGTTGGGGAAAGGTTTTTTCCCTGAGCAGGAGCGCTTCAAGCATGGGACGCGCCATCTCCAGTTCGCCCAGTTTCACCAGGGTGGCGGCCAGGTGGTAGCGGATGACGGGGTTGTCCGGCGCCAGCAGCATGGCCTGCTGCAGCAGTTCCAGACCGCGCCGTGTCTGGCCGCGGTTCACCAGCATCCAGCCGAGCAGATCGGCGGTTTCGGCGTTGCGCCCGCTCTTCTGGTAGGCCTGCTCGGCATAACCGACGGCGCGGGCGTCGTTCAGGGCGTGCAAGGAACTGCTCATGCCGACCAGGGCCGCCACGTTGCCCGGTTCCACTTCCAGCGCGGCCTGGAATTCGGCCTGGGCCTCGCGCGCCTGCCCGGCGCGCAACTGGCTGTAGCCGAGATACAGGCGCGTGGGCACGTCGCGCCCCGCATCGCGCAGCCAGGAAGCCCGCAGGGCGCGGGCCTGGTCGGCCTTGCCGGACTGGGTCATGGCCTGGTGCAGGCGCACGAACAGGGAGCGGCTGCGCTGCAGCCTGAATGCCTGGGTGTAAGCCTTGAGGGCGTCGGCGTGGCGTCCCAGGGCCGTTTGGCTGTCTCCCTCCAGGGCATGGCCTTGCCAGATGGCGGGGTGGCGTTGCTGGAGTTCGCGCGTCAGGCGGATCGCCTCCTGGTGCTTGCCGCCGGCCTGGACAAGGGAGGCCAGGGCGATGGCGGCGTCCGGGTAGTCCGGCTGCAGGCGCAGGGCCCGTTCCAGGGATTCCCGTGCGGCCACGGAGTGGCCGGCGGCGGCCTGGGCGGTCCCCAGCTTGTAGTGCGCCCGCGCGGAATCCAGCGCCACCTGGGTCCACTGCAGATAGCTGTACAGCGCGTTGTCCCGGTCGCCGTTCGCCAACTGGACGTCGCCGTGCAGTTCCAGGGCCACGGGATTCCTGGAGTCCAGGTCAAGCAACTGTCTGGCCCAGGGCAGGGCCTTGGCCGGTTCGTTGCCGGAGAGATAGTGGCGCGCGAGCAGCAGCCTGGGCTGCCGCTCGGCCGGGGCGGCGGTCGCGGCCTTGTGCAGCCAGGCCGTGTAGTCCTTGCTCTGGCCGCGCGATCTGGCCAGTTCGGCCAGTTCCAGCATGGCCTGATGGTTGTTGGGGTCGTGCCGGAGCAGGGCCTCGTATCGCTTGGCGGCGGCATCGGGTCGGCCTTGCAGGATATCCAACTGCGCCAGGCTTTTCGCGGCGGCCAGATTCGCGGGCTGCACCGCCAGGGCCTGCTCGAAACTGCGGCGTGCGCTCGCCATGTCGTTCTTGCCCAGATGGGCCATGCCTTTGAGATGATGGGCGATGCCTTCCTTCGGGAAACGCTGGATCATGGTGTCGGCGGCCGCAAGCGCATCGTCGAACGCCTTGCGCATCAGCAGGGTGGTGACGCGCAGCGATTCGGTTTGCAGGGGAAGCGCTTGCATGCTGGCGGCGGCTTCGAGCTCGCGCGCCGCCCCGGCGCTGTCGCCGGCGCGCATGCGCCACAGCCCGGCCTTCGAGCGCAGGCTCGCGTCGTCGGGCAAGAGTTTGGCCGCGCGGCTCATGAAGGCGGCGGCCTGGTCGGGCTTGCCCAGCAGCAGGTAGGCCTCGCCGGCGGCGGCGAGGGCCTCGGGATGAGGCGCGCTTTCCTTCAGGAGAGGCTCCAGGACCGCCAGGGCGCCCTCCGGTTGCCCGGTCTTCAGTCGGCTGTGCGCCAGGGGCAGGCGGATTTCATGGTTGTCCGGTTGCCACAGGAGCACCATGGACAGATCCTTGTCCACCTGCCGGTATTGTTCCAGGCGGTAGGCGACGAAGCCTGAGAGCAGGCGGCTGGGCTGGTGCTCCGGTGCCTGGGCGACCACGCCCTGGATGACGTTCTGCGCCTCGGCAAGGCGGCCGTCGCGATAGGCGAGCAAGGACTCCAGGTAGCGCACCATGAGGTTGTTGGGCGCACGCTTCTTGAGTTCCTGCAAATCCTCCATGGCCTCGGCCTTCTTGCCCGCCGCCAGCCGCATCAGGGCGCGGGTGACCCAGGCGGGGACGAAGGCGGGATCGGTGGCGATGGCCTCGGCATAGGCCGCCTCGGCGCCGGCCAGGTCCTTCATGGCCTGGGCCAGTTCACCCTTGAGCATGAAATTTCGGGTGTTGCGCGGATCCAGAGCGAGGGCCGCGTCCAGATGGGCACGGGCGGACCGGAAGTCCTGTTTTGCCATGGCGCACTTCACCAGCCCCCACAGGGCTTGCAGATCGCGGGGGTCGCCTTCGTGCGCGCGCTGGAACAGCGGGCAGGCTTCCCCGTGCCGGCCGAGGCCGAGCAGGGCATCCGCCTGGATGCGCTCGGCCTGGGCACGGTCCGGGCCCTCCCCGAAGCGTTCCGGCTGGAGTTCCTGCAACACCTTGTCGAACTTGTTCTGCAGCAGCAGGGCCTCGGCGAGCGGCAGGGCGAGGACGCGCTTCTTCAAGCCGAGCCCCCGCGCCACCTGCAATTGCTCTTCCGCCTCGCTGCCCATGCCCTGTTTCAGGTAGAGCCGCGCCAGTTCGAGGCGAGCCTGGGGGTTACGTGGATTCACGCGCAGGGCGTTCTTGTACTGGATCACGGCCGCCGCCGCCTCGCCCTTTGTCAGGGCGGCTTCGGCACTGGCAAGGTATTCCTGTTCGGAGCGGGGAGTTTGTCGATTCCAGAAGTGCAGCGCGACAGCTCCCGCCAGCGCAAGGACCAGCAGCAAGGCGCCGTATTTCAGGAATTTCACGGCGGGATGGGGCGGCTCCTCGTCTTCCAGGCCCGGTGGCAGGATGGGCTCATTCGGATTCATGTGTCTCCCCTGGAAGAGAGCAAAGCGCTCTCAACGCGCTGAATCAACCCCGCCGCATCGAATCGAAGAAATCGCTGTTGGTCTTGGTCGCCCGGATCTTGTCGCTGAGGAATTCCATCGCTTCCATGTCATCCATGGGGTAGAGCAGTTTCCGCAGCACCCAGATCTTCTGCAGGATGGAGGCCTCGATCAGCAGTTCTTCCTTGCGCGTGCCCGAGCGGTTGACGTTGATCGCCGGGTAGACGCGCTTTTCCGCCATGCGCCGGTCGAGGTGGATTTCCATGTTGCCGGTTCCCTTGAATTCCTCGTAGATCACGTCATCCATGCGGCTGCCGGTGTCGATCAGGGCGGTGGCGATGATGGTCAGGCTGCCGCCTTCCTCGATGTTGCGCGCGGCGCCGAAGAAGCGCTTGGGCTTCTGCAGGGCGTTGGCGTCGACGCCGCCGGTGAGCACCTTGCCGGAGGTGGGCTGCACGGTGTTGTAGGCCCGGGCCAGGCGGGTGATGGAGTCGAGCAGGATGACCACGTCCTTCTTGTGCTCGACCAGGCGCTTGGCCTTGGCAATGACCATCTCGGCCACCTGCACGTGGCGGGCGGCGGGCTCGTCGAAGGTGGAGGCAACCACCTCGCCCTTCACCGTGCGCTGCATCTCGGTGACTTCCTCGGGGCGCTCGTCGATGAGCAGGACGATGAGGATGGCCTCGGGGTGGTTGGCGGTGATGGAGTGGGCGATGTGCTGCATCATCACCGTCTTGCCGGTCTTCGGCGGTGCCACCAGCAGGCCGCGCGAGCCCTTGCCGATGGGCGCGATGATGTCGATGACGCGGCCGGTCATGTTCTCTTCCGCCTTGATGTCGCGTTCCAGCTTGAAGGCCTGGTTGGGGAACAGCGGCGTCAGGTTCTCGAACAGGATCTTGTGCTTGAGCGCCTCGACCGGGCCGCCGTTGGCCTTGTCGATCTTGGTCAGGGCGAAGTAGCGCTCGCCGTCCTTGGGGGTGCGGATCTCGCCCTCGATGGAGTCGCCGGTGTGCAGGTTGAAGCGGCGGATCTGCGAGGGGGAGATGTAGATGTCGTCCGGATTGGACAGGTAGGAGGTGTCCGGTGAGCGCAGGAAGCCGAAGCCGTCCGGCAGGATTTCCAGCACCCCGTCGCCGAAGATGCTTTCGCCGTCCCTCGCTTTTTTCTTGAGCAGGGCGAAGATCAGCTCCTGCTTGCGCATGCGGTTGGCGTTCTCGATGCCGTTGGCTTCGGCCATTTCGAGAAGCTGGCTGACGTGTTGTTGTTTCAGGTCGGAAAGTTGCATGGTGGCTTTGCGGTGGGGAGATGCGCCGGCTGGGTCCGGGCTGGTCCGCGATGGATGCTGAGCGCGGGCCGGAGAATCCGGAGAGGGGTGACGCTGGAGGGAGGGTGCGCCCGGCAGAACAGCGGAGTCGTTGACGCTTTAGCGTTTACGAATCCGGCGTGCTCCTTGCGAGTACACCGGGCGCGGCAAAACTAGCGGAATTCAGATGTTGCTGTCAACGAAGGCGGTGAGCTGGGATTTGGACAGCGCGCCGACCTTGGTGGCTTCGACGTTGCCGTTCTTGAAGATCATCAGGGTGGGAATGCCGCGGATGCCGTACTTGGGCGGCGTCGCCTGGTTCTCGTCGATGTTGAGCTTGCAGACCTTGAGACGGCCGGCGTATTCACGGGCAACCTCGTCGAGGATGGGGGAGATCATCTTGCAGGGACCGCACCAGTCGGCCCAGTAGTCCACCAGCACGGGCATGGGGGATTGCTGGACTTCCTGCTCGAAAGTGTCGTCGGTGACGTAATGGATGTGTTCGCTCATGGAGAACCTCTGAGGAATGAAGGAGGATCGCTTCGGAAAGAAAAGCCGGGAGGCTGGATGTACGGCTTGGGAAGGCTGCCGGAAGGTCGACTTGGAGGGGCGACTCATTGACGGTTTGCTGCGGTTCCCCGCTATGCTAGCGAAAAAGTTTTGACGAGGAAAGTTATGACCTACGTTGTGACCGAAAACTGCATCCGCTGCAAATACACCGATTGCGTCGAAGTCTGCCCGGTGGACTGCTTCCACGAGGGCCCGAACTTCCTGGTCATCGACCCGGAGGAATGCATCGATTGCAACCTGTGCGTGGCGGAATGCCCGGCCGAGGCCATCTTCCCGGAGGACGACGTGCCCGACAGCCAGCGCGGTTTCATCGCCCTCAACGCCGAGCTGGCGAAGCTCTGGCCGGCCATCACCGAGAAAAAGGATGCGCCCGCCGACGCCGACGCGTGGAATGGCAAGGCGGGCAAGATGGATCTGCTGGAGCGGTGAACGCCAGTAGTGACTAACAAGTAGCGAGTAGCGAGTTGTAGGGTGCAATAACCCAAGGGCATTGCACCAACCCGGCATCGATTCGGTGCAATACGCTGCGCAATTGCACCCTACAACGACCTCCCGCTATTTGCCCAGCACCGCCGCCAGCGCCTTCAGGCAGTACTCCACGTTCTCGCGCCGGGCCGAGGCCCCCATCAGGCCGATGCGCCAGATCTTGCCGGCCAGCGCGCCCAGGCCGGCGCCGATCTCCAGGTTGAATTCGTTGAGCAACCGGGCGCGGGCGGCGGCGTCGTCGACGCCGGCGGGGAAGGTCACCGAATTCAACTGCGGCAGCCGCTCGCCTTCCGGCACGATGAATGCCAGACCCAGCCTCTCCAGGCCCGCTTTCAGGGCCTCGTGCTGGGCACGGTGACGGGTCCAGGCGTTCTCGATGCCTTCCTCCGCCAGCATCACCAGGGCTTCGTGCAGGCCGTAGAGCGGATTGATGGGCGCGGTGTGGTGGTAGGTGCGCTTGCCCTCGCCGCTCCAGTAACCCAGCACCAGGTTGAGGTCCATGAACCAGCTTTGCACCGGGGTCTTGCGCGCCTTGACCTTTTCGATGGCCCGCTCGGAGAAGGTCACCGGCGACAGGCCCGGCGTGCAGGACAGGCATTTCTGGCTGCCGGAATAGGCGGCGTCGATACCCCACGCATCGATGAGCACCGGCGTGCCGCCCAGGGAGGTGACGCAGTCCATGAGGGTCAACGCCCCGTGCCTGCGGGCAATGGCGCTCAAGGCGGCGGCGTCGGACTGGGCGCCGGTGGAGGTCTCGGCATGCACGAAGGCCAGCAGCTTCGCGTCCGGGTTGGCGGCGAAGGCGGTTTCCACCTTGTCGGGATCCACGGCGCGGCCCCAGGCGTCTTCCACCACCACCGCCACGCCGCCGCTGCGCTTGACGTTCTCCAGCATGCGTCCGCCGAACACGCCGTTGATGCAGACGATGACCTGGTCGCCCGGCTCCACCAGGTTCACGAAACAGGTCTCCATGCCCACGGAGCCGGGGCCGGAGACCGGGAAGGTGAGCTTGTTTTCGGTCTGGAAGGCATAGCGCAGCAGGCTCTTGGTCTGCTCCATCATGTCCGAGAAGGCCGGGTCCAGGTGGCCGATGGTCGGCCGCGCCATGGCGTCCAGGATGCGTTGCGGCACGTCGGACGGACCGGGACCCATGAGAGTGCGGCGGGGCGGCTGGAACGAGGCGATGCGGGGAGCTTGCATGATGGACGACTCCAAACGGGAACCTCGTGATTCTAGTGTCTCAAGCCATCAGTTTCGTCATGTTCTACTCGCCGCGTGGCGCCTGACGCGCTACGCCTCCACCACCACGCGCGCCGGCCCCGCTTCCAGGCCGCCGATCACCACCGCCTGCGTGAAGCCATGCCGGCGGAACACGTCCTTCACCGTCGCCACCGCATCCGCTTCGCAGGCCACCATGAGGCCACCGCTGGTCTGCGGATCGGTGAGCACGGCTTTCTGCCAGTCGGCGCAGCCGGTGAACAACTCCACCCCGCCGCCATAGCTGGCCCAGTTGCGTCCGCTCGCGCCGGTGACGAAGCCGGCCCCGGCGAGATCGGCGGCGCCGGGCAACAGGGGCAGATCGGCGAAACGGACACGCGCGCTCAGGCCCGAGCCGCGCGCCAGTTCCAGGGCGTGGCCGAGCAGGCCGAAACCGGTCACGTCGGTCATCGCATGCACCTCGTCGAGGCCGCCCAGCTCGGTGCCCGGCGTGTTGAGGCGGGTGGTGGAGTCGATCATCGCCCGGTAGCCCGCCGCCGGCAGGCAGTCCTTCTTCAGGGCGGCGGAATAGATGCCGACGCCCAGGCCCTTGCCCAGGATGAGCACGTCGCCGGCCTGGCCGGCGTTGTTCTTCTTGACGCGGCGCGGGTCCACCACGCCGATCGCCACCAGGCCGTAGATCGGCTCCTGCGAATCAATGGAATGGCCGCCCGCGACCGGGATGCCCGCCTCGCGCGCCGCCGCCTCGCCGCCCGCGAGGATGGCGCGGATGGTTTCCGGCGCCAGTTTGTCCAGGGGCATGCCGACCAGGGCCAGCGCGAACAGCGGCCGGCCACCCATGGCGTAGACGTCGGAAATCGCGTTGGTGGCGGCGATGCGTCCGAACTCGTAGGGATCGTCGACGATGGGCATGAAGAAGTCGGTGGTGGCGACGATGGCCTGGCTCTCGTTGAGCTGCCACACCGCCGCGTCGTCGGAGGACTCGGTGCCCACCAGCAGGTCGGGAAAGCTGGAGGCCAGGCCCTTGGCGAAGGGCGTGTCGGCGAGGATTGTCTCCAGCACCGCCGGGGCGATCTTGCAGCCGCAGCCGCCGCCGTGGGAGAGATGGGTGAGACGGATGGGGGGCGAGATAGTGGGCGCGGACATGGGGATCGATTGGGTGGAGAGAAAAAAGGACTGGCTTATGCGATGAGGGGGAAGGCTCTATCCAAGGCCTTGGCGTCGCGCGGGGAGCCGCCAGGCCAGAGCCAGCAGTCCCAGTGCGCCCAGCACCGCCGGCCAATTGCCGAGGACGAGATAGGGCGTGTCGCCGGTCCGTCCGCGGGCCTCGCCGTGCAGGGTACCTACGATGAAAGGCGCCAACTGCGCGCGGACACGGCCCTTGTCATCCAGGATGGCGGTGATGCCGGTGTTGTTGGCGCGCAGTTGCCAGCGACCCGCTTCCAGGGAGCGCATGGCGCCGATCTGCAGGTGTTGCCAGGGGGCGAGGCTCTCGCCGAACCAGGCGTCGTTGCTGACGTTGACCAGCAGGGTGGAGGTGCGCGCGGCGGCGATGCGTTCCTCGCCGAAGGCATCCTCGTAACAGACGTTGACGGCGAGCTTCTCGCCGGCTGCGGCCAGGGGAGGCTGGTCGGGGTCACCGCGGCCGAAGTCGCCCAGGGGGATGGACATCAGATCCACCGCCCAGCGGAAGCCGAACGGCACGAATTCGCCGAAGGGCACCAGGTGCGCCTTGCGGTACACCCCTTCGGGCGAGGCGCCCAGCGTCAGGATGCTGTTGTAGTAGCGTCCCGGCCCGGCGTCCTCGGGGATGCCCAGGACGATGTCGCCGTCACGGGTGCGGGCGTGCTCCGCGAGCAGGTCCAGGTAATCGCGCGGCACGGCGGAACGGAACAGGGGCAGGGCGGTTTCCGGCAGGACGATGAGGCGGGCGTCGCTGGCCAGCACCGCGCGGGCATAGTGGCCGAGGGTGGCTTCGAGCTTCTCCGGGCGGAATTTGAGGTCCTGCGCGATGTTGCCCTGGAGCAGGGCGACCCGCACCGGGGCGGCGGTGGGGCGGGTCCAGTCCACGCTATGCAAGGCCAGGCCGGCAAGCCAGAGAACTGCCAGCCCCGCGAGGGCTGGGAGCCTGGATTGCCCGACTCTACCGGCGCGGGGCACGATGGCAGCGATCAGGCCGGCGCTGAGGGCGGCCAGCAGGGACACGCCATAGACGCCAAGGACCGGCGCGAATCCGGCCAGGGGGCTGTCCGGGGCCTGGGAGTAGCCCAGGGCCAGCCAGGGAAAGCCGGTGAAGATCCAGCCGCGCAGCCATTCCCCCAGCACCCAGGCAGCGGGCAGGGCCAGTGCGACGCGGCCCCGGCCCGGCGTTGCAAGGCGCGCTGCGGCGGCCAAAGCCAGGGCCGGGAACAGGGCGATGAAGGCGCAGAACAGCAACGTGGCGAGCACGGCCAGGGGCACGGGCATGCCGCCGTAGGTGGAAATGCTGACGTAGATCCAGGACACGCCGGCGAGGAACAGGCCGAGGCCGTAACTCCAGCCGAGCAGGAAGGCATGCCAGGGCGTGGCCGCGCGGGCCAGGTGGAACAGGCCGGCCAGGCTGAGGATGGACAGCGGGTACCAGCCCAGCGGGGCGAAGCCGGCCACCGCCAGCGCGCCCAGCAGGGCGGACAGGAGGGGGGCTAGCGCCGGGGCGAAACGTCGGGCGTACAAACGGCTCAGGCCATGCTGAAGGCGACGAAGGCAATCTCGTCGCCGCTCTGGACAGGGGTGGATGCCTCGGAAAACTGCTTGTTCACGGTGATCTTCATACTCTCGCGCGGTTTCTCGAACACCACCGTCCAGTTCTCGCCGCGCCGGGCGAGGTGGGCCATGAGGCCCTGAATGTCGTGGATGGTCCGGGGCAGGAACAGGATTTCGCTTTCCCGCCCGAGCATTTCCGCCAGGTGGCCGAAGTAGAGGATGGTGATCTGACCGTTCATGGTGCGCCTCGCTTGCTGAAGTGGCCGGCATTTTACGCCGGCCGGCCGGCGTGCCTCGCCTGCCCGTTCGGGGGAGGCGGGACGGGAATCGGGGATAATCCGGCCCCATGTTTGCCGCCGCCGCATCCGACCTCCTCGACGCCCTCAATCCCGAACAGCGTGCCGCCGTCACGGCGCAGGGCTCCACCCTGGTGCTGGCCGGGGCCGGCTCCGGCAAGACGCGGGTGCTCACCACCCGCATCGCCTGGCTGGTGCAGACCGGCCAGGTCTCGCCCATGGGGCTGATGGCGGTGACCTTCACCAACAAGGCGGCGAAGGAGATGCTGACGCGGCTGACCGCCATGCTGCCGATCAACACGCGGGGCATGTGGGTCGGCACCTTCCACGGCCTGTGCAACCGGCTGCTGCGCGCCCATCACCGCGAGGCGGGCCTGCCGCAACTGTTCACCATCCTGGATTCCAGCGATCAGCTTTCGGCGGTGAAGCGCTGCCTGCGGGCCCTCAACGTGGATACCGAGAAGTACGACCCGCGCAAGCTGCAAAGCTTCATCAACCAGAACAAAGAGGCGGGCCTGCGCGCCGACAAGGTGGAGGCCTGGGATCCCTACACCCGCCGCCTGTGCGACTACATGGCCGAGTACGACGCCCAGTGCCAGCGCGAGGGGGCGGTGGATTTCGCCGAACTGCTGCTGCGCGCCTACGAGCTGCTCAGCCGCAACGCCCTGCTGCGCGAGCATTACCAGCAGCGCTTCCGCCACATCCTGGTGGACGAGTTCCAGGACACCAGCCGCCTGCAGTACCTGTGGCTGAAGCTGCTGCAGGGGCCGGGCACGGCGCTCTTCGCCGTGGGCGACGACGACCAGTCCATCTACGCCTTCCGCGGCGCCAACGTCGCCAACATGGCCCTGTTCCTGGAGGAGATGGGCATTGCCGCGCCCATCAAGCTCACCCGCAACTACCGCTCGCTCTCCACCATCCTGGACGCCGCCAACGCCGTCATCGCCCATAACCAGGGGCGCCTGGGCAAGGACCTGTGGACCGATGCCGGCCAGGGGGAGTTGATCCGCCACTACGAGGCCAACGACGACGGCGAGGAAGCCCGCTTCGTCGTCGAGGAGATCCAGAGCCTGAAGCGGGAGGGCGAGTCCTTCCTCGACATGGCGGTGCTCTACCGCTCCAACGCCCAGTCGCGCAGCCTGGAACACGCCCTGTTCTCCGTCGGCATTCCCTACCGGGTCTACGGCGGCCTGCGCTTCTTCGAGCGCGCCGAGATCAAGCACGCCCTCGCCTACCTGCGTCTCGCCGCGAACCCGGAGGACGACAACGCCTTCCTGCGGGTGGTGAACTTCCCTGCCCGGGGCATCGGCGCCCGCTCCCTGGAAGGGCTGGATGCCGACGCGCGGGCGGCGGGCGGCAGCCTGTGGGCGGCGGCCTGCAAGGGGGGAAAGAAGTTCGAGCCGTTCGTGCGCCTGGTGGATGAATTGAACCGTCATTCCGGCGTTTATCCCGCTGCCGGGGAAGGCCGGAATCCAGGCATTTCAGCCGAATCGGATGGGCAAGACGAAGCACTGGATCCCGGCTTGCGCCGGGATGACGGCGCCAGCCGGTTGCCGCTCACTGAACTGGTCGACCACGTGGTGGCCCGTTCCGGCCTGCTGGAGTACTACCAGAACGAGAAGGACGGCGAGGATCGGGTGGAGAACCTCAACGAACTGGCCAATGCCGCCGCCGCCTTTGCCGCCGACAGCGACGAGCAAAGCCTCGCCGCCTTCCTCGCCCACGCCGCCCTGGAGGCGGGCGAACACGAGGCGGCGCAGGGCCAGGACGCGGTGCAATTGATGAGCGTGCATGCCGCCAAGGGCCTGGAGTTCCACACGGTGTTCATCACCGGCCTCGAAGAAGGCCTGTTCCCGCACGAAAACGCGCTGGCCGAGCAGGGTGGCATCGAGGAGGAGCGCCGCCTCATGTACGTGGCCATCACCCGCGCCCGCCGCCGGCTCTATCTCAGCCATGCGCGCATGCGCATGCTGCACGGCCAGATGCGCTACGGCCTGCCCTCGCGCTTCCTGGAGGAGTTGCCGGAAAGCCTGGTGCGCTCCCTCTCCATGCGCCTGGCGAACCCGCCCCCCGCCTTCCGCGAAGCCGTCGCCCACTATGCGCCGCCCGCCGTGCCCCGGCGGCAGGCGGACCTGCCCTTCAAGGTGGGCAGCCGCGTCAGCCACCCCAAGTACGGCGAGGGCGTGGTGGCCGGCTACCAAGGCCAAGGGCCGGACACCGAAATCAGCGTGGAATTCCCCAAGCTGGGACGCAAGGCATTCATCCTCGATTACGCCCGCCTACAGGCCGCCTGATTCAAGTTTCCCGCCGCCGGTCCGTAAGAGCGGGCATACACACTGGCCGACCGGCATGAATCGACAACGCCGCACTTTTCTAGGGCTGACCGCTCTCGCCTGGGTCCCCGGCGCGCTTTCGGGCTGCGAGCGGGAACCGGCTCCCAGTCTGCCCGAATACGCCGTGCGCCCCGCCGCCGACAGCGGTCGGGTGTTCCGCTTCGGCGTGCATCTGGGGCACCACCCGCAGAAGCTCGACCAGGCTTTCTCCCCGCTGATGGCCTACCTCAGCCGGCGCATTCCCGGCAGCCGCTTCGAACTGGAGGGCGCCAGCAGCTTCCCCCACTTCGAGGCCAAGCTGCGCGAACGCCAACTCGATTTCGCCATGCCCAACCCCTACCAGGCCTTCCTGGCGCTGGACTGGGGCTACCGCGTCATCGCCCAGGCCGGCGACAGCGAGGATTTTCGCGGCGTTTTCATCATCCGCAAGGACAGCGGCATCCGCGTGCCCGCCGATCTCAAGGGCAAGGCGGTGGCCTATCCGGCGACCACCGCCCTGGCCGCCGGCATGATGCCCCGGCTGTGGCTGGCCAAGCAGGGGCTGGACGTGAACCGCGACATCGAGAACCGCTACGTGGGCTCGCAGGAGTCCGCCATCCTCAACGCCTACCTGGGCGAATCCGCCGCCGGCGCCACCTGGCCGCCGCCCTGGCGCGCCTTCCAGAAGGCGCATCCGGAGGAGGCGTCGCAGTTGCTGGCGATCTGGGAGACGCCGCCCCTCATCAACAACGCGGTGGTGGCGCGCCAGGACCTGCCGGAGGACCTGGTGGCGGCAGTGCGCGATCTCCTCACCCGCCTGCACGAATACCCGGATGGCCAGCGCGTGCTGGCGGCCATGGAAACCTCGCGCATTCGTGCCGCCGTCAACGCCGACTATGAGGTGGTGCGCCGTTTCATCGCCGAGTACGAAACACGCGTGGGACCCAGGCCATGATCTTCGACGCCCGCCCCATCCTTGCGGTCCCGCACGGGAGAGCCCGATGAGCCTGCGCCACATGCTGTTCGGCAGCCTGCGCCGGCAGCTGGTGTTCGGCGTGGCGGTGGTGCACGCGGTGATGATGAGCCTGTTTGTCTGGGATCTTTCGCTACGCCAGCAGGAATTCCTGCTGGCCCGCCAGACCGAGCAGAGCCAGAGCCTGGCGGACACCCTCGCGGTGTCGGCCGCCGCCGGCCTGCTGGCGCGCGACAGCGCCGGCCTGCAGGAGCTGGTGGACGCCCACGCCAGCTATCCGGGTATCGTCTTCGTCATGCTGACGGATGCCGCAGGCCGCGTCCTTGCCCACAACGAGCCGGGCCGGCGCGGCCTCTATCTGGCCGATACCGCCAGCCAGCGCATGCTCGCCGCCGAGCGCGCCCTGACGCTCGCACGCGGCACGGAACTGGTGGACAGCGCGACGCCGGTGGTGATCAACGGCAAGCGCCTGGGCTGGGCGCGTGTCGGCCTGTCGGCCGGCGTTACCCGTTCCAGGCTGGACGCGGTGACGCGGGATGGCCTCCTCTATACCGGCGCGGCCATCCTCATCGGCGCCATGCTGGCCCTGTGGATGGGCCGCCGCCTGACGCGCAAGCTGCACCTCATCCGCGGCGCCGCCGAGGCGGTGCGCGCCGGCGACCACGCCGCCCGCGCCCGCGTCACCGGCGACGACGAGGCCGCCGTGGTGGCGCTGGGCTTCAATGACATGCTGGACACCCTGGCCGCGCGCGAGGCGGAATTGAAGAACGCCCAGGAGCGCCTGGCTGCCAGCGAGGAACGTCTGGAGCTGGCCCTGCGTGGCGCCAACGACGGCATCTGGGACTGGGACATCGCCAGCGGCAGGGTCTTCTTCTCGCCGCGCTGGAAGAGTCTGCTGGGCTATGCCGAGGACGAGATCGGCGACAGCGTCGACGAATGGAAACAGCGGGTCCACCCGGATGACCTGGAGGCGACACTGGCCGAAGTGCAGGCGCACCTGGAGGGCAAGACCCCCGCCTATCAGAACATCCATCGCATGCGCCACAAGGACGGCCACTGGGTGTGGATCCTCGATCGTGGCGCCTGTCACCGCGATGGCATGGGCACCGCCGTGCGCATGGTGGGCACGCATACCGACGTCAGCGAACGCATCGCCCTGGAGCGCGCGCTGTTCGATGAAAAGGAGCTGGCCCAGGTCACCCTGGCCTCCATCGGTGACGGCGTGCTGACCAGCGACCGCGAAGGCCGCGTCAGCTTCCTCAACCCGGTGGCGGAACGCCTCACCGGCTGGAGCAACGCCGAAGCCCTGGGCCGCCCGGTGGACGAAATCCTGTCCCTGGTGCGCGAGGACACCGGCGAGGCGGCGCCCAATCCGGTCGACCTCTGTCGCGAGGAAGACCGGGTGGTGGGCATGAGCTCCCACACCCTGCTGGTGAACCGCGCGGGCGAACAACTCGCCATCGAGGATTCGGCGGCGCCCATCCGCGACCGCGACGGCAATCTGGCCGGCGTCGTGCTGGTCTTCCACGACGTCACCGACAAGCGCGTGATGACGCGGGAAATGGCCTGGCAACTGGCCCACGACGGCCTGACCGGGCTGTTCAACCGGCGCGAATTCGAGCGCCGCCTGGGCGAACTGCTGGGCCAGGCGGAGACCAATCCGACGGACACGCGTCATGCCATGCTTTACCTGGATCTCGACCAGTTCAAGATCGTCAACGATACCTGCGGCCACCTGGCCGGCGACGAACTGCTCAAACGCCTGTCGCAGCTGATGCAGGGCCACGTGCGCGGCGACGATACCCTGGCGCGCCTGGGCGGCGACGAGTTCGGCCTGCTGCTGCGCGCCTGCCCCCTGGATAAGGCGCGCGAAATCGCCGAGAAACTGCGCGCCCTGGTGCGTGATTTCCGCTTCGTCTGGGAAAACCGCGAGTTCGAGATCGGCGTGTCCATCGGCCTGGCGCCCATGCACGGCGCCGGCCAGACCCTGGTGGAGGTGATGACGGCGGCCGACATGGCCTGTTACGCGGCCAAGGAGAAGGGCCGCAACCGCATCCACGTGCATTTGCCGGACGACGAGGACCTCAACCGCCGGCGCGAGGAACTGCACGCCGCCAGCGGCATCCGCGCCGCCCTCGCGGCCAACCGCTTCGAGTTGCACGGCCAGGAGATCCGTCCCCTGCAGGGCGCCGGCCGCGCGCATTACGAGGTGCTGCTGCGCCTGCGCGACGAGCGCGGCGAACTGCTGTCGCCCGCCGTCTTCATCCCCGCCGCGGAACGTTTCGGCCTGATGGGCGAGGTGGACCGCTGGGTGGTGCGCGAAAGTTTCCGCTGGCTGGGCGAACTGCCGCACGTGGACCTGTCCATCAACCTGTCCGGCCTGTCCCTGCAGGACGACGGCTTCGCCGCCTTCGTGCTGCGCGAAATGCGTGCCCAGGGCGTGGACCCCACGCGGGCCTGCTTCGAAATCACCGAGACCGCCGCCATCTCCAACCTCGGACGGGCGCTGGCTTTCATGCGCGAGATGAAGGAGAAGGGCTTCCGCTTCGCCCTCGACGATTTCGGCGCCGGCATGTCCTCGTTCTCGTATCTGAAGAACCTGCCGGTGGATTACCTGAAGATCGACGGTGCCTTCGTGCGCGACATCGTCACCGACCCCATCGATCGCGCCTTCGTCGAGGCCATCCACCGCATCGGCCAGGTCATGGGCAAACAGACCATTGCCGAATTCGTGGAGAACGACGCGATCCTGCGCGAGCTTCACTACATCGGCGTCAATTACGCCCAGGGTTACGGCATCGCCCGGCCGCTGCCGCTGGAGCAACTGCGCCCCGCGGGACCGCGCCTCATCGCCGCCAGAACGCGGGGGTGAGCACCACCAGCAGGGTGAACAGTTCCAGGCGGCCGAGCAGCATGGCGAAGCTGCACACCCAGGTCTGGAAATCGGAAAGCATGGCGTAGTTGCTGGCGGGCCCCACCTGGCCGAGGCCGGGGCCGGTGTTGTTGATGCAGGCCACCACGGCGGAGAAGGCGGTGAGCACGTCCAGGCCGGTGAAGGAGAGAACGAAGGCAAGCAGGACAATGGACGCCACGTAGGTGAAGAAGAAGGCCAGCACCGCGTACATCACCTTGTCGGGCACCACCTGCTCGCCCAGGCGGGTGTTGATCTGGGCACGGGGATGCAGGACGTGACGCAACTCCCGGTGGATCTGTTTGTACAGCAGTATGGCGCGCATCATCTTGATGCCGCCTCCGGTGGAGCCGGCGCTGGTAGAGAAGCTGCACAGGAACAGCAGCCAGAGCCCGGCGTACAGCGGCCATTGCGCGAAGTCGGCGGTGGCCAGGCCGAGGGTGGTGGCCATGGAAACCACGCTGAAGGTGGTGTCGCGCAGGGCGCCGGGAAAGTCCGCATAGACGCCCTGCGCCCACAGCAGGAGAGCCAGGCCCAGGCAACTGCCCAACACTAAGCCCAGGTACCAGCGGATTTCCGGATCGAGCCGGTAGGGCGACAGGCTGCGGCCGCGCAGGGCCAGGAAGTGCATGGCGAAGTTCATGCCCGCCAGCAGGGCGAACAGCACGGTGATGAGTTCCAGGGGCAGGGACTGGAAATAGCCGAAGCTGGCGTCGTGCGAGGAGAAGCCGCCCAGGCCCATGACCGAGAAGGCGTGCACCACGGCATCGGCCGGGGTCATGCCGAACAGCCAGTAGAGGCCGATCAGGATGAACGTGAGCAGGATGTACACCTTCCACAGTCCCTTCGCGGTTTCCGCCATGCGCGGCGTCAGCTTGTCGTCCTTCATCGGGCCGGGGGTTTCCGCACGGAATAGTTGGCGGCCGCCCACCCCCAGCAGGGGCAGCACCGCCACCACCAGTACGATGACACCGAGGCCCCCCAGCCAATGCAGTTCCGCGCGCCAGATGTGGATGGAGGCCGGCAGGCTGTCGAGGCCGACCAGCACCGTGGCGCCGGTGGTGGTAAGGCCCGACATGGCCTCGAAATAGGCGTCGGTGAAGGACAGTTGGGGCAGATGGAACAGCAGCGGCAGCGCGGCGAACAGCGGGGTGAGCAGCCAGGTGAGCACCACCAGCAGGATGCCGTCGCGCGACTTCAGCTCGCGTTTCCAGGGCCGGCCGATGAGCCACAGGAGGATGCCGGCCGCAAGGGTGATGAGCACCGCCTCGTCGTAGGCCCACTGGGCCTCGTCGTCGGACAGTTCCGACACCGTCAGGGGCAGCAGCATGGCCAGGCCGAATACGCCGATGATCATGCCCAGCACGTGCAGGATGGGGAGAACCGTGTGGGGGCGGGCGGCCGCCACCGCGAAGGATTTCATCGCCGCCAGAACGCGGGGGTGAGCACCACCAGCAGGGTGAACAGTTCCAGGCGGCCGAGCAGCATGGCAAAGGTGCACACCCAGGTCTGGAAATCGGTGAGCACCGCGTAGGTGGATGCCGGGCCGACCTGGCCGAGGCCGGGGCCGGTGTTGTTGATGCAGGCCACCACGGCGGAGAAGGAAGTGAGCACGTCCATGCCGGTGAAGGACAGCACGAAGCTCAGGCTGACGATGGAGGCCACGTAGATGAACAGGAAGGCGAGCACCGCGTAGACGATCTTGTTGGGCACGATCTGCTCGCCCAGGCGTACCGGCAGTTGCGCGTCCGGGTGGATCAGCTTCTTCAGCTCGCGGTACACCTGCTTGTACAGCAGCATGGCGCGCATCATCTTGATGCCGCCGCCGGTGGAGCCGGCGCTGGTGGAAAAGCTACACAGGAACATCATCCACAGCCCGGCGAAGAAGGGCCATTGGCCGTAATCCGTGGTGGCGAAGCCCAGGGTGGTGGCCACCGAAATGGTGTTGAACAGGGCGTAGCGCAGCGCCTCGGAGAAATCCAGGTAGATGTCGCGCTGCCACAGCAGCAGGGCCAGGACGAAGCCGCTGATCAACACGAAGCCGAGGAACCAGCGAATCTCCGGGTCGTGCCGGTAGGACAGCAGGGTACGGCCGCGCAGGGCGGCGAAGTGGGTGGCGAAGTTGATGCCGGCGATGAGGGCGAAGAGGCCCACGGCGACCTCGATGGCGACGGAATCGAAGTAGCCCAGGCTGGCATCGTGGGAGGAAAAGCCGCCCAGGCCCATCACCGAAAACGCGTGCACCACCGCGTCGAAGAAGGACATGCCCAGGGCCCACAGCACGCCGATGCAGGCCAGAGTGAGGAGGATGTACACCACCCACAGCCCCTTGGCGGTTTCCGCCATGCGCGGCGTCAGCTTGTTGTCCTTCATCGGCGTCGGCATCTCGGACTTGAGCATCTGGCGGCCGCCCACCCCCAGCAGGGGCAGCACCGCCGCCACCAGGACGATGACGCCGAGGCCGCCGATCCAGTGCAACTGGGCGCGCCACAGGTTGATGGAGTTGGGCAGGTGATCGAGGCCCGACAGCACCGTCGCGCCGGTGGCGGTAAGCCCGGACATGGCCTCGAAGTAGGCGTCGGCCACGGACAGGTCGGGCATGTGCAGGAGCAGGGGCAGGGTGGCGAAGGCGGGCAGCACGCTCCAGGTCAGCACCACCAGCAGGATGCCGTCGCGCGTTTTCAGCTCCCGCCGCCAGTGGTGGCCCAGCAGCCAGAGCAGGAGACCGGCGGACACCGTGATCAGTGCCGCCGGCTCATAGGCGTTTTCGGCGCCGTCCTGGGTGATCTCGGCGAGCAGCAGGGGCGCCAGCATGGACAGGCCGAACACCAGGATTATCATGCCCAGCACATGCAGGATGGGGAGCAGGCGGCGCAGCATGGACGGTCAGAAGAAGCCGAAGCCCACCTGGAACAGCTTTTCCACCTTGGGAATCATGCGTTTGTTGGGCACGAACAGGATCAGGTGGTCGTCGGCCTGGATGATGGTGTCGTGGTGGGCGATGATGACCTGGCTGCCGCGCAGGACCGCGCCAATGCTCACGCCTTCCGGCATCTCCACCTGCTCGATGCGCCGGCCCACCAGCTTGGAGGCTTTCTCGTCGCCGTGTACCACGGCTTCCAGCGCCTCCGCCGCGCCCCGGCGCAGGCTGTGCACCACCGCCATGTCGCCACGGCGGATGTGGGTGAGCAGCGGACCGATGGTGGCCTGGGCGGGAGACAGGGCGATGTCGATCTCGCCGCCCTGCAGCAGATCGACGTAGGTGGAGCGGTTGATCAGCGCGATCACCTTGCGGGCGCCCAGCCGCTTGGCCAGCAGCGAGGACATGATGTTGTCCTCGTCGTCGTTGGTCAGCGCGCAGAACACGTCCATGTCCTCGACGTTTTCCTGCAGCAGCAACTCCTCGTCGGTGGCGTCGCCGGTCAGCACCAGGGTTTTCTTCAGGCTGCTGGCGAGCCGCTCGGTGCTCTTCTTGTTGCGGTCGATCAGCTTCACCTGATAGTCGCCCTCCAGGCTGCTGGCCAGGCGCTGGCCGATGTTGCCGCCGCCGGCAATCATCACCCGCCGCACGCTTTTGTCGCCGCGGCGCATTTCCTTCATCACCGCGCGGATGTTCTCGGTGGCGGCGATGAAGAAAATCTCGTCGCCGTCCTGGATGACGGTGCGGCCCTCCGGCACGATGGTGCGGTCGCGCCGGAAGATGGCGGCGACGCGCGCGTCGAGGCCGGGCAGGTGCTTCTGCAGGTCGCGCAGTTCGTGGCCCACCAGGGGGCCGCCGGCGCGCGCCTTCATCGCCACCAGGCGCGCGCGGCCGCCGCCGAAGTCGACCACCTGCAGGGCCTCCGGGTAGTCGATGAGCTTGCGCAGGTAGTCGGTGATCTCCTGCTCCGGGGCGATGACGTGGTCGACGCCGAAGTGCTCGGCGTCGAACAGCTGCGCGTGCTTCGTGTAGTCCAGGGCGCGGATGCGGGCGATCTTGGTGGGGATGTTGAACAGGGTGCCGGCCAGCTTGCAGGCGACCATGTTGGTCTCGTCGTTGAGGGTGACGGCCACCAGCATGTCGGCATCGTCGGCGCCGGCCTGACGCAGGACGCTGGGATGCGAGGCCTGGCCGCAGATGGTGCGCAGGTCGAAACGCTCCTGCAGGTTGGCCAGCTTCTCCGCGTCCAGGTCCACCACCGTCAGGTCGTTGCCTTCGCGCACCAGATGCTCTGCCAGGTTGGAGCCGACCTGGCCGGCGCCGAGGATGATGATTTTCATGATGCGACGGGATTCGTGTGTGCGGGGCGAATGGTAGTCCCGTGCCCAGGACCAAGCCATAGGCAAAGCGCCTGGTCACGCATTCTTAATGCAATCTTTATGTCCCATCTTTCAATCTTAGTGCCGTTTTTATCCATGCCTGCCTACATTCCAAGGCACTAACGCAGTGTTATGGGAGCTACTCATGGATCTGATCTACCTGGCCCTCGGTGTCCTGTTCTTCGCCCTTTCCACTCTGCTCGTAGTCCTGTTTGAAAAACTCAGGAGCCGCTGATGGACATCCTCTACCTCATCGCCCTCATCGCCACCCTGGGCGTGTTCGCCTACCTGGTGGCCGTCCTGTTCTTTCCGGAGTACTTCTCATGACTGGCAACGGCACCTTTCAACTGGCCCTCTACCTGGTGGCCCTGATCGGCCTGGCCTGGCCGCTGGGCCTATATATGGCCCGCATCTACCAGGGCGAAATACCCGCTTTCATGCGCTGGCTGAAGCCGGTCGAGAACCGGGTCTACCGTCTCGCCGGCGTCAGGCCGGACGACGACATGCCCTGGACCCGCTTCGCCTTCGCCATGATCGCCTTCAACCTGCTGGGCTTCCTGGCGGTCTATCTGCTGCAGCGCTTCCAGGGTTGGCTGCCCCTCAACCCGGAAGGCCTGGCGGCCGTCACGCCCGACTCGTCGTTCAACACGGCGGTGAGCTTCGCCACCAACACCAACTGGCAGGGCTACGGTGGCGAGACCACCATGTCGTATCTCACCCAGATGCTGGGCCTTGGCGTGCAGAACTTCCTCTCCGCCGCCGCCGGCATGGCGGTGCTGGTGGCCCTGATGCGCGGCTTCACCCGCAAGGAGGCGGGCGGCGTGGGGAACTTCTGGGTCGACATGACCCGCTCGGTGCTCTACGTCCTGCTGCCCCTGTCGCTGATCCTGTCCCTGACCCTGGTGAGCCAGGGCGTGGTGCAGAACTTCGCGGCCTATGAGCGGGCAACCCTGGTGCAGCCCTACGAGTACGAGGTCACCAAGACCGGCCTGGACGGTCAAGCCATGAAGAACGCGCAAGGCAATCCGGTGATGGAAAAGGCCACGGCCACCGAGCAGGTGATCGCCGTCGGCCCGGCTGCCAGCCAGATCGCCATCAAGCAGCTCGGCACCAACGGCGGCGGCTTCTTCAACGTCAACTCCGCGCATCCCCTGGAGAACCCGACGCCGCTTTCCAACTTCCTGGAGGTCCTGGCCATTCTGATCATCCCGGCCGCCCTGTGCTTCACCTTCGGCCGCTTCGTCGGCGACCTGCGCCAGGGCGGGGCGATCCTCGCCGCCATGACCGTGGTGTTCACCGCCCTCCTGGCGGTAGCCGTGTGGGCCGAGCAGGCCGGCAACCCCCTGTTCGACCGCCTGGGCCTCGATACCCAGGCCTCGGAGCTCCAGGCCGGCGGCAACATGGAAGGCAAGGAGACACGCTTCGGCGTGGTCAACTCCGCCCTCTGGGCCACCGCCACCACCGCCGCCTCCAACGGCTCGGTGAACTCCATGCACGATTCCTTCACCCCCATCGGCGGGATGGTGCCGATGTGGCTGATGCAGCTGGGCGAGGTGATCTACGGCGGCGTCGGCTCCGGTCTCTACGGCATGATCGTGTTCGCCCTCATCGGCGTCTTCATCGCCGGCCTGATGATCGGCCGCACCCCCGAATACCTGGGCAAGAAGATCGAGGCCTTCGAGGTGAAGATGGCCGCCGTGGCCATCCTGGTACCACCCCTGGTGGTGCTTGCGGGCGCGGCGCTGGCGGTGAGCCTGGAGGTCGGCCGCGCCGGCATCCTCAACCCCGGCGCGCACGGCTTCTCCGAGGTGCTGTACGCCCTGTCCTCGGCCGGCAACAACAACGGCAGCGCCTTCGCCGGTTTGAGCGCCAACACGCCCTTTTACAACACCCTGCTCGGCTTCGCCATGCTGTTCGCGCGCTACTGGCTGATCATCGCGGTGCTGGCCATTGCCGGGTCGCTGGCGGCGAAGAAGATCGTGCCGGCCTCCTCGGGCACCCTGCCCACCCATACCCCGCTGTTCGTGCTCCTGCTGATCGGCACCGTGCTGCTGGTCGGCGCCCTCACCTTCATCCCCGCCCTGGCGCTGGGGCCGGTGGTGGAGCACCTGCAGATGATCGGCGTGAAATAAGGAATCGCCATGCACAAGACACAATCCCTCTACGATCCCGCCCTCATGAAGGCGGCGGCCTGGGACGCGGTGAAGCGCCTGTCGCCCCGCCACCAGGTGAAGAACCCGGTGATGTTCGTGGTCTGGCTGGGCAGCCTGCTCACCACCGGCCTGTTCGTCCAGGCCCTCGCCGGTGAAGGCGAGGCCCCGGCCGGCTTCATCCTGACCGTCACCCTCTGGCTCTGGTTCACCGTGCTGTTCGCCAACTTCGCCGAGGCCATGGCGGAAGGCCGGGGCAAGGCCCAGGCTGCGGCCCTCAAGGGCATGAAGCGGATGGTCCTGGCCAAGCGGCTGAAGGAACCGCGCCACGACGCCGCCACCCACGTGGTCAACTCGGAGGAGTTACGTAAAAACGACCTGGTGCTGGTCACCGCCGGCGAGGTCATCCCCGGCGACGGCGAGGTGATCGAGGGCGTGGCATCGGTGGACGAGTCGGCCATCACCGGCGAGTCCGCTCCGGTGATCCGCGAGGCCGGCGGCGACTTCTCCGCCGTCACCGGCGGCACCCGGGTGCTGTCCGACTGGCTGGTGATCCGCATCGCCGTCAACCCGGGCGAGACCTTCCTCGACCGCATGATCGCCATGGTGGAAGGCGCCAAGCGCCAGAAGACCCCCAACGAGATCGCCCTCACCATCCTGCTGGTGGCGCTGACCCTGGTGTTCCTGCTGGCCACCGCCACCCTGCTGCCGTTCTCGCTGTTCTCCGTCGAGGCGGCCGGCAGCGGCCAGCCGGTCAGCGTGACCGTGCTCACGGCCCTGCTGGTCTGCCTGATCCCCACCACCATCGGCGGCCTCTTGTCCGCCATCGGCGTCGCCGGCATGGGCCGCATGATGGCCAAGAACGTCATCGCCACCTCCGGCCGCGCCGTGGAGGCGGCCGGCGACGTGGACGTGCTGATGCTGGACAAGACCGGCACCATCACCCTGGGCAACCGCCAGGCCAGCAACTTCCTGCACGCCGCCGGCGTGCGCGAGGTGGACCTGGCCGACGCCGCCCAGCTGGCATCCCTGGCCGATGAAACTCCGGAAGGCCGCAGCATCATGGTCCTGGCCAAGCAGAAGTTCGCCCTGCGCGGCCGGGACATCCAGGAGCTGGGCGCCCATTTCGTCCACTTCACCGCCCACACCCGCATGAGCGGCGTCGACCTGGAAGGCCGCGAGATCCGCAAGGGCGCTGCCGACGCCATCCGCGCCTGGGTAACCAGCCTGGGTGGCCAGTTCCCGGTCGAGGTGGACAACCTCGTCGATCAGGTCGCCAAGCGCGGCTCCACCCCCCTGGTGGTGGCCGAGACTGTCAACGGCCAGGCTCGCGTCCTGGGCGTGGTGGAGCTGAAGGACATCGTCAAGGGCGGCATCAAGGAGCGCTTCGCCGAGCTGCGCCGCATGGGCATCAAGACCGTGATGATCACCGGCGACAACCGCCTCACCGCCGCCGCCATCGCCGCCGAGGCAGGGGTGGACGACTTCCTGGCCGAGGCCACGCCCGAGGCCAAGCTGAAGCTGATCCGGGAATACCAGGCCCAGGGACGCCTGGTGGCCATGACCGGCGACGGCACCAACGACGCCCCGGCCCTGGCCCAGGCGGACGTGGCGGTGGCCATGAACACCGGCACCCAGGCCGCCAAGGAGGCGGGCAACATGGTGGACCTGGACTCCAACCCCACCAAGCTGATCGAGGTGGTGGAGACCGGCAAGCAGATGCTCATGACCCGGGGCTCGTTGACCACCTTCAGCATCGCCAACGACGTGGCCAAGTACTTCGCCATCATCCCGGCCGCCTTCGCCACCACCTACCCGGCGCTGAACGCCCTTAACGTCATGCAGCTCGCCACGCCCGCCAGCGCCATCCTGTCGGCGGTGATCTTCAACGCCCTGATCATCGTCGCCCTGATCCCGCTCGCCCTGAAGGGTGTCAAGTACCGCCCGCTCGGTGCCGGCACGCTGCTGCAACGCAACCTGCTGGTCTACGGCTTGGGCGGCCTGGTGGTGCCCTTCATCGGCATCAAGGCCATCGACCTCGTGCTGGTCGGCCTGAATCTCGCCTAAGGAGTCCAATCATGCTGAAAGAACTCAAACCTGCCCTGCTCATGCTCGCCCTGATGACCGTGGTCACTGGCGGCTTCTATCCCCTGGTGGTCACCGGCGTCGCCCAGGCTGTCTTCCCCCACCAGGCCAACGGCAGCCTGATCGAACAGGACGGCAAGGTGGTGGGCTCGGAACTCGTCGGCCAGCCCTTCACGGCCCCGAAATACTTCTGGCCCCGCCCCTCCGCCACCGGCCCCGTGCCCTACAACGCCGGCGCCTCCAGCGGCAGCAACCAGGGCCCTCTCAACCCGGCCCTGGCGGACGCGGTCAAGGCCCGCATGGAGGCCCTCAAGGCCGCCGCCCCCGAAAACACCGCGCCCATCCCCGTGGACCTGGTCACCGCCTCCGGCAGCGGCCTGGACCCGCACATCAGCCCGGCCGCGGCCGAGTACCAGGTGGGCCGCGTGGCACGCGCCCGCGGCCTCGATCCGGCCGACCTACGCGCCCTGGTGGCCAGGCACACCGAAGGCCGCCAACTGGGCGGCCTGGGTGAGCCCCGGGTCAACGTGCTGACCCTCAACCTGGCCCTGGATACGCAGCCCTGAGCATGGTCGCCAGGCTGGATATCCGTCCGTTGATCTGTTGCTCCCCCCACAAAGGGAAAAGGACGCCTGCATGAACCGGATCGCCCCCTACCTGGAGCGTGAGGACATCCTCCTGGATGTCGATGTCGCCAGCGCGGCGGAGTTGTTCGCCGCCATCGACCGGCATATGGCGGCGCGTCATGGCCTGCCACCCGACAGCGTGGAGGGAGGCCTGAGACGGCGCGAGCAATTGGCCTCGACTGGTCTGGGTCAGGGCTTTGCCATCCCCCATTGCCGGGTGCTCAAGTTGGACCGCGTGGTAGCCGCCTACGTGCGTCTCAGGACACCGCTTCCCTTCGCCGCCCCGGACGGTCTGCCGGTGTCGGAATTCCTGGTTCTGCTGGTGCCCAAGCAGGCCTCGGACGAGCACCTGGAGATACTGGCCGACGCCGCCCGCCTGTTTTCAGACCAGGATTTCCGCGCCAGCCTGCGCCGGAGTGGCGATGCCGCGCTGGTCCAGCGCTACTTTACCGAAGCCTGAGACAGGCCTAAGACAATCTTTACGGTTTCCCGGCCGATCATTACGACATCTTGATGCTTGGCCCACTAGGCTGGATTCGTCATAACCACCTTGAGAACGGCATGAGTACTCCACAACCAGAACAGTATCCCCCCATGCGGGGAGAACCCGTTTGCATAGGCATCGCCCTGACGGGCGAGGCCATACAGGTTGTCACCCGCGCCGGTGGCCGGGAGATCGGCCAGGGTCTTTTCCCGGCCACAGCCATCGGCACCGCCGCCCTGCTCAGCTATCTGACCGACTGGCAGGCGCCCCTGCGTCTGGCCGTGGCCACCGCCGGCGCCGCCGCCCTGGGCCTGGCCCTGGCCATCGGCGCCCAGCACGACCGGGAGGTGTTCCTGGTCTCGGCCCAGGCCGTCCACGTCGTGTCGGACCTCGCCCGCTATGCCGAACGGGCCATCTGACAGCAACCACACCATGGCGATCCATATCTGCCCAGTCTGCGGCAAGACGCACGCGGTGAGGCCGTCCCATCAGGCGGTGGCCTACGGGCGCCAGCTGCGCTGCTACTGCGCCTGCGAGCTGGAACACCGCCGCCGCGTGCGCAGGCAGCTGCTGGCGGCCTGCGCAACGCGCAGGCTGGATAGACTAGACTGAGCCCATGCCCGCCCTTGACCAAGACCGGCCCCTGATCCGCCATTTCCGCCAGATCCTGCTCTGGCCCCTGCAGCTGGAAGTCCTGTCGGACGCGGAGGGGGCGGCACAGCCCTGGACCGGCCTTGAGAAGGCCGACAGTCCCTGGAGCCGGGTCGAATGCGATGTCACCCATGACCCGATCGCAACCCAGGAGCGGCAATACAAGGAATTCGTGACCTTCCTGCCCTATGTGCAGCGCTTCCTCTACGGCGAAAGCCGCTCCCGCGGGGTCAGGCCGGACGATGCACCGAGCGACTCGCCCATGCAGGTCTTCCGGCGCAGGGACGTGGCCGGCCTGCGCATCACGCTGCGGCGCGGCGACATCCCCATCCAGCTCAGCGTGGCCCATGTCGATCTGCACTTCTTCTTCGACATCGACGTGGTGCTTCTCACGGTGGAGGTCCACACGGACGACCTGCCTTGGAGCACCGCCCTGGAACTTCTGCACCGCTTCGGACGCGCCTACCCCTCGGGCTGGGACGAAGCCGGCCAGGGTGTGCACAACGCCTACCGGACGGAATGGCTGGGGGCGGACGGGGCCGTGCTGGCCAAGTCCGATTCCGACAACCGCGAGAAATTCCTGTCGTTCGTGTGCGAGCATCGCGCCCCCTGCATCGCCTCCCACTGGGCGTTTCTGCTTCGACCATTGATTTTGGAGCACGCCGCCGAGGAGGGGGCGGTGCGCTATCGCCAGCTCGAATACCACCGCATGCCGGTGATGGCCTACCTGGCCATGGACGATCCCCGCGCCCTGACGTCGGATGACTTCGTCCATCTGGGCCTGATCAATGCCTTCCGCCCCGGCGATCCCCTGCCGCGCCGGGATCCGGCAGTGGCCGAGTTCGAGGACCGCTACTGCGACGACCGCTATTGGACGGACAGCGAAGCCGGTCCCAACACGCGGGCCATATGCACGGGCAACACCTTGATGCTGGTCGGCGAGGCCGGTTCGAGCTACTTCCGCAACGAGGTGCATGGCATGCTGGCCCAGTTCCGGCACCAGTTCCTGTTGCTGTTCCTGATCGCCCATTTTCACCGCGCCACGCTGCTGGTCTTTTCCGACCGCCTGGTGGATGCCATCAACGACCTGGATATCCGCGACGCCCGATCCCAGCTGCGTTTCAGGAAACGGATCCGGGACAATTTCGAGGCTTTCCTGCGCTTCACCCACCGCTACTGGTTCCATGAACTGTCCGAGCGTGCCCAGGTGCAGGGACTGTTCTGCCGCTGCGCCACCCATCTGGGCAACGATACCAAGTACCAGGACGTCAAGGAGGAAGTGCGCGACATGAGCCAGTACCTGGACAGCGACACCCAGCGGCGTCAGTCCAACACGGTGATCCGGCTCACCGTGGTGACCACCTTCGGCCTGATCGGCACGGTAGCCACCGGTTTCCTCGGCATGAACCTGCTTGCCGAAGCCGACGCTCCGTTCGCGGTGAAGCTCGGCTATTTCCTGGCCGTCATGCTGGCCGCCTCGCTGCTGACCCTGTTCACCGTCGCCAAATCGAGGCCCCTGTCCGATTTCCTGGAGTCGCTGGCGGAGGGACGCACGGGAACCAGGGCGGTGTTCGCGTCCCTGCGGCGCATCCGGAGCAAGCGGGAGGGCTCATGAACGCGGACCTGGACAATCGCCCCAACCCGGATGAACTGCTGGAGAAGGTGCAGCGGGAAGAGGCCCAGGCGGCCCGTGGCAAGTTGAAGCTCTTCTTTGGCGCCTGCCCCGGGGTGGGCAAGACCTATGCCATGCTCGTCGCCGCGCGCACGGCCTTGGACCAGGGGGTGGACGTGGTGGTGGGGGTAGCGGAGACCCACGGACGCGCGGAGACCGCCCGGTTGCTGGAGGGACTGGAGGTCCTGCCGCGCCGGACCGTCGCCTACCAGGGCCGCGAACTGCAGGAATTCGACCTGGACGCCGCCCTGGCGCGCAAGCCGGCTCTGATCCTGGTGGACGAGCTGGCCCATTCCAACGTGGCCGGCTCGCGACACCCCAAGCGCTGGCAGGACGTGGAGGAGCTGCTGGACGCCGGCATCGACGTGTACACCACGGTCAACGTGCAGCACCTGGAGAGCCTCAACGACATCGTCGGCGGCATCACCGGCATCCAGGTGCGCGAGACCCTGCCCGACCGGCTGTTCGAGCAGGCCGACGAGGTGGCCCTGGTGGACCTGCCGCCGGACGACCTCTTGCAGCGCATGAAGGAGGGCAAGGTCTACCTGGCCCACCAGGCGGAGCGGGCGATCCGCAACTTCTTCCGCAAGGGCAACCTGATCGCCCTGCGCGAACTGGCCCTGCGCCGCACCGCCGACCGGGTGGACGTGCAGATGCGCGAGTACCGCGCGGACCAGGCCATCCGCGAGGTGTGGCAGGCCAAGGAACGGTTGCTGGTGTGTGTCGGGCCCGGCGCCGGCGGCGACCGCCTGGTGCGCGCCGCCGCGCGGCTGGCGGCCAGCCTGCATGCCGACTGGATCGCCGCCTACGTGGAAACGCCACGCCTGCAGCGCCTGTCCGAGGCCAATCGGGACAAGATCCTGAAGACCCTGGCCCTGGCACGGGAACTGGGCGCCGAGACCGCCACCCTGTCCGGCCCGGAGGGCGCCCCCACCCTGCTGGCCTATGCCCGCGCCCGCAACGTCTCCAAGCTGGTGGTGGGCAAGAGCCTGCGCACCGGCGTCTCGCGCCTGCTGCGCGCGCCGCTGTCGGACCGCCTGTCCGCGTTGGCCGACGATGTGGACGTCTACGTGGTGGCCCACGAGGAAGAAGCGCGTCCTACGGACAAGCCGGTCAGCATGCCCCTGGACCTGGGGCCGGAGCCCGCCAGCAAGCGCCGCTGGGCAAGCTACGCCTGGGCCGCCGGGGTGTGCGTGGCGACCACCGTGCTGGCCCGGCTGGTGCTGCCCTGGTTCGATCTGGCCAACCTGATCATGCTCTACTTGGTGGGGGTGGCGTGGGTGGCCGCCCAGCACGGCCGGGGGCCGGCCGTGCTGGCCTCGGTGCTGTCGGTGCTGGCCTTCAACTTCTTCTTCGTGCCGCCGGTCCTGTCCTTCACCGTGGCCGACACCCGCCACCTGCTTACCTTCGTCATCATGCTGGCGGTGGGCCTGACCATCAGCACCCTGGCCGCCAACTTGCGCTACCAGGCGCGCATCGCCTCCTACCGGGAGCGGCGCGCCCGGGCGCTGAACGATCTGGGCCGGGAACTGGCCGGCGCGCTGCTGGTGGAACAGATCGTCGAGACCGCCCGCAACCATCTCGAAGGACTATTCCAGTCCAAGGCCTGCATCCTGTTGCCCGACGCCCACGAGAAGGTGCATTCGCCCACCCCCCTGCCCGGCCACAAGGACCTGCCCCTGGACCCGGCCATCGCCCAGTGGGTGTACGACCACCAGCAGCCCGCCGGCATGGGCACCCAGAGCCTGGCGGGCGCGCCCATGCACTACCTGCCCCTGAAGGCGCCCATGCGCACGCGCGGCGTGCTGGCCCTGCAACCAAGCCAGAAGCGCCTCCTGTTCCTGCCCGAGCAGACACGCCTGCTGGAGACCCTGGCGGCGCAGATCGCCCTGGCCCTGGAGCGGGTGCACTACGTGGAGGTGGCCCAGGATGCCCTGGTGCGCATGGAATCCGAGCGGCTGCGCAACAGCCTGCTCGCGGCCCTGTCCCACGACCTGCGCACGCCGCTGACTGTGCTGGTGGGCCTGGCCGATTCCCTGCCTCTAGCCGGCCCGCCCCTGCCCACCGCCCAGGCGGAGATCGCCCAGGCCATCCGCGCCGAGGCCCTGCGCACCAGCACCCTGGTCAGCAACCTGCTGGAAATGGCCCGCCTGCAGCAGGGCGAGGTGCGACTGAAGCGGGAATGGCTGCCCCTGGAGGAGGTAATCGGCGCCGCCCTGCAGGACCTGGCCGGCCCCCTGGCCCGGCACGCGGTGCGAGTGGACCTGCCCGCCGACCTGCCCCTGCTTGAACTGGACGCCACCCTCATGGAGCGCGTGTTCTGCAACCTGCTGGAGAACGCCGCCAAGTACACCCCGCCCGGCAGCCAGATCGAGGTCACCGCCCGCCAGGAGGGGGAGACGGCCGTGATCAGCGTGTCCGACAATGGCCCCGGTCTGCCGCCAGGCCGGGAGGAAGCACTGTTCGAGAAATTCACCCGCGGCCAGGAGGAATCGGCGGTGGCCGGTGTCGGCCTGGGCCTTGCCATCGTGCGCGCCATCGTCCAGGCCCACAAAGGCACGGCGCGCGCCGAGAACCGGCCCGAGGGCGGCGCCCGCTTCATCATCACCCTGCCGGCGGGCGAGCCCCCGGAAGTGCAACAGGAAGCCTGATGGACGAACCGCGCCCGCCCGCCGCCAGCGTCGTGGTTATCGAGGACGAACCGCAGATCCGCCGCTTCTTGCGCACCGCCCTGGAGGCCGAGGGCTGCGTGATGGCCGAGGCGGACACGGCGGCGCGCGGCCTGGTGGAAGCCGGCACGCGCAAGCCCGACCTGATCATCCTGGACCTGGGCCTGCCGGACCGAGACGGCGTGGAAGTAGTGCGTGACCTGCGCGCTTGGTCCACGGTGCCCATCCTGATCCTTTCGGCGCGGGTGGACGAGAGCGACAAGGTGGCGGCCCTGGACGCGGGCGCCGACGACTACCTGACCAAGCCATTCGGCGTCGCCGAACTGCTAGCGCGGGTGCGCGCCCTGCTGCGCCGCCGCCGCGCCGCGCCGGGGGACGAGCCTGTCGTGAGGTTCGGTGACGTCGCCGTGGATCTGTCCCGCCGCCAGGTCACCCGCCACGGCGAGGAACAGCACCTGACGCCCATCGAATTCCGCCTGCTCGCCCTGCTCATCGCCAACGCGGACCGGGTGCTGACCCACAGGCAACTGCTGCGGGAAGTGTGGGGGCCGAGCCATGCCGAGGACACCCACTATCTGAGGGTTTACATGACGAATTTGCGTCGCAAGCTGGAGAGCGATCCCACCCTGCCTCGCCATTTGCGCACCGAAACCGGGGTGGGCTATCGCCTGGTGCTGGAGCCATGAAAGCCAGCCATCGATGTCAGGCCTTTTCCTTCGCCGGCGCCTCGATGCCCAGCTGCTTGACCTTGCGGTACAGGTTGGTGCGGTCGAGGCCGGCGCGTTCGGCGGCGCGGCTCATGCCCCAGTGGCATTCCGCCAGCAGGGCTTCCAGATAGGCCTTCTCGAAGGCGTCGCGGGCGTCCTTCAGGGGCAGGTGGAGCATCAGTTCGATGCCGGCCGGACCGGTGGCCTTGGCCGGCTTGCCGAGAATGGCTTCGACGTTGGCGGGCTGCACTGCTTCCCGCGTTTCCTCCAGGGCCAGGCGTCCGGCCAGGGCGTCCAGTTCCGCCAGGTTGCCGGGCCAGTCGTAGGTGGCGAGCAGCGCCAGGGCGGCGTCGCTGAATACGCGCGGCGGAATCAGCAGGCGCGCGCAGGCGTCCTCCAGCATGCGCGCGGCGAGTTCGGGAATGTCCTCGCGGCGCGCGCGCAGGGGGGGGAGTTCCACCACCGCATGCGCGAACTGGTCGTGCAGTTCGCGCAGCAGCTTGCCCTCGGCCATCATCTGCGCGGGCGGACACTGGCAGGCCGCCACCACGCGCGTGGCGAACTCGGCGCGGCGGGCGACGAGCAGGGCGAGACCCTTCTGCTGCATGGAAGACAGGGCCGCCATGTCCGGCACGAACACCAGGCCGCCCTTGGCGCGCAGCAACAGGTCGGTGGGACGGTCGGCGAGGAGGGTGGCATCGTCCACCTGGACGAAGGCCCCATCGGGCGGCGTCAGGAATTGCGCGACGCGGTCCTCGCCGATGCCCGGCTCGCTCAGCAGCAGCACCGGCAGACCGGCGCTGGCCGCCAGGTGCAGGCGCTGGGTGAGGCGCTTGATGGCCTCGCCGCGGCCCAGCGCCTCCAGGCTGCCGGAAGTGATGGGTGAGCCGCGCCGGGTTTCCATGGCCTTGCGCACGGTTTCCAGCAACTGCTTGTAGGCCACCGGTTTTTCCAGGTAGTCGAAGGCGCCCAGGCGGGTGGCTTCCACCGCCGTGTGCACGGTGCCGTGGCCGGACATCATCACCACCGGCATGGTCAGGCGGCCCTGCGTCTTCCATTCCTTGAGCAGGGTGACGCCGTCCACGTCGGGCATCCAGATATCCAGCAGCACCAGGTCGGGCACCTTGGCGTCGAGGGCGGCGCGGGCCGCGGTGCCGTTCTCGGCGGCGCGCACCTCGTAGCCTTCCTCCTCCAGGATTTCCCGCATCAGCTCGCGGATACCGGGCTCGTCGTCCACCACCAGTATTTCAGGCATGACCTATCCTTTCTCGTCGTCCAGGATGGGCAGTCGCACGCAGATGCGCGCGCCACCGCCCTCCAGATTAACCACCTCGATCTCGCCGTGGTGTTCCTCGACGATCTTTTTTACCACCGGCAGGCCCAGACCGGTACCCCGCGGTTTGGTGGTGGCATAGGGTTCGAACATGCGCTCGCGCAGTTCCTCGGGAAAACCCGGGCCATTGTCCTCCACCGTGAGGGCGATGCGCTCGCCCTCCAGGAGGGTTTGCACGCGGATGTGGGGGGCCGGATGCTCGTGCAGGGCTTCCTGGGCGTTCTTCAGCAGGTTGACCAGAACCTGGCGCAACAGGGAGGCATCGCCCGCCACCGGCGGCAGCCGCTCGGCCAGATGCGTCTCGATGGGCAGATCGCCTTCGTAGAGATGCAGCACCTCCCGCGTCAGCGTGTTGAGATCGACCCGCTCGATGCGCGGCGACGGCAGGCGGGCGTATTGCGCGAAGGCATCGACCAGGCCCTTGAGGGCGGCGACCTGGCCGACGATGGTGGCGGTGGCGCGCGTCAGGGTGTCGCGCGCGGCACCTTCCAGACGGTCCGCCAGCTTGGCTTCGAGCCGTTCGGCGGAAAGCTGGATGGGCGTGAGGGGGTTCTTGATCTCGTGCGCCATGCGCCGCGCCGCCTCGCCCCAGGCGGCATCGCGCTGGGCGCGGATGAGCTGGGTGACGTCGTCCAGCACGAGCACGTAATCCGGACGCTCGTCGGGTGACAGCGGCGTGCCGCGCACCAGCAGGCTGCGTTTGCCCCGCGGCGTGACCAGATCCACCTGCTCGCGCCAGGCCTGGGTCGGCGAAGCCCGGAAATGGCGCGCCATTTCCGCGGCGAAATGGCCCAGGCCCTCCGGTTCCGGCGCAGCATCCGCGCCCGCGTCGGCCAATCCCCAGGCGGCCAGGGGGCGGCCCTCCAGATCGGCGCGTTCCACCCCCAGGATGGCGGCGGCGGCGGGGTTGGCCAGGCGCACGTCGAGGTTGGGCTCCAGGGTGACCACGCCGGCGGTGACGCTGGACAACACGCCTTCGAGATAGGCGTTCGCCTCCAGCAGCTTGTCGTGGCTTTCCTCCGCCGTGGCGCGGGCCTCGGCCAGTTGCCGGGTCATGCGGTTGAAGGATTGCGTGAGCATGCCCAGTTCGTCGCGACGGGCGGTGTCCGGCACCAGGGTGAAGTCGCCGCGCGCCACCGCGCGGGTGCCGCGCGCCAGCGCACGCAGCGGCGCGGCCAGGCGCTCGGAGAGCAGGAAGGCGAGGCTCAGCGCGGAAAACAGCGCCAGGGTCAGGGCCATGGTCAGGGAAATGCCGTACAGCCGCTTCAGGCCCAGGCGGGAGAGCAGCAACTCCTGATAGCCCTGGTGCGCCTCCTCCACCTGCTGGGCGTCGCGCGCCAGCGGGCCGGGCACCGGCTGCGTCACCTGCAGGATGCGCAGGCGCTCGCGCAGGGCCAGCAGGGGGACGGGGGCCACCACGTGCACGTCGATGCCGCCCTGGGCATTGGCGGTGAGGCGTGACCAGGGCTGCAGCAGGCGCGCCTGCCAGAGCGCGCCCTGCTCCACCGGCGGCGGCAGCAGGGCGTCGCTCCTGCCCGAGGAAAAGCCCAGCAGGCGGCCCTGCTCGTCGAGCAGGCCGACTTCCAGCAAGCCGGAGGCCTCGCGCAAGTCGTCCAGGCGCGCGACCTGCAGGACCAGGGGGATGTCACCGAGCTGGCGGGCCATGTGTTCGCTCTTCGTCACCATTTCCCGCTGCACGTGTTCCAGCGCCGAACGGCCCAGGGTGAGGCCGCCCTCCAGCGCGGTCTCCATGCGCACGTCGAACCAGGATTCGATGGAGCGCACCAGGAACTGCACGGACACCGCGTACACGACGCTGCCCGGCAGCAGCGCCATCAGGCTGATGACCAGGAAGAAACGGGCGGTGAGTTTGGCGCCGAAGACGCCGGCGCGGATGCGCCGCACCAGCACGAAGGCCTGGTAGGCGATCAGGGTGACGAGGCCGACGATGGCCGCCGCCGTGGCCACCAGCAGGGTGGGCAGATGCCCGGCGAAGAAGGCGGTGTTGTCGGCCGCGGCCACCAGCAGCGCGATGAGGGCGGTGCCCAACAGCAGGCTGGCGGCCACCAGGTAGATCATGCGCAGCCTATCTCAGTACTTGAAGCTGCGTTCCTGCCAGCCCGAATCCAGCTGCCAGCGGGCGGACGAGGCCAGGGCGTTGACCTGGAGCGGCTTCGGCAGCTGGGCGATGTCCAGGTACATGCGGATGTAGGCGCGGTGGTTGGATTTCTTCCTGGTCTGATTGACGTTCAGCACCACCCAGTCGCGCAGGTCGCCCGCGGCGCGCAAGGCGTCTTCCAGGCTGTCGTGGGCGGAAAAGCTGCCCTGTATGGTCACGTAGAACTGCCGCAGCAGGGCGTTGTAGGACACGCGCACCGGCCGTTGCAACTCGATGAGGTCTTCCGCCAGCCAGTAATCACGTTCCCGCTGCACCTCGAAGGCCTGCACGAAGCTGAGCTGCACGCCGCGCATGAGGGCTTTTTCCAGGGTCCCGGAAAGCTGGACGTCGAACTGGCCGGAGAGGATGAACTGCTCGCCCTTCAGGACGATGTCCGCCTTCGCAAGCTGGATGCTTTCCGCCCGCGCCATGGGCGCCACCGCCAGGGCCATCAGGCCGGCCGCGGCGCGCAGGAGGAAATCACGTCTTGTGCAGGCGGGCATAAAAGAATCCATCGGTATCCGGGCCGGGCAGCAACTGACCCGCGCGCGCGCCGGGCAACTCGGGGAGATCGAGGCGCGCGTCGGCGTGGCGCGCGGCAAAGGCCATCATCTGCGCCTGGTTTTCGGCGCGGAACAGGCTACAGGTAGCGTATAGCATTGTGCCACCCGGTTTCAGGAGCGGCCACAAGGCATCCAGCAGGCGCGCCTGTTCCTTCGCCAGTTGTTGCATATCCTCGGCACGTTTCAGCCATTTACCGTCCGGATGGCGGCGCGCCACGCCGGAGGCGGTGCAGGGCGCGTCGAGCAGAATGCGGTCGAAGGGTCGGCCGTCCCACCAGGCGGCGGGCTCGCCCGCGTCGGCAACCTGCAGGCTGGCGTCGAGGCCGAGGCGGTCGAGGTTCTCGCGCACCCGTCGCAATCGTGTTGCGTCGTTGTCCAGCGCCAGCAGATCGAGGTCGGCCAGTTCCAGCAGGTGACCGGTCTTGCCGCCCGGTGCCGCGCAGGCGTCGAGGACGCGCATGCCGTCGCGCGCATCGAGTAGCGGCGCCGCCCATTGCGCGCCGACATCCTGCACCGACAGCAGGCCGGCGGCGAAGCCGGGCAGCTCGGCGACCGGCAGGGGGCGCTCGAGGGTCAGTGCCCAGGGTCCGGTCTGTCGCGCCGCGATGCCGGCCGCGTTCAGCGCGGCCAGACGTTCCTCCGGGCTGGCGCGGCGGCGGTTGACGCGCAGGGACATGCACGGCGGCGTGTTCTGTGCGCCCACGATGCTTTCCCAGGCATCGGGATATTCCTCGCGCAGGCGGCGCAGCCACCAGGCGGGAAAGTTCCAGCGCGCCTCGGGCAACCGCTCGGCCTCGGCGGCCAGTTCCTCGCGGCGACGCTGGAAGTTGCGCAGCACGGCGTTGGCGAAGCCGCGCGCGGCGGGTTGGCGGCGCGCGGCCAGTTCGACGGTGGCATGCACCACGGCGTAGGCCGGGGTTTCGCCCAGCTCCAGTTCGTGCAGACCGGTCAGCAGCGCGCCGAGCAGCTCGGGCGGGCGCAAGGGTCGGTCGGTCAGGCGCGAGAGGTAGTAACGCAGGCTGCCGGCGCGGCGCAAGACGCCGTAGGCCAGGTTGGCGGCGGACGCGCGGGCCGGCGCGTCACCGTCCTCGGCGCGGCTCTCGGCAAGCGCCTGGGAAAGGCTGCGGTGGTCCAGGAGAACGTGGTTGATCAGCCTGGCCGCCAGGGCGCGCGCATCGGTCATGGGTTCGGGCTCCCCGCGGTGGGGGCGGTTGCTAGTGTTTACTTGCAGAGGTCTGCGTCAACACCGAGAGCCCCTTGGCGCCCCGATCGCAAGGCGCGAACCGCAGCCATAGCCCAGCTATGGCGAGGATTCGCAACACAGCGAGCGGGGATGCCAAGCGGATCGAATGTAGCAAGACTTCTGCAAGTAAGCACTAGGCGGGACAGGGGATCAGGCGGCGACCTTGATGGCGTTGCGGCCGCCGTCCTTCGCCACGTAGAGCGCCTCGTCGGCGCGGCGCAGCAGGGCATGGCCGTTCTCGTCGCCGCGCAGGGTGGCGATGCCGGCGCTGAAGGTGGTGTTGATCTGCTTGCCCTCGAAAACCAGCGGACTCTTGCTCATCAGCTGCTGCAGGCGGGCGAGGACGAAATGGGCGCCGCGCGCGTCGGTGTCCGGCAGGATGAGGGTGAATTCCTCGCCGCCGTAACGCACCAGGGCATCGGACTTGCGCAGCACGGCCTTGATCAGGCCGGCGAAGTGCACCAGCATCTGGTCGCCCGCCTCGTGGCCGTGCTGATCATTCACCTTCTTGAAGAAATCGAGGTCCACCATGGCCAGGCTGAGCTTGACGCCCAGGCGCTGGGCGCGGGCGATCTCGCGCATGAGGGTCTGGTCCAGGCCGCGCCGGTTGAGTGCGCCGGTGAGGGCATCCTCATTCAAGAGCTGACGGGTTTCCGCCAGTTCCTCCTGCATCGAGGTGAGTGCCTGGCGGGTTGCCACGAGGTCCTTGTGGCTGGCCTCGACAGTGTGCTGGATGCCACCGGCCTGCATGACCACGGTGGACAGCAGGCGCAGGATCTCGTTCTTGTCGCGGCTGCTCTTCAGGCTGGTGACGTTGCCGGTGAGGTCCTTGTTCTTCTCGCCGATGTCCTTGGCCAGCGTCGCCGTCTTGTCGGTCACCTCCTGCAGCATCTGACGCAGCATGCCCATCATCTCGGCGACGAATTCCTTGCCAGGCTGGGTGTGCTCCTCCAGGGGCGGAGGCGCTTCCGTCACCACCGGCGCGGCTGGCTGTGCGGCGATGGCCGGGCGGGGCAGCCCGGAAATCTCGTAGTAAAGGCGCTCGTAGTTTTCCGGCGTAGGGGGTTCCCCGGTCTCCTTGAGCCGTTGCATCACGGTCATGCCGATGACGTTGGGGGTCTGCGCCATGTTTGAGCGGGGGTAAATGGGATTTTGGAAGCCATTATCGGCGAAGTGGCGACATTCTTTAACCCATCGGATAATCGCCCGGCTACATCACATTCGACGCCATGCACATCCATATCCTGGGAATCTGCGGCACCTTCATGGGAGGGCTCGCGCTGATCGCGCGACAGGCCGGCCACACCGTCACCGGCTGCGACGCCAATGTCTATCCGCCCATGAGCACACAGCTGGAAAGCCAGGGCATCCGCCTGATCGAGGGTTTCGGCGCCGAGCAGATCGATCTCGCGCCCGATCTCTTCGTGGTCGGCAACGTGGTGGCGCGCGGCCGGCAGCCCTTGATGGAGGAAATCCTCAACCGCGGCCTGCCCTACACCTCGGGTCCGCAGTGGCTGGCGGAGAACATGCTGCGCGACAAGTGGGTGCTGGCGGTGGCCGGCACGCACGGCAAGACCAGCACGGCTTCCATGCTGGCCTGGATTCTGGAGGACGGCGGCCTCGACCCGGGCTTCCTGATCGGCGGCGTGCCCATGAACTTCGGCGTCTCCGCGCGGCTTACCGACAGTCCCTTCTTCGTCATCGAGGCGGACGAGTACGACACCGCCTTCTTCGACAAGCGTTCCAAGTTCGTGCACTACCGGCCACGGACGGCGGTGCTCAACAACCTGGAATACGATCACGCCGACATCTTCCCCGATCTGGCGGCCATCGAGACGCAATTCCACCATCTGGTGCGTACCGTGCCGGGCAACGGCCTGCTCGTCGCCAACGGCGGCGAGCACAACGTCCTGCGCGTATTGGGGCGCGGCTGCTGGACGCCGGTCGAGTATTTCGGCGGGCCCGGGTTCGGCTGGAAAGCCGTTGCCGTGGACGCCGAGTCCTTCGACGTCAGCCTCGACGACCGCCCCGTCGGCCGCGTTACCTGGAACCTGCAGGGCGAGCACAACCGCCTCAACGCCCTGGCGGCCATCGCCGCCGCCCGCCACGCCGGCGTGCCCGCCGCCGGCGCGGTCGACGCCCTGAGCCGTTTCGTCAACGTGAAGCGGCGCATGGAGGTGCGGGGTGTCGCGGCCGGGGTCACCGTCTACGACGATTTCGCGCATCATCCCACCGCCATCGCCACCACCCTGGCCGGCCTGCGCGCCAAGCTGGATGCCGGGGGGCGGCCGGCGCGCATCCTGGCGGTGCTGGAGCCGCGCTCGAACACCATGAAGCAGGGGGTGATGAAGGACGCCCTGCCCGCCAGCCTGGCCCAGGCCGACCGCGTGTTCTGCTACACCGGCGGCCTCGACTGGGACGCGGCGCTGGCCCTCGCCCCGTTGGGTGCCAAGGCCGCCACGCATGGCGATCTGGATTCCCTGGCGGAGGCGGTGGTCGCTGCCAGCCGGCCCGGCGACCACGTGCTGGTGATGTCCAACGGCGGCTTCGGCGGCATCCACTCCAAGCTGCTGGCGCGGCTGGCCGGCGCGGCGGGCTGACGGACATGATTTTGAGAAGATGCCCCGGAACATGAAAATCATGTCCGTTTCCCTCACCCCCAGCCCCTCTCCCGCTTGCGGGAGAGGGGAGCTTCGAGAAGTCGCTTCGCGACTTTCGTATTAATCCGCCATGGACGCGCCGGAGCTCGAGCGGATACCAACCGAGGCCGGCTGCGAGCTCCGCTTGCGCGGCGCCTGGTGCATCGACCAGCTGCCACGCGTGGACCACCTGCTGGCCGATCTGAACGTGCCGCACGATCGCGAGGTGCGCGTCGACGCCGCCGGCCTCACGCGCCTGGACAGCGCCGGCGTCATGCTTTTGGTGAACCGCCTGCGCGCCCAGGGCGTGGTTTGGTCCGCCGTCCGCCTGGAGCATTTCAATCCCGCGCAGATGGCCCTCATCCACCTGGTGGCTGAACGCCTCGACGCGCGCCCGCGGCCGCCGCGCCGGCGCTACCGCTGGCGGGCCTTCGCCAGACACCGCGGCCGCGCGCTGGCTACCCGCATGCTCGGCCAGGCCGCTTTCCTCGGGCGCATCGCCGAGGCGCTGCGGGACCTGGCGCGGCGTCCACGCCTGCTGCGTCACCGCGAACTGGTCGTGCAACTGCAGGCCGTCGGCCTGACGGCCCTGCCCATCATCATGCTGATGACCTTCCTCATCGGCGTGGTGTTCGCCTTCCTCCTGGGGGTGCAGGTGCAGAAGGTCGGCGCCAACATCTTCGTGGTGGACGGCATCGGCCTGGCGGTGGCGCGCGAGCTCTCGCCGATGCTCACCGCCATCCTCATCGCAGGCCGTTCGGGGGCGGCCTTCACCGCGCAGATCGGCGCCATGAAAGTGACCGAGGAGATCGACGCCATCTCCACCCTGGGCCTCTCTCCCATCCAGGTGCTGGTGCTGCCGCGCCTGTTCGCCATCGTCCTCGTCCTGCCCCTGCTCACCTTCGTCGGCGATGTCATGGGCATTCTCGGCGGCGCGGTGGTGGCGGCCAGCCAACTGGACGTCACCTATCACACCTTTTTCGAGCGCCTGAAGGCGGTGCTGCCCGTCGGCACCGTGCTGTTCGGCCTCTACAAGGCGCCGGTGTTCGCCGCCGCCATCGCCTTCATCGCCTGCCGCAACGGTTTCGCGGTGACCCGCGACGCGCGCAGCGTCGGTGCCTACACCACCGCCACGGTGGTGCAGAGCCTGGTGGCGGTGATCCTCATCAACGCCGCGTTCGCCGTGCTCAACCCGGATATTCCGCGATGAACGAGGCCGTCCTGCGCGCCGAGGGCGTGCGCACCCGTCTGGGCGGCGAGTGGCTGCACCGGGGGGTCAGCTTCGCGGTGCCGCGCGGGCAGGTGGTCGGCCTGATCGGCGCCAGCGGCACCGGCAAGAGCGTGCTGCTGCGGGAATGCATCGGCCTCTTGCGTCCCGACGAAGGCCGCGTGCACCTGTTCGGCGAGGATCTGTGGTCGCTGCCGCTCAGTCGCCTCAACCAGGTGCGGCGCCGTTTCGGCGTGCTGTTCCAGGAAGGCGCCCTGTTTTCCTCGCTGAGCGTGGCGGAGAACGTGGCCATTCCCCTGCGCGAGCACACCGACCTGCCGGCGCGCTTGCGCGACGAACTGGTGGCCATGAAGATTCGCCTGGTGGGCCTGCCCATGGAGGCGGCGCACAAGCGGCCCAGCGCGCTGTCCGGCGGCATGAAGAAGCGTGCCGCCCTGGCTCGCGCCCTGGTCATGGAGCCGGAGCTGCTGTTCCTCGACGAACCGACCTCCGGCCTGGATCCGATCAGCGCGCGCGAGTTCGACCATCTGTTGCGCGTACTGTGCGACAGTCTGGGACTGACGGCGCTGATCGCCACGCACGACCTGGACACGCTGTGGGGCATGGTGGACCGCGTCATCGTGCTCTACGGCGGCCAGGTCGTCGCCGACGGGCCGGTGCCCGAGGTGGCGGCCGGCGAGCATGAATGGATACGATCCTATTTCGCCGCCCATGTGAAGGAGAGGGGCTAGATGGAATCCGAAGCGAGATACGCCCTGGTCGGCGCCGGCCTGCTGATCCTGCTGCTGCTGCTGGGGGGCGCCCTGTATTGGCTGCGCGGCGGCGAGGGTCCGGAGGTGCGGCGCTACGTGGTGTATTTCCAGAACCAGTCGCTGGAAGGCCTGCAACTCAACAGCCCGGTGCGCATGCAGGGTATCAAGGTGGGCAAGGTGGCCGATTACATCATCCTGCCCAACCAGGCCAAGACCGTGCGCGTGCTGCTCGAGGTGGACGCCCGCACGCCGGTGCTGGAGGGCGTTCAGGCGGTGGTGGCGCGCAACCTGGTCACCGGCCTGGCGGCGGTCAGCCTGAACAATCCCGGCGACGGCGGCACGCCGCTGCGCGCGGTGCCGGCCGGCGAGAAATATCCGGTGATCGGCGAGGGCGAGCCGGACATGGCGCGCTTCGCCCGCACTGTCGAAGGGCTGGGCCAGTCCGGCCAGGAAAGCCTGGAACGCCTCAATCGCCTGCTCTCGGATGAAAACCAGCAAGCGATTGCCACCAGCCTGGGCGAATTTGCCGGCCTGGCCGGCGAACTGCGCCGCGATGTCGGTACGCTGGCGCCGGAACTGGTCGCCACCCTGGAGGCCTCGCGCCGCGCCGCGCAGAAGCTGGAGGTGCTGGGCGACGAGCTGGGACCTGTCGTACGCGAGGGCGGCCAGGCCGTGCAACGCGCCGGGCAGCGTCTGGACAGCCTGGCCGGCGAGGCGGAGGCCACCCTGAAGACCACCCGCGCCACCCTGGGCAGCCTCGATGCCGGCCTGCGCGACCTGCGCATGGATCTGCGCCTGAGCGCCGACCTCGGCCTGCAGGAGATCCAGCACACCGCCCAGGCTGTGCGCGCCGCCGGCGAGTCGTTGCAGACCACCAGCCGCGATTTTGCCGATCCCGGCCGCATCCTGTTCGGCCCCAACAAGGGCGAACTCGGCCCCGGCGAGCGATAGGGAGATCCGGCATGCGCGCCTACCGTTGCGTCCTGCTCGCCGCGCTCGCGGCCGGTCTGTTGTCGGCCTGCGCCAACCTGGGCGGCCGCCCGCAACCCGTCAGCCACTTCGTGCTGGAGATCCCGGCCGCCGCCACCGCGCAGCCGACCGGCGACCGTGGCGGCGTGCTGCTGTTGCGCGACACTGAATCGCCGGGGGTGTTCCAGAGCGTGCGCCTGGTCTACAGCCGGACGCCGGGCACCCTGGCCTATTACCAATATGCGCGCTGGAGCGACGCGCCGTCGCGCAGCCTGAACGCGCGGCTGCGCCAGCGCCTCAACGACACCGGACCGTTCGCGGCGGTGGTGCCGCTGGGCGCCGGGGTGCGCGCGGAATACCAGTTGAATACCCGCCTGCGCGAGTTTTTCCACGATGCCGTCCATCCCCCCGGTGTCGCCCGCGTCGCCCTCGAGGCCGAGCTGGTGCGGCGCGAGGATGGCCGCCTGCTCGCCCGCGAACTGTTCCGCGCCGAGGCGCCCGCCGCCAGTTACGACGCGGCCGGGGCGGCGGTGGCGCTGGGCGCGGCCAGCGGCCGCCTGCTGGACGAACTGGCGGTCTGGCTGGCGCGGGTGCGGCCGGCGGATGCCCGGTAAAATGGACGCTTCCGTCCGCGCGTTCGCCTCCCATGCTCCTCTACATCCATGGCTTCAATAGCTCCTCCCGTTCCGGCAAGGCCGGCGAAATGGCCGCCTGGATGGCCGATCGGGGACTGGCCGAGGCCTACGCCTGTCCCGATCTGCCGCACCGCCCGGCCGCGGCCATCCGCCTGCTGGAGGACGTGATCGCCGCCAGTCGCGGTCCCGCCAAGCTGATCGGCAGCTCCCTCGGCGGCTTCTACGCCACCTGGCTGGCGGAGCGGCATGGCCTCAAGGCGGTGCTCATCAATCCCTGCGTGGCCTGCGACGCCAAACTCGCCGCCTACGTCGGGCAGACCCAGCGCAACTGGCACAGCGGCGAGGAATACACCTTCAGCGCGCAACACGCCGCCGAACTCGACTCCCTGCGCGTGCCGGCCATCAGCCGCCCCGAACGCTACCTGCTGCTGGCGGAAACCGGCGACGAGGTGCTCGACTACCGCGAGGCGCAGGCCTACTACGCCGGCGCCCGCCAGGAAATCTTTCCCGGCGGCGACCACGGTTTCACCCGCTTTGCCGACTGCCTGCCGGCCATCCTGGCGTTCTGACCATGTATCTACTGTACGAGGAAGACGGCGACATCAAGGCCGGCACCATCCTGGCCGACAACGACGCCTCGCTGCAGGTGGAGTCCCAGCACGGCAAGCGCGCCAAGGTCAAGGCGGCGCACGTGCTGCTGCGCTACGCCGCGCCGGCGCCGGGGGAGGTCATGGAGCAGGCGCGCGCCGGCCGCGAGGGGATCGACCTGGACTTCCTCTGGGAAGTCGCCGGCGAGGCCGAGTTCGCCTTCGACGAGCTGGCGCGCGAGTACCACGGCCGCGCCCCCACGGCGCCCGAGTCGACCGCCATCCTGCTGGCCCTGCACGGCGCCCCCATCTTCTTCCACCGCAAGGGCAAGGGCCGCTACCGCGCGGCGCCGGCGGACGTGCTGGCGGCGGCCAAGGCGGCGGTCGAGCGCAAGGCGCGCGAAGCCGCCCTGCGCGCCGAGTGGACCGCCGAACTGGTCGCCGGCCGCTTGCCCGAGGCCCTGCGTGGCAAGGTGTTCGAGCTGGCGCACAAGCCGGACAAGAACAGCCTCGAATACAAGGCGCTGGCCGACGCCTGCGCGGCCAGCGGGCTGTCGGCCGCGCGCCTGCTGGACCGCTGCGGCGCGATTCCCAGCAGCCATGAATTCCACCTGCAGGCCTTCCTGCTCAGCCACTTCCCGCGCGGCGCCGGCTTCGCCGAACTGGCGCCGCCGCCGCCGCCGCCCGCGCTGCCGGCGGGGGACGCGCCGGCCTTCAGCATCGACGACGCGGCCACCACCGAGATCGACGACGCCTTCTCGGTCATCTTCCGGCCCGATGGCGGCGCCCGCGTCGGCATCCACATCGCCGCGCCGGCCCTGGGCATCGCTCCCGGCTCCGAGCTAGACCGGGTGGCGGCCACGCGCCTGTCGACGGTGTACATGCCCGGCGACAAGATCACCATGCTGCCGGAGGGCCTGATCGCCCAATACACCCTCGCGGAAAACCGCGAGTGCCCGACGCTGTCGCTGTACGCCGAGGTGGCGCCGGACCATGCCATCCTCAGCCTGACCACCCAGGCCGACGTGGTACGTATCGCCGCCAACCTGCGCCACGAAACCCTCGAGCCCCTGTTCAACGAAGCCAGCATCGGCGCCGGCGGGCCGGACTATCCGTTCCGCCGCGAACTGGAATGGCTGTTCGGCTTCGCCCGCGCCCTCGAGGCCGGGCGCGGCAAGGCCGACCAGGTGCAGCGCAACGACTACGTCTTCAAGGTGGAGGACGAGCGGGTGGAGATCCTCACCCGCGTGCGCGGAAATCCCATCGACAAGCTGGTGTCGGAACTGATGATCCTGGCCAACAGCCGCTGGGGCGAAATGCTGGCGCAGCAGGGCGTGGCCGGCGTGTATCGCGCGCAGACCGCCGGCAAGGTGCGCATGACGCTGAAACCGGCGCCGCACGAGGGCCTGGGCGTGTCGCATTACGCCTGGAGCACTTCGCCCCTGCGCCGCTACGTGGACCTGCTCAACCAGCGCCAGATCCTCGCCGTCGCGCGCGGCGAGGCGCCACCGCATGCCGGCAACGACGCCATGCTGTTCGCCGCGGTGCGCGATTTCGAGCTGGCCTACGATGCCTACGCCGAATTCCAGCGCGGCATGGAGCGCTACTGGTGCCTGCGCTGGCTGCTGCAGGAGCGGGTGGCGGAGGCCGACGCCACTGTCTGGCGCGAGAATCTCATCCGCTTCGACAAGCTGCCGCTGGTCGCCAGGCTCACCGGCGCGCCCACGCTGAACCCTGGTGACCGGGTGCGCGTCGCGCTGGAGAACATCGACCTGCTGGACATCGATCTGACATGTCGCTATCTGGCACCGCTGAGCGCCTGAGGCAGGCCTTCGCCGCCGACCCCTACGTGCCGCTGAGCTCGGCGGACTGGGACGACCGTTTCACCAAGGCCATCCTGGTCTCGGCCATCCTGCACGTGCTGTTCATCTTCGGCATCCAGTTCAAGGCCGCCAACCCCAAGCTGTTCGAACCTGCCGGGCTGCCCCTGGAGGTGGTCCTGGTCAACGCCAGGACCGAGGCGAAGCCGCTCAAGGCCGACGTGCTGGCGCAATACAACCTGGACGGTGGCGGCAACGTCGACGAGGATCGCCAGGCGAAATCGCCGCTGCCCGCCTCGGAGCGGGAGCAGAAGATGAGCGCCGAGGCGGAGTTCAACACGCGCGTGCAGGCCCTGGAACGGCAGACCCAGGCCATGCTGCAGCAGCTCAAGTCGGATTACGCCACGCCCGCGCAACAGCCGGTGGCCGCGCCGGATCCGCGTCCGCCCTCGCCGGTGCCGGCGCCCGCCGACCTGGTGGCGCGCAGCCTGGAAATGGCCAAGCTGCAGGCGCGCATCGACCAGAACACGGACGAGTACCAGAAGCGCCCCCGCCGCATGTTCGTCGGTGCCCGCGCGCAGGAATTCACCTTCGCGCAGTACGTCGAAGACTGGCGGCTGAAGGTGGAGCGGGTGGGCAACATGAACTATCCCGAGGCAGCCAAGCGCAACCGCCTGTACGGCACCCTGGTGCTGACCGTCAACATCCACGACGACGGCAGCCTGGAGTCCGTCCAGATCGAGCGTTCCTCCGGCTCGAAGATTCTCGACCAGGCCGCCATCAACATCGTCGAGATGGCCGCCCCCTACGCCCGTTTCCCGGAAGCCATGCGCAAGAAGGTGGACATCCTCGGCATTACCCGCAGCTGGTCGTTCACCCGTTCCGATCAACTGACGAGTCAGTAACCCGACTTATGCTGGGATAACGGCCATGTCCTTGAGAAGGCATGGCCGTTACCCTCACCCCCAACCCCTCTCCCGCTTGCGGGCGAGGGGAGCTTCGAGAAGTCGCTACGCGACTTTCACGTTTACAGGGCTGATCGAATAAAATCAGCGTTTTCTAATATTCATCCGAGGAACCGCCATGCACACCGGCACCACGCTCACCCAGTTCATCATCGAGGAACAACGCCACATCGCAGGCGCCACCGGCGATTTCACCGCCCTGCTGAACGACCTGGTCACCGCCATCAAGGTCATCTCCAACACCGTCAACAAGGGTGCCCTGGTGGGCGTGATGGGCGCGCTGGACAGCCAGAACGTGCAGGGCGAGACGCAGAAGAAGCTGGACGTGATCACCAACGACATCATGATCCGCACCAACGAGTGGGCCGGCCACCTGGCGGGCATGGCCTCGGAGGAGATGGACGAGGTCTACCCCATCCCCCACCGCTATCCCTTGGGCAAGTACCTGCTGGTGTTCGACCCGCTGGACGGTTCCAGCAACGTCGACATCAACATCTCGGTCGGCACCATTTTCTCCATCCTGCGCGCGCCGGTGCCCAACCGCGCCGCCGCCGAGACCGACTTCCTGCAGCCCGGCGTCAGGCAGGTCTGTGCCGGCTATGCGCTGTACGGTTCCTCCACCATGCTGGTGCTGACCATGGGTCACGGCGTCAACGGCTTCACCCTGGACCGGGAAGTGGGCGAGTTCATCCTCACCCATCCGGACATGAAGATTCCCGCCGACACCAAGGAATTCGCCATCAATGCCTCCAACCAGCGCTTCTGGGAACCGCCGGTGCAGCGTTACGTGGAGGAATGCCTGCAAGGCAAGGAAGGCCCGCGCGGCCGCGACTTCAACATGCGCTGGGTCGCCTCCATGGTGGCCGAGGTGCACCGCATCCTTACCCGCGGCGGCATCTTCATGTATCCGCGCGACACCAAGGACCCGGGCAAACCCGGCAAGCTGCGCCTGATGTACGAAGCCAACCCGATGAGTTTCATTGTCGAGCAGGCGGGTGGCGCCTCATCGACCGGCTACGAGCGCATCCTGGATATCGCGCCGGAGGGATTGCACCAGAGGGTGCCGGTGATCCTGGGCTCGAAGAACGAGGTGGAGGTGGTGGTGGGGTACCACGGACAGCACTGACTTCGGCGGGCGCGACCTACAACAGCGTGAAACCGGCTCCATCCGGCAGGCGGTAGCGGGAGAAATCGGCGACGTCCACGGTCATGATTTCCAGGATGCCGGTTTCCACGGCTAGCCAATACAGGCTGGCATCCGCCAGGTCCATTTCCCGCTTGCCCGGCTCGGTGTAACGCGTCATCCATTCGATGATGTCACCCAGGTGATGGGGATCGAAGGGGTACACCTGGACGCCGCCCAATTCTATCCAGCGCAGCATTTCAAATCGCTGTGGCGGGTCCAGCAGATAGGCGGCCTCCACCACGCACGGCCAGGTGGTCAGCAGCCGTAAGCCGTGCTCGCCCAGATCACGTAAAAGCCCGTCAAAGCGGGCATGGTGCTTGTCATCCGGGGCGAACAGGGCCAGCAGCGGGCCGGCGTCAAGCAGAACGTTGCGCACGCAGTCTGGCCTTGAACCTGTCTCCGGTCGCCTCCGAGGTATCGACCGCTCCCATCGGTGTTCCGCTGCGCGCCTCTCGCAGCAAGTCGTAAGGGTTTTTCATGCCCAGTACGCGCTCGATCGCGTCGCGCACGAAATCGCTTTTGCTGATGCCAAGCCGATGCGCTTCCTGTTCGATACGCGCTTCGACCAGAGGATCCAGTCGCAGGGACAAGGCCATGTTGGACTCCGTATGTTTGTATTACGGAATACACGATATCGTGCGAGATGTATGGAGGCAAGGGGTCGCCGAGGTACACCGCATCCTCACGCGCGGCGGCATCTTCATGTGCCCGCGCGACACCAAGGACCCCGGCAAGGCCGGCAAGCTGCGCCTGATGTACGAGGCCAACCCGATGAGCTTCATCGTCGAGCAGGCGGGCGGGGCGTCATCGACCGGCTATGAGCGGATTCTCGACATCCAGCCGGAAGGCCTGCACCAGCGCGTGCCGGTGATTCTGGGGTCGAAGAAGGAAGTGGAAGTGGTAGAGGGGTACCACGACGGCTGAAGGGCGGCGCTCTCACCAAGAACGGGGCTTAGGCCCCGTTTTCTTTCTTGGACGCCTCCTCATTGCGTTCCGCAAGAAAGGCCTTGTAGAACAGGTGGGGGATAAGCAGGTGGAGGGGCATGCGCAGCCAGTGGCCGCGGACGTAGAGAAGCCAACGGCCCATTTCAGACCATGTGTCGGCACAGCTGGCGTGCTGGGGGGCCAGGGCGCGGCCGAACATGGCATCCATGAACGCCGGCAAGGCGGGGCCCCATGTCTTCCAGGGACCGGCAGGGACAGGGGTATCCAGGATGGCGTTGCAGTAGCGCAGGGCGTAGTAGAGCGGTCGGGTCAGGTTGAGCTCAGCTGCCCGCTCTTCCAGCTCCGCCCAGAAGCCCGACTCCCGCGCCGGGAATAATCGCAACAGGGCATCCAGATCGGCCAGATCTCTCAGGCTGTGGTTGTATTCCCCCTCGGTGAACAAGTGTGTTGCGCTATGCAGCAGCATGTCGGTCGGGGCCAGGACGTAAAGGTTCGGGTATCCGTCCAGGGCTATAGCCTTGGCGAACAAGAGTTCTGGCTGGCTCTTGATGCGGGCGGTGAGGGGTAGGATGGCATGGTGGAGGTCTATGACCGTCATGCGCCGGATATGCTGCAACGGCGGAATCTCGTGCATCCACTTGCGGTAATAGCGGTGGTCGTAAGGCGTGTGATGCCCTCCCGCCCAACCGTGGAAATTCAGGATCTTTTCGGCAGTGGCCAAGTGTGCCGCGGGGACGAGTAGGTCGATGTCCGAGAAGGTCCGGCCGAGTGAGCAGGGCAGCTCGGACATGACATAGGCGGCGCCCTTGAGGAGCACCACGGGGATATCGCTCCCTTCGAAGGCGGCTTGGATCCTATCCACCTCGAAGCGGACTGCCTGGTTTTGCCGGTTCGCGACGATGCGGGCGCCTTCCAGATACTCGCCCGGTCTCCCCGAGACGCTGAGGCCTTGCGCCTCTGCCAGCCAAGCCAGTCGGGCGACCAGGCCCGCTCGCCTGGCCTGTGGTATCAGGATGTCCCACTGGGAAAGGCTCAGGCCTCCGAGCTTCTGGGGATTGCGGAGGATGCCCGCCAACAATGAATCGCGCGCCAGCATGATGGTCCTAACGGCAAGATGCCGCGGATTCTAACTTGGGGGAAGGCCTAGCTTGCGGCGGAGGTTGGCGGCGCCAGCCTGGAGAAGGTCTCCACGGCGTCGTCCAAGCGGCTGTATGCGAAGCTGAAACATTCGCACCGGTCAATGGTGTCGGCCAGGACGCGAAAGCCTTCCTCGCCCAAGGCGCTGTAATTGAAGGCGCTGTCCGCGAGCTGCATGAAGGCCTCGCCCTTTGGCATGGTGACAAGGCGAGGCGAGGCGCCCGCCTCGTATCTGGGGAAGATCACCCAGGCAGGCGGGGCCGGTTCATGCGCCCGCCTGACACTGTTGTCCGGGGCACGCAAGTGGGCGACGGTGCCCTTGCTGGTCTCCGTGGCCGGCTCTCCGATCACCGCCCCGGGCTCAAAGGCGCGGATGATGTCGATGGACTGGTTCTTCAGGTTGACAGGCCGGGCGATGGGCATGAGCAAGCCGCTGCGACGTGAAACCAGCGCCAGTTCGTCCGACAGCAGGCGCCAGCCCCGCTGCACCAGCGCCGCGCAGAGGGTGCTTTTTCCGGAGCCCGGCGGGGCGGGCAGGATGGCCGCGTGGCCGTTCCGCTCGATGACCCCCGCATGGATGGTCAGGTACTGGTGACAGTGGCTGGAGATGCACCAGTTCAGCCCCCATTCCAGCAGGGCATAGCCGTGTTGCACGGGCAGGGGCTTGAAGGGGATGTGGCCATCATGGGAGAACAGCACCTGGGGCCGCAACCAGCGCCGTAAGCCTCCTGGCGAAGCCACGGTCACATGAAAGTCAGCGAAACCGTTTTCCTCGCCCAGGGGAAAATTGCCGTACATGAGCGATATGCCGTCCATCACGCTTGGCAGGCCGGTGCGTAGGTTGACGGTGAACTCGCCCATGCGCAACCGCAGTCCACCCTCGCGGAGCCGGTCGTGCAAGTCAGCGGGGGTCAGTTGGGAGAGAAGCAAGTACGGCTCAACAGGCCCTTGGTCTGCAGTTCGCCCACGACCGCATGCAGGTGTGCCAGAAACGCCTGATCAGCCTTGACGCCGACTTGGCGAGCGATGGAAACGGCCATGCGCTCCAGATCCCAACTGCCCTCCGTAGCCGCCAAGAGGACCTGCGCGGCCAGGCCATTGACCAAGTGGGTGTCGCCCGAGCGAAGGGCATGGACGACGCACTGATCGTCCCAGCAACGGATCTGCATCAGGGGCTGCGACAAGGGCTCAGAAGACGGAGCCAGGATCGTTCAGGTAGGCTTTGATGGTGTCCGCGTACCATTTCTTGCCTGCCGTGGGCGCGAAGAAACCGTTGCGTGCGAATTCGTCCTCGATGCCGCGGACACTGGGGTCGGGGCCAATGGCCTGGATGACACCTCCGTACTTTCCAGAAGCCGCATTGAGTAGGCCCGCGACGAACCACTTGGCAAGATCTGCTGGACCAGGAAATGGTGCATTTGGTGTTAAGCCATTCAGGACTTCCCACAAGCTGTAGGACTGATTGTTGCCCTTGGCCATGTTGAGGAATGGACCTGCCGTAAAAAGCGGATGGAACGGGTCGCTAGGTTTAATGCCTGGGTTCCCGGTGCCAGGCCAAGCTTGATTTTGCTGCACTTGGCCACCGTTGTTTTTGGGGGCATTGTCAATCCACCACTGCGGGGTTTGTGGGGAGCATCCGGTTGTAATGGGGTTGTGCTGGCTATGGTTACCCGATCCTGCAGCGGAGGGGGTCAGGCAGGTCGCACCCAGCACCGGCCGGCTGGCCAGGGTGGCCAGAACCACCGGGGCGGCGAGTCCGGCTTTGCCAAACGAGCGGCGGGATTGATCCACGGTGGGGGAGTTCTGCTGAACGTCCCTGGGGAGATCCGGTTGAGGGTGTTGTTGCTTGTTCATGCTCGTGCTCCACGATGGCTTGTCTGGATACTAGCAAGCCATGTGCCATGATCGCAAACCCCAATAATTCCGCGCCCTCCGGAGGTTGGCAACACAGCTTAGTAGCGATTTACCCGAACAATGTAAAGAATTTCGACACTCGGACTAGGGTTCAGCACCCAGGCCGCTGAACCGGCCAATACTCAGGCGTTCAACCCCAGACAGGTCGGTCAACGCTGTAACACGGGTGAATCCGGCTTGACGCAGGAGTGTCTGACAAGAATCCTTTTGGTCAAAGCCGTGCTCGATCAATAGCCAGCCGCCTTGGACCAGGCGGGCAGGAGCCCCGACGATGATGGCGCGAATCGCGTCCAGGCCGTCATATCCGGAAACAAGGGCGCCGACAGGTTCACCTAGCAGGTCTCCTCGCCGCAGGTGCTCGTTTCCTGAAGTGATGTAGGGCGGATTCCCGACGATCATGTCGAAATTTTTTACACTCAGATCGGCATACCAGTCGCTCAAGATCCAGGTGATCTGGTCCGCGCCGAGGCGGCGTGCGTTATCCCGCGCCACGGCGAGGGCTTGGGCGGAGGCGTCGAGGGCGCTGACTTCAGCCCGCGGTCGTTCCAGCGCCAGGCTGATGGCGATGCAGCCGCTGCCGGTGCCGAGGTCGAGGACGCGCGCGGGGCGCTCCGGCGGCAGGCGGTCCAGGGCGGCTTCCACCAGCAATTCGGTTTCCGGGCGGGGAATGAGCACGTCGGGCGTGACGCGGAAGACGCGGCCGTAGAACTCGCGCTCGCCCAGGATGTAGGCGACCGGCTCGCCGCCGGCGCGGCGGGCGAGCAGGGCTTCGATGGCCACGGTCTGGGCCGGGCTGAGCGTGTCGCGGTCGTGGGCGATGAGCCAGGAGCGTTCGACGCCGAGGCCGCGGGCGATGAGGATTTGCGCTTCCAGGCGGGCTTCGCGGCGTTCGAGGCCGAGCGCGGCTTGCAGGCGCGCGGCGGCTTCGCGCATCAGGTCGGCGACGCGGGGAGCCGTGCCCGGCCGGCCCTCTCCCCCGGCCCCTCCCCCCGGGGGGGAGGGGAGAACGTCGGCCTCGCGCCTCATCCGTTCACTCTTCCCCGGCCAGGGCGGCGAGCAGTTCGGCCTGGTGCTCGGCGGTGAGGGCCTGGATCAGTTCGTCCAGCTCGCCTTCCATGACGAAGCTCAGCTTGTACAGCGTCAGGTTGATGCGGTGGTCGGTGACCCGGCCCTGCGGGAAGTTGTAGGTGCGGATGCGGTCGGAGCGGTCGCCGGTGCCGATCAGGCTCTTGCGCGTGCTGGCATCCTTCGCCTGGGCTTCCCGGTCGCGCTGGTCCTTCAGGCGGGCCGCCAAGACCGACAGGGCCTGGGCCTTGTTGCGGTGCTGTGAGCGGTCGTCCTGGCATTCCACCACCAGGCCGCTGGGCAGGTGGGTGATGCGCACGGCCGAGTCGGTCTTGTTGATGTGCTGGCCGCCGGCGCCGCTGGCGCGGAAGGTGTCGATGCGCAGGTCGGCGGGGTGGATGTCGATCTCGCCGGCCTCGGCCGCTTCCGGCATCACCGCGACGGTGCAGGCGGAGGTGTGGATGCGGCCCTGGGCCTCGGTCTCCGGCACACGCTGGACGCGGTGGCCGCCGGATTCGAACTTGAGTTTGGAATAAGCGCCAGTGCCTACGATGCGGGCGATGACCTCCTTGTAGCCGCCCACCTCGCCTTCGCTTTCCGAAACCACTTCCACCTTCCAGCCCTGGCGCTCGGCGTAGCGCGCGTACATGCGGAACAGGTCGCCGGCGAACAGGGCGGATTCGTTGCCGCCGGTGCCGGCGCGGATTTCCAGGAAAATGTTGCGCGCGTCGTTGGGGTCCCTGGGCAGCAGCAGGACTTGCAGTTGCTCGTCCAGTTCGGCGAGGCGGGCCTGCGCCGCCTCGATTTCCTCCTGGGCGAAATCCTTCATGTCCGGATCGGACAGCAGGCTTTCGGCGGTGGCCAGATCAGCGCGGGCCTGCTGCCAGGCCAGGTAGTGCTCCACCACCGGGGTGATATCTGCGTGTTCCTGGTTGAGCTTGCGGTACTGGGCGAGGTCCGCCGTGGCGCGCTCGTCGGCCAACAGGCGATCGAGCTCCTCGCGGCGCAGGGCGAGATGTTCGAGTTTCGCTTGCAGGCTGGGTTTCATGGGAATGTTGTAGGAGCGGCCTTGGCCGCGATCCACCGTGCAATCGCGGCCAAGGCCGCTCCTACTCGTTGTGCAGGTTGTAGAGGCGGGACACCAGCCGGGCCAGTTCTTCCCGCTCGCTTTCTCTGGCGGAATTGAGGGCGTGGCTGGGGTCGTGCAGCAGCTTGTTGAGCAGGCCGCGGCTGAGGGCTTCCAGCACGGCCTGCGGGTCGTCGCCCTTCTGCAGGGACTTGTGCGCCTTTTCCAGTTCGTGGCGGCGCAGGCGCTCGCCGTGGTCGCGCAAGGAACGGATCACCGGCACTGCCTGGCGGGTGTCAATCCAGTGCATGAACTCGTGCACGCGGGCGGCGATGATGGCCTCCGCCTGGGTCACCGCCGAGGCGCGGTTGTCCTGGCCGGCGCGCACCACTTCGCCGAGGTCGTCGACGGTGTAAAGAAATACGTCATCCAGCTCGCCCACCTCGGTTTCGATGTCGCGCGGCACGGCCAGGTCGACCATGAATATGGGCCGGTGTTTGCGCGCCTTGACCGCACGTTCCACCAGGCCCAGGCCGACGATGGGCAGGGGGCTGGCGGTGGAGGTGACGAGGATGTCGAAATCGGGCAGCAGGTCCGGCAGGTTGGTCAGGGCCGCCGATTCGCCGCCGAACTTGCTGGCCAGATCGCGCGCACGTTCGATGGTGCGGTTCACCACCATCAGGCGACGGGGGTTGCGGGCGGCGAAGTGGGTGGCCACCAGTTCCACCATTTCGCCGGCGCCGATGAACAGCACGGCCTGGTCGGCAATCGAGGGGAAGATGCGTTCCGCCAGGGTGACCGCGGCGGCGGACATTGACACCGTGCTGGCGCCGATCTCGGTGGCGGTGCGCACTTCCTTGGCCACCGAAAAGGTGCGCTGGAACAGCTTGTTGAGCAGCAGGCCGAGGGTGCCGGTGTCGTGGGCTTTCTCCGCCGCCTGCTTCATCTGGCCCAGGATCTGGGTTTCTCCCAGCACCATGGAATCCAGGCCGGAGGCGACGCGGAAGGCGTGGTTGGCGGCCTGCTGATGCGGCAGCAGGTAGAGGTAGGGCTTCACATCCCGGGGCGGCAGGCCGTGGAAATTCGCCAGCCACTCGGCAACCCCCTCGGGTTCCTGGGTGTTGCAGTAGATCTCGGTGCGGTTGCAGGTGGACAGGATCGCCGCCTCGCGCGCGATGCGGCGGGCGCCGGTCACGTCGAGCAGGGCCCTGGGCAGGATGTCGGGCGGAAAGGCCACCCGCTCCCGGATGGAGACGGGAGCGGTGTGGTGGTTCACGCCGCAGGCAAAAAGCTGCATTCCGCTGTCAAATCAAGGAATTGAGGGCGCGCATTGTACCCCGAAGCCGCCCGCGTGGCCTTGCCCGCGGGCAAATGGCTTCACAACGGCGCGGCGCCGTACGTCACGCTCATGCAGTGGCTTTCCCCGGCCGGGATGGAGACGGCGTTCTCCAGGGCGTTGGCGGATTCCACGCAGACCATGCGCCGCCAGCCGTCCGGACCGAAGTCGCCCATCTTGTCGGCCTTCTCGGCCCAGGGTGTCCACACCACGGTGGAGCGGCTGCCGGATTTGGCGATGACGATGCGGCGCTTGAGGCGGGCATCGACGATCTCGCAGGGGGCTTCGGTGTCCACGTAGACGCGATCCACTTCGCCGCTGAAGGTCACCGGGCCGGCCTGGGTATGGCGGGTAGAGCCGGCCACCTTGTCGAGATAGCCAGTGTTTTCCAGGCCGGTGACCTGGATGTCGGCGATGTCACCGATGTGCAAATAGGTGTGCAAGGCCTCGCCGATGCTGACCGCTTCCGTGTCCAGGTTGGTGGTGACCAGGTCCAGCCTGAGGCGGTTGCCGACGGTGACGGTGAGTTCCAGGCGGGTGGCGTGCGGCCACTGGGCATGGGTCTGCTCGTTGGGCATGAGCATCAGGGTCAGCCTGGTTTCGCCAGAATCAAGCGAGGCGCTGGCGGTGACCTGCCACATCACGGTACGGGCGAAGCCGTGGCCGGGGAAACCGCTTTGCGTGGCGTGCGGGCCGAACCAGGGCCAGCACACCGGGGCGCCGCCGCGGATGGACTTGCCCGGCGCGAACTTGGCGTAGTCGGACAGCCAGACCACCGGCTCGGCCTGATCCTTGGGCCGGAAGGTGGTGACATGGGCGCCTTGCAGGCAGACATAGGCGGTGCCCTGGGCGTTGTCGATCTCGGCAAAGGTGAGGCCGCCGGGGCCTTCGATGAATTTGAGTTGGTCGGCGATGCCGAAGCGGGTGTTGAGGTCGGCGAGGGTCATGCCAGGGTCTCCCGGGGAGTGGAAAGGAAGGAAATCCGCATCACGCGGCGAAGAAAACGATCCAGTTGGCGGCGATCATGGCCAGGGCCGGCAGCCTGAAGAGCGGAGCGGTGAGCTTCAGATAGCAGACGAGGTAGAACATCGTGGCGATGAAGTTGAAGGGCAGCCAGCTCAGGGTCTTGACCCAGGGGCCGGCGGCCGGGTCGGCGGCGACGCCCCACATGCCCCAGACGAACAGCCCGTTGACCAGCATGCCGACCAGCAGGAAGCCGAGCCAGTTGACGAAGCGCGGGCGGTCTGCCGGGGAATCTTCGGCGGTGTCGGGATGGTCCGGGTTTGGGGAAGGCATGGGTTGGGGACGCGGATGTACGACGGGAGGGGGCCCCGTGGGTCACCCCCTGTGCGCGATGCAATGCCGCGGTCAGCCCTTCCTTTCCACCTGCGACACATCGCGCACCGCGCCGTTGGCGGCGGAGGTGGTCATGGCGGCATACGCGCGCAGGGCGGCGGAGACGGCACGATCGCGCTTGACCGGCTTCCAGGCCTCGGCGCCGCGGGCGTCCATGGCGGCGCGGCGGCGGGCCAGTTCGGCCTCGGGCACGTCCAGGTGGATGCGCCGGTTCGGGATGTCGATTTCGATGACGTCGCCCTCCTGCACCAGGCCGATGGCGCCGCCCTCCGCCGCTTCCGGCGAGACGTGGCCGATGGACAGGCCGGAGGTGCCGCCGGAGAAACGGCCGTCGGTGATGAGGGCGCAGGACTTGCCCAGGCCCTTGGATTTCAGGTAGCTGGTGGGATAGAGCATCTCCTGCATGCCGGGGCCGCCGCGCGGCCCTTCGTAGCGGATCACCACCACGTCGCCGGCCTGTATGCGGTCGGCCAGGATGGCTTCCACCGCCGCGTCCTGGCTCTCGAAGATGCGGGCGGGGCCGCGGAATACGCGCAGGGTGGAGGTGGGCACGCTGGTGGTGTAGCGCAGTTGCTCCACCTCGAACATGCTCTCGTCGATGCCGGCGGTCTTGACGATGCAGCCGTCCTCGGCCAGGTTGCCGTAGAGCACGGCCAGGCCGCCGTCCTGGGAATAGGCGTGGGCCTTGTCGCGGATGCAGCCGGCGCCCCGGTCCAGGTCCAGTTCCAGATAACGCCGTTCCTGGCTGAACGCCACCTGGGTGGGCACGCCGCCCGGCGCCGCCTTGTAGAACTCGAACACCGACACGTCGTGCGCCTGCATCACGTCCCACACCTGCAGGGCCCCGCCCAGGGTCTTGCTGTGCACCGTGTGGCATTCGCGGTGGATGAGCCCAGCCCGGTCGAGTTCGCCCAGGATGGCCATGACGCCACCGGCCCGGTGCACGTCCTCCATGTGGTAGAGCTGGGTGGAAGGCGCCACCTTGGCCAGGTTGGGCACCTTGCGCGAGAGCCGGTCGATGTCCGCCATGGTGAAATCCACGCCCGCCTCGCGCGCCGCCGCCAGCAGGTGCAGCACGGTGTTGGTGGAGCCGCCCATGGCGATATCCAGGCACATGGCGTTCTCGAAGGCCTGGAAATTGGCGATGGCGCGGGGCAGCACGGAGGCGTCGTCGCCCTCGTAATAGCGCTTCGCCAGCTCCACGGCCAACCGCCCGGCGCGCAGGAACAGGGCCTTGCGGTCGGCGTGGGTGGCCAGCAGCGAGCCGTTGCCGGGCAGGGCGAGGCCCAGGGCCTCGGTCAGGCAGTTCATGGAATTGGCGGTGAACATGCCCGAGCAGGAACCGCAGGTGGGGCAGGCGGAGCGCTCGACGGCTTCCACTTCCTCGTCGGAACACTTGCTGTCGGCGGCCTGCACCATGGCGTCGACCAGGTCCAGTTTGATGGTCTTGTTGTTCCAGACGACCTTGCCCGCTTCCATCGGCCCGCCGGACACGAACACGGCCGGGATGTTGAGGCGCAGGGCGGCCATCAGCATGCCGGGGGTGATCTTGTCGCAGTTGGAGATGCACACCAGCGCGTCCGCGCAGTGGGCGTTCACCATGTATTCCACGGAATCGGCAATGATCTCGCGGCTGGGCAGTGAGTACAGCATGCCGCCGTGGCCCATGGCGATGCCGTCGTCGACGGCGATGGTGTTGAATTCCTTGGCCACGCCGCCAGCCGCCTCGATCTCGCGCGCCACCAGTTGGCCCAGGTCCTTCAGGTGCACGTGGCCGGGCACGAACTGGGTGAAGGAATTGGCCACGGCGATGATGGGCTTGTCGAAATCGCCATCCTTCATGCCGGTGGCCCGCCACAGGGCGCGGGCGCCGGCCATGTTGCGACCGTGGGTGGTGGTGCGGGAGCGGTACTGGGGCATGGGGGAAAACCTCTGCTGGCTATAATCCAGGGCATTTTATCCCAGGCATGCCGTTATGCTCGTCCATCCCCAGTTCGATCCCATCGCCGTCGCCCTCGGCCCCCTCGCCGTGCGCTGGTATGGGTTGATGTACGTGCTGGCCTTCGCCGCCTTCATCCTGCTCGGGCGCTGGCGCGCGCGCGCTTATCCGGAGCGGGGCTGGAAAGCCGCCGAACTGGACGATCTCCTGTTCTGGGGCGTCATTGGCGTGGTCGTGGGCGGCCGCCTCGGCCAGGTGCTGTTCTACGATCCTGCCTATTACCTGGCCAATCCCGCCGAAATCCTGGCGGTCTGGAGGGGTGGCATGTCCTTCCACGGCGGCCTCCTCGGCGTGCTGCTGGCGCTGGCCTGGCATGCGCGCAAGACTGGCCGGTCGTTTCTGGAAGTGGGCGATTTCGTCGCCCCCCTGATTCCCCTGGGCCTCATGCTCGGGCGCATCGGCAACTTCATCAACGGCGAACTGTGGGGCCGCCCGGCCGACCCCACCCTGCCCTGGGCCATGGTCTTCCCCCAGGTCGACGCCCTGCCGCGCCATCCTTCCCAGCTCTACCAGGCCGGGCTGGAGGGCCTGCTGCTGTTCGTCATCCTCTGGCTGTACACCCGCGCGCCGCGTCCCGTGGGCGCCGCCTCGGGCCTGTTCCTGGTTGGCTACGGCGGCTTCCGCTTCCTCGCCGAGTATTTCCGCGACCCGGACCCCGGCATCTTCGGCCATTCCGACGTGGTCAGCATGGGCCAGTGGCTGTCCCTGCCCATGATCCTGGCCGGCCTCTGGCTATGGACCCGCGCCCGCCAGCCGCGTTGACTCATAATAAAAGGTAACCGGAGGTCAGATACGTTGCCTCACATTGGTGGTAACCGAGACCAATGAGAAGACGACTTTCAATTTAGCCT